>NZ_JBIBYW010000001.1:1470540-2367462 GCF_043083605.1 Leifsonia sp. NPDC014704 | reverse complement strand
GGATCTTCGATGCATTCCCCGACGAGGCCGCTCGCGACGCCCACGCCAACGGCGCCATCGTCGCAGCCCTGATGGCCAACCAGCACCTCCTCAGCGCAGCACCCGAGATCCTGGCGGCCGACGTCCTCGCGTCCAAGCTCCCGTAGTCCGCCAACGCACGAGACGATCGCGCCCCGCCGAGCCGTCGCCAGGTCGCGACGCAACGCCATGCTGCGTTGCCGAGCGGTGCGAGGCCTATCGGCACACGGACAGGATGCCGGCCGCGAGCGCTCAGCCGGCGAGGGGTCCGTCGCAGAGGAGAGCGACGTCGGTGTCGGGCAGAGCCCTGAGGCCAGCGCATCGCGCGACCACCAGAACCGAACCGCCCCTGACCTGCGTTTCCGCAGGTCAGGGGCTGTTCGCCGGAGCCGCCTGTCGGAATCGAACCGACGACCTAATCACGTCGGCTTTGCGTCTATCGCTTGATGCGCCCACTGGGCGAACGAGCCGTGACCTGCGCAAACGCCGAGCGTGGGGGACGCCGCCATCCGGTGGTGACCGACGACGACCGACCAGTACCGACCGTTTCACCGGAGCTTGCGGCGGCGTCGAAGCCGAGCAAGCTCCATTCCTTTAGCTCACCGCGCCCTCCTCCTCGCCGGTCCCGTCGTCGTCGAAGACGTTTCAGGGGTCTTCTCAGATGAGGGTGTAGGTCGGCCGGGCGCGTCGGTCCGCAGATAGACGTCGAGATCTCCCGACGACGGAGGTTCCTACGCCATCCATCCGAAAGACCTCGACGTGACCGACGCTACCCCGCCGGCCGGCTTCGGCCGCCCTGACCTGACCGCCTTCGCTCGACTCGACGGCCTCGGTCTGAGCGTGACCGGACAACGACTTGAACCGGATCGTGCGGTCCTCGCGTGCCGCGTGGAGGAACCAGATCAGTGGTGCCGACGGTGCGGCAGCGAAGGCGCTGCTCGTGACACCGTGATCCGGCGGTTGGCCCACGAGCCGCTGGGCTGGCGACCGACCGTGCTGGAAGTTGTAGTGCGCCGCTACCGCTGTCCCGACTGCGGACACGTGTGGCGCCAAGACACCAGCGCCGCGGCGGAGCCACGCGCGAAGCTCTCGCGCACCGGGCTGCGGTGCGCGCTGGAAGGGATCGTGGTCGCACACCTCACCGTCGCCCGTGTCGCCGAGGGACTCGGGGTCGCGTGGGACACCGCCAACAACGCGGTCCTGGCTGAAGGCAAGCGGCTGCTGATCAACGACCCCACGCGGTTTGAGGGCGTGAAGGTCATTGGCGTCGATGAGCACGTCTGGCGCCACACCAGGCGTGGCGACAAGTACGTCACCGTGATCATCGACCTCACCCCGGTCCGCGATGGCGCCGGCCCGGCAAGGCTGCTGGACATGGTCGAGGGCCGGTCGAAGGCGGCGTTCAAGACCTGGCTCGCCGACCGCGACGACGCCTTCCGTGACGCGGTCGAGGGTGGCGCGACCTAGGTCGTCAGACGATGGCTGCACGGAGTTCCGCGGCGGCAGCACCGACATCGGGAGCGCCGTAGATCGCGCCTCCCGCCACAGCTACCTCCGCACCAGATTCCTGCACCGAAGCGATCGTCGAGCTATTGATGCCGCCTGCGACTGAGAACGGCACGCCCGAAGCTTTGCCGTCCTCGAGCAGGGTGGCAAAGGTGAAACCCTCTTCGGCCTGCTCGTCGAGGCCCGCGTGCATCTCGACGAACTCTGCTCCAAGTGCAACGACCTCTTTCGCACGCTTCGCCTTGTCGCTGACGCCGATGAGATCGACGACAACGCCCTTACCGTGCTTCTTCGCCGCCTTCACGGCACCGGCAATCGTGCTGTCACCGGCGCTACCGAGGACCGTCACGAGATCGGCACCCGCAGTGAAGGCAATATCAGCCTCGAGCTCGCCGGCATCCATCGTCTTGAGGTCGGCGAAGACGACCTTGTCGGGGTGGGCCTTCTTGATCGCGGTGATCGCCGAAAGGCCAGCACTCTTGATAAGCGGGGTACCGAGCTCGAGGATGTCGACGTGCGGCGCGGCGGCAGCAGCGAGTTCGAGGGCGGCCTCGGTGGAGAGGGTGTCCATGGCAAACTGCAGTTTCATTTGGATTCCTTTCGTGCAGTGGTTTGAGTCATTCGAGATTTGCGTGGCGAGGCCAGAGCTCATCAGCGGTCAAGCCGGAGCGGCGCCAGAGTGTGTGGAAAAGCGCGTCGCCGAGGACAACGACCAATTGCTCGAAGAGACTGCCCGCATACTGCTCAGATGCCGCTCCAGAGCGATCAAGCTTGCCGGCAGCCGGCACGACTACCGTGACGGCTGCCAGCGTTGCGAGCGGAGAGTCGGGGACTGTTGTAACAGCCGCCACCCGGGCGCCAGCATCGACGGCAGTCTGTGCCGCGCGCACGATGCCGCCCGTCGTTCCGGAACCGCTGGCAGCGAGGAGCAAGTCACCTGGTTCGATCGCAGGAGCGGTGACCTCCCCGACGACGTGGACGGCCAGACCAAGATGCATGAGTCGCATCGCGGTCATTCGCAGCGCGAGCCCCGATCGGCCTGCACCCAGCACGAAGACTCGCGGAGCAGCGCCGACGATATCCGCGAGCTCCGCCAATCCCGCCCGGTCGCGAGCGATCAGTCTGTCGGTGGCGAGTTCGAGTTCGCGGGCGATGCGGCTGAGCGAGTTACCCACATCGATTTCGAGGACATCCATCGCCCTATCATCACGGCCGTCGGTCGCGTTGGCTCCCCCGCAAAGGAGCAGGCCCACCTACCCGTAGGTATAGGCCTACCTGAGCGGGTAGGTTGTTACCATGGACTTCACCGAACTGTCGTCGCCCGCGTCACGTCAGCATGTCGCCGACCACGCCCGAATCGTCGCCGAGCATGCTGACCGGCACGCGATCACGCTCGAATCTATGCTCGCGCTTCTGCGATCGCCCCGCCTCGATGACCGCGCAGCACGCAACATGGCGATCGAGGCGGCAACGAGCGCCTTGATCGGGCTGCGCGCTGTTACCGATCAGGAACGCAGCAGCATCCTCGAACCCGTCGTCGGTGCGTTCGCCCGACTGCAGAGCGACCTGCTCCCCCTCGTCCGGTTCGGCGATCTCGACGTGCAATTCGTTGAGCCGCCCGCGACCGGTCGGGCACTCCCAGGAGAGGTCGCGCACGCGGCGCGCGCCATCGTCCGCAGCTCGGTGCTCGCACTCGCGGATCGCAGCGAGGCTCGGCGGGTGCGCATCCAGTGGGACTGCGACGGCCTAAATCTCCTGATCAGCATCCGAGATGACGGGGCCGGCGAACTTTCCGCACACGACGACTCGATCCGCCCAATCGTCGAACGCGTCACAGCCCTCGACGGCGCGATTGCGGTCTCCTCAACACCCGGCTGGGGGTCCTCAGTCGACATCCGGCTTCCCCTCGATCCGCCGGCGGAACCCGGGCCACTTCCGGAATTCTCACAACTCTCCATGCGCGAACGAGATGTGTTACGGCTTCTCGCATCGGGAGCGCGCAATGCCGAAATCGCGGAAGAGCTTCTCATCTCCGTCAACACGGTGAAGTTCCATGTGTCGAACCTTCTCCGGAAGGTCGGCGCGCGCAATCGGGCGCAGCTTATTGCAACGTCGAGATGATTTTCACGAGCGGTCACCCGTGGTCTAACCCGACACCGATCGCAGCGAAAACGACGACACAAAGCGAAGCTGCTCACAGGTGAGTACGATCCGGTCATGACTTTGTCTGATTCTTCGCCCGCCGCCGACGCGCAGGTTCGGGTCTCGGGTGCTCGGGAGCACAACCTGCGGAATGTGGACCTCTCCGTTCCAAGGGACTCGTTAGTGGTGTTCACGGGTGTGTCGGGTTCCGGGAAGTCATCGTTGGCGTTTGGGACGCTGTACGCGGAGTCGCAGCGACGGTATTTGGAGTCGGTGGCGCCGTACGCTCGCCGTCTAATCGACCAGGCGGGCGTTCCCGATGTTGACTCCATCACCGGGATGCCGCCGGCCGTCGCGTTGCAGCAGCAGCGTGGAGCACGCAGTGCCCGGTCTACGGTGGGAAGCATCACCACGGTGTCCAGTCTCGTGCGGATGCTGTACTCCCGCGCCGGGGAATATCCGGATGGGCAGCCGATGCTCTACGCGGAGGATTTTTCTGCGAACACGGTGCAGGGGGCCTGCCCGGAGTGTCACGGCATTGGTCGTGTCTACGCGGTGCCCGAGGAGCGGATGGTGCCGGATCCGTCGCTCACGATCCGGGAGCGCGCGATCGCGTCCTGGCCGACGGCATGGCACGGACACCAGCTCCGCGACGTGTTGGTGGCCCTCGGCTATGACGTTGACGTGCCATGGAAAGATCTGCCACGAAAAGACCGGGACTGGATCCTTTACACGGATGAGACCCCGTTCGTTCCGGTCCACTCCCGGTTGACGCTTGCTGAGGCTCGCGCCGCGACCAAGGCCGGGGTCGAGCCGAGCTATTCGGGCACCTTCGTCGGAGCCCGCCGGTATGTGTTGGACACATTCGCGAACTCGAAGAGCGCGTCGATGAAGCGTCGCGTCGCGCAGTACCTCGACGCTGCCCTATGCCCGGTTTGTCACGGGAAGCGGCTGAAGCCTGAAGCGCTCTCCGTCACGTTCGAGGGCCTGGACATCGCGGAGTTCTCGCAGTTGCCGCTTCGAGAGCTTGCTGACATGCTCTCCGACGTTGTTGCGGGAGCGCAACAGGCCGAGACCGTTCCGAATGGTGCTGTGCTTCATGCCAATTCCCGTCGCGCAGCCACGGAGCAGCGCATCGCCGCCGGAGGGTCCGCGCACGCCGCCGCACCCGATGTGCGCCGCACCGCAAACCGTTCGCCGGAGAAGCGCGCCGCTGCGTCCCGGCTCGCTTCCGGGCTAATCGAGCGACTCCGCCCACTGACCGATCTTGGCCTCGGATATCTGTCGTTAAGTCGAACCACCCCGACCCTGTCGGGTGGCGAGTTGCAACGAATCAGGCTCGCCACACAGCTCAGCTCCGACCTGTTCGGCGTCGTCTATGTCCTCGATGAACCATCCGCAGGCCTTCACCCACAAGACGTGACAGCGCTCTTGAAGATCCTCGACGGGCTCAAGAGAAGCGGAAACAGCCTGTTCGTCGTCGAACACTCCGTCGATGTCATGCGGCACGCGGACTGGCTCGTGGACATCGGCCCCGGCGCGGGCGAGCATGGCGGCCGCGTTCTCTACAGCGGCCCTACCGATGGGCTTGCCGACGTCAAGGACTCAGTGACACGCGGCTACCTCTTCGGTGGCAGTGGACTGCCCCCGCACACCCCTCGCGACCCGCGCGGGTGGCTCCACTTGAAAGACGTGACTCGTAACAACCTGCACGGCGTCTCCATCGACATTCCCATGGGTGTTTTCACCGCGGTCACCGGAGTCTCGGGTTCCGGCAAGTCGAGCTTGGTCAGCCAGGCCCTCCCGGCTCTCGTCGGTGACCGCCTCGGTCACAGCATTCCGGCGGAGGACGAACCGACCGGCGACGAGCTGCTCCTTGCCGATACCCCAGAGCGGCTCGACGGTGTCCTCGACGGCTCTCTCGAGGGGGTCCGGCGGGTTGTCAACATCGATCAACGACCCATCGGCCGAACCCCCCGATCGAACGTTGCAACATATACGGGCTTGTTCGACCACGTCCGTCGACGCTTCGCTGAGACGCCCGAGGCTCGCTCGCGTGGGTACAAGCCCGGCCGTTTCTCCTTCAATGTCTCCGGCGGCCGCTGCCCCACCTGTGAGGGCGAAGGGTCCGTGATGGTCGAGCTACTCTTCCTCCCATCCGTGTACACCGAATGCCCCGACTGTCACGGGACCCGGTACAAAGCCTCGACCCTCGAGATCACTTGGCGGGAGCGCACCATCGCTGACGTGCTCGCGATGAGCGTTGAGCAAGCCCACCCGTTCTTTGACGGTGAAGACGACATCACCCGCTCACTAGCTGCACTGTCAGACGTGGGCCTCGGATACTTGCGACTCGGACAACCGGCAACCGAGCTCTCTGGAGGTGAGGCACAACGCGTGAAGCTCGCAAGCGAGCTACAGCGCGCACAACGAGGAGACACCTTGTATGTTCTCGACGAACCAACTTCGGGCCTGCACTGCGCTGACGCTGACCGGCTCGTGACGCATCTGCAAACCCTCGTCGACGCAGGAAACACCGTCGTCGCGGTGGAACTTGACATGCGGGTGGTGGCAGCAGCCGACTACGTCATCGACCTCGGACCCGGCGCCGGCGATGATGGCGGCGCAGTCGTCGCCGCTGGAACTCCTGCACAAGTTGCCGAGAACGGCGTCGGCGCGTCCGCGGAATACCTTGCCGCGGCGATCAAAATGATCGTTGCGGCTACCTGAGCAGAAGAGCCGACGCTTGACAACCGATGACCCGGTACCCAGTCACAAGAGCACTGAGCAGCCAAACTTTCCACAGGCGAATCAAGTGTGTACACACCTCAGGGATCGGCTACCGGTCGTCTGTGCCGATGAACGCCCAAGGTCAGTGGAGGGCGACTTTCCACGCCTCGAGCCAGGGGATGACGTCGCGCAGGTCCTTCCTGTCAACGGCAGCGGACGCGGCCGCCCGGGCCGCGGCGCCGGCGTTCAGAGCGAGTGATGTCGGCACGGCGGCGAACAGCGGAAGGTCGGACCGACTATCACCGATGGCACAGCAGTGATCGATCGAGACGCCGTGCTCCGCCGCGAACTGGAGGGCGCGATCTCGCTTGTCGTACTCGTTGAAGCGCTCCGCCACGGTGCCGTCGTAGTCGCTCCCGACGACACGCACTCGGGGGCCGCCGTTCGCGGTGAGTCCGTGACGTTTCGCGATCGCATCCGCAATGGGCTGCCAAGCAGTGCCCGCTCCCGGGTTGCTGCGGATTCTTCCCCCAGTGATGGTTCGCGGTTCTTGCGTGTTCGACGGGCTCCACAGCAGCGCGCGTAACGCCTCGTAGCCACGTGCGCCGCGTCCTCTGGGACGCGCTCTCTTGCCGTACCCAAGGAAGCCCCATGACCACCGAACACAGCCCCGCCGTACTCATCGGCGAAGCCGCGACAGCGCGCATTGCCGCGCTGCAAGAAACGCTCCATCGTCTCCGCGAACGTGAAACCCGCACCACCGCCTCGCGCGCATCGTCCTTCGATGCGGAGATGCCATGCGAATGACACAGCACCGCAGTTCGCGGCACGTCGTCGAGGTGACGGGCGACCCCCTGCAATGCCTCAGCGCCACCGCAGAAACCAAAAGTTCTGCGTCCTTGCCACGGAGCGTGAGCGTCATCGGGATCGACGGCACCAGCGCACACACCAGAGCCGGACTGGCAGCCCTCCTTCGCCGCCACAAGCGCAACACGTCGACAGTCCCCGCCTCGCTGTCTCACGTCATCGTCGTCATCGATCACCCCCACTGCACCGACGCGTGGACGACCTCGAAGGTTCACCGATGGGCCATGTCCATCCATCGACGCATCCAACGAGCACGCGGCATCGACACCGACGTCACCGCACTCCTGGTGAACCGAGACGTCGACCCCCACCTCATCTGCGAACGTATCCAAGAGCTCGCAGGGCGCCCTCCAGGAGTGAATCCGGCAGCAGTGCACACCATGCACGACATTCGTGCACACACCATTGCCCAAGCATCCGCAAACGACTTCATCTGAAAGGAAAGGCCTTTTCCTACACCGCGACTGCGCCGCGGATTGCAAAGTTGACTTCCCTTGGAAGACGGCTATGGTCAGAGGTTCATCCGCCAGCCAAATAGGGGAAGCGAGTTCTGATGCCCGGTAAGTCACCAACCACACGTGGAGCGAAAAAGGTCGCTCAGCTGTCGATCAAGGAAAAGCGAGCGGCCAAGCGCGAAAAGCGCGAACCCGACGCCTTCCTCAAGCCGCGCAAGGGAGCGAGCCGCTGATCGGCTGACCGGGGGACCCCTTGGGTGCGAGGAGTTCCTCGGTCGCAACCGACCGCTCGCAACCGTTCAGGAGCAGGATGCAACCCTCGACAGTGTTCACCATCGGTCACTCCACACACCCGATCGAGGAGTTCATAGCGCTGCTCGAAAACAACGGCGTGCAACAACTCATCGATGTGCGGACGGTTCCCGGCTCCCGACATAACCCGCAATTCGGCGCGCAGGCGCTTGAAGAAAGCCTGACGGACGCGGGCCTGCACTATGCGCGGATGGAAGAACTCGGCGGTCTCCGCCACACCCCAATGAATGTGGAGAGCATCAACGGCGCCTGGCGCAACAAAAGCTTCCGAAGCTACGCCGACTACATGCAAACCGAGCCCTTCGCGCGTGGAATAGACCGTCTGATCGATCGAGTAAAAGAGAAGACTGTGGCGATCATGTGCGCGGAAGCGGTCCCGTGGCGCTGCCACCGGTCTCTCATCGCGGATGCGCTGCTCGTTCGCCACATTTCTGTGAAGGACATCATGAGCGCCACCTCCACCAAACCCCACACACTCACGTCGTTCGCGTCGGTGGACGGGCAGCGGGTCTGGTACCCGCCCACTAACCTGGAAGGGCAACCGTAGGCATAGCGAGCCTCTCGCCGATGTGACCGAGTTGTCATTCCGAGAATGGATGTCGTCCACCATGGGCACACTGCACTACGGCGGGTCGGGAGCGCCGATCCACATCGAGGAACGTGCCCTCGCACACCTCAAAGTGATCGTCGCCACTAAGCTCCGCCGCAACGAGTCCTTCACCCTGTCCTGGCGTCATCCGGAAGGGGACCCTGAAGGGCGCAGCACCATCTGGCTACACCCGTCGATCCCACTGCAATTCACCTTCGATGAGCTCGAACCCCCGCAACTCAACCTGCAATGGATCCACGCGCTGATGGAGTCAGCCAACAGCTCCGGAGGCATCACGTTCCTCGAGGAAGTCCTGGAAACACCCACAGGATGACCCCCACTCGAGTGGGAACGATACTACGCGGGCCCGCCTTGCGTACTGCGCGTTAAAGACTCTCTAGCCGAGGGGCAGCCCTCTCGAAACGATGAGTTCCCCAGAACCGAGGTTCCGAGAGGGCTCGTCACAGATACGTGACATCGCCTCGTTGCTGTGGCTTAGCGCCCCAGACGCTCCGCAAGTAGCCTCAGCTACTAACCAAACGTTACCATCCATGTCCACCAAAAGGGGGACAGGGCGGTCAAGCTGCAGCGGCGTTTGCTACAGGAACTTACCGCAGTGCCCTCTCAACGTGCAGACGAAGGTCCTCCACGACATCCGTCGCAAACCACGGGTTCCTGGCATGCCAGCGAAAGTTCAGCGGCGAGGGATGCACCAGCGGGAACCGTTCGGGAAGGAACTGCTCGTAGTTCCGCACGGTATCGGTCAGAGTCTGTGTGGTGGCGATCGGTACATATGCCTGCTGGGCATATCTACCGATGAGAAGGGTCAATCGGGCCTTGGCCCTTGATCGTGGACACGGTGTCGGTTCGGTTATGCCGCTTCCGCGAGCGTAGCGGAGCGCGCGGCTTCGTAGGCGTTCGGGCTGATGTTGCCGATCGCGGAGTGGCGCCGGCGAGTGTTGTAGCGGTTCGCCCACCGGAACACGGCCCGGTAGGCGGTGGCCTGGTCTGGGAACGCTGACCGGCCGGCGAGGAGTTCGCGCTTGAGCGTGGCGTTGAAGCTTTCCGCGAGTGAGTTGTCGGCACTCGTGCCGACCGCGCCCGTGGACTGGGTCACGCCCAGCTGCTCGCAGAGCGCGGCGTAGGCCTTCGAGGTGTAGACGCTGCCGCGGTCGGAGTGGAAGATCGCGCCGACCAGCGACCCGCGGTCGCGGTGCGCGGCACGGAGGGCGTCTTCGACGAGTTCGGTGCGCATGTGGTCGGCGACTTGCCAGCCCGCGAGCTTCCGGGAGCCGAGATCGATGCAGGACGCGAGGTAGAGGTTCGTGCCGTCGGCGATAGGCAGGTAGGTGATGTCGCCCACGTAGCGGCGGCCGGGGCCGCCGACGGAGAAGTCCCGTCCGATCAGGTCGGGGAAGCGCCTGGCGGACTGGTCCGGGATCGTGGTCTTCACCCGTCGTCGCAACCGGATCCCCGCGAGACGGTGCTCACGCATTACCCGCGCGACGCGCTTGTGATTCACCCGCTCCGCCACGGGCACACCGTCGTTGAGGTCGGCGGTGATCCTGGGCGCCCCGTAGGCGCGGTCGCCACCCTGAGCGGGGTCTTGCAGCACCCAGATCCGCGCCGCCAACACCGCGTCGTCTGTCGCCTTCGCGGCTCGCCGCCCGGCGGAGTCCAGCCAGGCGTAGAACGACGAGCGGGCGACCTCGACGACCTCACACAACCGCTTCACGCCGTAGGCGTCCTTGTGATCCTCAACAACTGGAAGCGGTTCACCAGTTCGTCTCCCCGGCGAAATACTTCGCCGCCTGACGGAGGATGTCCGCTCCGTCTCGAGCTTGCGGGCCTCGGCCTGCAAGGCCGCGAGGTCGGCCTCCAACCGGAGGACCTTCGCCGCCTGCGACTCCGGTCGCCCCGTCGCCCCCGGCGGCGACGCAGCGGCAACCGTTACCCCGGAGCCGAACTTGTCGACCCACTCTTTCAGCGCACCCCGAGAGATCCCGAGATCCGATCCCCGGCGATGCCCTTGAGCGTCGAACCCGGCGTGGACTCATACAAGTCCACCGCCCGCTGCCGGAACTCGTCCGTGTAGTTCTTCCTAGCCATCCCTTGGATTCTCGCTTCCCCAGCATCGTGCTGGAATCAGCGTGTCCAAGATCAGGGGTCAAGCGCCCATGACGTCACCGGGTTCACCGTCGACCTTGGCGACCCGACCGACGCCGGGGACTGGGTGCGCAACGGCGCTGAGCAGCTCGGTGGTCTCGACGTGATGTACAACAACGCGGCGGGCTTCGGCTTCGCACCCTTCAGCCAGATGAGCTTCGACCTGTGGCGGCACGTCATGTCGGTCGAGCTCGACCTCGTCTTCCACACGACTACGGCTGCGTGGCCACTGCTCTGCGACGGCGGCGGCTCGCTCATCAACATCCGTTCGTACTCCGCGCTGCGCGGGATCGAGCCGCTCGCCCAGGTCGCGCACACCACCGCGAAGGGCGGCGTCATCGCGATGACGAAGTCGCTCGCTGCGGAGGGCGCCCGCTACGGCGTCCGCGCGAACTCGATCTCGCCTGGCTTCGTCAGCACCCCGGCGACGGACAAGGCGGTAGACGCGGAGGGCAAGGCCTGGCAGGTCGGCAACGCGCTCATTCAACGCCCCGGCACGGGCGAGGACATCGCGTACATGGCGCTCTACCTGGCCTCCGACGAGTCCTCTTGGGTGACCGGACAGAACTACAGCGTCGACGGCGGCGCGACCGCCGGGTGGCGGAACGACAGCGAGACGGCCGACTGGCCGCGAAGAACGGCTGACACGCGGGTCGCGGCGCGACCGGTGACGGACGGGAGGCACGGTGCCAGCTGACACCGTGCCTCCCGTCCGTCGTGGCCACCTCGTCTAAATCGCGAGGTACCCGCCGTCGACGGCGAACTGCGAGCCGGTCGCGAAGGCGGCCGCGTCGGAACCGAGCCACGCGACCATCTCGGCGATGTCGTGCGGCGTGCCGAGTCGGCCGATCGGGTGCTTCGTCAGCAGCGCGTCCTTGAAGCCGGGGTAGGTCTCCTCCAGCGCGTCTATCATTGGCGTCTGGATCACCCCGGGCAGCACTGCGTTCACGCGGATGCCTTTGTCGGAGTACTCCACCGCGGCGGCTCGGGTGAGGCCGATGACGCCGTGCTTCGACGTGACGTAGGCGGACTGGTGGGCGATGGCGGCCTGCCCGAGGGCCGAGGCGGTGTTGATGATGGATCCGCCGCCCTGCGCAAGCATCTGCGGGATCTCGGCCTTCATGCTGATGAACACTCCGGTGAGGTTGACGGCGATCACCTTGTCGAACTGCTCCACCGTGACGTCGGCGAGGTCGGGGCCGGTGATCTCGATGCCGGCGTTGTTGTGCGCGATGTCGAGTCGGCCGTAGCGGTCCACCGTGGCCTGGACCAGGTGCTGCATCGACGCGAGGTCGGTCACGTCCGCCCGGACGAACGCCACGGCGTCTCCGCCGTCGATGTACTCGAGCGTCCCGTTGCCGGCATCCTCGGACAGGTCGGCGACGACGACCCGTGCGCCGTGGTCGACGAGGACCTTCGCGGTCTCGCGCCCGATCCCTCCGCCACCACCGGTGACGAGTGCGACCTTGCCATCGAGCGAGTTTGACATTGTGTGCTTCTTTCTCTCGGGGAGCGGCGTCGGTCGGCGTCGCTCGTTCAGTGCGGGAGCTGCGACGCGGTGTCGGCTGTGAGCCGGCGGACGTCGCTATCCAAGGTGGGGCGGTCGATGCCGAAGAAGGCGAATGAGATCGTACCCATGAACGCGAGCCTAGTGCCCGGTAGGCGACGAGAGGGCGGTTCACTACGGCCCGTTCCTGCCCCACGTGGGCAGCGCGACGACCTCGTTCATGAACACGATCGAGCGCGAGCTCGAGTAATCGGGCCGATACAGGCACTGGGACGTGACGGTTGAAAGTGTGTTCATTGCAGAGGACGAATCGGACTGCGAGGTTCGCGCGACACGATAACTGGCCCGACACTGACGATGCCCCGAGCCGACCTCTCCCGGCCCGGGGCATCGCTGTGCCGGGAGAATGAACACATGCTCGGGAACTCGCACACCGCCCCCGCGATGTCGACGAGTCCACGCGCGTGGAGCTCGAGGCGCCGTCCTCCGGCGTTGCGATCGAGCAGTTGCGGTCGAGGATCCCGGCAGATGAAGTCATCCTCTTCGTGCGCCAGATCGGCTAGAACACGCGCACCAGGCCGCAATTCGGGCACCGCCAGACCGGGGGAGTCGGCGGGTTCCACGACGGTTGCAGCTGCACCAGGCAGCGCTCACAGGTAGGGGAGAAGCCTGGCCATTCGTCGTCATCCATGACGCCAGGCAACCAGGATGCCGGCGGCGCCGCAGAAACCGTCCACAGGGACGTTCAGCGCCTTCCAGGAGAGGCCGGCGTGACCGCCGAGGCCCACACCCATGCCTTCATCTCCGTCTCGCCCACGCGGAACCTGATCGCGCAGGCATCCGCTGTCCACCGGCAGACCTCTGCGCCGGCGTCGCGCCGAAGCGCACCCACGCCTTCGCAGGCTTCGGCCGCGGGTCGATAGTCACCGGTTCTACGTCTAAGCGCAGCTCGGCGCTCGAGAGCGACTGCAGGGGGCCGGCCTCCGCGGCGATCCGCTCGAGGATGCGCGTATCCATCCTGCGATCGACCGCCGACGCGTATCGCTTCGATGTACCCACTGCCGATCCTCCGTGCGGACCGCCAGGTTATCGATTTTAGAACATATGTTCTATTTCGTGTGCTCGTCCGCCTCGTCGTCCGAGGCGTCAGCCTCGGCTTGAATCTGCTCAACCTCGGCCCGCAGCCGGCTCAGCATCTCCTTGCTGCGATCCGCGAGTGCGGCATCCCAGGCATCGACGGCGCTGGTCGGGTGTCGACTGTGGCTCTTTTGATCCGAAAAACCCCATGCCCTGAGAGTGGGGGAGAGGGTTCCGCGCAGCGGGACCCGGGCACTATCCCGGCTCGATCGCTACACGTCAACTCAAGGGCGAGCCCCTTGACATGTCGTTCGGCGGGGGCGTTTGCTGTCTCGCGGAGGACCATTTCTGGCTCTAGCCGTCGTAATTGCGTGGCCCACTGTGACCGGGCTTTATTGGGTGCCATGAGGGACGTCAGGGGTCAGGCACGCGTGCTGGTGGCAAGGTCGATCGGGCGTGAGGAATGGATCGGGCTCATGGCATGCAGCAAATGCGGATTTGGCGACCACAACAGCAGGACCTGTTCCGGCCCGCATTGGCCATGTCCGAACTGCGGCAAGCCAACTGCCAACATGAATGACTACGCCGAGCGTCACGACAGCGAGTACTGCTCACCGTTCACTTCCTCGGGATGCTACGCCGGGTGTGAGGTGCCCCGCGACCAATACGCCGGTCACAGCGTCCTAATTCCGATCAGTTCCTCGGCTGAGCTTTCAGGGCTCTTCGCAGTTGAGGGTTTAGTCGAGGGTCTGCGGCTGGTTCGCGGATAGATGTCGAGGTCTTCCAGGATGGAATCTCTCACACTGCCCATCCGCCGGAAGGCCTCGCAACCGATAGTGGCGCGCCCGCCGAAAACGATCGTTTATGAGCAGCCTGGCCGGTAGGGAATTGACTCCACGGATTACAGGGGACGCATCTTGCTCAAAACCGTTGCCAAAACCGTCTTCTGCTCAAAAGTCGAGCGGGGGTATTTTTGATCAGCCTCTGTTAAAGTCGAGGCATGAGGGGACGATGACCGTCGTCCGATACGCACGAGTTTCTAAGCGGGAACAGAACCCGCAGGCACAAGAGGCCGAGCTGAAAGCCGCAGGCGCCGAACGAGTGTTCATTGATCACGGCGACTCCAGCCGGGTCAAGGACCGCCCGCAGTGGGTTGCCTGCATGGACTACCTCCGGCGGGATGACGTGCTCCTGGTGCGTCGGTTGGATCGGCTCGGTGGTACGGAGCGGATCCTGATCGAAACGCTGCACGAACTCGAAGACAGGGGCGTCGATATCAAGAGCCTGACCGAGCCCGTGATCGACACCACAAGCCCGGTGGGACGCGCCCTATTCGGCATCGTCGCCGTGTTCGCACAATTGCGCGTCGATACCATTCGGGAGAACACCCGGCTCGGGCTGGAGTACGCACGCGCACAGGGGCGCGTCGGTGGCCGTCCAACCGTCATGACGCCGGAACGCATAGAGGTTGCACGACAGATGCGGGCGCAGACACCACCGGCAACGTGGGAGACGATCGCCAAGACGCTCCGGGTTGGCTCGGCCACCGTCAGGCGTGCGCTTGCGCCGGCACACGAGCATGACAACGCTGATCGGTCGATCCGGTGATCGAGATCACGGGTGAGAACCCGGACCGGATCGCGTTCAATCTCCAGGTCGCCGCGAATGAGCTTGTGCCGGTGTTCAACGCCTCAGGGATCGACCGCTTCAACAGCTACTTGGAGTGGGCGAATCGGCACGTTCGGATGTTCGCGGGCCAAATCAGCCAGCACGACATGGATGCGCTCATTCAAACCCGGGGATACTGGGCGCTTCGTACCTCCAATCCCGCTGCCCTCGGAAACAACTTGTCCGAAACCGTCAGCCGGGAGATGGAAGCGCAAAAGTACGCGCTTGAGAACGCAGCTAAGGATGTAAAAGAAGAACTGCAGCGCTGGCATGGAAAAGGCCAGGAGCCGATCGCACTGGTTCTCGACACGGGCGTTCTCGAGGCCCACGCCGAGCACCTGAAGTCGATCGACTGGCACGCCCTGGCCGACGTCCGCCCGCACCGTTACGTCTATCTCGTTATCCCTCGCGTGGTGCTCGACGAACTCGACCGGCACAAGCAGAGCAGGAACAGCACCGATCAAGGCAAGCTGATGCGCTCACGAGCTCAGGCCGCGATCAGGACACTGTGGGCGATGTTTGGCACAGGAGAGGAATCGACCACCTTCGTGCAGGCGGATCGGGTCCCTGCCCGCGAGGGCAGATTCGAGATCTTGAACGATTCGATCGAGCATGTGCAGCTGGGCGATCCCGACGGCGAGATCCTGGACCGAAGCCGCGCGCTTCGGCCATACCTCCCGGTGAAAACGGTTACGTTCGACACTGGCATGGCGCTCAGGGGAAAGGCCGCAGGGTTGGATGTCGTGCTCGCCAAGGATGACCCAGTATATGCCCAGGACACACCCAGACTGTCATAAGGCGGATTATCAGCCGGAAGCTGTCGGGAGTTGCATTAGATGCAAAAACTCCCGCTCGCTGGACGTCCTGCAAACGCTGTCATGCCAGCAGGTTTGCTGATCAGCGACGATGCTGATCCGCGGCCGCCTGCAGGAACCGGCGCGTGGTTGGCCGGGTTGCTGACGGTGGCGTGGATTCATCAGGTGCAGGTTTCAACGGATGAGGTGCGTGGACGCGCGGGCCTGGATGTCGGGGCTTGAACACGGCGCTTGTCGCGGCGAACATGTCGGTCGTACTCTCAGCCCATGACGGATTCTCCGACATTCGTCGTTGTGTTGCTGCATGAAGATCGGGGCCGCGACCGTGCGCTCCAGCTGCCGCCTCCTGGTAGTGGGACGCCTCCGGTTCGGGTACGCGTCGCCACCACGTTTGCCGGCGCGGCTGCGTGGGACGTCTACGAACTCGTCGACGGTGGCGAATGGCCCGAGCAGGCCGTCTATCACCATGTCGCCATCGAACCGAGCCTTGCAGCTCACCTGAGCTGATCGTCGGCCGTCGGTGCTCGACTGTTCGCCGGAGAGTCGCTGTGGCCCGGGGGCCGTCTGACAATTAGAAGTCGTCGACGTCGAAGTTCGGGAACTCGTCGCTGAGTTGTGACGCAGGCTTCTCGTCCAGAAGCTCCGCGCGGATCCTGCTGGCTTGGGAAATGAAAATCTCCGTCACGCCACGCCCATTCACCATAGGTACGAACGCGCCACCGGGATCGGGCGGCTCGGACAATCTCGGCTCGAGTCGTCGACCAGGCGTGAACGGGCGCGTACAACCGCCCGTTCATATGGATCACGATGCGTACCAAGACCGGCCTCCAAGCAGGATTTGCCAGGAGGGTACGCGTCTCGCAAGGATGAGCTAGCCCTGTTGGGTATCAGCTATGGTGCAGTCCGGGAGGTTCAGTGGGATATCTGCTCTACGGGCGCCTGCGCATCGAGTTCGAGGATCGGGTACTCGCACATTTGGAAATAGTTATCATGTCCAAGCTCCGCAGGCGGGAGAGCTTTGCGATGAGTTGGCGTGAGTCTCACGATAACGGTGACGGTCGAACCGCGGTCTGGCTCGATCACGCCCAGCATCTGCTGTTCCGGTTTGATGGTTCCCGGGCGCCGGCCCTGAATAGGGAGTGGGTCTCAGAGCTCAGTAGACATGCTGCAAGCTCTTCGGGTCTGGTCGTGGTCGACGAAGACGGACAACCCATCGTCGGCATCACCCGACAAGGACCGCTTTAGCTCGCCCCGAGAGTTCAGAGTCGTGGCAGAGAGGCCGGAGCACCCCTCCTGTGTGACACCCGTTCTACTAGTACTTCGAGTGCGGCGAACCTGGGTAGGCAACTACGGCCGGCGGAAGACGGTGAAATGGTGGTTTGGCAACGCGTCTTTCCAGTCCGAGGTGGCTCCCTGTGCTGCCGCTGATTCGTTGGTTCCATCGACCGTATGAGCATCGGTCAGCGGGCGCAATGGAGTCGTGACCACTCGCGGAGCCGAGCCCGGGGCCGCTTGATTCCTGGCCATAGTCTTTCCGCGTGAGCATTTTCGACGACGGCAACTTCCGGATTGAAGCGGAGTGGAAGGAACTGGTCGAGTACTGGGAGGGCGACCGCGGCTACGTCTTTGATGCCGGCTGGGGCGTGGAGCCAGGGGACCTCTACGTGCCCGCGCCTGAGGATTGGGATGCCGCAACGCCCGACTGGATGAACGGTCGCCGCGACGAGATCGTGGCGCGCTTAGTCGCTTTCTCTCACCACAACGTCGTCGAGCTTGCACCCATCGGCAGCGAGCTGCACCCCTGGCGACTGCTCACTTCTTAAGCCACCCCACCCAGGCCCGCAGGCGGATCCCTCTGCGTTCGGTGCCGACCTCTGGGTAGCGTGAGCACATGCGAACGCGGATCGTGTTGTTGGTTCTTCTTGTGGCAGCCGTTGTTCTGATCCTGATGGGAGCAGCAATCGCGCTGCTCTCCCCGGTCGAGTTCGGCTGGACCGCAAACGCACCGCTGTCCAGTGAGACGTTTTCGTTCAGCGGGATGTACCCGCTCACGGCAGCGCGGGCCGCTGGCGTTGGAGCGGCAGTCGCCGGTCTGCTGGTGATTGCCGGCGTGGCCGGGTGGACCCTCGATCGCAGCTCAACGCGCCGGGGAGCACGGTAGTGCCGTGCTGGCCTCGCTGTACCAGCTGATCCTCGCTTCGTGCGGCAGCCCCCCGCCGAGTGGGCATACGTGCGATGACACGATGGGCAGCATCGGTCCCCTGCCGGACGTGGTGCTGCTCGTCGTCGGTGCGGGTGTCGCGATCATCATTGCGGCGCTGGTGTGGAGGTACGCGAAACGACCCAGACGGTAGTGAGCGCTCCCGCTCAGCTGCGCTCAACGCGCGCTACTCGGGGATCGGCTTGCGGGCATACTTCGAACCTTGTCGTCCGCGAGCCGGTGGCCACACCCTGCGACAGGACCTATCTTGGTGCCGACACCGGTCGACAACCGCTTCTGTATCAAACGAGTGCCATCATGCGCTGCTGCCAGGAGAGCCGGGAACAAGCCGCTCTTGCCGGGAAAGGGCCGCGTTTATTTAACGTGGGTTAGACATCGCCTTGATAGCGTTGTTGCGGCCGACTTAGCCTGCGACGGCTCGGACGAGTATGTATGCGCCGAACAGGATGATTACTGCTCCGACGAGTAGGTCTGTCCACGTGGCCAGGTTCTCCTGCGCGCCTTTATTCTTTTTCGCGACGTGCATCGCGCCGGCGATGAGTAAGAAGATGCCACCGGCTGCCCCGGCCGGGAGCGACCAGCCCGGCACAAGCGCTAAGAGTCCGGCGGCGCCCATTCCGATGTTCGCAGTCCCCAGCTCGCGAGCCAGTTGCTTTTCTTGCACGCTCGGTGTCGGGGCGCCGAGGATCGCAGCCGTTGGTCCGTTGCCCGAAACTTGCACGATGCCCGCCACGAACAGCCGGGTCCCCACCCCCCAGAACACCCACCATTTCCCCAACGCCAGTACTGGATCCCCGCCAACAACGAGAAGTTCGATGGTGGCGGAAATGATCGGCAGGACGACCGTTTGCGCGATCACCAGAATGAAGTAGCCCACTAACGCCCCCGGCCCTCGATAGAACAGCGACGGGATGAGGATACCGGCTAGGGACGATCGAAGAAGTGGATGCCTGGACGCTGGAGTCCATGATGCGGGTCCGATGCAGGAATCGGTGACAGGTTAATCACGCGGCCCGTTCGGTGGTTTCACGACGGCATCCTACTCACGGGGTCAAACAGCCCAGACCGGCTTGTCTCCGGCGCCGGTGGCAGGTGGGTTCAATCCAAATCACGATCCCCTACTGGAGGGTGGCGATCACCCTAGAACTCAGGTTCACCCCCTTCGCTGGACCGGGTAGAGAGTTTTGTGGGTATAGAAACCGCTATACCGCCGCCGAATTCAACGGTGTCCTGCGCGGTCTTCTCATCTAGATAGACGCCGATCAACTCGGGCACGAAAGAGCCCGGCAGGGCGACCACCCACACATCTATCTTCATTACCCGAGGCAACGCCGGGCAGAGGGCCCGCTGCACCCCTTGCATTTCATGGCCCGACGGGCGTCGGGTCTAGGCATCTGTTCCCCATGTGTTCGAGAGGCGCGTTCATAAAGCCTGGAGGTTGGAGCGTGGACTCGGACTCTCCCCTGCTTAAGTCGCGGGGTCCCCATGCTCGAACAGGGCCGGCACCCACGCTCTGAACCCAACTAGTCCCGACGCACACGTCTGAAGCCAGCGGCCAACGGAAGGTCCGCCGCGGCCAGCAGGATGCCCGCAAGCCGGTCGCTCACCGTGCGCGAATCGACGCGACTGCCCGTTGAGGCGCGAATTGACTGTTTCGATGTACGTAAGACCCACACGATCAAATGCACGGGGCCCTATCCGCCACGGCTTAGTGAAGTCGGGACAGCAAGGGGACAGTTGCGTTCATCTGAGCGTTGTGCATAGGGCAGTATTCGTGGCGTGAGCGTGTGAGAGTTGCGGTCGGGTAGGGTGTCTTGACCCTGCACAGGTGAGGTCCCCGCAAGCGGACCGAAAGTTTTAGATTCCATCGCGGCTTCCCTACGTTGTGAGGCGTTCTAAGTGGCGGTCGCCGTGCAACGGGCGCGCCCAAGGCGGCCATCGAGGTCTGACCTGCTTATCGGCAGATTCTGCTTCGCCTGAGCGCGCGGCGGCCCGGGACGCGGAGCCTCACGCGGGGATGTGGTCTGCGATTGCGCGTGCAGCTTTGAGTACGCGGGAAGCGGTATCGCGAATAAGCTCCACGTCTTGGTTGGCCCATCCGGCGATGTAGCCGACGCTGTAGGCGCTGGTGTCGAACCCGGCGAGGCCAGCGACGATGTAGGCGACGGATTCGGCTTCGACTTCCATGCGGCCTCGGTGGTGGCGGTACTCGTCGAGATCGTCTAGGTGACCGAGTTCGATGTGGGCTGACTCGTGGATGAGGGTCTTCGCTGCCTGCTCGGGAGTGAGATCGAGGTGGAGGGCAACGGTGTGCTGCTCGGGGTTGGTGTAACCGTTGGCGTGGGTGAGTGAGGCGCGTTTGACGGTCCATCCCGTGGCGTTGAGGTGCGCAGTTATGGGGCTGATGACACCGTGGTCGTGGTTCCCGGTGAGTCGGTGGATCGGGTTCTCTGGAACTGTCGTGCCGTCGACCGGGTCGGTTTGTGAGATGTCGAACACCGACAGCACGGGGAAGTAGTGCGCGATGCGCTCTTCCGGGTCGGTGTCGCTCCCGACCTCTCGGCGGGTGATCGTCTTCGTGCTGTAGCCGAAGATCTTGATCGAACGCTCGCCTTTGCGCACGTGGCGCCCTTTGTCCTGCCATTGCCGGAACCCCGCGACCAGTGTCGCGTCCGGGTGTTGGGCGAGGATTAGGAGCAGGTTGTTCAGGCTGTAGGTGTGAAAGGAGCGGGCGAAGTCGAGGAAGCGGCGCCACTGTCCACTGTCCGCGAGCTGCTGAACCTGGTCGACGATCGAGGCGTGCAATGCCTCAGCTTGCGCCTTCCGCTGTTCCTGGGTGCGCCCATTCGTTGTGTCCTTCATAGTTAGTGCTCCCTCGTGGTCAACCTGATTGGTGTGGGCTGTTCGATAGAGGGAGTCGGTGGGAGCGGGAGCACCGAAAGTGCCAACCGCGCTCTAACGAAATAAGCCTGGAGGGCGCGTCAGAGCGCGGTTGGAACGGCAAGGTGCGTCAGCGACCTACGATGAACGGTCGGACAGCCCACACCGCCGTTTGAAAGCACTGCCCCTGCGCACCAGGACCACAACGGACATGGCCACGTCTTGACCAGGTGACCCTATGGGCGCCGTGGGCCGAGATTGCTGCATGCCGTCGAGCGGAGCCGCCTCCGGCGGCGCAGTCCCGGCCCGCTTAGTTTGTCTTTCCGCCGGCCGATCGTAGCTCGTTCCCGGTGCGTCCGTGCCGGGCTTTCGCGGCATATCCTCACTCGCTGCGCTCCCTCCGGTATTCCACGGTCCCGGCACTCCCTTCCCTCCCACTCGCTCTCGATCTCTCCGCCGGAAGGCAAACAAAAACGATCGACAGGGGAGTGATTGAGATGCGGGTATTCGTTATCGACGCCAGCAACGTGGGTCCGGAACTGCAAGCCGGTTTGATCGGCGTGGTCGGGTCCGTGTTCCCGGACGCGGCGGAGAAGAGGGAGTGCGTGGAAACGGTGGCCCGGTACGCGGCAGATGGGTGGGCGATCGCCGCGGACCCGCGGACGCTGATCGGCCGGCTGGCCGCGTTGACGGCGGAGACCGCCTGTGTGCCGTTTGTGGCGTTCGACCGGGTTGCGCGGCACGGTCGGCTGGCCGTCGCGTCGCCGCCGTTCGACGTGTCGCTGCGGGGAATGGGTTGAGGTCGGCGGGCAGGGATGCGGGCCCCGGTCGCGAGGACGGGGCCTGCATCCGAGTCGGTTACTCGTCGTCTTCCCGGTCGTGCTCGGTGTTGTCCGCAGCGTCGGACTTCTTGTCGCCCGTGACGATGCGCTCGACGTCGCTGAGGGTGTACCCCCAGGCGGCGAGTTGGGTGAAGTAGTCGGCCTCGGTGGGGGAGGGTGTGCGCCAGGTCTGCTTGCTGGTGACGGATTCGCAGGCTCCGAGCACGATGGCGAGGGCGACGTGCTGCGCCTTGGCGGGGGTCTGTTCGATGAGCGCGGCGAGCTTGTCGGGCTCGAAGTACCCTGCGCCTTTGATCCCGAGCAGGTCGTGGGCGAGGTCGTTGCCGCCCTGGGTGGCGGAACTGATCGCATTCCGGTGGACGGTGAGCCCTCGCGCGATCACCACGGCCGCGTCCTCGGGCAGCGCCTTGCGGGAAAGCAGGGTGGTGAGCCATTGCCGGCGGACGACCTCGGCCGACGCCCATGCCTTGTTGTTGGCGATCAGGGTGCGGCGTTCCGCCTTCTGCTCATCGGTCATCGGCCCGCTCTTCGCCTGGCTGCCGCCGTAGGTGTGGAACCCGGCCGCCTTGGCGTCCTTGACGAAGTAGGTGATGTTGGCGTCCCCGTCGGCGTAGACGCGAACACGGGCGGCGCGCCCATCGATGTTCTCGATATGTTCGACGGTGACGCGTTGGTCGTCGGCGGTGAGCAGCTCGCTGATGCGGGTGTATTCGCTGTCGTAGTAACCGGGGTCGTTCGCGAGAATCGTGTACCCGCGCCCGGCCAGGTCGGCTTCGGTGTCGGCTTTCACCTGTGCGCGGGCTTTGTCGTCGCGTGCCCGTTGGGCTGCGTGCGCGAACTGGGACGGGTCGGTGGTGGCGACCTGGATGAGGTCGGCGCGGATGCCGTCGTCGCTGTCGAACTCGATCAGTACCGCCGCCTGGTCCAGGGTGAGTTGGTGCTCATGGATCGCGGACGCCGCGACCGGGTTCTCGGTGACGGCGAGGGCGGTCTTGACCTCCTTCTGCTTGGTGCCGGTGCGCCGCGCGATCGCGGTGACGGAGAGTCCTTCGAACGCGAGTTGTTGGAACGCGGTGGCACGGTCGCGGTCGGTGAGGGCTTCGCGCTGGTCGTTCTCGACCATCTGCTGCACGATCCGCTCCGTGGTCTCCTCGTCCGCATGAACAATGTAGACGGGAATCGACATGAGTCCGGCTTCGCGGGCGGCGAAGACTCGGCGTTGCCCGGCCCGGACGGTGACGGTGTCGTCGTTGTTGCGGTGGCCGAGGATCGGGGTGAGGACTCCGTTCTCTTTGATGGATTGCACGAAGGCGGGGGTGATGGGTGCGGTGGGTCGGACGTTGGTTTCGATGGTGAGGCTGTGCGGGTCGAGGTGTTCGATGGTGCCCGCATCGGTGGTGGTGTCGCTCATGGTCCTTTTCTCCTTCAACTGACCCTTCTATGGGTCTTTGTCAACTTGGTTTGCCGGGCGAGCGGACTGGGTCGTGGCGTTGTGACTGCTGACCTGGTCGTTGTTCTTGCCGTTCCGGCACAGAGATCGAGAGCGGGCGGAGGCAGCGCTGTGCCCGGAGGGAGTGGTTGCTAAGCGCAGGGAGCGCAGCGAGTGGAGTCTGCAAAGAGCGACGGCAGGGAACGGAGCTGGAGGAGCTCGCTATGATCGGCTGCCGGATCGGAAAGAAAACCAAGGAGACGGCACGCCGGAGGCGTTCCAAGCATCAAGGATTGCGCCGTCCTCTGCGCGGCTCCTTTCGTGCCCCCGAGTCGCCATCCGTTCTTAGTGCGTCAGCGAAGGACCGAGTCTCGGTGAGAGCTTCTTCACGCAAATGGGGCTGGTCTCTGGTGGCTGCGGCGGAGCATGGTGTGCGCATGGACGGAACTTCCGCCGACATATTCTTGGCTCGTGCTGATGCGAAGGGACTCCTGTTGGAGTTGCGCTTCACGCCCGGGGAGCGTGTGGAGATTTTGCGATTGGCCGCCACGCTCGATATGACGACGGAGCAGCTGATCCAACACCTCATCCGACAGCGGTTGGTAACCGGCGCCCCGTTCACGGCGAATGGGCGCGTACCGCCTCGGCGTTGACTCTCGCGGACGCCAGCGCACGCGGCCGGGGAGAAGGAGCCGTTCCAGTGCGACGGGTTCGGCGGTAGTTTTGGGGCTGTGAGCGAGGCTTGGTTTCGCGAGTGGGATAACGGGATACTCCGCCGCCCAGAGGGCGACACGTCGGTCGAACTGCGCCGGACCGAGCCGTCACTGCCGCAGACGCTGGCGCTCTACGTCGACGATGACTGGTTGGAGGACTTTCAACTCGCCGGTTGGGAGAACGGGTGTCCCGTCTACGCTTCCCGCGGTTATCTTCCGCGGATATAGCAATGAGCCGTCCCAGGGGAGCCTCGACCCGAGCGTGCCCCGGCCTGGGCCGGCCCTGCGGCAACAATAGGCACTGCCTTGCCCCTGTGGCTACTTTTCCGTCTCACCATCCGTTGCCTCTCGATTAGGCCATCACCATGTTGAGGTGACGGAACAGCTGGCGGGCGATATAGCGTTTCAGGCTGCGGCGGATCTCGCGTTTGCTCTTTCCCTCCGCCAGACGTCTGGCGTGATAGTCGCGGGTTGCTGGATCACAGCTCAAGCGGACACGCGCGATGACATCCAACGCGCGGTTGAGCTGGCGGTCGCCGTGCCGGTTCAGGCGATGTCGGACGGTGTTCCCGCTGGAGGCTTGCAAGGGTGCGGCGCCAGCCAGACTGGCGAATGCGGCCTCATTGCGAATGCGCCCCTTGTGGGAGTAGGCCGCGATCAGTATCGCGCCGGTGACGGCGCCGACTCCAAGGATCTCTTGAAGCCCGGGGGCGAGTTCATGGACATGCCCGGAGAGGGCAGCTTGGTTCTCCTCAAGCTGGATGGTCAGCGCCTGGATCGAAAGGGCGAGGCGGCGCGCTTCCTGCCGAATTGTGTCGGTCGCGACATCATCGCTCAAGCGGCGCCGCCAGCTGGCGATCTCGCGGATCAAGGCGTTACTGATCCCTTTGCGAGCGTCGACGCCGAGGTCAAAGCTGCGAAGTAGGGCGATCAAGGCGTTCCGTTCGCCGGTGCGGCGGCTGTCCATCGCTTGGCGTGCAGTCAACAACACCCGCACTGCCGAGCGGAGCCCGTCTGAGCGCGGGGTGACCAGCCGTTCGATATCGGTCGCTAGCGCCGTTCGGGCAGCTGCAAACGCGTCGATCTCGTCGGACTTGCCTCGGCCGGCGCGTGTCGCGCGCTTTGGCGGGCGGACATCGCACACATCGATCCCCGCCGCAATGAGCGCGCGAGTGAGGTTTGCGCCATAAGAGCCGGTGCCCTCGATCGCGGCCAAGATCCGGCCGGGCGCTCGTCGGCGCATCCATGCCATTGCGCGGCTGATTCCTGCCGCGGTGGTTGGGAAGGTCGCGGAGTCGAGCGCGCGTCCGGTGTCAGTTGCCACGACGGCGAATGTGTGGGTTCTCGCGTGGGTATCCACGCCAATGACGTGCTCGTAGTCGGCTGCCACGGGTGTCACCTTGTCCTCCTTCTGTCTCAACTGATGGTGCTGGGCATCGGTCTGGAGAGGTGTCACGAGGCGGAACTCTAGTGAGTCACGCGACCATACAGAACGGTCGCGGACGGCCTTCTATAAAGCCATCGGAACCGACAGGCCGACTTCGGCTCAACGCGCGGACGAATCAGTTCAAAGGCACCGGTGGGGCCATTCTTGTTCAGAGTCACGCGACGTCGAGCCGAACGTCAGTCTGCCAGCCAGTCCCGGACCAGCCGTCTCATTAGAGTTCTTGTTCGCCTGTCTGGCAAGGGGATCGAGGGTGAGCGGGAGCGGTGCGGAGTGCCGGGTCCGTGGAATACCGGAGGGAGCGAAGCGAGTGAGGATATGCCGCGAAAGCCCGGCACGCAGCCCGCGGGAGTGAACTACGATCAGCGGCCAGGCAGACGCACAATTTGGCAAACACGGCGCCGCTCGCGGCTCGTTCGGGTGTTCGCTTCGGGACGACGAGTCGTGTGGCGTCGTTGTGACCTGCGGCGGGGCTGGAAGGGGGAAGCAGCGTGATCAGCGCCCAGTGTCGGGCTCCGAATGTTGTGAGGTGCGCGGTCAGCGCTGTGGTGCTATTTTTCGGTCGTGGATGACTCGAGCTTTCTGCTGCCGGCGGCGGTTGCGGCGCGGTCGCAGGTCTCGGAGTTGGAAGTTCATGAGGCAATCGCGAGCGGCGAACTGCGCACGGTGTTCTATCGCGGCGACGTTCGGATTCCGGTGGGAGCGGTATCTGAGTTCGTGCGCCGTCGTCGGGACGCTGGTGATGAAGAGCGGTCATCGCAGGGCTGAGACGACCCGGAGACGAGCCGGAGTTGGCGGTGGCGGGTGTCGGTTCGCGGCGTGCGCTTGTTCCGGTGTTCCACGCGGAGTGCAGCTGGGGTGGCTGCTGTTTTGATGCGTCGCATCCTGCATGGCGGGCATGCGGTGTGGCTAGTTCGTGTGACTGTTATGGGCGCGTGACGGAAAAAAGACTGCGTGCGAAGGGTGTCTACTTGACGATCGGTGGGTTTGCTCGCGCCGTCAGTTCGTTCCCGTCCGGGTCTGTGACGTGGAGACCTCCAGCAGTGGAGGCATTTTGGACAAGCCGTTCGACCCATTCCCGGTCGAGGGCTGGACCTCGTGCGTTGTCGAATCTGAAGAACAACGGGATTGAGGGTTCCAGCCAGATCGCGCTGCGCCCGTGGCCCGTGTCGGTGCTGTCTCGCCAGGACATGAGGAAGGATTCCCTTCGGCGAAGCTTGGACGCGATGACGACTTGGAGGTGAGCCAGCACCTTGTCGTCAAATTCGATGGCGATGCTGTCGTAGATGAGGAAGCCCAAGTGCCGTCCCTTTTTCTCGCTGCCGGTGCGAGCGTAAGCCCGCTCGATGATGACTATTCAGATTACTGATGCCGAGGAAATTGGCCAACCACCGAGGCGATTCTTCGCGCTGGTGGCTGGGCCGGGTTGTGCCGGACGGTGTGAACTTTGATCTCTGCGTCGGCGAGTATTGATACGCCAGAGAGCTCGCCGTCCGGCTGCTGGTATTGGCCATGGGCGAGCTGAACTGCCCGATTGAGTGTTAGTTGTTATCTTCAATGCCACACCTCATCTTCGGCGGGCGGCCTTGACGATCCGGGC
Source organism: Leifsonia sp. NPDC014704 (assembly GCF_043083605.1). Taxonomy (NCBI): domain Bacteria; kingdom Bacillati; phylum Actinomycetota; class Actinomycetes; order Micrococcales; family Microbacteriaceae; genus Leifsonia; species Leifsonia sp. NPDC014704. The sequence continues at coordinate 2,340,481 of NZ_JBIBYW010000001.1, read as the reverse complement.
GTGTCGCGAAGCGGCGGACGTTCAGTGCGCGCATACGGGGCTTTTTCGGTTCAACGCGCGTGTGAGACCAGATCAATAGCGGCGGGCATGGCGACAGGGATTCATTCAGTTGCCCCCTGACCGAGCAGAGGCAGACCACAGCGCCGGATGTGTCAGCGCCAACCGCCTAGCCCGAATCCTGGCGAGTGCAATCCCTTTTCGGTTACCGATCTGCAGATGACACTCCTGTCATGCGCAGAATCGTTTATGCCGGTGCCTCTTTCTATACAGGCGACGATATCGCGGCAGCGCTGCTGGATTACGCTGTCGCTCTGGCCCGGGTGGGGAGCGCGGCAACGGCAAGTTTTCCGGCCCGCACGACAACCGGCATTCTCGCGCGCCTAGACGTGGTGTTTGGAACGACCAGTCAGATCGTCAGCGAACCTGTTGAGCTTTGCGGGACAGAAATTGTTGATCGGGTCGCTGTCTCTCGATTGAAGGAGCTCACGAGTCGGTTGGGCCCGCGGGTGACCATCGTGTGAGCGCCTTCCGAGATCTGCGCCGCGTGTGGTGCTATGCCGCCGGGCTTATCGGACGGCTCTTCGCGGGCGTGCGCGAGCGGGGCGGGATGGCTGAACCTTCAACGCCTGGCTTGCCGCGAGGTCATGTAGGCGCGCACTGCGCCTTCCGATGGGTCGGTACTCGTGGATCTGTGCGGTTCTTCGAGTTGCAGCCTTCTAGCGGTAGAGGACGCACCCGGGCCACTGGTCAGCGGCGATGAGCTCAAACAGTTGGCCCCGACGAACCGGCCGACGTATGCGCGAGACTCTGCCATAGAGCGGATGCGCAAGCGAACCCATACTGTCTGGGGGTCGAGTTCAGCTGTTTGCCGGACCACCGTTGGTCGCCTGCAGCGCGTGTCAGTTGTTGAGGAAGATCACGGCCAGCAGCATCGCAATTATGAACGTGCTGAACACGAACGCGATAATCGTCTGTCCTGTGACTACCCGGCGGCCAAGGGTCGTGAGTATGGACACATCGGATGAGGAGAAGGTGGTCGCGACCTGGGCCGACAAGTAAAAGTAGTCGGCGAAAACGGGAGCGCCGTCGCCCGGAAACTGCAGGCTCGGGGACGCGGCGTCCAACCGTGCGTAGTGGACGGTGTAGGCGTACACCGTCACCGTCCAGGCGCTCGCGACGACGAGGAAGGCGAGCACGTTTGCCACGACGCTGTCGAGCAGCCCCGGGGTCAGCCATACCAACGCGACGGAGATCATGGCGAGTACTGACCAGTGAGCGTTCGCGCTCGGTCCGCCACCGCTGAGTGCGGTTTCAATGCGCTGTGCCCGGCGTTTCGGCGTCGTCGCTCGCAGCCATGCCCGCAGGTCGGCGGCGGGCGCGCGGGCGAACGTCACATGCGTGAGGACCAGGTAGATGAGCGAGTAGGAGATCCAGAAACCGAAGGAGGTGACGGCGACGGTCGCGAGAGTGAAGCGCAGCGGCACGAACGCGTTGTACATAAAGAACCCGAGAACGGTTGGGATGACCGCCGCGGCGAGTGCGACCTGATTGCGGTTCACGTCCGACGCCATGGCAGGAACGGGCGCACTTGCCGTCTCCTTGTGACCGCTCACAGCGCCATGATTGCAGATCCGGTACCACTGGGGGAGCATCGGCCGCTCCGGTCAGGCACGCGCCTTATCGCGCCAGTACGGCGGGAGCGCAGGCGCCTATGCTTCCTCGCCGATCAGGGTGGTTCGCGGAACTGTTGCTGTGTAGCGGTAGACGGCTTGCTCGGGCCATTCGCTCGAGTCGATCAGCTCAAACACGTCGTACGTGGCTGCGCCGCCGAGATCGCCGGGCAGCTGAACCCGCATAGGTGGGAACGCGTGAGGCTTGGGTAAGGGGATGGTCCGGTCGGCTTGCGGATCCTGGTCGCTTAGGAGGACAGCAACAAACCCCGGTTCGTCGTTCATGGGACAGATGATAGGCAGCTGCAGTCGCCTACGGCTAGGCAGAATTGCGGTCTAACTGACGCGCTGGCGGCACTCACGATCACGGATTCATACGTTGGGTTATCGCGCAGCTCAAGACGCTCGGGTGGACTGTCGCACGCGAGGCGCTCCCCCGCACGAATGGTTACACCGTCCCCGACCGGACTACTGTTCAGGTATGCGGCGGATGGGTGGGCGATCGCCGGCGACCCGCGGACGCTGATCGGCCGGCTGGCCGCTCTGACGGCCGAGACCACCTGTGTGCCGTTCCTGGCGTTCGACCGGGTTGCAAAGCACTGTGGCCCGGCGGTGGGGCCGTCGCCGGTCGACGCGTCGCTGCGTGGGCTCGGGCTCTCTTATCTGCGTTGCTGATCGGCGGGTGAGTTCGGGAGGTCTCTCAGGGCCGCGATGGGGGCGGTTCTGCTGCGGTGTCGAACGGGTGCTCGACGATGTCGCGAGCCACCTCGGAGAGGCGGGTGCGGGAGTTGCGGGCGCGGGCACGGATGAGCTGGAAGGCGGTGTCCATGTCAACGTTTTGCGTGTGTGCGATTACGCCTTTGGCTTGTTCGATGATGACCCGGCTGTCGAGAGCATGTTGCAGCTGGCTGCGTGCGATGTCGGATTCGCGGAGGGAGCGTTCGTGCAGGATCCCGATCGTCGCACCGTCCGCGAGTGCCCGGGCGGTGACCGCGTCATCGGCGGAGAACCCGCCGGTGCGGTCCCTGAACAGGTTGAGTGATCCGATGGTTTCCTTGCGGAGCCGGAGGGGGATTGCGTGCATTGACGCGTACCCGGATTCGGAGGCGGCTACCGCGAATGAGGGCCAGCGGGCGTAGGTGCCGGCGATGTTGTCGACGGTGACAAGTTCGCCTGTTCGGAATGCGTCGACGCAGGGTCCTTCACCTTCTCCGAGCTGCAACAGTCCGATGAGGCGGCTGCGCTCGCTGCTGGATGCGGCGACTTCGAGGTCGCCCGCCGAGTTGGGTAGGAGGATGCCGGCGTCGGTGGCGTCGAGGAGCGAGGAGCAGAGTTCAACGACGGTCTGGAGGAGGTCCACTACGTCGTATTCGTCGACCATCGTGTCGGCGAGGGTGACGAACGCTTCGGCGAGCTGTCGCTCCTTGCTTTGGGCCCTCATGTCCTCACCCTAGTCGCGGTCAACAACGTCGTCTCGGGTGAACTTAATACGCCGGGCCACGACATCCGCCGCCACCTCGCGCACGGGGCGGCCGAGGGTGAACGCGTGCGCGCGGAGGAGGGCTTGCGCGTCGTCTGCGTTCACACGCATCTGGGCGATGATCATGCCGGTTGCCTGGTGAACCTCGCGTCTGGAGTAGGTGGCGGGGTTGGTGTCGTCAGTATCGAGGTGCGGTAATCGGCGGATCACCTGCCGGGCCACGGGGGTTGCGGCGAGGTCGGCCAGTGCGGATGCGCGGGCGATCAGCGGCAGGTTCAGGGCCGCGCGTGTGGTGGCGTACAGGTCGAGGGCGCCGACATTCAGTTCCCCGATCGCCAGCGGGAAGGAGTAAAGAGAGAGGATCCCGGTGTCGCGGATCGCCTCGCGCAGCAGGGACCATGCTGACTCTGTCGGCTCGCTCAAGTCGGCGTCCACGACGGGGGCTCTTGTTCGCAGCGCGTCCCAGCAGGGTCCGGCACCGAAATCGATCTGCAGTTCCTCCAGACGAGCTGCCTGGCTGTCTGATGCGCAGATCGTCTCACTGCCGAAGGGCGCGCCGAGTGTTGAGATGGCGGCGTGGGTTACGGGTAGCGCGTTCAGGAACGAAAGGCACATATTGGACCCGTTCTCTGCCGCTGCCGTGAGGGCGAGTGCCGCGGCGGCGAAGGCGTCCTTAGACACGGGCAGCCCATGGCGACGGTGTTGCAACGTGCGTGGCTGTGATGATGTCCTCCTGACCGGCACCGGCAGGGATCTCTGCCGTAGAGCGGTCTGGGTCCAGGACGCTGTGATTGGCAGTTTACGCGCCGCGCGGTCGCCGGCGCGCTTAGGCGGACTTCTTTTTGCGGGCGTTGCGGCGCACGAAGCCGAAGATCAGGGTTCCGATGAAGAGGATGAGCCCGATGATCGCCAGCCAGAGCAGGCCTTTGATCGCGAACCCGACGACAGCCAGGATCGCCCAGACGACCAAGAGGATCACGATTACTGTCAGCATGGTGGTTACGGTACCCGCGTATGGGCGGGGGAGCGACGGGTGCGGGAATCTTCGTTCAGCGGGGCACGCGGAGGGCCAGACCGCGATGCTGCACCGTGAGCGTGATCGCTATGACAACGCCCACGGGGTCGCCGTCGAGTTCGAGTTCTTGGGGAGCGTCGAAGCGAGCGTCGAAGCGGCCGGCCTGCACGTAGTCGAGGGCTTTCAGATCGGGCGCCTTGCGCATGAGCCAGCGGCCGGGGCGGCTTCGGGCGAAGAGGCTGTTCGTGGCCAGTCGTGATCCGATTCCCGCCCACCCGGCGGGTCCTCGGGGTTGGAAGACGACGACGTCGAGAAGCCCGTCGTCAACGACGGCGTCGGGGAGGAGCAGGACGTTCGCGGTGATGGTGCCGCAGTTGCCGACGATCACCGTGTGGGCGTTGAGCGTATGGGCGCGGGCGCCGTCGATGCGGTACCGGAAGTGGATGCGTTTGCCTTTGAGTACGGAGCGGGCGATCGGGTCCGCGTAGGCGACCCATCCGATTCGCTTCTTCAACGTGCTGTTGGTGTTCGAGGCCATATGCGCGTCGAGGCCGATGCCTGCCATCACGACGAATGCCCGCTGCTGGAGCGCACCATCGGGTGTGCGGTAGGACGCAGTGGCGATGTCGACCAAGCGCTCGGTTCCGGTGAACGCAGTCTCGACGGCGCGAGGCAGGTCGTCCAGGGTGAGGTGCAGATTGCGGGCCAGAAGGTTGCCGGTGCCGGAGGGAAGCAGCGCCAGCGGAATACGTGTCCGCTGGATCTCTTCGGCGACTGCACGGACGGTGCCATCTCCGCCTGCGGCGAGGATGACGTCCGGTGACGCGACGATGGCGGCCTGGGCCGCCGCGGTTCCCGAGTCCTCTCGTCCGGTCTCGTACCAGAGCGTCGATGCCCAACCGTGCTCGGCTTCTGCGGCGGCGACCGCACTGCGAAGCACGTCGGCTGGCACATTGACGGGATTGTAGACGACCGCCATCACCTGTCGACGGGCATCCGTCGCTGTCGCCTCGCTGCTCATGGGATGACCATACGACCCTGTTGCGAAGTCGGCGTGGATTCACGGGTAGCGCGGAACTCAACGGCGCGTACGCTGGTGCTACGCGGCGGCCCTGACCTTGACGCCATGAGCAACGGATCGGGCGTCGCCATGTCTGAGGTCTCTGCCAGCCAGCCGAAATCGCCGCCGCCAATGGGTGGCGAGTACACAGCGCTCGCCGCCGTCATTCGGGACTCGGGTCTGCTGCGACGCCGGTACGGGTACTACTGGTTCAAGCTCGTCCTGGTTCCGTTGGTCACAGCTGCAGCGGTGGTCGCTTTCGTGTTGATCGGCGACAGCTGGTGGCAGATCCTCACGGCGGTCGCATTTGCTTTCCTGTTCACGCAGATCGCCTTTCTGGGGCACGACGCCGCGCACCGGCAGATCTTCCGCTCAGGCCGGTGGAACGACTGGGTCAGTCTGGTCATCGGAGATCTCTTCGTCGGGATGAGCTATGGCTGGTGGCAGCACAAGCACACTCGGCATCATGCCAACCCGAACCAGGAGGGTGCCGACCCGGACATCGACTTGCCGGTCATTGCGTTCACCCCTCGGCAAGTAGCGCAGCGCCCCGCGGCGCTACGGTGGCTGATCAGCCACCAGGGCTGGTTCTTCTTTCCGATTCTGCTCTTGGAAGGGGTTTCGTTACACGCGTCGAGCGTGCGGCGGGTGCTCGCCCGGGAGCCCGTGAAGCGCAGGCCGGTGGAGATCGCGTTTCTCGTGATCCGCATCGTCGGCTACCTCGCCCTGGTGTTCCTCGTGCTGTCCCCGGATAAGGCTGCGGTGTTCCTGGCCGTGCAGCTCGGACTGTTCGGTTTCTACATGGGGATGTCGTTCGCCCCCAACCACAAGGGCATGCCGCTGGTGCCGCACGATGTGAAGCTCGACTTCCTGCGCCGGCAGGTGCTGATGAGCCGCAACATTCGCGGCAACCGCGTGCTCGACTTCATGATGGGCGGCCTGAATTATCAGATCGAACATCACTTGTTCCCGTCGATGCCGCGGCCACACTTACGGCGCGCGGCCACCACCGTCCGTGCGTTCTGCGAAGACCACGGCGTGCCGTACACACAAACCGGGCTCCTACACTCATACGCCATCGTCACCCGACACATCAACCGCGTAGGGCTGGGAGACCAAGATCCGTTCAGCTGCCCACTGCTCGACTTACGGCAGATCCCGGCTCTACCGGTACCACCGCCGAAGGCCTAGACCGAATTCAGCGGGGGTGCAATCCCTGGTCGCCTGCCGTTGCGCAGGCGACACTTCTGTCATGCGCAAAATCGTGTGTGCCGGTGCCACGTTTTGTACAGGCGACGATATCGCCGCGGCCCTTCTGGAGTACGCCGTGGCGCTGGCCAGGGCGGGTAGCTCGGCGACGGCGAACTTTCCTGCCCGCACACCGAGCGGCATGATTGCTCGCCTGGACGTCGTGTTCGGGCCGGCCAGCCAAGTTGTCAGCGAACCTATCGAGCTCCTCGGACCGGAAATCGTTGATCAGGGCGCTGTGGCCGGTCTGAAGGAGTTGACGGAGAGGCTCGTGCCGCGAACGGCCACAGCGTAGGAGTTGATTCTCACGTTCAGACCCCGTCCGACCGGCGGTGACAGCGATAGCGCCTCACGCACCGGTCAAGGGCAAGCGTGTGCCCGCTGTGGACGACCTGTCTTGGGACCGCCCGGCGGCCGGTTAATCGACGGTGCCCTGCCTAGATTCGACCCGCGGAGCGAAATCTAGACGACAACTAAGACGTCCTATGGCTGTCCACGCAACAGATAACGGAACGGATGTAATCTGAATTTTTGGACACAATTTGGACACACTCCCAAAAAAACAGGGCAATCCAAACACCCTCTCTTCAGTCAAAAAGCGCGGAATTCCGCGGTTTCCACCCCACCCTCTTACGCCCGGAAAGCCCATATGCGAGCACACGGCTCATAATCGTGGTGTCGCGGGTTCGAGTCCCGCCCTCGCTACAGGTCTTGAAACACGGAAACGGCGGCTGATCATCAGCCGCCGTTTCGTCGTTGATGAGGCGATTGGCCCACATCTTGCCCACAATCGGCAACTGCACCAGCGAGCCAGACGGCGTTCGAAACGGTGCGACCGCGTCGAAGTAGTGAAACCGGTACTCAATCCATGAGCAGCAGGGATCGTCGCGCAACGAGAACCCAGGGCGACGCGCGCGAAGGACCGCTAGCCCATGAGCTAGCCGACGCATCGGCGAACCCACACTCCGCCGAGGATGCGTTTCCACTCAGGCATGCCTCGGAATGACGTCGAGGCCGCGTGTTACCGAGAAGAGGCCGTCCCGAGCGCACTCGGGAGGGAAGCCATCCGCGCATCGACGTCGCGACTGATTTCGACTTCCAGGCCTTCCGCCGCCATGAGGTTGGCGAGGTGTGTGGAAGTCTGTTGGAACGGATGCCAGGAGTCGGCGTATTCCCTCGCCCGACGGGATCAGCGCGCTTCACGCCGCGTCGGCCTTCGTGGTCGTGCCAGCGGTTTCCGCCGGGGAAGCAGTCGCCTCCGGCCGGTCCTCATCGCGGTCGGCTCGAACCCTGTCTGTCTGCGTCTGACGCGGCTCGATCGTCAGGGCGTCACGGATGATGCGGCGCGGGTCGTACTGGCGAGGATCCAAGCGCGTCCAATCGATGTCATCGAACTCTGGTCCGACTTCTTCGCGGAGGCGGCCAGCCGTGTCCTCGGCGAGCTTCCGCAGGTTACGAACGACGCGTCCCAGCGAGGCAGCTGCCGAAGGAAGTCTCTGCGGGCCGAGCACCATCGCTGCGATGAGGGTGATCACCAGAATCTTGTCAAACGTCAGACCAAGCACAATGCTCAGCTCCCTACAGAAATGGATTCGCTCATCGTCGCTTCCAGGCGACGGTCGCGGCGACGGTCGTTGAGGAGGGTGACCCCGCAGGCTGCTCCATACAGGGCGAGCATCGGTGCAGCGAGCAGGAGCATTGACAGCACGTCTGCGGCCGGCGTGGCGATCGCCGTGAACAGGCAGATACCGATCAACGCCCACCGCCATGCGTGGGCGATCGCGTGCCCGGACACGACTCCGGCGAAGTTCAGCAGGACGATGAACAACGGGAGCACGAAGGCGACGCCTGTGACCAAGGTCAGCTTCAGGACGAAGTCGAAGTAAGCACCCGCGTCCAGGTACGACGACGTGGAGGCCGGAGCGAACCCGGTCATCAGCACAACGATGTGAGGCATCACCCAGACGCCGGCCACGCAGCCTGCGAGGAAGAGGGGGAGGGCGCTCAGGACAAAGCCGTAGGTGAACCGCTTCTCGCGCCGGTCCAATGCTGGCATGAAAAACGCGAACACCTGGTACAGCCAGACCGGGCTGGAAAGGACGATCCCGACGATTACCGCGATCTCGATTCGCAGGTCGAACGCCGCCGAAATCGACGGGAAGTTGATGACAACCGATCGGTCCTGGCTCTGAGCGGCCGTGGTCACCGGACCTCTGAGCGCGTCCAACGTCGGTTCGGCGACGAACCAGCCGGCGACGACGGCCACGACGACAGCGAGGGCGGCACGCGTGAGCCTGCGGCGCAACTCGGAGAAGTGCTCACCCAGCCCCATACGTCGCTCAGGATCGCGCGCACTATGGGGGCGCATGATGACTCAGGCGTTCCCGGCGTGGCTGGACGCGCTGTCGGTGGCGGCCGGTGTGACGGGCGCAGCGCCGGTGTCGGGCTTTTCCTTGTGCACTTCCTTCTGCAGAATCCGTACCGACTGTCCCACGCTTCGCGCCAGGGCGGGGAGCTTCGCAGCGCCGAAGATGAGTAGTACGACAGCGAGGATGATCAGCGCGTGCCAACCGGTGAGATTGCCTAGCATTGGTAACTCCTTCGTTTCCATCTATCCGGCACGGCTCCGTGTCGGCGGGTTGCTCCAAGGCCATAGACATGGAACTAGTTTCATTGATCGTACGTCTGACGCGCGCGAAGTGCCACACCTTTTTCTGTCAGGCGCCGATGCGGGCCAGGAACCCGTCGATCTGGGCGTGAAAGCGGTCGCGATCGTCGCGTCGAACGAAGTGACTGGCGCCGTCGAGAACCACGACTTCAGCGCCTAGGGAGCGCTCGATCGCGCGATGGTTCGTGGTGTTTCCGACCCGGACGGTGCCCGTGATGATCAACACCGGTGTTCCGCGTTTCGAGAGGTCTTCCAGCAACACGGGCCATGGCCGGCTCGGTATCACGTCGCCGTGGGCCACCAGGGCAAGATCCATTTCCGCCTTGGACGACGACCATCCTGCGAGCTCGTCCACCGGCCACCGGGGATGGAGTGCCGCAACTTCGTCCTGGCGCCGCTGATCTGTCAGGCCCTTCTGCCTGGCGAGCCATTGAGCTGCGACCTTTGCGACCAATGGGTCCTGATGGGGGGTGACAGGAAGCCTCCAAAAGGGGTCCTCAAGAATTACCCCAGCAGCGGGCTGCCGGGTGGCCGCCGCTACTGCCGCTGCTGCCGACCCGCCCGCCGAATGGCCGAAGATGACCAACGGCTGGTCCGACTCATCGCACCACTCCTCGACGGCTTCCACTATCTCTTCAACGATGCGGTCGCCCGGGTGGCGTCGAAGTTGCTCGTCGCTCCAGCGCGGAGACTGTCCATGACCTCTCGGATCGATGGCAAGCACACGGTAGCCGCGGTCGGACCAGTGGACGGCTGTCGCGTGCAGTGACTCCGCCGATTCCGATAGGCCCGGTATGGCGATGATCGTTCCCCTACGTATGCCCAGGGGAAGCGTTGCAACCACGTGAAGAGTCATCTGATGGCCTCAGGAAAAGCAAGCGGCTGACCCTGAACGATGCGCTCAAGCTCGCTCGCGACATGGTTCCCCATTCGCCGGATTTCCGACCCCATCGAGCCGGCGATGTGCGGTGTCAGGAAGACATTCGGCATCGAGTACAGCTCGTTGTTCCGGGGAAGAACCTCGGGATAGGTCACATCGAGGATCGCCTCCAGGCGCCCGGTGCGCAATTCGGCGAGAAGAGCGTCCTGATCCACGATCAGACCACGGGAGGTGTTGATCAGGGTCGCGCCGTTCTTCATCAGGGCGAGCTGCTCAGCCCCGATCATCCCGGTCGTCGACGGGTTGAGGGGCGGATGCAGGGTGACGACGTCGCTGATCGCCATAAGCTCATCCAGATCGACGAGCTTGACACCCAGGCGCGCTGCCTCGTCGGCGGCCAGGTACGGGTCGGAGACGACGACGTCGACCTCGATGTCCCCCAGGCGCTCGATGACGATCCGGCCGATCCGGGACGCCCCGACGATCCCGATGGTCTTGCCGACGTTGCCTGCTGTCGGGAACTCGAGCTCTCGGTCGATGAAGTCCCGGCGATCGGCGTAGAGTCGGCGCGCCTGGAAAGTTCCCTTGTTGGCGAGAATGATCATCGCAAGCGTGAACTCGGCGACCGGTATTGCGTTGACCCATCCGGCGTTGGAAACCTTGATCTCGCGGTCCCTGGCCGACGGCGGCAGAAGCGTCGCGCCTTGACCCCCTGCGTGCAGGACGTAGCGCAGGTGCGGAGCCGCGTCGAGGTCTTCATCGGTCAGCGGCGGCGCACCCCAGCCCGTAATCAGCACGTGCGCTCGAGACAACGCCTTGCGGCCGGCGGCATCGTCGAAAGCAGCCACCGGGCGGGGGCTGATCTGCGTGGCACCGTCGATCTGGAGCGCGTCCAAGTCCGGACCGAACAAGTGGTTCGCCAGCTCAGGCGGGTTCATGGCCAGGACGAAATCGACGGGAGTCCCGGCGAATCGCTCGGTTGACCCGGCTGATGCCGAGTAGGTCGAAAGGCCGGGTGCGCTCGTCATTGAAACCTCATCGAATCGTGTACCTTACGACGGCCGATCGTCGGCCGTATGAATTGAAACTAGTTACACAAATCGAAAAGCGCAAGATCACCGCGACGATGGCGGTGGGGGAGCCGTTGACCCCCGTTCGACAAACCGCGGCTGCAGCAGCACGCTCTCTGCGGGGGCGAGACCCAACGCGATCTCCGCCGCGGTGACGCCGACTTCGTAAAACGGGGGATGGACAGTGGTGAGCCCCGGCGTGAGGTCGCCGACGATAGGAGCGTCGTCAAAACCGACGACAGACAAGTCCTCAGGGATTCGGAGCCCCGCCTTGCGGGCAGCCCGATACGCCCCCACAGCGATATTGTCCGTCATGCACACGATTGCGGTAGCGCCAGTATCGTCTGCCAGAAGCCGTTGCACCGCCCGCTCCCCATCGTCCTCGAAATTCAACCCCTCCCGAAGGAGCTGGGGGTCGAAAGCGATGCCATGACGTTCGAGCGCCTGGCGATATCCGTCCATGCGCTGTTCCGCCGTAGTCATCCCTCGCGGCTCACCGACATACGCGATGCGTCGATGACCCAAACGGACCAACTCGTCGACGGCCATCCCGACACCCGCGCGCTGGTCATAATCCACCGCCACCAGACTCTCACCGGCGACCGGGGGCCGACCACAGAGGATCAGCGGCGCATCCACATCCGCAAGGTCGCGCGCATACGCCGCAACCCGAGCGTCAAAGCTCGGATCAGATTCCGTGGATCCCACGAGCAGCACCGCTGCGACGCGTTGTTCCCGCAACGTCGCGATGAGCTCGGCTTCACGCTCCGGCGAGCCGTGGGTGGTGGACATGAAGAGCAGGTGACCATTCTCACCGGCGACCCGTTCAGCACCTGCGGCCAGGGAGGCGAAGGTCGGTCCGATCATGAACCGGACGACGAACGCGACTGTGCGGGGCCCGCGTCCCTGCATAGCCCGAGCCAAACCGTTGACCACGTACCCCAGTTGATGTGCCGACGCCAGAACCTTTTCTCGCGTCGCGTCATGCACCTTGGCGCTTCCGCCGAACACGCGAGACGCCGTAGCAGGTGACACGCCTGCGTGGGCCGCCACATCCCGGAGATTCACCGCACCTACCCGAGCGGGCCCCCGCGTACCGGCGCGCCGGCCGCCCGGAACTCCCTCACTGCTTCCCATGCTCCGGATGGTACAGCTTTGCTTGACTTCCACTTCGAGGGTGGATTATGTTGCCCCCTAATGAAACTAGTTCCACAACACGTGGGACGCCAACAAGGAGTTCTTGTGCAACGAAGCGCGGTCGTCGCTGTTCCCAAGCGGCGCAAACCAACATCCCGGGGGACCATCCCTCTGCTGCTGCTGGCCCTGCCTGGCGTCATTTGGTTTCTCGTCTTCGCCTACGGGCCGATGGCGGGCCTCGTCGTTGCCTTCAAAGACTTCAACATCAGCCAGGGTATCTTCGGCAGCGCCTGGAACGGGTTGGACAACTTCAAGTACTTCCTCGCGAGCGGTGACGCACCGCGAATCGTGCTCAACACCGTCTTCCTGAACGTCCTGTTCCTCGGAGCGTCGCTACTCGCCGGCCTGCTGTTGGCGCTGATGCTCAACGAGATCCGGGGCCATTTCTACAGACGTTTCATGCAGTCGACGATCTTCTTCCCTTACTTTGTCTCCCCGATCATCATCGCGATCATGCTTCAGGTAATTCTCTCCGGTGTCGGCGGACGAGGTGGCCTCCTCAACAACCTGCTGAGCGTTGTCGATCTGCCGCAGACGAACTGGTACACGGAACCGGGCGCATGGCCGTGGATCCTCACCATCGTCAAGGTCTGGCAGCTCGGCGGCTATACGTCGGTGATCTTTCTCGCTGCTATCACTTCCATCCCCGAAGAGGTCTATGAAGCGGCAGCGATCGACGGCGCCAGCCGAGCCCGCATGGCTCTCTCTGTAACGACCCCGCTGCTGTTGCCCACGATGGGCATCCTCGTCGTGCTGGGAATCGGCCGGATCTTCTTCGGAGATTTCGCGACCATTTACGCGATCGTCGGAGATAACGGCACCCTCTTCCCGACCACCGACGTTATTGACACGTACGTCTTCCGCTCTCTGCGGACAATCGGTGACTTCGGCACGACGGCGGCCATCGGTCTCTTCCAGTCCGTCGTCGGCTTCGTATTCGTCACCGCAGCGGTGCTCGTGCAGCGTCGCGTCGACCGAGAAAGCAGCATCCTGTGAGCACTACAATCACCGGTCGCACTCAGACCATCACCGACGTCGACGCGGAAACGGTCCTCGAGGACAAGGGGCCGAAGAAGACGCGCCGCCGTACAAGGCCGGAAGGATCCGGCCCGATCAGCAAGAAGTTCGAGCCGTTCACCGTCGTCAGCTACATCTGCGTCACCCTGTTCGGGCTCTTCTGTCTGATCCCGCTCTGGATGATCATCGCCGGCTCGTTCACCGACGAATCGGTCCTCGCCCGTACCGGGTACAGCCTGTGGCCGGCACCGTTCTCCGTTACGGCCTACGAGATGCTCTTCTCCGGCGGCGCGCTGATCACCAGCTACGCGGCATCCCTGTTCATCACCGTCGTCGGAACAGCGCTGTCGCTCTCCTGTACTGCCTCCCTGGCTTGGGTGATCGCACGGCGGCTCCCGCGGATCAGCCGACCGCTCACCATCTTCGCGTACATCCCGATGCTGTTCACAGGCGGCCTCGTTCCGCTGTACCTCCTGGTTACCCAGGTCCTGAGCCTCAACAACAGCTGGTTCGCCGTCATCCTGCCGATCATGCTCGCGCCGTTCCTCATCTTCGTCGCGGTCAGCTTCTTTCGGCAGCTGCCAGAGGAGATCCTCGACTCGGCGCGCATAGACGGGGCGGGTGAACTGCGAATCTTCTTCCAGATCGTCCTGCCGCTCTCCAAGCCGATCCTCGCCGTACTGGGCCTGTTCTACGCCGTCACCTACTGGAACGAGTGGTTCATGGCGCTGCTGTTCATCTCCGACCCCAGCCTGTACCCGCTCCAGCTGACGCTGCAGAACCTCATCGCCAATGTGACCAACGCTGCAAGCCTGCCCGGCGCCACCGCCGCGCAAGCCGCCGCTCCCATCTACCAGCTGCGCTTCGCGATGACCGTTCTCACCATCGCGCCGATCCTGCTGGCCTATCCGTTCGCCCAACGCTTCTTCGTCAAGGGTCTCACCCTCGGCGCAAGCAAGGGTTAGCGAGCAACCCAACCCCCACCCAAGAGAGCTGTCCCACAAAGGAGTATTCGGACATGTCAACGAGCACCCTCAACCGGCGAGGCTTCCTCGCACTCACCGGAGCCGCAGGCATCGGCATCGGCCTCGGCCTCGCCGGATGCACGCCTGCCGGAAGTTCTTCAGGCTCCCTGTCAGGCACATCGCTGGCGATCCTGCCCTCTACGGCGCCGAGCAGCTGGAACACCGTCCTCGCCCAGGCCAACAAGCAGCTGCAGAAGGACCACGGCTTCACTCTGAACACCCAGTTCATCAACTGGCAGAACTACGGCCAGCAGGCGCTGCTGAAGTTCACCGCCGGCGCCAAGTTCGACACCGCTCTTCAGGCCCTCTGGCTCAACATGGCACAGCTCCAGCAGAGTCACTCGCTCGCCGACCTCACCAACGAGATCGACAAGTGGCCGAACCTCAAGAAGCAGCTGTCCAGTCAGTTGATCGAGTCGAACAAGTGGAGCGGCAAGCTGTGGGGTATCCCGCAGGTCAATAGCGCCGCTCGGCTGCAGCACTTCAGCATCCGCAAGGACCTCGCGGACAAGCTCGGATTCAGCGACATCCAGGACTACGACACGCTGGAGAAGTACTTCTACGACGTGAAGCAGAAGGAAGTCGGCGTCACGCCGTTCGGTGTCGCCTCGAACCAGACCTTCGAGCTCGTCCTCGGCACCCCGAGCGGGCTGTTCAATCAGCACTCATGGCAGAACCCGACCGAGGCGTACGTCGCCCAGTTCGCTGGATCCGGGCTCTGGTTCGTCTTCGACGAGAAGGCCGCAGAGGAAGGGAAGGTCAAGCTCGTCCCGCTGTGGGAGGACGAAGGCGTGCTCGGGGCGTTCAAGAAGATCCGCCAGTACTATCAGGACGGCATCATCAACGCCGACGGCTTGAACGCTGAGAATGCGACCATCCAGGCTCAGTTCACTGCAGGCAAGTACGCCGGCCAGTGGGCCATCACCGACGGCACCGCGAGCAACGCTCTGGTCGCGCTCAAGAAGGCTGTCCCGACTGCTGAGCTGGCGGAGGTGCTGCCGTACGGTGGCGACATCACGTCCGTGAAGCCGCTGCAGACCTTCCAGGCTGACAACCTCGTGGTTGTCAACGCCAATGGAGGCAACGTCGAGCGCGCGCTCGCCCTCCAGGACTGGCTGTCGATCGAGAAGAACCACGACCTGATCGAGTACGGCATCGAGGGCAAGGACTGGGAGGCTACCTCCGACGGAGGTATCAAGCAGCTCAGCGACTACTCGTTCCCCGGCTACGCGCTCCTGTGGCGCTCAAGCCTCGAGCGGAAGTCGTCGTTCATGACGGAGTCGGAGAAGAAGGTGTTCGCCTGGGCGCAGGACTACGGCAACTTCACCAAGTCCGCCTACGCGTCTTTCATCCCCGACGTCACCCCCGTCAAGCAGGCCGCCGCGCAGATGAACAACGTCATCACCCAGTACGCCAACCCCCTCTACTACGGAGTCACCGACGTCGACAGCCAGCTCGACAAGCTGAAGAAGGCCGCGGACTCTGCCGGCCTCAGCCAGCTTCAGGCTGAGATGGAGAAGCAGGCGAACGCGTATCTGAAGGCTCAGAAGAAGTAATCCCCCCCAACCTTCTTCTGGGCGGCAGGGGCTGCGCCTGACGGTGTAGCCCCTGCCTGTTGTCCCGCAACGAAAGGAATGACGTGTCGATCGCGCACAACCCTGTCGTTCGAGGATTCGCCCCGGATCCGACCGTCATCCGCGTGGGCGACTGGTACTACCTTGCGGTCAGCTCGTTCGAATGGTTTCCGACCATCCCGATATACCGGTCGAAGGACCTGGCGAACTGGGACATCCTCGGTTCCGTCAACACGGCGGTCCCCGAAAGTCATCTGCGCGGCGTACCCGACTCGGCCGGAATCTGGGCGCCTGCGCTCAGCCACGACGGTGCGAGATTCTGGGTCACTTACTCCATCATCCGTACGTTCCACGGGCGGCAACTCGACGTCGAAACCTACATCGCCACAACGATCCATCCCCAAGTCGGCTGGGGGACGCCGTCCCGGGTCAGCGGACACGGATTCGATCCGTCGGTGTTCCACCACAACGGCCAGCACTACCTGTTGAACGTCCAATCGGACTCGCGGCCCAATGGAAGCAGATTCTCCGGAATCGTGCTCATCCCCTTGGACGAGGAGGGCACCTCCACTGCGGGTGAACCCACGTTGCTGATGCAACACCCCACCCTCATCGAAGGTCCGAAGATGACCTATCACGATGGGTGGTTCTACCTGCTGCTGGCTCAAGGCGGCACCGGCGTCGAGCACGGCGTGCTCACCGCGCGTAGCCGCGATCTTGCGGGGCCGTACGAACTCGACCACCAGCCCCTACTCACCTCGCGGGACGATCGGACGCTCCGCCTTCAAAAAGCAGGCCACGCCGAATTGATCCAAACAGAGGACGGGCGTTGGTATCTGTCACATCTGACCAGCCGATGGCTTGACACCCTTCAAGGCAGGCAGTTCCCCTGGGGCAGGGAGACCGCCATCCAAGAGATCATATGGACTGACGGCTGGCCTCGACTCCCGCAGGGGGGCTGGCATCCGGCAGATACGTTCGAAACCCCCGTCCCTATCACCTCACGTTCGGACGAGGAACACCGGCCGTGGCGTACTCTCCGAGAGCCGGTCAACGCCGATTGGGCCGACGAAGACGCACGACCAGGGTGGATCCGATTGCGGGGACGACACGGAATCGAATCGCAGTTCTCCGTCAGTCTGCTCGGCCTGCCGCTGCGCCATCGTCGAAGTGTCATCGAAACGACATTGGAGGCGCTGCCACGAACGTTCACGGAAGGGGCTGGGCTTGCGCTCTGGTACAACAGCAGCTCGTACTACCTGCTAGAGCTCACCTGGGTCGAACCGGAAGGCGAAGTTCAGCACGGGCAGCAGTGGCGCGGCCAAGGTTCACCGGCAATCACGGTAGTAGCCCGCGACCGTGGCGACGCTCGTGTAGTAGCGATGCGACGCGTTACCCGGGGTGCCAGCTTGCGACTCGCCGCGCACATCATCGATGGTTCGGCCCAGTTCGTGGTGGACGGTGAGCCCCTCGGGCCAACGCTCGACGTGGGTACGCTCTCCGATGACTACGGAGACCGGCTCCGGTTCACCGGCTCGTTCGC
This sequence comes from Leifsonia sp. NPDC014704, assembly GCF_043083605.1. Classification (NCBI taxonomy): domain Bacteria; kingdom Bacillati; phylum Actinomycetota; class Actinomycetes; order Micrococcales; family Microbacteriaceae; genus Leifsonia; species Leifsonia sp. NPDC014704. The sequence goes on along the minus strand of NZ_JBIBYW010000001.1, from coordinate 2,323,034 downwards.
AGCCATTTACGCGGTCGACGTGGTCGACGCGAGCTTCACCGCTGACTTCACGGGGCTGATGATCCACGAGGGCTAACAGCAAGCTCGCCGGCACAGGTACGGACCTCTACCCTGGGAGGACACGATACCTGCGCGGAAAGGAACCCTCAGTTGCCGAAGCGCGCTGCCGCGAAGCCGCCAACGCTCACCGAAGTGGCCCGGCTCGCCGGCGTTTCCGTTCCCACGGCTTCCCGGGTTCTCAACGGCGGCGTCCGGGGCGAGACCAGCGGGACAACGGAGCTCCGGGATCGCGTGCGAGCTGCAGCGCGAAGCCTCGGATACGCGCCGAACCCGGCAGCGCAGACGATCAAGGGTGGCCGCAGCAAGACGGTAGCCCTGCTCGTCGGAGACATCGAAGATCAGGGTTCAGCAACCATGATCGCCGGGGTCATGCACGCTGCGGAGAAACGGGGTGTGTCTGTGGCTGTGCGTGCAACATATGACGACGCCCGGCGGGAGCGCGCGATCCTGGAAGCGCTCCGCGGCGAGCGGCACCGCGGCATCATCGTCGCCACCAGCCGAACAGTGGACAGTGTTCGGGAGAAGGCCATCACCAATCACCTGGAGGTCCTTGCCGACCAAGGCGCTCGGGTGGTTGTCATCGGCAACAGCGCCCTCGGCTTTCCACAGGTAACGATTGACAATGTTGCAGCCGCGACGGCTCTCGCTGAAGCGCTCGTCGATACCGGCGCGCAGCGATTCGCCGTCCTGGCGGGCCCCGACGACCAGGTCACATCCCGGGATCGCGTTGCGGGCTTCCTAGCCGGGCTGGGCAACCGCGGGATCAATACTAGGAATGTCCCGGTCATCCATCGGGCGTTCTCCCGGGACGGTGGGTACGCCGGGTTCGACGCCCTGGGAGAAGAAGTGAGACATCTCGACGTCGTTGCAGCGATGAGCGATGCGATGGCCGTCGGCGCGATGGTGCGCGCGCGTGAGCTTTCCATCAGCGTGCCTGAGGAGTTGGAGATCTCCGGTTTCGACCACGTCCCGATGATCAGCGACCTCCTGCCGCGATTCAGCACCGTCGAAGTGCCGCTCGAGGCGTTCGGGGAAGCGGCGATCTCGCTGATCCTCGACTCTCCCGAGAGCAAAGTGGACGCCGTCACACTCAAGGCGCAGACCGTGGTGCACGGGCAACGGCCGACGCGCTGACCCACGGTTGTCGCCCTCCGCTGGATAGCGCTATCCTTCGATGACACCGAAGGGGAGTCATCATCGTCATCGAAGTAGACCTTGAGCAGGCCGTCCACCCGTTCCTCGCCGAACTGACCTGGGGCGACGATTTCCCGCTGTCCGTAGCAAACCTGGACGGCTCGAACTTCGCAGGGCGAGCCACAGTACCCGTCGTTCAAATCTTCACTGCGAGTGAACAACGGGCTCGGACGAGCCAGGCGTACGTTCGCTCAGCTGTGGGTGACCGCCTCCGCGTAGTCGAGCACCGCATCCTGGAGCATGACGGTCACCAAGAACTCGTCGTCGCACAGGCCGACCCTGTCACGGGGCTCACTGCGCAGACGATCATCCGGCGCCCGAACAACACTGCCGCGTACTCTTTCCAAACCACCGTCATCAACGATTCCAAGAGCGCGGTCACAATCACCGCGCTGAGTTCACTCACGCTGGGTTTCGCACAAGACGAGGAAGAACTTGACCACGTCTCGGTCAGTAGCGCGCGCAGTGAATGGTTGGCCGAGAACCGGTGGGAGCAGACACCGGTTCGAGCGCATCTTCCCCGACTGAATCTGGCCTTCCACGGTCAGGACGGCCGTGGACACTATGGCGTCACCAGCCACGGCGCATGGTCATCGGGAGAACACCTGCCTGCGGGCATACTGCAGCGTACCGATGGCGCGGCGCTCGCCTGGCAGGTGGAGACGAGTGGACCCTGGCACTGGGAATTGTCGCAAGCCCGCGACGGCGGAGTCCTGACGGCCCTGGGCGCCACCGACCTCGAGCATCACTTCGCTGTGACTCTGCAGCCGACAGAGACCTTCACCGGTGTTCCAGCCACGGTCGCGGTGAGTGCGGGTGGGCGCGATGGTGCGATCGCCGAACTGACCCGCTACCGCCGCTGGCTGCGCGAACGCAGCGATGGACTTGACGGCTTGCCCGTCGTCTACAACGACTTCATGAACACGCTGATGGGTCAGCCTTCCACGGAAGCGCTGATGCCGCTGATCCAGTCGGCGGCCGAAGCTGGTGTCGAATGCTTCTGTATCGACGCAGGCTGGTACGCAGACCCGGCAATCGGTGACTGGTGGGCGACCGTAGGTGAGTGGAGGGAATCACCGCAGCGGTTCACGAACGGAATGCGGGAAGTGATCGACGCGATTCACGCGCATGGGATGCGAAGCGGAATCTGGTTGGAGCCGGAGGTTGTCGGCGTCAACAGCCCGATCGCTGAGCGGCTCCCCGAAGAGGCGTTCTTCCACCGGTTCGGCCAGCGCGTCGTCGAACACGAGAGATACCAACTCGACTTTCGGCACCCCGCGGCTCGAGAGCACCTCGATCGGACGGTTGACGAGTTGGTCGGGAGCTACGGAATCAGCTACTTCAAGCTGGACTACAACATCAACCCCGGTGCCGGCACCGAGCAGGATGCATCCGGGGCGGGTGCAGGCCTGCTGGCGCACACGCGCGCCCTGACGGACTGGATAGCGGGAATCCGAGCGAGGCACCCCTATGTCAGCATCGAGAACTGCAGCTCAGGCGCAATGCGCGCCGACTACAACCTGCTAGCGGTCACGCAGCTGCAGTCCACAACCGACCAGCAGGACTTCCGGCTCTATCCCCCTGTGGCAGCATCGGCGCCAGCGACGATCGTCCCGGAACAATGCGGAAACTGGGCCTACCCGGCGGTCGAGATGAGCGCCGAAGAGGTGCAGTTCACTCTTATCACGGGGCTCTCCGGCAGGTTGTACCTCTCAGGCTTCCTGCACGACCTGGAAATCACCGCCAGGGCACTCGTTGCGAGAGCGGTAGCCGTTCACAAGGCGTGGAGGCCCTGGCTGTCACGCAGTGAACCGTTCTGGCCGCTGGGCTTCCCGGCCTGGGATGACGAGTCGGTGTGCCTGGGACTCACCGACGGCACCGTGACAAGAGTCTTCGTTTGGGATCGCGCTGAAAACAGCCGGGAGATCGTCCTGCCCGGCGTGGCTCGCGGAAGAAAGGCAAGCGTTGTGTCGCTAGCCAGCACAGAAGAGCAATGGGCCGTGCGCGCAGAGGGTGAGGATCTCGTGGTCAACACGGTTCCTGGCTTCACGGCGCGCGTCATCGAACTGCGATGACGTCTGGGGGCCTCGTCCGCGCGAAGTGACAGGGCTCGATCAGGGCATGCTCTTGACCCGCCTCTGGACCCGTGAGACACTTCGTTGCGGATAACGTTATCCATGCGAGCGCGATCGGCGACGAAGCCGCGCAGCATCCAACGGAGGAGAAACGCATGTTCGCACTGCGCAGCAGTAACGCGCGAACGCTGGCAATCTTCACGGCCACGGCAGCTCTCGCGGTTGGGGCACTCGTCCCCACCCAAGCGGCAGTCGCCGACACCGGAGATCCAGCGGTCAGCGACGCAGTAACCATAAACACCACCACGAGCTCCGCAGGCTTCGTGCACCCCGGAATCGGAGTAGACGCCGCAAGCCTGGAGAACTCGCGAACACAGCTTCTAGCGGGCGCCGCGCCCTGGACTGACTACTTCCACGGAATGGTGGTCACCAAGTACTCCAGTCTCACTCTCGGCTCTGCAAACCAGGGCGCTGGCGACGGCGTGCCAGCCACCAACTCCTTCGACAACGTCGGCGTCAGCGACAGGCTCTTCGCCGACTCCAGTGGCGCTTACACACAGTCGGTGCTTTACTACCTCACCGGAAACCCCGTCTACCGCGAGAACGCGATGAAGATCATCCGGATCTGGAGCCACATGGATCCGACCAAGTACAAGTTCTTCGCCGACGCGCAGATCAAGACGGGCCCGTTCGTGTACCGGCTCATCGCCGCCGCTGAACTCCTGCGTTATACCTCCGCGCTGCCCACCGCCGACGGTTACAACACCGCCTGGACGGACCAAGACACGGCCGACTTCAGCGCGAACTTCGCCGTCCCCGCCGTGCAGACATTCAACTATGGCAACGCCTGGTACATGAACCAGGGAACGCTGCCGTTGCTCGGGGCGATGGCGAGCTACATCTTCGCCGACAATCGTGCTCGCTACAACGAAGGCGTGGAATGGTTCACGGTGAACTCGACCGCACCGGACCAGGACGTCAACGGGGCTCTGTCATCCATGTACCGCCTCATCGACAAGAGCGACCCACGCAACCCCTATGGCAAGACGTTCATCAACCATATCGAGATGGGCAGAGACCAGGCCCACGCCGGCGACGACGTGCTCACCCTCACCACCCTCGCACGGATCGTGAACACGCAGAAGACGTTGCTCGACCCGAGTACGGGAACGGTCTCCACCAAGAAGAACGCCGTCGACCCCTACACGTTCATGGGGAATCGGCTCCTGGCCGGATCGAACGCGTTCGTCGGCTTCATGATGGGCTACAGCGTTCCGTGGATCGACATCACGCAGCAGGGCGGTTCGCTCGCCCAGTCGTACCGAGGCCGGTGGAACAACTCGCTCAACGAGCTCTACCACATCTACCAAGACGTCGAGCATGTCGACGTCGCCAAGGTCGCGCCATACATCGCCCAACAGTACGAGCAGCGCGACGGCCCCCTTTACTACAACTTCAACGTCAACGAAGTCGGTACGGCGGTCGGCACCGACGGGCTCCAGAGCTTCTGGGGAGGCACGCTCACCGGCGATGACTACTGGCTTTCTCTGCCCAACGCCGCCAAGGGTGAGAGCGAGCCAGCGCCGCAGAAGAACGTGTCCTTCGTGCAGAAGGCATCCGTAATCAGCGGGAAGGCGACGACGGTCACCGAAGGCGACCGAACCTTCCTGAGCACGCAGGTGAAAGCAAAGCCGGCCGTGATCGCCGTGCGAACCATGCAGTATGGCGCCCGTACCGGCTACAGCCCGGTCGCGATCGAAGTGCGTACAAACTCGCTGTCGACGCTTGACGTCCGGCGGACCGCGGAATCGGCTCCTTACACCACCATCACGGTCCCCAACACCAACGGAAAGTGGAGGACGATCACATACGATCTGAACACCAGTGTGGTTCCACTGGCGGCGATGGGCGACAACAACATCGTCTACTACTCCTTCACCGGGGCCAAAGGTACCGTCGACCTCGACTACGTCATCCCGAATGCGGCGAGTACGGTGACTCCGCCGGTGTTCCCGCAGGGGTACAGCACCACTCTCGTAGGGGTACAGGGCGCGCAGTTGTCCGTGGACTACTCCGCCAAGGACTCATCCGCGACCGACACCGTCGGGTACTCACTGTCCGAGGCGCCGAAGGGGGCGGTGGTGAACCAAGCCACTGGTGCATTCCTCTGGACACCGACAGCAAAGCAGGTCGGTGACAACACCGTCGTCGTTCAAGCGGACGATGGAAGCACGGACACTGCACTGAACGTTCGTGCGCGGATCGCCGCCGACCGGAACGGTGCCATCGCGCTGGCCCAAGACGGATACGATTCGTCGACCACGTACACGACGGTCAGTAAGGCACCGTTCGACGCTGCCGTCGCCGACGCGAAGTCGGTCGCCGCCTCCGGGAGCGACGCGGCATTCCTCGCAGCAGTGGCGAAGGTTCAGACCGCAGTCACGCAGCTGCAGTTGCTGAACCCGCGACTCTCGGACGGGACGCTCGACTATCGAGCGATCGCGACGTCGTCTCTGGGATCCCAAACGCTGGCGAACCTGGTCGACAACGACAGCTACACCTTCTCCGGCGACCTGTCGGTCACCTCGTTCACCGTCGACTTCGGCTCCGGGTATCGGGTGGAGGCGAGCGCGTTCGGTATCCAGGCACGACAGACATTCGGTAACCGGTCACAGGGCAGCAACGTGTACGGCTCGAACGACAACGTCACGTGGACCAAGCTCACCACCACGATGACGACGAACACGAACGATATGGAGACCCTCCCGGTGGACCCATCTCTGGCCGGGAAGAACTTCCGCTTCTTCAAGGTGCAGGTCGACCAACCGGGTGCGCCGACGGACCCGAACTTCCCTGGCATCTTCAGTGTCGCGGAGTTCCACATCCACGGTGACCGGGTCGAAGCTGTCGACCGGATCGCGACCGCCACCATCACTGCGAACGACCCGGTGCCCGGGATCGCGACCAATGGCGACATCGTGACGGTTGCCTTCACCACCACCGAGCCCGTCACCAACGTGTCCGGAACGATCGAGGGTGCGCAGGCGACGGTCAGCGGAGGCGGTACCTCGTGGACCGCCAGTGCGGTCCTGCCCGACACCATCCCGTCCGGTCAGTACGCGGCGTTCTCCATCGGCTACACCACTGCCGACGGGCGAACCGCTGACCCGCTGGTCGTGAGTACCGACGGTTCGAAGCTGTTTCTGTCCAACTCCGCCGGTCTCGTCACCAATGTTCCCGGGACCACCACCACCGTGGGTCCCGACGGTGAGGTCGAAGCGTCCAAGGTGCCGTTCGTGGCCAAGATGTTCGACAACAACGCGACCACCTTCTCCGACGTCGGACCGGTCAACGGGCAGTACTACATCACGCTCGACTTCGGTGAGGGTGGTTCCCTCGCGCTCGACCACGCGGACCTGCTCGTCCGCCAGGACAACAACGGCACCAGCCGCGCACCGAACCTCCACATCGAAGGGTCCAACGACCAGTCGACGTGGGCTGTCGTGACCAACAATGCCAAGAGCACCCTCGACTGGCAGGCTTGGGGCCTCCGGCCCGGCACGACGCCAACGGCGTACCGTTACCTCCGGATTGTCAATACCAACTGGATCAATATCGCGGAGCTCCGCCTGTTCGGCACCCGGGTTCCGCCGCTGGCGAGTTCGGTCGTCGCCGCGCACATCGGCTCGACCGGCCCGGTAGCCGGCCGCGCGGTGAAGGGAGACACCGTCAACGTGGACTTCACCACGTCCGAGGCGATCACGAACGTGTCCGGAACGATCGACGGCAAAACAGCGACGATCACCGGTTCGAGAACAAGCTGGCACGCGTCGTTAGCGCTCGCGTACGACTCACAGCCCGGGCGGAAACTCCCGTTCCGCATCCAGTACACCGGTACGGCACGGGAGGCGCGCCAAGCCCTCGTGCGAAGCACCGACGGCTCGACTGTGTTCCTATCCTCGGACGTGAACCTCATCCAGAACGCCGCCACCGCCCCGGTCATCTCGCCGACCGGCGCAGCTGAGCCGGCGAAGCAGGCGTACGTCAACAAGATGTTCGACAACAACTCGACGACGTTCTCCGACATCGGACCGGTCAACGGGCAGTACTACGTGATCTTTGACTTCGGCGCCGGCCACGCAGTCATGCTGGATCACGCCGACCTGCTCGTCCGTCAGGACAATAACGGGACCGCGCGAGCGAGCAACCTTCACCTAGAGGGCTCAAACGATCTGTCCACGTGGACAAGAGTGACGAATAACGCGGTGGGTGCCCTGCCCTGGCAGAACCTCGCTACCCCTACCGGGGCGACGGCCACCGGCTACCGGTACCTGAAGATCGCCAACACCGACTGGATAAACATTGCGGAGCTGAGGCTCTTCGGAATCGCCGGCTGACCATAGCTCGGACGCGTGGCCTCCCAGCGAAGTGGAGGCCACGCATGTTCCAGACGCGCAGAGGAGGTCTCACGCCAATTCCTGCGCCTTGACTCCGGCTTCTCCTCGCTGCACGCTGAAGTAGCTATTTGACTGCCCCTACCGTAAGTCCCTCCTTGAGGAGGCGGTAGCTGAAGACAAAGAGCAACAGGATGGGGATAGAGGTGATGACGCCCAGAGCCATCAAGCCCGGCCAGTTGATGCCATACGACGAGACCTGTTGTGCCAACAGTGCACTCAACGGATAGTTTCCGGGCGTCGTGAAGAAGTTGATCGCGTAAAGGAACTCTCCCCACACGATGAGAAAGACGAGTGTCCCTGTCGTCGCGACGCCATTGCGGACCACCGGCAACACGATAGACCAGAAGGTCCGGAACGAGTTCGCGCCGTCTACGGCAGACGCCTCTTCGAGGGCTTCTGGAACCGATCGGAAGAACGGCCGCAACAGAATGATGGCGAACGGGGTCATCAACGCGGCGTCAGCCAGAACGACCGCGCTTAGGGAATCAAGAATGCCGGCTCTCCCGAACACTTGGAACAGAGGAATGACCTGCGCGGTCTGCGGGATCATCTGGAACACGATGAGCGCACCGAGCGCCAGTGTCGGCCAGAAGCCACGGATCCTCGCCAGCCCGTACGCGGCGGGGACGGCGACGACCAGGGTTAACGCTGTGGCCAGAACCGTTATGAGCAGCGATTGCCGGAGCGCATCGAACAGCGAGTCGTTGATCGCCGCCGCGTATGCGTCGATGGTGGGAGTGAAGAATATCGCCGCGTCGGGACGGAAGACGTCGCTACTCTTCTTCAGCGAAGTCAGCAGGATCCATGCCAAAGGGACCAGGTAGACAACGGCTAAGATCACACGGATGATGACGGAGCTCACCGAGGTCCGCCGCAATCGGTGGCGCCGACGGGGGGATGTAGCGAGTGTCATTCGGACTCCTCCTTGAGCACGGTACGGGAGTAGACCACGGCGAGGACGATCACGAGCACGACCGCCAGGAGGGCGGTCGCGGATCCTTGGCCGAAGTTGTATTGGACGAACGCCTGCAGATAGCTCAGATACGGAAGCGTCTGGGTCGACGTTCCAGGACCTCCCTGAGTCATGACGTAGATGAAGTCGAAGCTGCGAAACGCGTAGACGATCGTCAGGACGGCGAGGACGATGGTGGTCGGACGAAGAGCGGGAAGAATCACGTGCCGCACCTCCTGCCACGGACTCGCCCCGTCCAATTGGGCCGCTTCGAACTGTTCACCAGGGATATTGAGTATGCCGGCGCGGAACACCAGGGTATTGAATGGGACGACCGCCCAGCAGTTCACGAGAGCGACGGACAATAGGGCGATGTTCTGGTCGTAGAGGAAACCCATCGGCGACAGTCCCACGAGATGGAGGACCGAGTTGAACAGGCCCTCCTGCGCGAATAGAAACTTCCAGACGCTTCCATTGACCACAGGCGGCAGCGCCCAGATGAACACCATCAATGCCAGCAGCGCGCCAGAGCTTCGTGACGTTCCCCGCAAGGCAATGGCAGCAGCGACGCCGCCGACCAATCCGACGACTGTGACGATGAGAACGAACACGATCGTGTTGCCGAGTCCATGCTGAAGAACTCCGCTGGTGACGCCGTCGGTGAAGTTCTGCAGTCCCACCCAGGGCCAGTCGGAGTTCATCGTTTGGAGCGTTACTGCGCTGAACGCCATCCGAACTAGCTGTGCGAACGGGTAAACGGAGAGCGCGGCTAGAAGCACCGCGGCTGGGACGCAGTAGACCCAGCGGCTTACGCCGGACCGCCGGCGACGGGCAGGGGGTGCCGAAGTTGACGCCAGTTTCTCTGAAGATCGCCTTCTTGACTGAGTGGTGGTCGTCATCATCGACACTCCCTTTCCGTTTGACAGGACTACTTCAGGAGCGGCTGCAGCTGCTTCAGGAAGCTCGATGCAGCCTCACTCGGCGACTGCTGACCGCCTAGGGCAGCACTCCAGGCCGCGCCGTTGTCCTGGTAGACGGTGTCGATGTTTTTTGAGGGAATCGCAATGTCGGGGAACGGGGCACCTTGCTTGGAGATGGCTGTGGCGAGCTGGCTCAGGTACGGGTCGCTCGAGATGGAGGTATCTGCGGCGGCATCCTTGCGGGTGGGGATGCTTCCAACTGACTTCAGTGCGGTCAGCTGGCCGGCCTTGCTGTAGAAGGTCGACTGGAGGTACTTCCACGCCAGGGTGGGGTTCTTGCTGAACGCGCCTATACCTTCGGCCTCCCCGCCGAGATACACCTTTCCTGTGTCGCTGAGCGGAAGGGGAACCACACCATACTCGAAGTTTGCATCCTTCTTGATTGCGGCCAGCTGCCAGTTTCCGTTCTCGGCGAAGGCAATACCACCCGCGGTGAATTTCGAGAATGGAACGTTCTGGTCCCACGTCGAAACTTCGGGGGAGACGTAACCGTCCGTGACCCATTTTCGCGCCGTGGTGAACGCGTTGGTGAGCGCGGACTGCTGCGGGTCGTCGTAGGAGAACCCTGCGCTGGTCAGCCACGGGAAGGCCTGGAAGGCGCCCTGCAGGTTCGGCTGACCGGCTAGGGTCATTCCGCCAAACCCGGCCGACTTGGCCTTTGCCATCGCCGAGTTCAGCTCATCGAGGGTTGTCGGCGGTTTTACGCCGATCTTGTCGAGGATTGTCTTGTTGTAGTACAACCCGAGCGTGTTGACGTAGCCCTGCACGGAGTAGATCTTGTTGGTGAGCTTCGCTATCGAGCCGGCCGCGAATTGGCTCGCGTCGCTGAACGCGGACCACTCCTTGCCGAGCGGGGCCAGCGCGCCCGCCGCGGCGAGCGTGGTCGCGCTGTAGCCGTCGAAGACGACGACATCGGGACCGGATTTTGTGCCGACTGAGGCGACGAGTTTGGCGTTCAGCTGATCGTGGGGCACGTAGACGTTGTCCACCTTCACGCCGGGGTTGTCCTTCTCGAAGGCCTTGCCGAAGTCGTCGAGCATTCCTACTTGGGTACCAACGCTGTAGTAGTGCCAGACGGTGAGGGTCTTGCTGGAGTCGCCGTTGGCGCTCGAGCAGCCTGCCAGTGCTGCGGCGGCGAGGGACAGGCCCACGACAGCTGCTGCTGCGCGTCGGAAACTGCCGCGCGATTTCGGGTTGCGGTGCATTGCTCACTCCTTTGTCGATGCTGTGACGCGGGTAAGAGACCCGCGTACGTCCGCGATGATGCGTGCATGATCGAAATTACCGAAAGCGAATTCGAAAAGCAAGGAGCGACTTGTGGCCCCTGAAAACTGGGGCAGAGGTCGCGTAGCCTGGTGCATTCGGATCGGGTTTCGAAATTTAACGAAATCGCTTACGATGTAACTACGACGCTGTTCGATCGAGGAGGATGAATGTCCAGTGCAGTACCCACCCGCCCGCATCAGGTAGGAGCAACCAGCACTGCGCGGCCGAGTAGTGGCACTCTCGAGCCTCTCGGCGTCCGAACGGTTCAGATCACGTCAGGTTTTTGGGCGCAGAGGCAAGCGCTGAACGTCGACGCGATCATTCCACACGCCGCGGGTTGGGTTGAGCGCTTGGGGTGGTTGGGCAACCTCGAGGACGCTGCGGCAGGCAAGCGTTACGATCACCGAGGACGCGAGTTCGCCGACTCCGAGATTTTCAAGCTGATCGAAGCAATGTCATGGGAGACCGCTCGCGCGGGCGAGCGGTCCGAGCTCAATGAAACTCTGGACCGCTTTCTTGATGCAGTAGTTGGGGCTCAGGATCCGGACGGTTACCTGCACACATTGTTCGGTAGGGCATGGCAGGCTCCGCGATATTCGGACTTCAAGTGGGGTCATGAGCTCTACTGCTTCGGCCATCTCATGCAGTCGGCTGTGGCGCATTACCGTGCTACCGGATCCCGGCGCTTTCTCGATGTGGCCGTGCGCCTTGCAGACCACGTCTGCGTGATGTTTGGACCGGACGGGCTGAATCAGGTGTGTGGGCATGCAGAAATCGAGCTTGGTCTGACGGAGCTCTATCGGGTCACGTCGAATCGCCGCTATCTTGATCAGGCCGCGCTTTTCATCGAACGACGGGGAACTGGCACGCTCCCGCTTTTCGAATTCGGACCGGCATTCTGGCAAGACGACACTCCTGTGCGCGTTGCCGATGTGCTGCGCGGTCACGCTGTGCGTGCCTTGTACCTGGCCGCGGGTGCGGTCGACGTCGCCATTGAGACCGGGGATGCCGATTTGCTCGGCGCCCTCAAGGTCCAGTGGGACAACACGGTTGCACGCAGAACCTACATCACGGGTGGGATGGGGTCTCACCACATGGACGAAGCATTCGGTGAGGACTTCGTCCTTCCACCTGACCGCTCGTATTGTGAGACCTGCGCCGGTGTCGCTGCGGTCTTGTTCAGTTGGCGGCTGCTTCTTGCGACAGGTGACGCGAAGTACGCCGATCTGATCGAGCGAGTTCTCTATAACATCGTGGCAACCTCTCCTTCCGAGGCCGGTACGTCCTTTTTCTACGCAAACACGCTGCACCAACGTGTGGACCACGCGGTTCCATCGCTCAACGAGGACGGAGTCGTGATTCGCGGTGGCGCTGCAGGGAGGCAGCCCTGGTACGAGGTCTCATGCTGCCCTCCGAACGTCGCTCGATTGCTTGCCTCGCTGGGGGACTACCTGGCCACCCAGTCGACGCAAGGGATCCAGATCCACCAGCTTGCGAGCGCTACGATCCGAACCGACTCGGCTGCTGTTGAAGTCACGACGAACTATCCTGCGGATGGAACCGTCCGGGTGCGCGTGGCAGACGCGCCGGTGGAAGGCGTGACAGTCAGCATCCGGGTGCCCGCTTGGGCTCGGTCTGCGACCCTGGCGTTCCGCGACGAGACCCGTGCGACGGGCAACGGCTACATCACCGTCGGCGAGCTAGTCGCCGGCGAGGAGTTCGTTCTCGAAATCCCGATGGATGTTCGCGTTACACGAGCGGATCGACGTATCGATGCGGTGCGGGGAGCGGTCGCGTTCGAACGTGGACCTGAGGTCTTCGCCCTGGAATCGGTGGACCTGCCCGAGAACTGGTCCATCGACGAAGTCGTAGCCGACGCACTGAGTGCTCACTTCGATGGTGAGACTCTGCGTGTGACGCTCGACGGTACCCGGGGTCACGCCAACGTCGATGGTTGGCCATACGGTACTCGTGATGAGGGAACAGTCGAGGAACGCGTCGAAGTCGCGCTTGTGCGATACCACGCTTGGGCCGAGCGGGGTCCGGCTACGATGCGAATCTGGATCCCGGAGAGTGGCCGGCGATAGGGGTGCCGTATATTCAGTGCGAGCCACGCGATTAGAGAGGGCACGATGACCACGGCGAAGGACGCGGGCGTCAGCCTCGCTGACGTCGCAAAGCGGGCAAATGTGTCACAGGCAACCGCGTCGAAGGCGCTTAACGCCAAATTCGATGTCAGCCCAAAGACGCGCGCCCGTGTTGAGAGAGCTGCCCGAGAGCTCGGATACGTTCCCAACACCCTCGCGCGTGGTCTAACGGGCGGCAGAACCGGAACCGTCGGAGTAATCACGAGCGACCTGGATGGTCGCTTTGCGCTGCCGATCCTGATGGGCGTAGAGGACGCGCTTGGCGCAGACAGGGTGTTCGCATTCCTTTGCGATGCGCGAGGGGATGACCTGCGAGAGCGGCAGCTGCTCAAATCGTTGATCCAGCGTCGCGTCGAAGGCATCATCATCGTTGGCAATCAGACCGATGAGCGGCCGTCGTTGGGTCAAGATATCGGTGTCCCGATCGTCTACGCCTACTGCATGTCCGACGACCCGCGAGACCGTTCTATTACGGTCGACAACTACCAGGTCGCGTCTGTCGCGGCCCAGCATTTGATTGACATCGGGCGTCGTCGCATCGCTCACATCTCGGGCGAAGCTCCGCACTCGGCTGCTCGGCGACGTAAGGACGGAGTCGTCGACACCCTCGCGTCGAGCGGCCTTGAACTCAGCGGGGAGCCACTTTTCGGAGACTGGTCAGAGGGGTGGGGGCGCGCGGCCACGGCGATGGTCCTTGACCGCAATCCAGAGATCGACGCGATCCTGTGCGGGAGCGACCAGATTGCTCGTGGTGCGCTTGACGTGCTCAGAGAGCGCAACATCAGTGTGCCGCAGCAGATCGCGGTAATTGGCATCGACAACTGGGAGTTGCTGGCTGCCAATTCTCGTCCATCTTTGACGACGGTCGATCTAAATCTGGAGCGACTCGGCCGAATCGCTGCGCAGTGCCTGTACGACCCGGATGCTGCCGATCGTTCGGGAATCAGCTACGAGCCGGGCGCTATTGTGATTCGCGATTCCACAATTCCTCGATACTGAGCCGTGCGGGAACGGCGGAGCCGTGAACTTGAGTTGGCGCATCGAGATATTGGGAAGTGACATCTAGTGGTGGGGATTGTGTCGTTCGACAGTGATTGACGGGCGACACATCCTTGGCTTAGAAGAGGCTCGGGACGGGGTCGCTGCATCTGCATCGATCAGATCCCCAAATACGCCGAGTGACCGTGCGGTGATTCAACGGAGATCGTGTCCCGTCAAGCTAGCGCGCTGGGCGGCAGGACTGTCCCCATCCGCCGGTCTGGAGGTGATCGAGGAGGAGGCGTGCGGCGCGGGGACCGGTCGTATCGGATGTCATCCTCGACCGACGACAATCTCTTCGACACTCCACCGCGCCCAACCCGTTTCAGTGTTGCTTGCGACTAAGCGAGTCGAGTCTTTCGGGCTGCTGAACCATGTCGGAGCCGCACGGAGGCGGCACAGTCCTAGCAGGATGGAACGCCTTCGATGTGCAGTCTGTCTATGTATTCCTTCCGGGCCGGCAGCCGCCCATAGCGTGCAGTTGCCGTGCCCTTAATACGCTATTCGCAGACTCCATTCGCATCGCTCCGTGCGCCTAACGGTCGCTCCTTCCGGGCACTGCGCTGCCGCGCCGGCTCTCGATGTTGTGCCGGAACGGCACGAAATGATCGATTAGCGAAGTGGTTGTAATGCGGGTTATCACCATTGACACCAGGAACATGAGCCCGGAACTGCAGGAAGGGCTCATCGGTGTGGTGGGGCCGATCAGTCCGTGCGTGAAGGAAAGCAGGAGTGCATAGAGTCAGTTTCGCGATACGCGCGCTCGGCGGTCAGTTGCAGCCAGCCGATCTCGGCCGTCCGGGTCTCGTCGGCTGTCGTCCGCAGGTGCAGCGAGACATCGCCGATCACGACACCCTCTCGTTCGATCGCAAGGACAAGCAGGTCGCCGGGCCGGCGCAGCGCGACGTGACGTGTCCTGTCATGGAAGTGGCTCGCGACACCGTTCGTCGTGCGGATCGGCCAGTCGAGCCCGTGGCGGATCGATTCGCAAGTCGGCGGCCGTGCGCCAGGCACGAAGTGCAGCGGTGAGACGCTGCAGGGGAATACGCGGTGCGACCGTGGTCATGGAAGCTCCTCTCCGCCGGCCACGATAGGAAGCCATTCCATGCCTCTTCTATGCACAAACGGGGGGCGGCCTGAGAGAGTGGGCGGCCGCGTCCATCAGGAGGCGACCACAACCGCTGCGCTTCGGCCGCTCAGACGGAGGGAACCTTCCGTCTCGAGCCACTGGTCATCGTCAACGGTGCGAAATCGGAGGTCGCCGGAGCTCCCGTCGATCGTCACCCGGACGGTCAGCGGATCCGCGCTGTAGTTGGCCACGCACACCGCCGTGCTCCCGTCGTCCGCCGTGAAGACGGTGAAGGGGTGCGTGGCCCGTCCGTCTTCGTACGTGACGCTCGCGCCGATCGTGTTTGAGAAGCGCCCGTCCCAGACCCACTTGCGGGCCGCCTGGCGCAGGTCCTGCATGCGTCGGTTGTAGTCGACGGTGGCGGGGATGTCGGTGAGCCGGCCCTTGAAGTTGTACGGTTCTAGGCTGACGACGTACCGGTACAGCAGGGCTTGATTGATCATGTTGCGGTCGTCGAACCCGGTGACCGCGGTCATCATCTGCCGGTCGGGTGACGTGTAGCGATGGAGGGGAAGGTGGTCGGGGTTCTCGCTGCGATGGTAGGAGAGCCCGTAGGCCGCGAACTCCCAGTCGTAGACGGCTTCACCGGCGAAGAGGAAGTCGGGCCGGTCGCCGAGACGTTCGCGGAAGCGCCGGATCAGTTCCAGGTCGTTGGCGTATGTGGGCGCTCCGTAGCGGTGACCGTGGGTCTCGTCGAAGCAGCACCAGGACGGGAGGTGGTGCAGGCATTCGTCGTAGAGGATGCCGTCGGCGCCCAGGGCGACGAGCGTGTCGAACTGGCGGATGCACTCCGCGAGGTACTCCTCGTCGAGGAAGCACATGGTGACGAGTCGCCGCGTGTTGATGTCGAGAAGCTGCGTCGCCGTCTCGTACCGGTAGCCCGGATACATGTAGTAGTCGCCGTACGGGTCCTTGACCGCGTGCGGCAGCCAGGTGCTCTCGAAGTCGGGGCGGGATCGGTCGGCCCAGTTGAATTTGGCGAACAGCACGACCTTCACCCCCAGAGCCTGGATGTCGGCGATCGCCGCCTTGAGCGCTTCGAAGCCGCCGAGGCGCGGGTCGGGCCAGTGTGAGGGGTTGTCGCGGTCCTGGCCGCCCTCGTTGAACCCGACCAGCTGGATAGCGGTCACCCCCGCCGCGGCGGCCTCTTCGCCGACCTCGACGAGGTCGGCGAAGTCGAGACGCAGCTCGTCTTCGGGCGAATTGATCTGCAGCTGGTGCCAGGTGTGCGGCTCCTGTGCCCAGGCGGGCACCGGCGCCGGCGTGAACCATCCGTCGCGCCAACGGGCGTAGAGGTCGGCGCCTCTGTGCCAGTCGCCCTCGTAGAACTCGAGGCGCAGCGGCACGAGCGCGCGGGATTCGTCGGGGAGGATGTAGGGGATGTGGACCGCGGAGAACCGGATGCGCACAGGCACCCCGGCGATCTCCTCCGTCAGTGGCACGCTTGCCCGGAGGGAGTCGGCGTACCCGGGCCAGAGCTCGGTGTGCCAGGCGACGAACTCGGTGGAGGGCTCCTCCACCCCGACGTAGAGTCCCTCGCCGTCGGACTGGAGCAGCGTGTACGGGACCGCGGGGGTGCCGTAACCGGCCATCCACTGCTGGGCCAGCTGGGTGGGGACGTCGACGCCGTGATAGCCGACGGAGTTCTGGAAAAACGGCCACATCGGCTGGGCCATACCCGAGCCGTAGTCGTGCCGGTAAGCGGCGAGCGTGCCCTCCGCGGTCGGCGGGCGCAGCGCGCCGATGACCGGCGAGTAGACGTTCTCGACAATCAGCTCGGACTGGTTGTCGATGGAGGTCCGGACGACGAGTCGCCCCTCGGTCAGCTCGTAGACCTGACGAACAGCGATGTCGTGCGGGCCGCCGTAGCGGCTCACGACGGCGGGCCAGTGGAAGGCGACCGATGTGTCACCACGCTCGACGTGCGGCGCGCGCTGGGCGGTGCCCTCCACGACGTTGTTCCGGCGGCCGTCGAGCGGCACCAGGAGGCGGAACGCCGACCCGAGCTCGGGCCGGGCGACGGCATTCCAGCCGCCGGCGCTGGTCAGGCCGGTAAGTGCGCCGGTGGTGGCGTCGAACGTGGCTTGCAGGTGGCCGTCGTCCAGGGTGATCATCATCGGGGCTCCTATCGGCTGCGCAAACACTTTCGGATCAGACGCGGGCGGATTGCCAGGGCACGTTGTCGGGCGCGACGACCCACCGGTTCCACTCGTCGCTGGTGGCGGCCGCGATGGCCGAGCATTCCGCCGCGGTGGGGACCGTCGCCGGGCGGTCGCCGCGGCCGATCAGCGTGAGAGCGGCGACGGCGTGGCCGAGGCGCAGCGCAGCCGCGTCGTCCGAACCCCGCACCGACGCGACGAGGAAGCCTGCGGCGAAGGCGTCACCCGCCCCGACCGGCTCGACGACGTCGACGGTCAGGCAGGGCGAGTGCACCTCGCTCCCGGAACGCTTGTATGAGGAGGCGCGGAGCGCGTCTTCCTTCACCACGAGGGTGCGGAGGCGCGGATGGTCGGCGAACACGCGCGCGGGGTCGATGTGGCCGAGGAACGTTTCGGCCTCGTCGCGGCCGGTGAACAGCACGTCGGCCTGGGCGATCAGCGACCGCAGTGGCTCCGGGTCGCGATCGCGCCACAGTTGCGGCCGGTAGTTGAGGTCGACACTGAGCGTTGTACGAGGTCCGATGGCCTCGAGAAGCCCTGCCATGGCCTGGGCGGCGGTGGGGGAGAGGGCTGCGGTGATGCCCGAGGTGTGCACGTACGCTGCGCCTCGCAGCAGGGCGGCGGCGCCCGGGGCGCCGAGGTGCCCGGGCGCGAGCGCAGAGGCGGCAGAGTCGCGGCGGTAGTAGAGCATGCGGGTCAGCGTCTCGCCGGCCTCGCGGGTCGTCTCCTTGACATACAGGCCGGTGGGGCGGGCGGGATCGCGCTCTACCGCGCTGGTGTCCACTCCTGCCTCGGTGGCTGCGGCGAGGATGCGGTCACCGAAGCCGTCTGCGCCCAGCCGGGAGATCCAGGCCGCGGGCACACCGAGCCGGGCGACGCTGGTGGCGACGTTGAATTCGGCGCCGCCGATGTCCGAGCCGAACCTCTCGGCTTCGGCGAGCGGGGCAGTACGGTCGGGATAGAGCACCACCATGGCCTCCCCGATAGTCACGACCTTCGCCGTCATGACTGCGCTGCCGCGGCGAAGGCTCGCGCGCGCTTCGTCACGACAGACCAGGCGCCCGCCTCGATGTCCGACGTGCTGACCACGCTCGAGCCCGCGGTGACGGCGAGAGCGCCCGCGGCCGTCCACGCGCCGGCGCTCGCGGCGTTCAGACCTCCGGAGGGCACGAAGGGCACGGATGGGAAAGGTCCACGCAGGTCCTGTAGGTAACCGGGACCGACGAGCGATGCCGGGAAGATCTTGACCGCGTCGGCGCCGAGCTCGAGCGCACGCATCACCTCGGTGGGGCTCAGCGCGCCGAGGAGCAGCGGGATGCCGGCCTCCCGGGCGATGGCGGCGACACCGGCGTGCAGGCCAGGGGTGACTAAGAATTGGGCGCCCGCCTCGATCGCTGCCCGGGCGGTGGACTCGTCGGTCACCGTTCCCGCGCCGATCAGAGCGTCGTGGTCGTCGGATGCCGCCTCCGCGATGATCCGCTCGACGCCCGGTGTCGTGAACGTGAACTCCACGGCGCGAATGCCGCCTGCCCTCAACGCACGGCATAGCGCGACCGGATCGTCGATGCGGGGAGCGCGTACGACGGCAAGTGCCCGGTCGTCGCGCAGGGTGTCGATCAGCACGGTGTCGTCCTTCGTATTTCGTCGTCTCTCGTGGCGAGGGCCGCCGCCCGGTGTGGACGGCGGCCCCTCGGTGGTGCGTCTCAGCCCTGCTGCAGGGAGAGGTAGAACACGTCCTCGTTCTCGGTCTGATTGAGGTCGTGCACTGTGGGGTCGGCATCGATGATCGGCACCTGCACCTGGATGGTGTTCTTGCCCGTGCTCTTCCATGTGAGCGGGGTGGTGTTGCCGAACAGGTCGACCCGGTTGAGCGACTTCACGTCGTGGACGTTCCGCAGGGTGACCGTCATCGTCGGGTTGCCGAAGTTCAGGTGGATGGTGTCCCCTGTGGTCTGGTCCTCGAAGATGTCCGCCTGGTTCTGTCGCTTGAGGTCGATCGCAAGAACCACGCGGTCGCCGTCCAGCCGGAACCCGTTCGCCGTCGAGAGCGCCTCATTCATTTCCGGCTTCAGCCCCGGCGAGGTCGTGAAATCGCTGTAGACCTCGGCCTTCGTGCCGCGGAGCAGGTTCGCCAGCGTGACCAGCGTCTTGCCCTTGGTGCTGAGGCCGGAGCCGCTTCGGATGGTCCGGTTGTAGCCGAAGGCGGCCGGGTCGCTGGGCGACCAGTCGGCGAAGTAGATCAGCTTGGTCTGGTCGAGATTCTTGGTGCCCTTCGAAAGGGCCCACTGGAACACGCGTGGGTAGATGTCGGCGATGAACTTGTCCTCGGTGGTGAAGCCGATCTCGGTCTGCCACACGGACGGGTTCTTGATCCCGCGCTTCTGCGCTGCGGCGTAGAGCGTCTGCATCGTCCCGATCGGCATGTAGTGCATGTCGTAGACGTCGACCGTCTTCCAGGCGTTCCACTTGTCCAGAAGGGCGATGTATTCGCTGAGCGGGGCACCGCAGATCCAGCCGCCGTAGACGAGCTTGACGCCGGCGGCGTGGATGACCTTGGCGGCCGGGAGTTGGATGTCCTGCATGTACTGGTCCATGCCTCCCTCCCAGAAGCCGGAGCCCGGGTAGGCCTCGTTCCACACCTGGAAGTAGGTGATGCCCAGCGGCTTGAGAGTGTCGACGGCGAGCTTCACGAAGTTCGCGAAGTCCTTCGGATCCTGCGGGGGAGTGCGTCCGATGCTGGTCTGCACCTGCTTGGTGTCGATGACCTTCCCGGAGGAGTCCTTGGTCGTGAGCTGGCGAGTGAAGTTGCCGTTCTGTTCTGATATCACCGGACCGTACACGTAAGTGGTGCCATGGAAATCGTACGTGTAGCCGGTGCGGTTGGCCGCCCATCCGGCGGTGTAGGCGAGCACCGGAAGGATCGTCTCGCCGTGCGCCTTCGCCTCGCGGAACTGGCGAACGTACTCGGCAAGGGCCGCCTGGTCGATCTGGCCCTTGGCCGGCTCGATGCTTCCCCAGTCGAAGTCCTGTCGCGACCACTGCACGCCGGCGGTGAGCCCGGTGGTGCCGGCCTGATTGATACCGGCGAAGGCGCGGAAGGGTTCGTTCAGCACGAACGGCAGGTCGGAGACCGCGCTGGGGGCGCCGGTCTTCGAAATGGCGACGGCCTTGATGTCGGTGTCGGCCGTGATGGCGAGCGGCTTCGCGTACGTCTTGGCGGTGCTCGAGGTGGTCGGGTCGGACCCGTCCGTCGTGTACGCGATGCACGCGCCGTCGGTGGCGCTCGACAGGGTGACGGCGTCACCCGCGGTGATGGCACCCGGCCCGGGCTTCGCGGTCACGACGGCCGGCGGGGTAGACAGCTGCGTCGTCACCGTGGCCTTCAGCGTGCCGGGAACCCACCAGGTGGAGACGCCGTCGTCGGCGAACAGGATGTCGTCGCCCGCGGCTGCCGTGACGTTCAGGTCGAACGTGGCCGACGTCCCGGTGGAGGTGAAGAGCTCCGTGAACGCGCTGGGGCTGCCGATGGCGTCGCTCTGTCCGTCGTGGGAGAGCAGGACGCGGAACCGGCCGCCGGGCGACGTGAAGCTGCCGGTGATGTGGACGTTCTTACCGTCGGCGACGTCCGGGACGGTGTAGGTCTCGGCGATCGGGCGCCAATCGGTGCCGATGGAGCCGTCGGCCTTCACGAACCAGGCGTGCTCGGGCTTGGTGGTGTCGGCCGCCCACTCGTCGGCCGCGAAGGCGCCGCTGCCGCCCTTCTGCAGAAGGTTGACGGTCTCGCCGTCGATCGACTCGTAGGACCAGCGCCCGGCGCCCACCACGTTGGAGTCAAGCTGGTAGCCGGTCACGTTGTCGGTCGTCGGGTTGGGGGTCGCGGCCGGGCAGCCGGCGGGTGCGGCGGCAGTGGACGAGGGGCTGCCAGAGCGGTTCGCGCTCTGCGCAATTGCTTGCGCGGAGGTCGGCACTGCGACGACGCCGAGCATGACCAGCGCGGTCGCGATCGATAACGATCGAATCTTCACCTGTGAACTCCATCGTTCGGATTGGGATCGGTTTCGCGCGGAATTGCGCGGTTCGGTCAGGTTAGGCCCGGTGCCGCTCGGGTGTCAATCGCCGATTCGCGGATCGGCTCGACATCCAGAACCGGCCTTGCGCCCACCGCCGCCATGCCGCATCCTGTCATGTGCAACCGATTGCGCGTTGCTCAGCATCACGACGACGTGTGTGCGCCGTGACGAATCCGGGAGTCACGAACATGAACGAGCCATCGCCCATCCCGCGGCGGATCTTCCTCGGTGCGGCCGCCGCGGCCGCCGCCACCGCTTCGCTCGCCCTTGCGGCCGGCGGGACACCGCTGCGCGCGACGGCGTCGCCGCTCGGCATCCGCTCGATGGGGGACTCGCCGAACGCGTCGCTCGACGGCACGACCATCCCGTCCGCCGCCTCCCTCACCGACAACGGCGGCGCGGTCTGGACGCTCTCCGGCGGTGTGATCTACCGGAATGGAGCCACGGTCGGCAACACCTACAACGTGACGCTGCTGCTCTGGTACGGCGGCATGGTCTACCACTCCGGAACGGGCGGCCAGTGGTACGTCTGCCTCAACGATGTGTGGCTGAAGGTGACCGACCCGCGCCTCCCGCTCTCAGCTCCGGCGGGCCAGATGTACGGCATCAACACGCACTACGACACCGCGCTGTCGCCGACGGCTGTCGTCGCCGCGATGGGTGCCGTCGGTGCGTCGGTGCTCCGCGTCAACACCGGAGGCGGCGACGACACGATCGCTCGCGCCCGCGCCATCGCGCAGGCGGTTGCCGGCGTCGGGAAGACGGTGTTCCCTGTCATCGACGCCGGGCTCCAGGATGGGAATCACAACCTGATCTACAGCTCGGAGCCCGACGCGTACGCGGCAGCGAAGGATGTGGGCAAGAGGGTGGCCGCCGCGTTGGGGCCGCTGGGCGTCACCATGTACGAGTGCGGCAACGAGCTGACTCGCGACTCGTACGTCGTGGCCGCGAGCCACGTCGACGACGCGGGCACCAAGGCCGAGGACTGGGACAACTCGCGCTGGCCGCTCATGCGCGGCTTCATGCTGGGGCTCATGGACGGTGTCAAGGAGGTGCAGCCGTCCGCCCTCTGCGGGATCAACTTCTGCCGATCGGACATCGGTGCGGCCGACGCCCTGTGGGACGGGATGGCGCCCGACGGATCCGGCGGCTACCGGCAGGTGCGCTGGGACCTCACCACTTGGCACAACTACCAGCCCGACGGCGACCTGTTCCGCATCGGTACGGACGGTGCCGGGCCGTCGTTCAATCTCCCGATCTACGCCAAGGCCCGGTACGGGAAGCCGTTTCTGGTCACCGAATGGAGCTCGATCAAGGACGACGACCTGACGCACCGCGCTGCGTACTTGGCGCCGCACCTCGAGGCGTTCCGCACTGCGCGCACCACGGTCGGCCTGCAGTCGGCGATGTACTACAACCTCGACGAGGGGACGGTCTGGGGGCTGACCCAGGGCGACGGTACGCCTCTCGAACCGCCCTACAGCGCGTACCAGGACTACGTCTTCGCCCATCCCGACGTCGTCGCGAACCCGGCGCCGATCGGTTCGACGATCTCGCTCAAGGCGTCCAACGGCCTCTTCGTCAGCGCGCGCAAGCAGAACGACGGCACGGCGCCGCTCCAGGCCGTCGCCGCCGTCGTCGATGTCTGGGAGCGGTTCACCGTCGTGGATGCGGGCAACGGCCTGATCGCCCTCCAGGCGCAGGCGAACGGCAAGTATGTCAGCGCGTGGGAGCCCGCGACAACCGACGCCCCGCTCACGGCCGCGGTGACCGCCATCGCGGTGTGGGAGTCGTTCCGCTGGGTGACGATGGGGACCGGCAGCGTCGGTCTGGTGTCCTACGCCAACGGAGAGCTGGCGAGTGCGCTGGTGGAGACCGCCGGCGCGCCAGTGAAGGCGAACGCACCGCGTCTCCGGGTCTGGGAGACCTTCCAGTGGGCGACGGGCTGACCGTCAGAGGACGTCGTACGGCTCGAGGGTCGGACCGGCGGTCGAGCGGCCCACGATGAACTTCGGCTCGACGTATTCGACGCCCGGCTCGCCGTCGCCGCCGATGGCGGCGAGCAGCCGCTTCGCTGCGCGCTCGCCGACCGTGATGAGCTGTGGGTCGAACGTCGTGAACGGGTCATCCGGGCGCCGGACACCGGCCAGCCGGTTGTCGTAGCCGACGATCGCTATGTCGTCTGGAACGCGGATGCCGTGCTTGTGGAACTCGGCGAAGAGACCGATCGCGATCTCGTCGTTTGCGGCGAAGATGGCGTCGACGGGTTCGCCGTTCGCCATGATCCGTTCTGCGGCGTCGGTGCCCCAGCGCTGCAGGTAGCTGCCATAGAGCGGGCCGCCGAGCGCCGTCTTCATTCCTGCGGCCTCCATCGCCTCTGCGAACCCGGCCGCCCGTGCGTCGACCGCAGGCTCATGCACGGCAGCGGTCACGTGCGCGATGTGCCGGCGGCCGAGGCCGATCAGGTGCTCGGCAGCGATGCGTCCGGCGGCTCGGTTGTCCGGCGCGACGACGTAGTCGGTCTCGGGAGTGGCCGACGACGAGGCGAACACGACTGGCACGGCGAAGTCCTCGGAAAGCACGAGGCTCGCGCGGTTGGGGTCATCGCCCACCACCAGGATCCCGTCGATCCGGCGGGAGCGCAGCCGCTTGAGGTAGTCGTTCAGCCGCCGGGGGGTGCCGCGGGCGTCGAGGGTCACCGCGGCGATGTTCTCGCGGCCGAGCAGGTCGGTCGCGCCGACGATGAGCGGCATGCTGAACCGGCCCTGCGCCGCTTCGGCCAGGACGCCGACGATGAAGCTGCGACCGGTGACGAAGGAGCGGGCGATCATGTCGGGCTGGAATTGAAGCCGCTCCGCGGTCTCGATGACCTTCGCCCGCGTCTCGGCGGACACGCGTCCGACGCCACCGAGGGCTCGCGACGCAGTGGTGAGCGAGACGCCCGCCGCGCGCGCGACGTCGCTCATGCTGGCCCGCTTCGTCATCCGTCCTCCTCGAGAATGGCGCTCACCTAACGTTAGTGGTGAAGGCGCCTCGGCGTCATTCGAGTGTAAGCGATTCCGCCCGACGGCCCGACGGGCGCCGTCTCGGCGGTACTCCGTGGTGCGATGGTCAGCGCGGAGCGCGAACTGTTGCACGCGCTACTTGCCAAGCGCTGCACTGCTTTTGCTCGCCGACGCGCAAATGTTTGCGCATTCTCGGGATACGCTTGCTTCTGACCACGTCATGCGGCAGACTGCGGGTGCGAAAGCATTTGCGCTACATTTACCCACCCGGAGAATAGCGGCCCCTTCCGCCGCAGCAATCAAGGAGTTTCAATGATGAAACCATCGCGTAAGGCCGCCGTCGCCGCAGCGACGGGCGTCGCCGTGCTCGCCGCACTGGTCGGATGCTCGAGCTCGCCCGGATCCGACGGCGCCAAGGGAAAGGTCACCATCACGATCGGCGACCGGCCGGCCGCATCGGACAAGGACAACCGCGCCTTCTACGACAGCCAGGTGAAGGCCTTCGAGAAGGCCAACCCCTCCATCACGCTCAAGCCGATGGAGACCGCCTGGGATGCCACCACGTTCCAGGCCCTCGTCGCCGGCGGCAATCTGCCCGACGTCCTCAGCGTCCCGTTCACCGAGCCGCAGGGTCTCATCGCCCGCAAGCAGGTGGCCGACCTGACCGACGTGCTCAAGAGCAGCAAGCTGATCGACCAGCTCAACCCGACGGTGCTGAAGGTGGCGCAGGACAGTAGCGGGCACACGTACGGCGTTCCGGCATCGGCCTACTCCGTCGGCCTGATCTACAACCGGGACCTGTTCACCAAAGCTGGGCTCGACCCCGACAAGCCGCCGACGACCTGGGAGGAGCTGCGCGCCGACGCCAAGCAGATCACCGAGAAGACCGGTGCCGCCGGCTACGCGCAGCTGACGACGAAGGGGCAAGGCGGGTGGATGTTCACCACGCAGACCTACGCGTTCGGCGGCAGCATCGAGAACGCAGACGGTACGAAGGTCACCTTCGACAGCGCGCCGTCCAAGGATGCGCTGAAGGCGCTCCAGCAGATGCGCTGGACCGACAACTCGATGCCGAGCACGACTCTCATCGACCTCGACGCGATGGCGCAGCAGTTCGCCGCAGGCAAGATCGGCATGTTCATGTCGGCCCCCGACCAGTACTCGGCCTCCGTGGTCACCAACGGCATGGATCCGAAGAACTTCGCCGTCGGCGGCCTCCCGCAGAACGATGGCGAGCACGGCACCCTGTCAGGCGGCTCGGTCGAGGTGGTCAGCCCGAAGGCGACCCAGGAGCAGAGGCAGGCGGCGATCAAGTGGATCGAGTTCTTCTACCTGGCCAAGTATCAGGATGAGGACAAGGCCGTCGCGACCGCGAAGGCGAGCGCAGCAGACGACCAGCCGGTCGGCGTCCCGGGGCTGCCCGTCCTGAGCGCCGAGCAGCAGGCGACCTATAACGACTGGATCAAGCCGTATGTCAATGTGCAGGTGGAGAACTTCGCCCCGTACGTGAAGGTCGCGGCCGACCAGAAGATCATCCCCGAGCCCGTGTCGCATGCGCAGGAGGTGTACGCGGCCCTGGATCCGGTGGTCCAGGCCGTGCTGACCGACCAGAATGCCGACATCGACTCGCTGCTCTCCAAGGCGGCCAGTACCGTCCAGGCCAAGCTCGGACGCTGATCGTCGGGGCCCGGCGCGCATCCTCAGGTGCGCGCCGGGCCGCCAAGCCTGAAGGAGTCACCATGGTCATGAGGGAACACGTCTCGGCCATTCCCGAGGTCCGACGGAAGGTTGTGGAGCGTACGGAAACCCACCGGCGCAACCGGTTCGTGGCCTGGTACCGCCAGGGCGGCCTCGTCGTCGTCCTGTTCGCGGTCCCGATCGTCGTGATCTTCCTCTACTTCTCGTGGGGGCCGATCATCAGCGGACTCCTGATGAGTCTGCAGAAGACCAACCTCGTCGATCCCGCCCAGTGGGTCGGCTTCAGCAACTTCACCTATGTCCTCAGCGACCCGGTGCTCGGCCAGGCGACGCTCAACACCCTTTACTTCACGGTGCTGGCGATCGTGTTCGGCTTCCCCCTGCCGATCTTCTTGGCGGTGTTCATGGCTGAGCTGAAGGGTCGGTCCTGGATATACACGACGCTGGCATACCTGCCGGTGATCGTGCCGCCGGTCGTCTCCATCCTGTTGTGGAAGGTGTTCTACGACTCGTCTCCGGACGGTCTGTTCAACTCGATCCTTGCGATTGTCGGTATCCCACCCCAGCCGTGGCTCGACTCCACGGCGACGGCGATGCCGTCCATCGTGCTCGAATCGACCTGGGCCGCGTCTGGGACGGCGGTCATCATCTACCTGGCTGCGCTCACCTCCGTGCGGGCCGAGCTGTATGAGGCTGCGGAACTGGACGGCGCCAGCATCTGGTCTCGGGTCTGGCACATCACGCTGCCGCAGATCCGCGGCATCATCCTGGTGATGCTGCTGCTGCAGATCATCGGGACGATGCAGCTCTTCACCGAGCCCTACCTCTTCACCGGTGGGGGGCCGCAGGGCGCGACCACGACGATCCTCCTTCTCATCTACAACTACGCGTTCGTCAACGGCGACTATGGCGCGGCCACCGCTCTGAGCGTGCTGCTGGCGGCGGGGCTGTGCGTCCTGTCGGCGGTGTATCAGCTGGCCACGCGGAAATGGAGCACGGACTGATGAGCAGCTCACTTCTCGAGAGCGACGAGCAGGCGCGACTCGACGTCCCCGCTGTGACCGGCGGCAGGCGCCGGCGCGTGGCGGACGGCGGCGAACGAAGCGTCATCTCGTTCAGCGACCGCAAGCGCCTCCGGGTGCGGGTGCCGTTGACCGTCGTGCAGATCCTCATCCTGATCGGGCTGCTGATCGCCGGCCTCGGGCCCCTCCTCTGGCTGCTGAAGGCGGCGATCTCTCCAACCCAGGACACCCTGCGCGAGCCCTTGGCGCTGTTCCCGTCCGACGTCGTGCAGTGGCAGAACCTCGCGACGGCGTGGGACCAGGGGCATATCGGCTATTACCTGGGCAACACGGCGATCCTGGCTCTCGGCGCGATGATCGCCAACCTCTTCGTCTGCACCACGGGCGCCTATGTGCTCAGTGTGCTGCGGCCGAAGTGGGGGCCGATCCTCTCCGGCGCCATCCTCGCGACGCTGTTCATCCCGAGCATCGTTTCGCTCGTTCCCCTTTATCTGACGGTGCTCAAGATGCCCGTGATCGGCGCCAACCTGACGAATACGTACTGGGCGGTCTGGCTGCCCGCTGCGGCGAGTGCCTTCAACGTGCTCGTCATCAAGCGGTTCTTCGACTCCATCCCGCGCGAGTACTTCGAGGCGGCCCGGATCGATGGTGCCGGCCACATCCGGGTCTTCACGACTGTGGTGCTGCCGCTGTCTCGGCCCATTCTCGGCGTGGTGGCCCTTCTCGCCGTCATCGCCTCATGGAAGGACTACCTGTGGCCGCTGCTCGTGCTCCCCGATCCGGCGCTTCAGCCCGTGTCCGTGGCGCTGCCGAAGCTGGCGGCACGCAGCGAGCTGAACATCCAGATGGCGGGGCTGTTCCTGGCTCTGCTGATCCCGGTCGTCCTGTTCATCGTGTTCCAGCGCTCGTTCCTCCGGGGCGTAGGCATGTCTGGAGGGGTGAAGGGATGAGCGGCGAACCGGGGAGCCTGCCCTCACGAGTGCTGGTCACGGGTGCCGACGGCTCCATCGGGCGGGCGACGACCGAACGACTTCTCGATCGGGGGGTCGCCGTGACGGCGCTGTCCCTCGCCTTCGACGCTGCGAGTCCTGCGGACCGGGTCGTCGTGGGGGATGCCAGGGACGAGGATGTGGTGGCCCGCGCGCTCGAGGGCGTCGACGCGGTCGTGCATTTGGCGGCCATCCCGCATCCGTCGCTCGGCACGCCGTCGGTGGTGTTCGGGACCAACGTGGTCGCGACGTTCACCGTGCTCGCGCAAGCCGGACAGGCGGGCATCAGGCGTGCGGTCATCGCGAGCAGCATCAACGCGTTCGGGGTGCCGATGAACACGAACGACGTCTCTCCCGCGTACTTCCCGCTGGATGAGGGAATCCCAACGGACATCGCCGACGCGTACTCGCTGTCCAAACAGGCGGACGAGGCGACGGCTCGGATGGCGTGGCGGCGCTGGGGCATCGACGTCGTGGCCCTGCGGTTCCCCCTCATCAAGGACAGCGCGACCTTGCGCCGGTCCGCGGAATCGGCAGCCCTCGACCCCGGTTCCATGGCGCGCGAGGGATGGGCCTACCTTGACATTCGCGACGGCGTCCGGGCGATCGAGCTCGCTGTGACAGTCCCGCTTACCGGAGCGCACGTGGTCGGCCTCAGTGCGGACGACCTGCTTGTCGATCGTCCGGCTGCGGAACTGCTCCGCACCTATGCCCCGGACGTGCCCGTCCGGATGCCGATCGGGGAGCACGGGCCCTTGGTCGACACGACCCGGGCTCGAGAGCTGCTGGGGTTCGAACCGCTGCACTCCATCCACCGGCCCGACGGGGCCTCCGACGAACTCGAATTGGGAGCATTGCGTGCTTGACACCGAACCGTTCCGAACCCTCGACCAGCCCTGGCCTGCGCGTGACGATGTGCGCATCACAGGCATGCGCGCGATCGTCACGGCGCCCGAGGGCACCCCGCTCGTCGTCGTCCGTGTCGACACCGACGTCGACGGCCTCTACGGGCTGGGATGCGCCACGTTCACCCAGCGCTGGCACGCGGTCGTGGCGTTCATCGAGCGGCATCTCGCGCCGTTGGTCGTCGGCCGGTATCCCGGCGACATCGGCGACCTCACCCGGCTGGCGCGTTTCTCCGGCTATTGGCGCGAAGGTCCGGTGGAGAACAACGCACTCTCGGGTCTGGACATGGCGCTGTGGGACATCGCCGGCAAGCGCGCGGGTCTGCCCGTGCACGAGCTGCTGGGTGGCAAGGTGCGCGCGGCGGCCGACACCTACATCCACGCGGGCGGGCGCGACATCCGTAGCACCCTCGATCAGGCTGAGGAGTTCGTGGCGCGGGGCTGGCGGCACGTGCGCCTGCAGTCCGGGCAGACCGGGATCGGGACGTACGGCGCTCCCGTCGTCGACGGAGTGCAGAGGGCGGGTGCTCCCTACCCCCGGGGCTGGAATGAGGGCGAGTACCTCGCGGGCCTGCCGTCGCTGTTCGAAGCGGCGCGCGAACGTCTTGGCGACGATGTCGAGCTGCTGCACGACGTCCACTCCCGATTGACGCCGAAACAGGCGGTCGTCCTCGCCCGATCGGTCGAACCGTACCGCCTCTTCTTCCTGGAGGATGTTCTCGCTCCGGAGCACTGGGACCGTCTCCCCGAGGTGCGCTCGCAGTCGCCGGTGCCGATCGCCGTCGGTGAGCTCGCCACGTCCCTGACCGACGCCGCCCGCCTGATCAGCGGCGGCGGGGTCGACTTCATCCGCGCGCACATCTCCGCCATCGGCGGTCTGACGCCCGCCAAAAAGCTGGCTACCCTCGCCGAGTTCTTCGGGGTGAGGACCGCGTGGCATGCGCCAGGCGACACCTCCCCGGTCGGGGCCGCCGCCAACGTGGCTGTCGACGTCACGACGAGCGCTTTCGGCATCCAGGAGGGGCACGTATACAACGACGCGACGCACGACGTGTTCCCCGGGACGCTGCGCATCGTGGACGGCTGGCTCACGCCGAACGAGGCGCCCGGGTGGGGCATCGACCTCGACGAGCGCGAGGCCGCTCGGTACCCGGCCGGCCTCTCGGCGCACGACGAGTGGGCGGCGGGCGTGCGCGGGCTGGACGGCGGGCTGTACGCGCCATGACGGCGGGGTCGTCGGCCGAGGGACGGTCCGGGGTGTCCCGCTCCACCGTCGGATGGCGTGGCGTCAACCTCATCGAGCTGTTCTCGACGAGCGTGCGCTGGGCGGAGCAGTTCCCGATCCGGCTCGGCCAGGGGATCCAGGAGTCGGATGTCGCCGCGCTCGCCGAGCTCGGGCTGACGTACATGCGGATCCCGCTGTCCTACCTCTGGTTCGGCGTCGGGCCGTGCGCGCGCACCCTGGACGCGAGCCGACTCGTGCTGATCGACCGGGCGGTGGAGCTCGGTCGCGCCTACGGTATCCATGTGAACCTGAACCTTCACCGAGCGCCGGGATACTGCATCAACTCGCGCTCGCACTTCGACACCCCGGAGCCTGGCGACCTGTTCGCCGACCGGGACTGTCAGGAGCTGTTCCGCGCCTTCTGGACCGAACTGGCGAGGCGGTACGCGCACATCCCGGCGGACGAGTTGAGCTTCGACCTGCTCAACGAACCACCGGAGATCGACGACGCGGTGTTCGCGACGGTGTTCGGGCGCACCGCGGAGGCCATCTGGCGGGTGAGTCCGGAGCGGATTGTTGTGCTGGAAGGCTGGGACGCCGGGCTGAGGCCGCCTCCGCGGGAGTGGGCGTTGCACCCGCAAGTGGTGTCGTCCGTACACCTGTACAAGCCGTTCGAGCTGACCCACCACAGGGCGCCCTGGGTGGCGGCGACTGGGGCAGAGCCCACCTGGCCGCATACGACCGAGCTGCAGGGCGCGCTTCGCGACGGGTACGTGCCGCTGCCGGGGGAGACGACCGCGCGCTGGGACGAGGCGGCGCTCGAGCGCACGCTGCGGCCCTGGTTCGACGTGGTCGAGGCGGGGGGAGCGGTGCACGTCGGCGAGATGGGTGCCTATGCGATGACGCCCGTGACGACGCGCGCGGCCTGGCTGGGCTCGGTGTTCCGCGTGCTCGAGTCGCACGGCATCGGCTGGGCGCTGTGGAACCTGCGCGGACCGTTCGGGCTGGCCGACACACAACCCGGAAAGCCGCACGCCGATGCGGCGCACGGCCTCCGCCTCGATCCTGAGCTAATCGATGCGATCACAGCTGCACGGAACGACTCACGTCGCACGTTCTCGGTGGATCGCGTGTGACGTTGACTACGGGGGCGGACGCGATCCATTACATTGGACGCATTTCGAACACACTTCCGCAAAGACGGGGTGATGGAGGACGGCCTCGATGATCGAAGATCCGAGCTTGCGCGCGATGCCGATGGACGGCAGGTTTTCGCGATGAATGTGACAGGCAATCACCGCAACCCTTTCTGAGGTCAGCCAAGCGCACATGGCTGACGCAGCCTCGGAACCGAAGCCCCGCTTCTGATGTGACGGGGCAATCACCCATGCGATGTCCGCAACCAACTCCGCCTCATGCAGCTCACGGTGGTGCTGCTCGTGCTGCCACCGTTGATCACGCTGGCCCGTACGGGCGTCTATCGCCCGTTGCGCATCGTGGCCGCGCTTCTGACCGCCGCCGCCGCCACCGGCTGGCTGCTCGACCGCGTCGGCCTCACCACCCCGCTCGGCACTGCGGCCGACTCGCTCGGCAGCGCATCGCCATGGATCGTCGGAGCGTTGTGGATCGCCGCCGCAGGCATGTTGGTGCGCCGCCGGTTGCGGCGGCCAGCGCTCGTTGGCGCTGTCCGATGGCTTCGTGCGGTTTCGTCGTTGTGGCGCGATTCGCGCGGAGATTCGCCGTCACCGGAGTGACTTCTTCCTGATCCATAACAGGTTCAGGGCGGTTTCCCCGGTCACGTAATCATTCAGTAAGAAAGTCGGACGAGCCTCGTATGAAGGAGGCGTGACATGAGCCGAGTGCGACGCCGGGATAACCGGTCAGAAGATGGAAGGTCGGGTCAGTCCGCGGACGACGCGAGGGCGTCGGCACGGTGGCGAACGCTCCATCGAGGTGTGACGATCGCGGCCGTCGGAGCGGCGGCGATGGCCGCGATCGTGCTCGGGATCACCGGTCCGGAGTTCTCGCCGGTGCAGACGGGGGCGACGACGGCCACGGCCGCGACGGGTACAGGAGTGGCGGGGGCCACGACGCAGCAGGCTCCGGCCCAGCCCGGCACGCGCACAGGGCCGGACGACGGTCAGGGTGCGGACGGCCCGGTCGCAGGGCGGCAGGGTGGACGGGGCGGCCGACTCCCGGCCGGGCGCCCGGGCGGTGGACGATGAGCATCCGCAATGCTGTCGCCCATCCGGCCGCGAACGACGGCCGCCCGGTGGTGATCACCGAGCGGCCCGCACTGGCGGTCATCGCTCTCGGTGCGGTGACCACCAGCGTGCTGTCGCTCGTGAGCGCACCGCAGCCGCTGCTGTTCGACGTGCCGATGGTGGCGCACCTGAGCGGGCTGCTCGCGGGGTACGGCGTCGCAGTGATGGTCGCCCTGATGGCGCGGGTCCCGGCTCTGGAGCGCGGAGTCGGCGCGGATCGGCTGGCCCGCTGGCATGGACGCGGCGGGCGGATCATCCTCGTGCTGATCTTGGTGCATGCGCTGTTCGCCACGGTGGGCTGGGCCCAGTTGCAGAGCGAGAACGTCGTGCTGGCGGCGTGGCAGGTGCTGCAGTTCCCCGGCCTGATCGCGGCCACGATCGGCACTGCCCTCTTCGTACTCATCGGACTGGTCTCGGCGCGCGCGGCACGGCGGCGGCTGTCCTACGAGACCTGGCACGCTATCCACTTGTGCACCTACGTGGCGATCGGGCTGTCGTTCGCGCATGAGCTCGGCGGTCCGGACCTGGCCGGAATGCCCGTCGTTCAGGTGTTCTGGAGTCTGCTCTACACGGCCAGCTTCGCGCTGCTGTTGCGGTACCGGGTGCTGCATCCGGTGCTGCACGCGTGGCGGCACCGCCTCCGGGTCGACGCCGTGATCCCCGAAGGACCCGGTGTCACGAGCATCGTGATCCGGGGACGGCATCTGCACGACCTGGAGGCCGAGTCGGGGCAATTCTTCCGCTGGCGTTTCCTGACGCGATCGACCTGGGGAGCAGCGAACCCGTTCTCACTGTCCGCCCCGCCGAGCCAGAACTACCTGCGCCTGACGGTCAAAGCGGTGGGCAGTACGACGGCGGCGATCCAGTCGCTTCGCCCGGGTACGAGGGTGCTCGCGGAGGGTCCGTACGGTGCGATGACCGAACGCCGCCGAAGTGGACGAGGCGTGCTGCTCGTGGCGGGCGGCGTCGGTATCACGCCGATGCGGTCGCTGTTCGAAACACTGCGTCCCGACGCGGGCGGACTGACACTCCTCTACCGCGCCTCCACGGCAGACGAGATCCTGTTCCGCGCGGAGTTGGAGACGCTTGCAGCACAACGCGGAGCGCAACTCGTCTACGTCATCGGAAAGTCGTCGGACCCGGCCACGGCGATCACGCCCCAGTCTCTCGCTGCTGCGGTACCCAATCTCGCAGCGCGTGACGTGTACATCTGCGCCTCCCCCCGGTTCTCTGCCGCGATGCGGGTCACCCTCGACCGGGCAGGGGTCCCGAGGAACCGCATCCACCAGGAGGACTTCGCATTCTGAGCGACGTCCCGGCGGCGGTCCTCGAAAACAAGGAGCAACTCGCCCTCTCGGCGGACGCACTCTACCTTCATAGACACTTCTGGATTTCTCACAGACCTCTCATAGGCTCCGCCTGGTCAGCCCCGAATTGGGGGCGGTGTGCTGAACACATCAACGACGCCGAAAGGACACGAACATGAACACCACTGCCGGAGACCCGGACGCGAGCGGCCGGAGCGACAGCGCACCAGAGATCCGAGAGGCGCCGCAGCGCTCGAGGTGGTGGCGGCGTCGGGGTGCGATCGCCGTATCGACCGCGATTGCGGCGGCGGTCGTCACCGGTTCCGCCTTCGGGTTGGCGGCCGTCGGCGCGGGTTCTGCGCCGGGCTCCACCGCTTCGTCCGGCGCCGCCTCCCCCCAGATCAGCACCGCGCTGGGTCGGTCGGGATACGGGTACGGGTACGGGAACGGATACGGATCGCCCACCGGCGCGACGTCCACTCTGGCCTCCGCCTCCGCCGCGCAGGAAGTGGGCGTCGTGGACGTCACCTCCGAGCTCGGCTATGCGCAGGCGGAGAGCGCCGGGACGGGCATCGTGCTGACGGCAAGCGGGGAGATCCTGACGAACAACCACGTCGTCGAAGGTGCGACCAGCATCAGCGTGACCGTCGTCTCCACCGGCGCGGTCTACGCGGCGACGGTCGTCGGCACGGACGCGACCGACGACGTCGCGGTCCTTCAGCTGAGCGGCGCGACCGGGCTCGGTACCGCGGTCATCGACACGGCCGCCGACACCGCGGTCGGGGAAGCGGTCACCGGGGTCGGCAACGCCGGAGGGACGGGCGGCACGCCTTCCGCATCGCCCGGAACCGTCACGGCCCTGGAGCAGACCATCACGACCCAGGCCGAGCAGACCGCGGCCTCGGAGACGCTCGACGGGCTCATCCAGACGGACGCCGACAT
Organism: Leifsonia sp. NPDC014704; assembly: GCF_043083605.1. Lineage (NCBI taxonomy): Bacteria > Bacillati > Actinomycetota > Actinomycetes > Micrococcales > Microbacteriaceae > Leifsonia > Leifsonia sp. NPDC014704. The sequence continues at coordinate 2,288,150 of NZ_JBIBYW010000001.1, read as the reverse complement.
CCAGGCGGGCGACTCCGGCGGCCCTCTGTTCAACGCCGACAACCAGGTGATCGGCATCGACACCGCCGCCGCCGAGGGCGGGTCCACCGTCGCCGGCTACGCCATCCCGATCGAGGATGCCCTGGCAGTCGCCGCGCAGATCGAGGCCGGCAACGCATCGTCTCAAGTGACCATCGGCTATCCCGCCTTCCTCGGGGTGGAGGTCGCCGCTGGGACGGGGACGACCGGCGTCGGCGCCCCCATCGCCGGGGTGATCGACGGCGCCCCCGCGGCCGCAGCCGGGCTCACGGGCGGGGACACGATCATCGCCCTGAACGGCGCGCCAATCGCCTCGGCGCAGGCGTTGACCCAAGCGCTGAGCTCGCTCACCGCGGGCCAGTTGATCAGCCTGACGTGGACCGACGCCGCCGGCGCCTCTCACACGGCCGACGTCACCCTGGCGAGCGGGCCTGCCGCGTAACGATCGCCCGGATCCACCATCGCCGTTCCCGGTGTGCCCACTTTTTGCCCACAATTGAATCGCAAACCGGGTCATCACTGTGATGTTGGGTGCGCCCACTTCCGCGAAAATTCGCGGAAGTACACCGGGTCAACCTCCCTCATGGAGCGTCGGCTAGAGCACACGGCTCATAATCGTGGTGTCGCGGGTTCGAGTCCCGCCCTCGCTACAGGTCTTGAAACACGGGAACGGCGGCTGATCATCAGCCGCCGTTTCGTCGTTCCTGTGGCTACTTGCCCACATCCTGCCCACGATTCAACCGCGACCGATTGCCGGCGTGTTCGTGGACCGAGTCCACGATGTCGAAGTCGCATTTCGCATAGTCGGTCGGACTCATCCAGGACACCGTCCGCACGAACTCGGGGGTGGTGCGGACATGGGTCGGGGCCGCCTCCGAACCCGATCGGAGACGGCCCCTGGGTGGGGAAGCGTCGGCTCACCCCCTGACGGTGAGCGTCAGCTCGCCCGGCGCTGCCGGCGGGCGATCGCGATCGCGATCACGCCGAGCAGCACGAGTACCAGCGGGACGGACACCGCCGCACCGAGGCGGATGTCGGAGCCCGTGCTGGCGAGCTCGGAGCCGGTTGCGGCCGCGGCGCGGCCGTCGTGCGCCGGCTGGATGGGAGAAACGGCGGTTCCGGCCGGCCGAGCGGGAGCGCCTGGGGCGCTGGGCTCAGCGGGCTGCGCCGGATCCACTGGGTCGGTCGGGTCGGTCGGCTCAGTGGGATCGGTCGGATCGGTGGGATCGGTGGGATCGGTGGGGTCGGTCGGATCGGTCGGACCGGTGGGAGCATCGGGGTCGACCACCTGGACGACGACCGAGTCCTGGGCGATGTTGCCCGCCTTGTCCACGACGGTCACGCTCACCAGCTGGTCGCCGGTCTTCACCGTGTCGATCGCGGAGCCCTGCGGCAGGGTCGCGTCGACCCTGTCCACACCGGAGAGGTCGTCGTCGGCGGTGAAGCCGAACCGGGCGTACTCGCCCAGATCGAGCAGACGCTTTCCGTCAGGGCCGGAGCGCCCAATCGGGTCCAGCACAGCCGTGGGGGACTGGTGGTCGGCGTGGATCACCAGGGTCTGCCGCGCGCTCTCGTTGCCGGCCATGTCGTCGGCCCAGACGGTGACGGTGTTCTCGCCGTCGCGCAGCAGGTAGCTGAGCGTATTGCCTTCTACCCGCAGGGTGCGCTGCGAGTCCTTCGCGTAGATCGCGTGAAGGCCGCTCTTGTCGTCGGTCGCGTTCACCGTCAGCCACCAGCGGTTGGTCCAGCCGTTCACGGGCTGCGTCCAGTCGGTGGTGACGTCCGGCGCACTGACGTCGTCGTTCGTGACCGTGAACGGGATGAGCGTCTCCGTCTTCAGGCCGGCGCCATTGATCGCGGTGGCGAGCCACTGGTAGTCGCCCGCCGCGAGGGTCACCTACTGGCCGAGGCCGTAGGAGTCGCCGGTAGCGGTGTCGACCAGGGAGCAGCTGTCGATGCCGGACTCCCGGTCTTCGCACCAGTAGTCCACGAACATCGCGCGGTCCGCGGCGTAGACCCCGTAGGGGACCGGCGAAAGGTTCCGGGTGATCGGCGCCGTGGTGTCCGCGGGCGGCTCGGGGTCGGTCGGCTCCGGGTCTGTGGGGGCCGGGTCGACGGGCGGCTCAGGGTCGGTGGGCTCGGGGTCGGTCGGCTCCGGGTCTGTAGGGGCCGGGTCGACGGGCGGCTCGGGCTCCGCCGGCGTCTCCGGGGCGGCCGCCGAGGGTGCCGCGGCGGGCTCGCTCGCGCTCTGCTCGGTCGCGCTCTGCTCCGGCGCGGCCGGGTCGGCCGCAGAGAGGGGTGCGGTAGAGGCGGATGCGGCGGCATCGGCCGCGTCGGAGGCGTACGCGGGAGTGCCCAGCGTCGGAAGCAGCAGGGCGGCCGCGGTGATCGCGGTCCCCGCCAGGGCCAGGGTGGCGCGTCGGCGCGGCGGGTGCTTCGCTGACGCGTGCTTCGCAGTCATTGTCGTGTTCCTTCGAGATCGGTGATGGGATGACGACAACGACGCTACGGAGGCGGAGAACCCGCTGGGCCAGCCGCAGCGGGCCGCTAACGATTCGTTTACGGACGGGTCCGGCGGGGCCTATATGCTGGCATCCATGTCAGGGGGAGGCGTCCGAATCGCGGTGCTCGGAGCCATGCACGTCGAGGTGGACGGCGGGGCCGTCCCGATCGGCGGAGGCATCGCGCAGGCCCTGGTGGCGCGGCTCGCGCTCGCCGCAGGCCGTCGGCTGAGCACCGCCCAGCTGGTGGCTGACCTGTGGCAGGACGCGCCGGAGAACGCCGCCACGACCCTGCGCGTCTACCTGTCACGCCTGCGCTCCGGTCCGCTCGGCCCGGCCCTGCTCGGCGGCCGCACGGGCTACGCGCTCGTGGGTGCGGAGGTCGATCTGCTGCGGTTCCACGAGGCCGTCGCCAAGGCGCGCGCCGCCGAGGACCGGATCGCGCACGACGTGCTGCTCGCGGCGCTGACGACCTGGGACGAGCCGCTGACCGACCTCGCCGAGTTCCCTTTCGCCGAGCCGGAGCGGCAGCGGGCCACCGATGCGCGGCGCGCCGCCCTCCAGCGCCTCGGCGACAGCGCCGTGGCACTGGGCACGCCCGGCGACGCCATCGGGCCGCTCACCTCGGGTGCGCGCGCACATCCGCTCGACGAGGCGCTTGCCGGGGCGCTGGCTCGTGCCCTCGCGGCCGCGGGACGGACGACGGAGGCGCTGGAGGTGCTCGACGAGCAGGGCGCCGCGTTCGCCGCTGCCGGTCTCGCGATGCCGGAGCGCATCCCGGAACTGAGGCAGTCCATCCTGCGCGCCGCCACCTCGGTGGCGGTGCCCGAGGCCGCCGCCGTCGAGCGGCACGGCATCCCCGTTCCCCTCACGCCGTTCATCGGACGCGACCGGGAGCTGGCCGAGATGGAGCACGTCCGCGGCGAGCAGCGGCTGATCACCATCGCGGGGCCGGGCGGTGCGGGGAAGACCCGGCTCGCGATCGAGAGCGCCCGCCGAGCGACCCGGACCATCGACGCCGAGCAGTGGCTCGTCGACCTGACCGGAGTCGCGCGGGAGGAAGGCGTGCTGCGAGCGGTCGCCGAAACGGTCGGCGCCGGCGACGCGACGCTCGACGCTGTGATCGCACGGGTCTCCCGTGCGCCCGGCCTCGTCATCCTCGACAACGCGGAGCACCTCATCCCGGCCGTCCGGGTGCTCGTGCTCGACCTGCTCGGGCGGGCCGCAGGGCTCGGGATCGTCGTGACCTCGCGGGAGCCGCTGGGCGTGCCGGGCGAGTTCGTGCTGCGCGTGACCGGGCTCGGTGAGGAGGCGGAGACGCTGTTCCGCCAGCGCGTGACGGAGGTGCGGGGCGGCTCCGAGCCGTCCGCGTCCGAGGGGCCCGCGATCGAGCGGCTCTGCCGCCTCGTGGACGGCCTGCCGCTCGCACTGGAGCTGGCGGCGGCGCGCGCGGACGTCCTCTCCATCGACGAGCTGGATGCGACTCTCCGGGACGACGAAGCGGAGGAAGAGGCCGCGGGCGCAGACGCCGCTCGCGGCCGTCATCGCAGCCTCGCGAGCACCCTCCGCTGGAGCGCCGGCCTGCTGAGCCCGGCCGAGCACGACGTGTTCGTGCAGCTCTCGGGCTTCGCCGGCTCGTTCACGATCGAGGCGGCCGAGACGGTGTGCACGGCGCAGCCCGGCCATTCCGTCCGTGCGGCGGTGGTGGCGCTCGCGCGCAAGTCGCTGGTCGCCGTCGAGCAGACGGACCTCGGCGCGCGTCGCTACCGCCTGCTGGAATCGGCTCGCGAGTTCGCGCGACCGTTGCGCGACACGGACGAGCTCGCGGGCTGGTACCGGCGCCACCGGGACTACTTCGCCCGGCTGGCCGAAGATCTGGCACCCCGCGTCCGCACGCACGACGCGCCGGCGGCGCACGACGCGTTCGACTCGGCGGCGCCCGACCTGCAGCTGGCTCACGAGACGGCCGTGGCGGCCGGTGACCGCGAGACGGCGCTGCGCATCTCGGCGGCGCAGGCGTGGCACTGGTTCAAGCGCGGGCTGCTCGTGCAGGGCCGCGCCGCGATCGAGGCGGCCCTGGCGCTTCCCGGCGATGCGGCACCGGCCGTGGAGGCGGCGGCGTTCGGCGGGCTGGTGAACCTCGCCTACCAGTCGGGGGACGCCGAGGCGGCGTTCGGATTCGTGAGTGCGGGTATCGACCGCGCGCAGGCCGCCGGCGACCACGCCACGCTCTCGTCGCTGCTCGCCTACGCCGCCTACGGCCACTCGCTGCTGCGCGATCCCGGGACGGCGCAGCAGCTCGCCGACCAGGCCGCGCAGCTCTCGGTGGCCGCACCCGACTGGGTTCGCAGCGAGGTGCTCATGTCGCGTGGTCAGATGCTGCGTGCGCTCGGTCGCCCGGCGGAAGCGCTCGAGAGCCTCGGCCGGGCGCGCGCCCTCGCGGCGAGCACCGGTCACGCCTGGGCGCAGACCTCCAGCGAGTACGTCACGGGCAAGGTGCTGATCGATGTGCGGCGACCGCGGGACGCCATCCGCATCCTCCACAACGGCGCGCGCACGGCTCTGCGCGGCGGCGACCCCACCGGTGCGCTTGCGCTGCTCAACCTCCTCGGGGGCGCGGCAGCCCGCGTCGAGCGGCATCGGGAGGGCGCCATGCTCTTCGGCGGAGTGGACGAGATCGGACTGCGCTACGGCTACAACCCGGTGGCGGCCGAGGGCGAAGACGCGCAACGGCACCGCGACCTCACGGCCGCCGGGCTGACCACCGACGCCTACGCCGAGGCCTATACAGCGGGCCGTTCGCTCGACTTCGACGGGATGATGCGGCTGGCCGCCTCCCTCGACCGCTGATTGGCGACGTGCGCCGTCGCCGGCAGCGGGCCGACCTCGCGCGCCGTCTGAACGGCCTGGAGATCGGCGAAGGCGCGCTCCGACTCCCGCGTGCACTCGCCACCGCGTGCGCGGATGGCGGCGGGCAGCAGGTCGCTCAGGACGAAGCGGTTCCGGCGCGCCTTCATCGCACGAACCGGATTGCGAGCGGATAGACGTACTCGGCCCCCTGGTTGGCCTTCAGCGCGGCGATGATGCTGAAGACGACGTTCACGACGAACACGGCGAGCAGCAGCACCAGGCCGATGGCCACGATGCTCAGCATCCAGCCGACGAGCGCGGCCAGGAACAGGGTCAGCTGGAAATTCAGCGCCGTGACGACGTGGCGGCGGACGAAGGCACCGCGGTCCGCGAGCAGCAGGAGGCCGAGGAGGGGCGCCAGCCAGCCGAGCAGGATGCCGCCGAGGTGGACGAGCGTGGCCCACAGTCTCTGATCGGAGGCCGCCCACTCGTCGGGTCGGTGAGCGGCGGGCTGCAGATTCGGCTGCGGGCGGTCGGGCGCGGTGGACATGGGATTCCTCTTCTCAGGGTTCGTGTCCACGCCGGTCGGGGCGGACGAGGACCGAGCGTAGGGGCGGGGACACCGCCGGAGAGGGGGCCGCGAGGACATTGCAACGTTGCGTTTACGCACCGCGAGGTGCCGTCCCGCCTCGCACATGCCCGGGCGGGTATGTGTCCGCCTGGAGGGCGTCGCGGGCTCGTGACGGCCAGGGTGATCCCAGGGTGATCCCGGGGTGAAGATCCGCGTCCGGGGGCTGGTCCACCGGTAGATTCGACACCGACAGCCGACCTGGGTCGACTCCTCGTCGAGCCCTCGCGGGACCAGTGGTCGCGACCAGTCTCGAACACACCGGATGGAGTTCCGTGAGCCAGAACAGCGCAGCTTCGCCCGGCGTGCCCCGACCGAGCCGGATCGCACGCAACTCGGCCGGGCTTCTCGCCGCAGCCGCCCTCGCCCTCGGGATGGCCCTCGTGCCTGCCGCGCCGAGCCAGGCGGCCACCTTCACCGTGACCACGACAGCCGACAGCGGGGCCGGGTCGCTGCGACAGGCCATGACCGACGCGAACAGCACGGCGGGGACGCATACGATCACCTTCGCCATCCCGGGACCCGGGCCGCACCTCATCGCTCCGCTGACCGCCCTCCCCGCGCTCGGCGCCCCCACCGCTTCGGTCTCGCTCGACGGGTGCTCACAGCCTGGCGCGGTCTGCGGACCCGGCGTGACGCCCTCACCGCGGATCCAGATCAAGGGGTCCCCCATTCTGGTCCTGAAAACACCGCAGCCCGTCGCCGTGCGGGGCCTCTCGATCACCGGAACACCGACGGGCGTCGCGGGCGCTCGCACCGCCTTCAACGGCAGCTTCCGCTTCCCGGACGGACTGACCGTGGAAGACAACCTCTTCGGCATCACCCCCGGCGGCGCGATCGACCCTGACGGCACCGGCGTGTCCTGCCGCAACAACCTTTCGGCCCAGGCTGGCCCGTCCGATGTCATCATCCGTCGCAACACATTCGGAGGCAGCACCGTCAACGGGATCAACTGCACCAACAACTTCGTTCTGGGTGGCGGCGGCCTGACCAGCGGCCTGGTCATCTCCGACAACCGATTCGGCGTGAATGCCGCCGGGGGAGTCGCCGGGCCGAACGCGACGGCCATCGGGATCGGTTCCACGTCCGGTGCACAGATCACCGGCAACGTCGTGGCCAACAGCACCGGCTCCGGCATCACGATCCAGCGGGCGAACAGCGGGCTCCTGATCCAGGCGAACGAGATACGCGACAACGCCACCGACGGCATCGCCCTGACCGGCGGCACGGGCAGCAGCGCATTCGCCGGACCGGTCGCCATCACCGGCAACACGATCACCGGAAACGGCCGGCACGGCGTCTCCACCGTCAGTGCGGCCGACGTGACCATCGGTCGCGCGTCGACGACCGACGGCAACGCCATCACCGGCAACGGCGGCGACGGCATCGCGATCGGCGCGGGCACCTCCGACACCAGCTCCCGCGTGACCGTTCGCGGCAATGCGATCGACGGCAACGGGGGCCTGGGCATCGACCTCGCCGCCGACGGCGTGACGGCCAACGCACCCGCCGCAGTCGTACGGACGGGGCCGAACACCCTGGTCGACTACCCGGTGCTCGACCGTGTGCAGCGCGGTTCCACGCAGGTGACCGGCACCTACACAGGCGCCGCGAACGCCACCTACACGCTCGACTTCTACCTGAGCGCCACGCGCGACGCCACCGGTCACGGCGAGGGCGCCGCGCCGCTCGGCTCCTCGCACGTCACCACGGACGCGGCCGGCGTCGCCTCCTTCGACGTCACCTTCCCCACGACGATCCCCGCGCAGGCCGTTGTGACCGCGACGGCGACGGATGCTTCAGGCAGCACCTCGGAGTTCAGCGCGGCACTGTCCGTCGGGCCGACCGCCACCGACGACCGGCTCCGCACGGCAGCGGGCCAGCCCGCGACGGCTCAGCCCGCCGCCGACGATCTCCCCGGCGATGCGCCGGTCGACGCATCCACTCTGCGACTGATCGATCCTGCGACCGGCGCGGCGACGACCTCCGTCACCCTGCCTGAGGGCGAAGCGGCGGTCGCCGCGGACGGCTCGGTCACCTTCACCCCGACCGGGGGCCTGGCCGGAGCCTCGGCGTCGGTCCAGTACTCAGTCGCTGACACCACCGGAGCGCGCTCGGCGCCCGCGACGCTCGCACTCGTGATCGGTCCAGCTGCGGCGGACAGGAATCTCGCGACGACGTACCGCGACCCGGTCGACGTCGACCTCTCGTCCGGAACTGCGGCCGGCTCAGCATTCACCGCGACCACCTCGCCAGCCCACGGCGAGGTCACCCTCGTCGGCGGAGGCGTGCTTCGGTACACCCCGGATGCCGGGTTCGCCGGCGACGACCAGTTCGTGTATCAGGTCTGTGCGCCATCGCCCGACGAGACGCTGTGCGCCACCGGTCAGATCCACGTGACGGTCTCGGCCCCGGCGCTCGCCGCCTCCCCGTTGCAGCTCGGCGGCACGCCCGCCGGAGGGACTGTCGGCACCGTGATCGGGTCGGGAACCGCCGACGGACAGCCGAGCACCGCCGCCGATGTCCTCGCATCCGCAGTGAATGCTCCCGCCGGTGTCACCATCGAGCCGGGCGGCGATGTCCGGCTTGCCGCAGGCATGGCCGCAGGACAGTACACGTTCGAATACCGGCTCTGCCTCGCCGCCGACCCCACCACGTGCGCAACCGCCGACATCAGCGTGCGGGTCGTCTCCGTCGCCGCACCGGTCGCCGCCCCCGTCGGCTCGTCCGGCGACGGAACACCTGCCCCGCTCGCCGCGACCGGTTCCGACCTTCTTCCGCCCCTGCTCGGGGCGCTGGCGGTTCTGCTCGCCGGCGGGACGCTGCTCGGCTTCCGTCGCCGTCGCGCCGGTCGCCCGAGCATCTAGCGGCGCTGCCCGGCTCGCGGCAGACTGATCCCATCCGCAGACGGATCGAGTGTTGGGAGCGTGGCCGTGACTAACCGCACATACCGGGTGATCGAGATCGTGGGCACATCGCCGGATGGGACGGATGCGGCCATACGCAACGGGATCGAGCGAGCGTCGAAGACCATCCGCGAGATCGACTGGTTCGAAGTGACCGATACCCGCGGCGAAGTGGAGGACGGACGCGTCGCGCACTTCCAGGTGACGATGAAGGTGGGATTCCGGCTCGAGCAACTCGCCGACTGACGTCGCCTCGCGAGCGCCCGTCGGCCTAGCGCGCGGCCGTCACCGCTGCAGCGCGTGCGCGTGTCAGGAGCGACGGGTGAACTTGTCGAGGAAGCCCGCCACCGGTCGCTGCTGCTCACCCTGCTGCGCGCCGAGCACGATCAGAACACCGGTGAGCGCCGGAAGCACCCACTGCAGGATGCGCTGCTTCTTCTGAGCGGCGGCGAGCTTCTCCGACGCCGTCGGGTCCGGCTCGGTCACGCCTTCGGCGCCCTCGTCGGCGTTCTCGCCGATCGTCTTGCCCAGCATGGCCGAATACAAGCTGGCAGCTCCGGCCAGCCCGGTGATCACGAGCTTGACGACCGTGTTGCCGCGCGCCTCGGGCTGGGCGGCGAGCCGCCCCTTGTTGCCGACGATCAGGCCGGCGCCCCCGATCCCGTGCACGATGATCGCGCCGAGCTGGACCGGCGCCCACTTGGCCCATCCCGCCGACGACAGCCGGAGTCGCTCCGATGGGTCCTTCGCCTTCGCGGTGCCGCCGTTGAGGCCGACGGCTCCCATCAGGGTGCCGCCGAACCAGGCGGCCAGGCCCAGATCGTGCATTGCTCGAACCACTGTGTTCCGTGCCGACATACTGATTCCGTTCTCGTCGAGCAGGAGCTCGCGCCCCCGCTGATCCTGAGCCCCAGGCAATCACCCGCCTCGCGGATCAGGGAGAGGTTGACTTGCGCGGATTCGGTGGAGACACGTGCGCGCGGGTTTGGTCAGCCGGTCGATCGTCGAGGCGAATCGTCAAGCGCGTTCGTGGTGACCCCTTCCAGGAACTTCCGGATGACCGGGGTCACCCGTCCTGGATGCCAGACCACTCCGACGTGCCAGCGGGATGCAGCGGCTCGGATCGGCCGGAGCGTGATCCCCTGGGGAGCGATACGGCGCGCACTGTATGGGACGACACCGACCCCGGCTCCAGCGGCGACCAGGGCGAGAACGGTCTGGATGTCCCGCGCGTACTGAGCCGGAGCGGCGCTCGATCCCGACTCCGCGAAGTACCGGCGGACCTGCGCGGACAGACCAGGACCGCGGTCCTCGGCCAGTGCGATCACCGGATGCGCATCGAGCCACGGGACCAGACCCGCGGCGTCTTCGGGTGGATCCCATCCCGCGGGTGAGGCGACGGCGAGAGTGTCGGTCTCGAGCGAGACGGAGTCCAGCGGCGCCGGCGCGGGCAGCCTCATGAAGCCGACGTCGAGCAGGCATCGCTCGATGCGTTCGACCTGCACCGCCGAGGACATGTCGTCGAGCACGACCCGGACATCCGGGTGGTCTCGCCGGAAACGGGCCACGGCGCGTGGAGCGATCGTCAGCGTAGAGAGCCCGAATCCGATCCGCAGCTGACCGACGTCGCCCGCCGCGATCCGGCGGCCCTGCGCTTCCAGCTGATCGGCCCGTTCGACGAGCTCGCGCGCTGAAGGGAGCAGGAGCTCTCCGAGAGCGGTGAGCTCGGCGCCGGAGCGTCCGCGGACGAACACGGGCGCGCCGATGAAGGTCTCGAGCTGCTGTATCTGCTTGGTGAGAGCGGGTTGCGTGATCGACAAGGTCTCGGCGGCGCGGCTGAACGACGACACGTCGGCGACAGCGACGAGAGCGCGATAGAGACGCAGTTCCATTCCTAGAAGTTATATGAATTGCCGAAACTTCATTGGACTTTATGGCCGCCGTGCACTGGGCTGGACGCAGAGGAAAGGACTCACCGTGACCACCGAATCCGGCTTTCGAGCTTCCGTCGTTCAATTCGAGGCCGTCCCGCTGGGGAAGGAGAGTAATCTCGCCACGGTCCGATCCCTCGCCCGGTCAGCCGCGGAGAACGGCAGCCGGCTCGTCGTCTTCCCCGAGATGTGTCTGCTGGGTTACTGGCATCTGACCAAGCGGAGCGAGGCCGAGCTCTGGGAGCACGCCGAACCGGCGGACGGCCCCCTGGTCTCCGCCCTGGCGCGCATCTCCCGCGAGCTGGGCATCGGAGTCGGGGCAGGCTTCCTGGAGAGCAGCGGTTCGCGCCTCTTCAATTCGTATGCCGTCTGCCTGCCCGACGGTGGCGTCCATATCCACCGCAAGCTGCACGCGTTCGAACACGCGGCCATCTCCAGTGGCGACTCCTTCACCGTGTTCGACACTCCGTGGAACATCCGGATGGGGATCCTGATCTGCTGGGACAACAACCTGGTCGAGAACGTCCGCGCCGTCGCCCTGCATGGCGCGACGGTGCTCATCGCGCCTCACCAGACGGGCGGGACCAACTCGAGGAGCCCGTACGGGATGAAGCCCATCCCCACCGAGCTGTGGACGAATCGGCATCGCGACCCGCAGGCGCTTCAGCAAGCCGTCAGCGGCCCATCCGGCCGCGAGTGGCTGATGCGCTGGCTGCCGTCCCGAGCGCACGACAACGGGCTGTTCGTGCTCTTCTCGAACGGCATCGGCCGGGACGATGACGAGATCCGCACGGGCAACGCGATGATTCTGGACCCGTATGGACGGATCGTCGCCGAGACGGATGTGGCGGATGAGGCGACGGTCACGGCAGATCTGGACCTGTCGTTGCTGCCGCTGGCGACGGGCCGACGCTGGCTGCTCGGCAGGAGGCCCGAGCTCTACGGCATCCTCACCCGCCCCACCGGTCTCGAGAGAGATGCGCGGGCGGCCCGCCACTCGTCGGATCCTGTCCCTCTCGACGTGCGCGCGAAAGACTGAACACGGGGAAGGACGCGTACTGCAGCACCGCCACCAGGCCCACCAGGTATCCGTAGCGGAGGATGGCGTACCACCACGCGTCGGGGGAGGGGACGATCCCGACCGCCTGCAGCAGCAGGACGATCGCGGCGGCGACCGCCGCGCCCTTGTAACTGCCGACCGCGTGTCCACTCGAGACGAACGGGATGGCGGCGATCAGGCAGGCCAGCGCCACGCCTCCGCCGATCATCGCTGTTCCACGCGAGACCGTCCTGGCGCGGGTGAGCGACGAGTCCCCCGGGGCCTGGCGAGCGGAGGCGATGAGAGACACTCCGGCCACGATCAGCCCGACGACCAGCAGGATCACGATGAGCACGACGAACAACACCAGCGGAACGAGGAACCAGCCGAGCGTCCCGATGAACAGCACCAGTACGGCGGTGCCGAGTCGGTCGTCGTCGTACTCCGCCGGCTGCACCAGCGTGAAGGCGAGGACGGTGACGACCAGGATGTGAGCCGCGGCCAGAGCGAGCATCTGCCACCAGCGGAGGAGCCAGGTGCCCGAGGTCCGCTTGCGGGGTCTGGCGACCGTGCCGGCTCTGCGGCCCCTGCCGGATCTCGGGCGCGGGGCGTCCGTCCCGAGCGGGAGGAGTGCCACCAGCTGGCCCACGCCGACGAGGCCGCAGATCAGCAGCATCGCCCAGAGTGCCTCGTCGTCGGTGTCGCCGGACGCCATCCAGAAGGCCAGGGCGAGCCATCCGGCTGTCGTGACAGTCGCCAGCAGCCACCAGCGTCCCCGCCGCGAGGTGAGCGCCGCGCGGAAAGGCGCACCGGCCGAGCGGATGAAGCGTTGGACGCTTGCTTCGTGCTTCTCCGCTGCGGCGTCCCTCGTTCCGCTCCGGTCGGTCACCGTCTCTCCGTCGTATCCGTGTGTCGTGTCACGCGTCGGGGTCGGCGAGCGTCTCGCTTCGACGTCCGCCTCGGGCGACAGCCCAGCGGACGACGACGATGGCCGCGCCGAGAAGGGCCGCCAGGATGACCGGACCGACACCGATGCCGAGGGCGGCGGGGAAGATCTTGACGGCGATCTGGGCCATCTCCCGGAGGTCGCCGTCGAGCACCCGCATGCCGAGCGCGTTGGAGACGGCTGTGAAGAGGGCTGGCGTCACCCAGAGCGCTGCCAGCCCCGCCACCCACACGCCGAGGCGTCGCAGCGGGACGACGCCGCACCAGCCGAGGACGGCTCCGACGATGACCGCGGGGAGCCAGTGGAACACCGATCCGATGACGAGCGCCGCCGCATACGGGTCGACCACTGCCGTGATGACGCCCACGATCCAGGAGGTGACCGGGACCGCCGCCAACACCAGGCCCAGTGCCGCGGGACCGACGCTGCGCCGGGAGATCAGCCAGAACAGTCCCTGTGCGAGCAGCACCGAGATGATCGTGCCGCCGAGCATCCCGGTGAAGTACAGGAGGGAGCGGCTGTCGACGCCTGGCCGGCCGATGCCCAATCCCTGGGCGACTACGACGAACGCCTGAAGCAGCGCGGCGACCTGGAGGAGCAGCAGCCCGACGGAGACGCTCCACGCCTCCACCCGTCCGGTCCGTCGCAGCAGCCGCGTCGCGCCGCCCGCGACCACGCCGCCCACCAGGAGCAGCACGAGGAGCGTCGTGGCGGAGTACTGGCTCACCGGCAGCAGGGCGTAGGGCATTGCGTCGGGCCGAGTCTCGGTCTGCCACAGGTTCTGCAGCGGGAGACGGCCGCCCTTCATTAGCCACGGGAGGAGCCCGAGGACACCGGACGCGAACCCGAGCGCCCCTCCCATGACCAGCGATTCGGCCCGGCGCTCCGTGCGCATGGCTGTGGGACCAGGACGTGACGATGACATGAAAGAGCGCTCCCCCCGAGGCGACGTGCAATGAGCAGAACGCTAGCGCATCACCGCGCGCGCTCCGTCCACCAGGCGTCGGCCCGGGCGAGCCGGCCGTCGGGAGGGGTGTCGGGGAATTCGAGGCCCGGCTCGCTGTGCAGCCCGTCGCCACGGTCAGGATGAAGATCGTGGCGGCCACCCCGGCGGTTCGACGGTGCATGGGACGAGGCTACGTCGCCACGAGCTGGTCAGGGGTTCCCTGTCGGTACACCCCACCGGTGCCAGGTGCGGCCGGACACGCGTGGGTGTGGGAGAGAGGTCAGGCCGTGCCGCGCTGCCGTCCCCGCAACGCGCGCGCCGCCCGCCGTCGCTGGTTCACCCGCTGCACGGTCAGGGTCGCGACCCCGCCGAGCGTGATCGCGGCGAGGTTGACGACCAGTTGGATGAGCGCGCCGACGGACTGTTCGGCGGCCCCGTAGGTGAGGGCGACGGCGGCGTTCGCGGCGGCCGGGATCGTCGTCACCGAGATCAGCACGCCGACGAGTGCGCCCGACTTCGCGGTCGACAGGGACAGGAGGCCGGCGACGCCGGCGAGGAATCCGACCACCCAGCTGAGCGCGTTCGGTCTCCAGATGAAGTCCGTCAGTGGACGGGAGTGCAGCAGGTCGGCGGGTGACATCAGGTGGAGCGCCGTGAGGAGCGCGGTGAAGAGGACGGTGATCCCGATGGCGACGGCGAATCCGACGGCGAGCGCGAGGACGGATTGCGCGATCATCCGACCCCGCCATCGCACGAGGCCCACGGAGAGCGCGGCGAGCGGTCCGAAGTCCGGGCCGACGACCATGGCGCCGACGATGAGGATGGGTTCGTCGAACACCACGCCGATCGCCCCGATCATGGTGGCGACGGACATGAAGGTCAGGAACGTGGGGGAGAGGCCGGTCTCCTCATGCGTGCGCTGCTCGATCTCCTGCCACACCACCGCGTCGGCCGCATGCCCGGGGGCGGCGCGGCTTGCGCGCTTGGCCGCATCCGAGATCTCGACGCCGATGTCGTCGACGGAGATCGAGCCCTCATGCTGCACGCCGAGCTGCTGGAGCTGGTCGAGGAGGGTGCTCAACCCTTCGCGGGCGACATCGCAGAGCACCAGGTCGCCGGGAGGCCGGGTGGCGGCCTTCGGTATGCGGACGATGTTCGTCGTCGCAACGCTGTCCTGAAGAGTGGTCAGCACCCGGTCGACAAGGTCGGCGGGAGCGATGATTCGCAGATGCTGCACGTGGACAGTGTCGCCGCAATCGAGCCGGGCGTCCGGCGATCGAGGGCGTGTCGAACAGGATGACCGGCTGTCCGCGGCCTCCCTCCCGGTGCTCGTTCACGCTAGAAAGCGCCGCCGCACGCCTCTAGCGGCCGAAGCGCTGATCTTTGGATTGCATCCACAGGATGAACCGGGACTCCGCCGGTTCTCACCATTGCGCATTATTACTGCAAGTTGCAGAATTATTGAACCACTCGTCGTACGTTCAGAGAGGAACACTATGAAGAGGATCATCCCCGCGGTCATCACGTCGCTTGCGCTCGCCGCAGCGGCCGTGATCGCGCCGGCGATCGGAGCGGCGCCGACACCGCCCTCCACCGCAGGAACACCCGGCTGGACCGCGCTCGCCGCGGGCTCCGAGCCGCAATCGAACCCGCTCAAGGGCTTCATCCCGTACCAGGGGTCGTACTCGGCCTTCCCGTACACGATGGAATGGGCCTACTTCCCGGTGAACGCCGTGATGAGCGGGCCCAACACCTTCAACTGGTCGTCGGTCGACAGCGTGCTCAACGACATCGCATCGCGCGGGCACCAGACGGCGTTCCGCTTCTACCTCGACTATCCGACAAAGCCGAGCGGCATCCCGCAGTACCTGCTCAACGGCGGCCTGGTGACGCACTCCTACAACGACTACGGCAACAACGGCGTCAGCGTCTCGCCGAACTACGACGACCCCAACCTGCGCACCGCCATGGACCAGTTCATCGCCGCGCTCGGCGCCCGGTACGACGGCGACGCACGCGTCGGTTTCGTCCAGGCGGGACTCCTCGGCTTCTGGGGCGAGTGGCACACCTATCCGTACAACGGGACGAACGGCCAGTCGGACTGGTTCGCCTCGAGCGCGACGCAGGGCGAGATCCTCAGCGACTTCGTCAACGCCTTCCACACCACGAAGCTCGAAGTGCGGCAGCCGAACACGCAGAACGCCTCCCTGCCGATCGGCTACCACGACGACTCCTTCGCGCTGGAGACCAAGACCAGCTCACTGGGGTGGCACTTCATGGACAACATGGCCGCCGCGGGTGCGACGAACAAGTGGAAGACGCAGTCCATCGGTGGAGAGCTGCGACCTGAGCTCCAGTCGTGCATCTTCAGCACGTCCGGCTGCCCGGTCATCGAGGACGGCGGGGACAACGACTTCCCCGGCAGCGTCAGTCAGACCCACGTGAGCTGGCTGCTGAACCAGTACGCCTTCCAGACCGGCTACTCGTCGTCGGACAAGCCGCGTGCCCTCGCCGGCGCGCAGTCGATGGGTTACTCGCTGCGGGCTACCGAGGCGCTGGTGCCGCCGACGATCGCGACGGGGAGCAGCGCGTCCGTCGGGATCACGATCTCGAACATCGGGATCGCGCCGTTCTACTACAGCTGGCCGATCACCCTCGCCCTGGTGGACGCGTCGGGCGCGATCGTGAAGACGTCGACCACGTCGTGGCACGTCTCCGACATCGCGAGCGGGGCGTCCGCCCAGTTCACGGGGACCTTCCCGACGAGCGGCGTCGCGAACGGCACGTACCGGATGGTCGCCCAGGTGACCAACCCGCTGTCGGGCGGCGCGCCGATCCGGTTCGCCAACGCGACGCAGGACTCCGTGAAGTCCGGCTGGCTCACGCTCGGCACGACCACGATCTCGACCGGCGGGTCGACCGCCGCCAGTTACGAGGCGGAGTCCACGTCGAACACCCTCACCGGCACCGCGGTCGTGGCCTCCTGCGCGGGATGCTCCGGCGGCGCGAAGGTCGGCTACGTCGGCAACGGGGCGACGCTCGCGGTCAACGGAGTGACGGGCGGCGTGGCGAGCTTCCGCGTCGCGTACGCCTCGGCGGTCGCCCGGACCGCGACGGTCAAGGTCGACAACGGCACGGCCACGTCGGTCAGCTTCCCGGCGACCGCGGACTGGAACACCGTCGGCACGGTGACGGTGAACGTGGCCATCCCATCCGGCTCCGGGCACACGATCACCATCGCCAACCCGACGGGATGGGCACCCGACATCGATCGGATCACCACCGGCTGACAGCCGCGGCGGCCTCGGGGAGTGCGCTCGCATCCCCGGGGCCGTCGTCGTTCAGCCGCGGAGCAGTGCCTGCGTCTCCGACGGGTTCGGGAACGACTCGCGCTCGCGCACCGCTCCGTCCAGAACGGCCGCGAGGTGGTCGGCCGCCAGGCTGATGCCGCCCATCGCGACCGCTTCGGAGCCGAGCGTGGATGCGACGACGGTCGGCGCAAGCGGCACGATCGACCGCAGCGATTCCTCGAGCCGTGGCAGGAAGACGTCGGCGCTCGGCGAGCTTCCGCCGCCGACGATCAGGAGTTCGGGATCGATCGCCAGCGTCATCGCGGCCGCGCCGGTGGCGAGGTCGTCGGCGAACTCCCGGACGGCCTCGACCGCCGCGGGGTCGCCGGAGCGCGCCAGGTCGAAGATCTGCTCCCGGCTGGGTCGCGGGCTGCTCAGCACCGCGGCTCCGTACTGCTCGTTCAGCTCCGCCCAGCGCAGTTCCGGCATCTCGCCGACGATGCCGGCCGCGCCGTGGACGCCGCGGTGGACCCGCCCGTTCACGATGGAGGCGCCACTCGTGCGGGCGCCGCAGAGGATGTAGACGACGTCCGTGTGACCACGGGCGGCTCCGATCGCGAGCTCCGCCTGGGCGCCGAGGGCGACATCCCCCTCGACCAGCACGGCCGCGTCGTATTCGCGCCGGAACCGCTCACGCAGGTCGAGCCCGATCCAGCCCGGCATGCCGGTGCCGCCGAAGTGGAGCACCTGGCCTGTCGTGCTGATGGCACCGGGGGAGCCGATGGTGACCGCCCACAGGTCGGCCCGCGTGAGGCTGAGCCCGTCGAGCAGGTCGTCTCCGACCTGGAGTGCCGTCGCGATCCGCTTCTCGGCGGCGTCCGACTCCGCCGTCGCCGCGGTGCGGTGGCCGCGCACGTGCCCGGTCAGGTCGGTGACGACGGCGTAGATGTGGTTGGCGCCGATGTCGAGCGCGAGGAAGTGCCCGAGTCCGGGTGCCGGGCGATACGTGGCCGCCGGGCGCCCCAGACGGCCGGCGGGGGAGCTGTCCGAAGCGACGACCCAGCCGGCCTCGGTCAGGTCGCTGATGATCGCGTCGATGGCGGTGCGGGACAGCCCGGAATCCGCGGCGAGGTCGCGCATCGTCTGGGGGCGCTCGAGCACCGCGCGCAGGATGCCCCACGAATTCATCCGCCGCAGCAGGGAGCGGCTGCCGACGGCGGGTTCGACACCGCGGATAAGGGCCTCTCGAGCCATGTGATCCTCACTCTTGCGCTTTATAACGGCAACTTGCATAATTAACCCGTCCACCCGACTTTACCGCGGATGGACGAACCAGCGGCCAGCGAATCGCTCGCAGGCCGATCCACCGAATCGCGCCAACGACGGCAGCACGCCCGCGGCGCCGAGAGGATGCCATGACAGCCCTGCTCCCGAGAGCCGCGCACCGGACGGGCGGCACGCCGACGGTACGCCGCCGGCGGGACGACCGCCGCGTCGCCTGGCTCTTCATCGCGCCGGTCCTGATCGGCTTCGCGGTCTTCTACCTCTACCCGACGGTGCGCGGGGTGTGGTGGTCGTTCACCGACTACAGCCTGCTGGGCGACCCGACGTTCGTCGGCCTCGAGAACTACACCGCCGTGCTCCAGGACAAGGAGTTCTGGAACTCGATGGGCGTGACGCTCTACTACGTGATCGTCAACGTGACGACGCAGACCGTCCTCGCGCTGCTCCTCGCGGCGCTCATGCACCGTCTCACCCGTTCCGTGATGCTGAGGACCACCCTGCTGCTGCCGTGGCTGGTTCCCAACGTCACCGTCGGCCTGGTCTGGCTGTGGCTGCTCGACACCAACCTCGGCTTCGTGAACCACCTGATCACGTCGATGGGCTTCCCCGCGGTCGGCTTCTTCACCAACCCGGCGCTCGGCATCCCGACGATCTCGATCGTCAACACGTGGGCCTTCACCGGCTACACGGCGCTGCTGTTCTACGCGGGGATGCTGCAGATCCCGGCCGATCTCTACGAGAGCGCGTCGCTCGACGGCGCGGGGGAGTGGCGCCTGTTCACCCGCATCACGCTCCCGCTGCTCCGCCCGGTGATGGCCCTGGTCCTCGTCGTCTCGCTGATCGGCTCGTTCCAGATCTTCGACACGGTGGCGATCACCACGAAGGGAGGCCCGGTCAACGCGACACGGGTCATCTACTACTACATCTACCAACAGGCGTTCAACTTCTTCCACATGGGCTACGCCGCGACCATGGCGATCGTCCTGGTGGTCATCCTCGGCGTTCTCACGGCCGTCCAGCTGCGCCTCCTCCGCGCCTCCGAATCCCAGCTCGCCTAGGACCACATCATGACCATGACACGACCCGTGACACCCGTCCTCGCTCCCGGCGCGGAGCAGCCCTCCCGCCCTGCGCGCGACACCATCCGCCGCCGCTTCTCGATCGGCCGCGCCCTCGGCTGGGCGGTCCTGATCATCTCGCTCGTCCTGACCCTGTTCCCCTTCTACTGGATGCTGAAGACGGCGCTCACCCCTGCCGCGGACGTCATCCGGGATTCCGGCTCGTTCTTCCCCGGCAGCCCCACCCTGATCAACTTCGCCCGCGTGCTCGGCTTCCTCACCCCGGCGCAGGACCAGGCCGCCGGAGGATCCGGAGCCTCGATCAACTTCCTCCTCTACCTGTGGAACTCGATCATCTACTGCTCCCTCATCGGGTTCTTCCAGACGCTGTTCTGCGCGATGGGAGGGTACGCGTTCGCGCGGCTCCGCTTCCCCGGCCGCAACGCGCTGTTCGCCGTGCTCATCGCCGCCCTCATGGTCCCCGGCATCTTCACCCTGCTGCCGAACTTCGTGCTCGTCCGCGACCTGGGCCTTCTCAACAACATCTTCGGGATGGTCGCGCCGAGCCTGCTGATGACCCCGTTCGCGCTCTTCTTCCTGCGTCAGTTCTTCCTCAACATCCCCGTCGATGTGGAGGAGGCGGCGATGCTCGACGGCGCGGGCAAGGCTCGTGTGTTCTGGCGCATCGCCCTCCCGATGAGCCGCGGTCCGCTCATCACGATCGGCCTCATCACCGTCGTCTGGGCGTGGAAGGACTACCTCTGGCCGCTCCTGATCGGGCGCGACGAGAGCGTCCGCACCATGACCGTCGCCCTCGGCGTGTACCTGCAGCAGTCGCCGAACACCCAGCCCGACTGGACCGGACTGATGGCCGGCTCGACGCTGTCCGTCATCCCCGTGCTCATCCTGCTCATCTTCCTCGGCCGGCGGATCGTCGAGTCGCTCAACTTCACCGGCATCAAATGACCAGCCCCACCTTCTGAACCCCCATCCCGATGCACCATCCACACAGAGAGAGAAACCAATGACCAAGGTCCGTCGCGTCGCCGCCATAGCCGTCGCCGCCGCACTGCTCGCCGGAGTCACCGCGTGTTCGTCCAGCGGGTCCGGCTCGAACGACAAGGTGACCCTGCAGTACTGGATGTGGGACGACACGCAGGTGCCGGCCTACCAGCAGTGCGCCGAGCAGTTCACCAAGGAGAACCCCAACATCACCATCAAGATCAGCCAGTCGGCCTGGGGCCAGTACTGGACGAATCTCTCGACCCAGATCGCGGCGGGCAGCGCCCCGGACGTGTGGGTGGACCAGGCCTCGTACTATCCGCAGTTCGTCCAGGACAAGCAGATCGTCGACATCCAGCCGATGGTCGAGAAGGACAAGGTCGACCTCAGCCAGTACGTCGACGGCCTCGCCGACCTCTGGAAGGTCGGGGACGCCCGGTACGGGCTCCCGAAGGACTGGGACACGATGGGCCTCGTCTACAACAAGGCCGACCTGAAGGCCGCGGGCATCGATGAGGCATCCCTGGCCGACCTCACCTGGAACCCGCAGGACGGCGGCACGTTCGAGCAGACCATCGCCAAGCTGACCGTGGACAAGAACGGCCACAACGGACTCGACCCCGCGTTCGACAAGAACAACGTCAAGGTCTACGGCTTCCTGCCGGAGTGGGCCGACGGCTCGCAGGGCCAGAACGGCTGGGGCAACTTCGCCTACTCCAACGGCTGGACCTACGCGAACAAGAACCCCTTCGGCACGAAGTTCCACTACGACGACTCCAAGCTCACCGAGACCGTCCAGTGGCTCGCCGACCTCTCCGACAGGGGGTACGCCCCGAAGCTCGACGTGCAGTCGACGCTGGCCCGGTCCGAGGTGCTCGCCAACAACGGCGGCGCTCTGACCACCCTCGGCTCGTTCAACCTCTCGTCGTACAAGGGCAAGACCGCCCAGTTCGGTTTCGCGCCGCTCCCGATCGGGCCCGAGGGCCGGAAGTCCGCGATCAACGGACTCTCCGACGCCATCTACGCGGGGAGCAAGCACAAGGACGAGGCCTGGAAGTGGGTCAAGTACCTCGCCTCGGCGGACTGCCAGAACGCCGTTGCGGCCACCGGAGTCGTCTTCCCGGCCATCACGGAGGCCTCGGAGAAGTCGGCGGAGGTTCGCGAGAAGGACGGCCTGAACGCCAAGGTCTTCCTCGACGAGCAGCAGGCGAAGGACGGCACGTTCATCATCCCGATCAGCTACCACGGCACCGAGATCAGCCAGATCGTTCAGGACGCGATCCAGAGCGTCGCCCTCGGCCAGCAGGACGCGAAGTCCGCGCTGGGCAAGGCGAACGACCAGGTCAACGCGCTGTTCAAGTAGCGCACGGGCGGGGCGGCCACCGGGCCGCCCCGCTCCCTCCGACCGGCCCCATGGCCCTTCCCCCAGAAAGCAGAGCATGCTGTACACCTTCGACTTCGCCGGCCTCCGCATCCCGGCCAACGTTTCGGGGCAACCGGAGGCGGTGCCGGGCGGCTTCGTCGTGCCGGCCGGTCCCGTCGCGCTCCTGCATCCTTTCGGCGACACCGAGTTCTACCGGCACGGCTGGAACTCCTGGAGTCCGTCCGGATGGGCGCGAACCGACGGCGAGACCATCGGGATCAAGGACAGCCCGAACAGGCTGCTGACCGCGGACGACGCAGCGAACGAGACGCCGCACAGCCACTCGGGTGCTGCGGTCGGAGCGGTCGCGGGCACGGACGGAGACGTCCTGCTGCTCGGGGCGCTCGGCCTCGGATCCCCGCGTGTCGGAGCCGACCGCAACGTGCTCTGGGGGCGCGCCGAGGATGACACCGCCGACTGGTTCGTCGCCTACGGCCCGGAGCGGCAGGTGTTCGCCGACTACGCCGATCTGGTGTCGCAGCGCCTCGGCCGGCGGACCGGGCGCGCCGGAACGGTGTGGAGCAGCTGGTACTCGTACTTCGAGGGGATCGACGAGGAGCTCGTCGCCCGGACGGTCACCGACCTCGCCGGGTACCCGTTCGACGTCTTCCAGCTCGACGACGGCTGGGAGCCGATCGTCGGCGACTGGACCGCCGGCCCGAAGTTCCCGTCCGGGATGGCGGCGAACGCCCGCACGATCGCCGACGCCGGATTCACTCCAGGACTCTGGCTGGCGCCACTGATCGCGCTGCCCGGATCGGAGCTCGCCCGCAGCCGTCCCGACCTGCTCGTGCAGGGGGACGACGGGCATCCGTTGGTCACCGGCTACAACTGGGGCTCGCACTACTACTCGCTCGACACGACGCAGGACGAGGTCAAGGACCACCTGCGCGAGGTCTTCGAGAGGGTCGTCGGCTGGGGATACCGCTACCTCAAACTCGACTTCATGTACGCCGGCGCGGTGGCGGGACAGCGCAGCCTCCCGCTTCACCGGGAGGCCGTCTACCGGGAGGCGGTGCAGCACATCCGCTCGGTGGTCGGCGACTCGGTATACCTGCTGGGATGCGGCGTGCCCATGATCCCGAGCGTCGGCGTCTTCGACGGCGCGCGGGTCGGGCCGGACGTCGGCGCGTTCTGGGACAACGCGGAGCGGGTCGGCGATCCCTCCGGAGTGGGCGCCCGCAATTCGATCGTGTCGTCCATCAACCGCACGTGGATGAAGCGGCTCTACGAGGTCGACCCCGACGCCGTGTACTTCCGCAGCATCCGGAGCCTGCTCGACGACACCGAGCGGCAGGCGCTGCGCGACACGGCCGCCATCCTGGAGTTCCGATCGACCTCCGACCCCATCGCCTGGCTGAACGAGACCGAGCGGGAGCAGCTGACCCGGTACATGCAGGAGACCTCCGTCATCGAGCAGACCGGACGGTACGCGTTCCGCATCGACGGACGCGATGTCGACCTGACCCCGATCGTGACAGGCGAGGCCGTGACAGACGCGGCCTCGCTCGTCGTCTAGACGTGGAGGCACGGCGCCCCTCACTTCCGCCGTGCCTCCACTGCACCCCCGCACGGAGCGTCCTGGAGAAGATGGACCCATGGCAGACCTGAGAATCGGCGTCGTCGGCTTCGGCAATCGCGGGACGCTCGCCCGTGAGGCCCACCGTCCCGGCGCCGGATCGCGCGTGGCCGCGGTGTGCGATCCCGCCGACCGGGCACGGGAGGAGGCGTCCGCGGCGTTCCCGGACGCCGTCGTGACCGCGAGCCTGGACGAGCTCCTGGACGCCGGTGTCGACGCCGTGATGGTGCTGACCCCCGACCACCTGCACGCGGCCGTCGCTATCCCGGCACTCGAAGCGGGCGTCGCCGTATTCTGCGAGAAGCCGCTCGCCGTCTCGCTCGACGACTGCGACCGCATCCTCGAGGCCGCCCGCCGCACCGGCTCCCGCCTCTACGTCGGACACAACATGCGGCACATGCCGGTGATCACGCTCATGCGCGAGCTCATCACCAGCGGCCGGATCGGGGAGGTGAAGGCGGTCTGGTGCCGGCACTTCGTCGGCAACGGCGGCGACTACTACTTCAAGGACTGGCACGCCGACCGCTCGCGCTCGGTCGGGCTGCTGCTCCAGAAGGGCGCGCATGATCTGGACGTCATCCACTGGCTGGCGGGCGGATACTCGACGCGCGTGAGCGGGATCGGCGCGCTCGCCGTGTACGGCGCGATCGACGATCGGCGCGATCGCAGCGCGGAGCGCGTGGAGGAGTGGTTCAGCCTCGACAGCTGGCCCCCGACCGCCGCGACCGGCCTCAACCCGGTCGTCGATGTCGAGGACATCTCGCAGGTCAACCTGGTGCTCGACAACGGGGTGCTCGGCTCCTATGAGCAATGCCATTTCACGCCGAATTACTGGCGCAATTACACCGTGATCGGAACAGAGGGCCGGCTGGAGAACCTGGGTGATACCCCGGGCTCCGAGGTGCGGCTCTGGAACCGGCGGCACGGCACCGCGGCGCCCGGCGACGAGACGTTCATCGTCCCCGACGCGGCGGGCGGGCACGGCGGTGCGGACGCTCTGATGATCTCCGAGTTCGTCGCTTTCGCGCGCGACGGCGGTCCGACCCTGACGTCACCGGTCGCCGCGCGCCAGGCGGTCGCCGCCGGACTGCAGGCGACGGCCTCGATCCGCGGCGACGGCGGCCTGCTGCCGGTGCCTCCGCTGGACCCCGAGCTCGTCGCCTACTTCGATGCGGGACAGCCGGCGTGCTTCGCCCACGCCGAGAATCCGCCCGCGGGGGCTACCGTGGGACAGTGACCACGCCAGATTCCGCGAACAGCGGCCCCGAATCCGTCGACGACGCTCCGACCTTCTCGTCGCTAGGCCTGGACGGGCCCGTCCTGAAGGCCCTGAAGGATGTCGGCTACGAGACGCCGTCCGCCATCCAGGCCGCGACCATCCCGCTGCTGCTGGAGGGCCGCGATGTCGTCGGCCTCGCTCAGACGGGAACCGGCAAGACGGCCGCCTTCGCGCTGCCGATCCTGTCGCGCCTGGACCTGGCGCAGAAGAGCCCGCAGGCGCTCGTGCTCGCCCCCACACGTGAGCTCGCGCTGCAGGTGGCGGAGGCGTTCGAGAGCTACGCGACGCACATGAAGGGCGTGCACCTGCTGCCGGTCTACGGCGGGCAGGGATACGGGGTGCAGCTGTCAGCGCTGCGCCGCGGTGTCCACATCGTCGTCGGAACGCCCGGACGCATCATGGACCACCTGGAGAAGGGGACCCTCGACCTCTCCCAGCTGAAGTACCTGGTGCTCGACGAGGCCGACGAGATGCTGAAGATGGGCTTCGCGGAGGACGTGGAGACCATCCTCGCCGACACGCCGGACGACAAGCAGGTCGCCCTCTTCTCGGCGACGATGCCCGCGCAGATCCGGCGCATCTCCAAGAAGTACCTGCACGACCCCGAAGAGATCACCGTCAAGTCGAAGACGACGACGTCGGCGAACACCACGCAGCGCTACCTCGTCGTCTCGTACTCGCAGAAGGTCGACGCGCTCACGCGCATCCTCGAGGTGGAGAACTTCGAGGGGATGATCATCTTCGTCCGCACCAAGAACGAGACCGAGACTCTCGCGGAGCGGCTGCGCGCCCGCGGCTACTCGGCCGCGGCCATCAACGGCGACGTCGCGCAGGCCCAGCGGGAGCGCACGGTCGACCAGCTCAAATCCGGCAAGCTGGACATCCTGGTCGCCACCGACGTCGCGGCTCGCGGCCTCGACGTCGAGCGCATCAGCCATGTCGTCAACTTCGACATCCCGGTCGACACCGAGTCGTACGTGCACCGCATCGGCCGCACGGGGCGCGCCGGTCGGAGCGGCGCGGCGATCAGCTTCGTGACGCCCCGCGAACGCCGCCTCCTGACCGCGATCGAGAAGGCCACGCGCCAGCCGCTCACGCAGATGCAGCTGCCCAGCGTCGACGATGTGAACGTCACCCGCCTCGCCCGTTTCGACGACGCCATCACCCAGGCGCTCGCCCAGGAGGAGCGGATCTCGCGCTTCCGCGACATCATCGCCCACTACGTCGAGCACCATGACGTCCCGGAGGCGGATGTGGCGGCGGCGCTCGCCGTCGTCGCGCAGGGCGACGAGCCGCTGCTGCTCAGCGAACGCGACGAGCTGTCGCAGCCGGTGGAGCGCGAGTCTCGCGGCGACCGCACCGGCGGCGCCGACCGCGCGGGTGGCCGGGGCGCTCGCGGCGACCGTTCCGATCGTCCGGCCCGACGGGAGCGGAACGACACCCCCATGGCGCCGTACCGCCTCGAGGTGGGCAAGCGTCAGAAGGTGGAGCCGCGCCAGATCGTCGGTGCGCTCGCCAACGAGGGCGGCCTGAGCCGCGAGGACTTCGGACACATCCGGATCATGCCCGACTTCTCCATCGTCGAGCTGCCCGCCGACCTGCCGGGCGACACGCTGTCCCGGCTCTCGGGCACGCGCATCGGCGGCAAGCTCATCCAGCTCCGTCCCGATCGCGGGCGAGGCGGCAGTCGGGCCGGCTCGTGGCACGACGACGATCGGCCGCAACGCAAGCCGCGGCGCGGCTGAGGGAGGACGACAAGCGGCCGCCGCCCTCTTCGGCATAGGATGTCCGTCGCTCGATGCAGGGCGGAAGGCGAGGCGGATCGGTGGGCGATGAGCGGGTGACGATCGTCGACGTCGCGAACAAGGCCGGCGTCGCGATCAGCTCCGTCTCGAGCGCGCTCAACGGCCGGCCCGGGGTCTCGGACGTCACGCGCGAGCGCATCATCCGGATCGCGACCGAGCTCGGCTTCGTCCCCTCGCTCCGGGCCAAGAGCCTGTCCGGGCGGCGCGCGTTCACCGTCGGGCTCGTCCTGCACCGGGACCCGGATGTGCTCGAGCTCGACCCGTTCTTCGGCGGGTTCATCGGCGGCATCGAGGATGCGATCGATCCCCGCGGCTACGCGCTCGTCCTCCAGATCAGTGCCGAATCCGACAAGGTGCTCCAGCGGTACGAGAAGCTCGCGGCCGACCGTCGCGTCGACGGGGTGTTCATCAACGACCTGGAGGTCGACGATCCACGCATCGCCTTGGTCCAGAGGCTCGGGCTCCCCGCCGTCGCGATCAACCCGGGCAGCGGCTTCCCGATCCCCGCGGTGCGCGAGGATCCCGACGCCGGGATCCGGGCCACCCTCCGGCACCTGGTCGACCTCGGGCACCGGCGCATCGCCTACGTCAGCGGCCGCCCGAACATGACGCACTCGGTGGAGCGCGAGAACTCCTGGCGTGCCGGGCTGCGCGAGCTGGGACTGGAGCCCGGACCGGTGGTCCCCGGTGAGTTCACCTACCTGGGCGGCGCGGCTGCCGCATCCATCCTTCTCGACTCGGCCGACCCGCCGACCGCGGTGATGTGCGCGAACGACCTGTCGGCCATCGGCCTGATCGCCCAGGCGCAGCACCTCGGCGTGGATGTGCCGGGCCAGCTGTCGGTCGCCGGCTTCGACGACATCCGGCTCGGCACGTACGTTCGGCCGTCCCTCACCACGGTGCACACCTCACCGCGGACGCTGGGGAGGGAGTCGGGCAGGATGCTCGTCGACCTGATCGAGGAGGGCGTCGTCGACGACGTCCGGATCCCCGACGCCGAGATGATCGTCCGCGATTCGACGGGGCCGGCGCGCGCGCAGCGCTGATCGCGAGCGGGCGGTGTGCTCGGCCGGGCTTGCATTTGCATGCCGAGGCGTGCCACCATGTCGTCACCGAAACGTTTCGGTAACCTGCGCTTGCAGAACCGAAACGTTTTTGTACCCGATACACCTGCACACATCCCGAAACTCGACGAGGAGACAACACATGGCAACGAAGAGGTTGCGCGGCGCGACCCTGGGCCGGCGGCTGATCGCCGGCGCGGTCGCCGCAGCCACGATCGGCGCACTCGCCGCCTGCTCCAGCGGCGGCGGATCGACAGATGGAGAGCCGAGCGGGAAGCTGCAGCTTCTCGTCTCGAGCAGCGACGCCACGGACGCCGGCTTCCGGGCGATCAACGAGGCCTTCGAGAAGCAGTACCCGAAAGTGGACGTCGTCTTCTCCACCGTCTCGAACGACAACTACCCCGCGACCAAGTCGTCGCGCCTCACGGCGGGCAACCTCGACCTCTTCGTCGTGAAGGGCCTCATGGAGACGCCGTCGTACGCGAAGGACGCGGCCACCGATGACGCTCGTCTCGCCAAGGCGGGCGGCCTGGTCGACCTCACGGGGGAGTCGTTCATCAAGCAGTACACGCCGACCCTGCTCGACACGCAGGCGATCGACGGCAAGCAGTACGCGGTCCCGACCGGCGTCAGCTACTACACGGGCGTTTTCTATAACAAGAAGATCTTCGCCGACAACGGGCTCACGATCCCGACGACCTGGAGTGAGTTCACCGCTGTGGTCGACGCCCTCAAGGCCAAGGGCGTCACGCCGTTCGGCATGGGTGGAAAGGACAGCTGGCCCGCCGGACTGCCGATGCTCGCGTCCGTCACGGCGAACTATCCGACGCTCGCCGACAAGCAGCAGCTGGCCAAGGACCTCTGGACGAACAAGGCCAAGCTCACGGACCCGACCGAGGTCAAGGTGCTGAAGCAGACCGAGTACGTGCTGCAGAACTCGCAGGAGGGAGCTGCGGGAGCCGACTACACGTCCATCCCGTCGGGCTTCGCTGCAGGTGACTTCGCGATGACCGTCGACGGCACCTGGGACCAGCCGACGATCGATGCTGCCGTCGCCAAGAAGTTCGA
Source organism: Leifsonia sp. NPDC014704 (assembly GCF_043083605.1). Taxonomy (NCBI): domain Bacteria; kingdom Bacillati; phylum Actinomycetota; class Actinomycetes; order Micrococcales; family Microbacteriaceae; genus Leifsonia; species Leifsonia sp. NPDC014704. The sequence goes on along the minus strand of NZ_JBIBYW010000001.1, from coordinate 2,259,533 downwards.
CTACGGGTACTTCCCGTTCCCGGGTTCCGACAACGCGGCGGACAACGCGCTGCTCAACGGCAAGACGGAGCTCCAGCTCGCGGTCCCGACCTCGGCGAAGAACAAGACGGCGGCGCTCGCGTGGCTGAAGTTCTTCTCCGACAAGAAGAACTACGAGCTGTTCCTGCAGAAGTCCGGCTTCTCGTCGGCTCAGCCCGGAATCTCCACCAGCGCGTTCCTCCAGTCGATCGGCGGCTACACCAAGTCGTACGAGCCCGCCTGGGACCAGGTCTGGTTCGCCAACAACAAGGCGGGCCAGGACGCGGTCTTCCCGTTCAACTACCCGGCGCTGAGCCCGCTCGGCTCCGCAACGCCCGAGCAGGCCGCCGAGGCCGCGCAGAAGGCGTGGTCGGCCGCCGGCTGACCCTCTGTCGGGAGGGTGGCCGGCCACGCGCCGGCCACCCTCCCGGGAGTCGAGAGACACATGACTGAATCGTTCCCCTTCCCCCGCCGCACGCCGGTCCGCGTCACTTTCGGGCTCGGGATGCTGCTGCTGGGCATCTTCGGCTTCGTTCCGGCGGTCGGCGTGCTGATCGCCTCGCTCACCGACCTGCGCGGCCTCCCCGGCCTCCCGATCAACTTCGTCGGCCTGCAGAACTACATCGACTTCTTCTCGCCCGCCAAGTGGGCGGACAGCGCGAACGCCCTGCGCAACACGATCATCTTCGCCGTCGTGAGCACGGTGCTGCAGATCGTCGTCGCCCTGGCCGTCGCGGTGCTCCTCAACCGCCGGCTGAAGGGCCGCGACTTCTACCGGGCCGTGGTGTTCATGCCCACGATCCTGGGCGTGACGGTCACGGGACTGGTCTGGTCGCTGATCTTCAACGTGAGCGGCGGACCGGCCGCATCCCTGCTCGGCCTCTTCGGCGGGCATTCCGCGTTCTTCGGAGACCCGAAGCTGGCGCTGGCCCTGGTGATCCTCGTCCAGGTGTGGATGGTGCTCGGCGTCTCGGTCATCATCTTCCTGTCCGGCCTCCAGGCCGTTCCGGAGGAGCTCAACGAGGCGGCGGAGATCGACGGGGCGAGCGGCTGGCAGCGCTTCCGCAGCATCACCGTCCCCCTGCTGGCGCCGTCCATCACCGCGAACGTCCTGCTGGGCATCGTCAACGCGCTTCAGAGTTACCAGCTCATCTACGTGCTCAGCGGTCCGAACAACCGCTCCACCCAGGTGCTCTCCCTGCTCGTCTACGTCCAGGGCTTCGGCGGCGCCTCGGGGACGACGCTGTCGCAGTCGCAGGGCTACGCGGCTGCCGTGTCGATGGTCCAATTCTTCCTGGTGGCCATCGTCTCGATCATCGCCCTGCTGATTCTCCGCCGACGGGAGGCGAGACTGTGACGACCACCACCGAACAGGTGACGACCCCGACGACCGAGTCGCTGCCGGAGGCCTCCGGCCCGCACCGCGCCACGGTCTCTCGCCGTCGCCGGCCGATCGGCGCGTACATCTGCGCGCTCATTCTCATGGTCGTGTTCCTCTTCCCGCTGCTCTACCTGCTCAACACCGCGCTGAAGTCCCAGGCCGAGTTCGTCGCGAACCCGGTCGGGATCGTCTCGAACCCGCAGTGGGGCAACTTCGCGACCGCGTGGGAGAAGGGCGACTTCGGCGCGTACATCCTGAACAGCGTCCTCTACACGGCGGCCGGGTCGGCGATCGGCACCCTCCTCACCCTGGTGCTGGCGTTCCCCGTCGCACGCGGGTACATCCGCGGCGCGAAGTACTGGTCCATCGTCTTCGTGCTGGTGCTGTTCCTGCCCAACGCCCTGATCACCCAGTTCCAACTGCTGCTGCGGCTCGGGCTCTACGACACGCAGCTCGGGTACATCCTGCTGGTCGGTGTCGGGGTCGGCGTCGGGCCCCTGCTGCTGAGCGGGTTCGTGAAGTCCATCCCGCGCGAGCTCGACGAGGCGGCCGCGATGGACGGCGTCGGCTATTGGCGCTATCTCTTCACGTTCATCCTGCCGCTGGCCCGACCGGCGCTGGTGACCGTGTTCATCCTGCAGGCGGTGTGGATCTGGAACGAGATCATCCTCGCGACCGTCCTGCTCGCCGACCCCACCAAGTTCCCGGTGACCGTCGGGCTCTACGCCTTCAAGGGGACGTACGGCAACCAGTGGCCGCTGCTCGCGGCCGCGACCTTCATCGTCGCCGCCCCGCTGATCGTCGGCTACATCTTCATCCAGCGCTACCTGGTCAACGGCGTCGTCGGCGCCGTCAAGGGCTGACCCCGTCCGCGCATCACCCCATCCGCTAGAGAGGTCCTGTTGTCCACCACCATCCCCGCCCGCACCACCGCCGTCGCCATCCCGTACGCGCTGGAGCGCATCGGCATCGTCATGGAGCCCGACCCGGCCGATCCGCGCCAGGTAGAGGGTGTGCTGAACCCCGCGACCGTGCAGGACCCGGACGGCACGGTGCACCTCTTCCCGCGGCTGGTCGCCGAGCAGAACGTGTCACGGATCGGGCGGGCGCGCGTCGTGGTGACCGACGGTGTGCCGACCGGCGTCGCGGACCTCGAGATCGCCCTCCAGGCGCAGCGGGGTTGGGAGCACGGCACGGCCCACGGTGGGGTGGAGGACCCGCGCATCACCCCGCTGAACGACCTCGGCGTCCACGTGATGAGCTACGTCGCGTTCGGGCCGCTCGGACCGAAGCCGGCTCTCGCCGTGTCGACCGACGGCCGCGAGTGGAGGCGGCTCGGGCCCATCCAGTTCGCCTACGACGACGCCCTCGACACCGACCTCAACCTCTTTCCGAACAAGGACGTCGTGTTCTTCCCAGAGGTCGTGCCCGACCCGGAGGGGCGGCCGAGCTTCGCCATGCTGCACCGGCCCATGTGGGACTTCGGGTTCGTCCGGCCGGAGGAGCAGCCGCCGCTTCCCGCGGGCGTGACGGACGACCGCGCGAGCATCTGGATCTCCTACGTGCCGGTGGACGACGCCGTGCAGGACATCACGGCGCTCACCCGTCCCGGCGGCCACCGCTTCGTCGCGGGGCCCGAGTACGAGTGGGAGGCCCTGAAGATCGGCGCCGGGCCCGCTCCGCTGCGGGTGCCGGAGGGCTGGCTGCTGCTCCACCACGGTGTCACCGGCACCCTGCCGGGCGGATCGTTCGTGCCCCAGGCGTTCACCGTCCGCTACGTGGTCGGCGCCATGCTCCTCGACGCCGACGACCCCTCGCGCGTGCTCGCCCGCACGAGCGAACCCCTGATGGCCCCGGAGACCGCGGACGAGACCGCGGGAACGGTGGCGAACGTCCTGTTCCCCACGGCGATCGAGAAGATCGACGGAGAGCATGTCGTCTTCTACGGCGCAGCCGACACGCGGATCTGCGTCGCCCGGCTCGTCCGCCTCCCCTGACCCACCTCCAGCGAACAAGGAGTCCAACGCAATGACGCGTCATCCCGAAGACCTGAACGCTCCACGTCCAACGCTCCTCCGCCGCTCGCGCCTCTGGGCGTTCGTGGCTTTCCTCGTCGCGGCCCTCCTGAGCGCGGCCGGTCTCGCAGCGCCCGCCCAGGCGGCGGACCTGCAGACAGACGTCTCCACGATCGTCACCCGGCTGCAGGACTACTACCTGAGCCAGGGGGATGAGGTGCAGATCGCCAACGGCATCTACCTGGCGCAGACCAGCAACGCGCTCGATTACGTCACTTCGCAGAACGCGGACGGCTCGTGGTCGGACGTGAACTATCAGGACACGACGAGCTCGGCGAACGGCAAAACGTGGGATGCCTACAAGGCGCTCTACCGGATGGTCGCCATCGCGCAGGCCTACCGCGAGACGTCGGCGAAGGGCTACCACGACCCCGCGCTGATCGCCGCGGAGGAACGCGCGCTCGCGTACTGGGATCAGGTGAACCCCGGGAACACCAACTGGTGGGAGACCGAGATCGGCGAGTCGATCGCGATGGGCCGCATCTCGATCTTCGTCGGCGACGAGCTCAGCGCCGATGCCGCAGCTCTGGCGATCAAGCACAACCAGGGCAAGCTGGACCCGGCCGGCGCGAACGGCGCCTGGCGAACCTCCGACTACCTGTACAAGGCGCTCGCCACCCGCGATGCCGCCGCGATCACGGCGGGGTTCGCCACGATGGTGCAGACGGTGGCCGTCGACGACTCCGGCACGGTGCAGGAGGCGGTGCAGCCGGACTCGACGTTCTGGGCGCACGGCGCGCAGCTCTACAGCGAGGGCTACGGGATGGCGCTGTTCACCATGGTGGCGATGTGGGCGGACTCCGCCCGCGGCACGAGCCTGGCCTTCACCCGCGACCAGCTGGACACGATCGCGTTCTACATCGTCGACGGCACCCGCTGGCTGATCCGCGGCGAGATCGAGATGCTGTACCTCCTCTACCGGCCGGCGACCACGGTCGACGGGGTCACGAGCTACGGCGCCGTGTTCCTGGATCCGCTCGACCGGATGGCGCGCACCGACCCGCTCTACGCGACGGCCTACCGGCAGATGGCCGACAACATCCGCGGGAAGACGGCCGGCAACGGCGTCACCGGCGACAAGTACTTCTGGCGCTCCGAGTTCTCCTCGCACCAGCGGGCGGACTACGGCATCGTGACCGGTCTGAGCTCGAGCCGGACCGTGGGAAGCGAGTACCGCTCCACCCTCCGCAAAGACGTCGGCAACGAGATCGTCTGGAACCGCACAGGCACGACGGCGATCCAGGTCACGAACAAGGAGTACACCGACCTCGGACCGGCGTTCGACTGGTACCACTACCCCGGCACGACCGTGCCCTACGTGAAGGAGACCACGCTCGGCAAGGACGGCCGCTCCGCCAACGGCGGCGCGTTCACCGGCGGCGTCTCGGACGGCACCTACGGTGCGAGCGTGGAGAGCCTCGACCGCGCGGGCACGCAGGCGCAGAAGAGCTACTACTACTTCGACGACGAGATGGTGGCGCTCGGCGCGGGCATCCAGTCGTCCTCGACCGCGCCCATCCACACCACGGTCAACCAGGTCGCCGCGAAGGACAACGCCTCGGTCGACGGTCAGAAGGTCGCGCCCGGCACCGACGGGAAGGTCGTCGCCGATCCGTCGTGGGCGTACAACGACAAGGTCGGGTACGTGTTCCCGTCCGACCAGGCGGTGACCGTGTCCGACAAGACGCAGACGGGCAGCTACTACGGCGACCAGCCGGAGAGCCACGACGCGTTCACGCTGTACTTCGATCACGGGACGAAGCCGAGCGCCGCCGGATACCAGTACATCGTGCTGCCGGCGAAGTCGGCCGCGCAGACCCAGGCCTACGCGGCGAATCCCGCCGTGAAGATCCTCCGCAACGACACCTCGGTGCAGGCGGTGCAGCATCCCGGGCTCAAGCGGACGATGGCGACGTTCTACCGCGCCGGCTCGCTCGACCTCGGCGACGGCCGCACGCTCTCGGTGAGCCAGCCGAGCATCGTGATGCTCGACGAGTCCTCCGGCACCCCGGTCATGAGCCTGTCGAACCCGAGCCAGCCCGGCCTGCTCGTGGATGTCGCACTGAGCGGGGGCGCGTCGGCGTCGCGCGGCACCTTCGTGCTCGGCACCGGTGCGAATCTCGGGAAGACCGTCACGGAGCCGCTGGTGGCGGACGACTCGGACGGCTCGCCCTACACGGCGAGCGGTTCGGTCGCGGGCCACGGCCCCGCGCGTGCGGGTGACGCCGACCAGACGACCGCGTGGCAGTCGTCCGGTGCGGCCCCGTGGCTGAGCCAGCGGCTCGCCGCCGGCACCTACGCCATGGGCGCGGACATCGATTGGGGCGCCGACTACGCCACGCGCTTCCTCATCCAGACCTCTCTGGACGGGAGCACCTGGACCGACCAGTCGCTGGTCCAGAACGGCACGGGAGGACACCAGCACGTCGACTTCCCGGCGGTCGCGGCGAACTTCGTCCGCATCCTGCCCCTGGACGGACCGGGAGGCGGCACCTACACGGTGACGGAGTTCGCCGCGTTCGCCCGCGCGAACCTCGCGCTCGGCGCGCCGACCACCGCCTCGGACGGGACGAGCCCGGCGAGCGCGACCGACGGGAACGCGACCACCCGCTGGATCGCCGACAGGACCGGATCGCCGGATACCTCGTGGCTCCAGGTCGACCTCGGCAGCGTCCGGAAGATCGGCGCCGCGAAGCTGTTCTGGGAGGCGTCCTACGCCAGCCAGTACAAGATCCAGGTCTCGGATGACGGCAGCACCTGGCGCGACGCCTATGCGACGCCCGCCGCCGGAAGCGATGGCGGCACCGACCTCGTCGCGCTCAACGCGACAGGACGCTATGTCCGGATGCAGACCGTGAAGCGCGCGCTCACCACCTACGGCGTCTCGGTGTGGGAGTTCGAGGTGTTCGGCGACAGCGCCATCACCACGGCGCCCGCAACGGCCGGGCGGGTGAACCTCGCTCTCGGCAAGCCCACCACAGCGGACAGCGTGTACAACAACCTCGCGAACGTGCAGGCTCCGGCGGCGACGGACGGCTCGAAGACCACCAAGTGGTCCTCCGCCCGGCCCTCCGGCACAGCGCCGTACACCAACCGCAACTGGCTGCAAGTCGACCTGGGCACGGTCCGTCCGGTGTCCCAGGCGGTCGTCGAGTGGGAGAGCGGCAACTCCACCGACTACCAGCTCGAGGGATCGGTGAACGGCAGCGACTGGACGCCGCTGGCCCGCGTGCAGAACACCGGCACCGCCGACCACCGCCGCGACAGCACCTCGTTCCCGACGGCAGAAGTGCGGTACGTCCGCGTCATCGGGTCGCCGGCGACCAAGTACGGACTCAACATCTGGGAGTTCGAGGTCTACGGCGGCTACAGCCTGGCGTGCCCGGCGCCGGTGAACGCGGACAGGGACAGCACCGCCACCCTCGCCGCGACCGTCACCCCGCTGGTCGACGGCGACTCCTTCACGGCGTACTCGCTCGACCCGTCCGTCGCGGCGGTGGCGTCCGCACCCCAGGCGGCTGCCGATGGGACGGTGTCCGTCAGCCTGAAGACCGGGGCGCCCGGCAGCACGTCCGTCGTGCTCGTGCACAGTGCAGGGGACGAGTTCGTCCGCTGCACGGTCACGGTCGCGGTCGAAAAGAGCGCCCTGCAAGCGCAGGTGGATCGGGCCAACGGTCTCGACAGCACGGTGTACACGCCGGCCACCTGGTCGCCTGTGCTGCCCGCGCTCGAGGCTGCGAAGGCGACGCTCACGGCGGCCGGCGCTACCCAGCCCGCGATCGACGCGACCACCGCTGCGCTGAAGGCGGCTCTCGACGGTCTGCGCGCCACCTCCGTCGTCAGCGCACCGGCTGTCAGCACGAAGTGGGGGACCGCGGCGACGGTCACCGTCACGGTCACCTCACCGTTCCCGGTCTCCGGGAAGGTCGCTCTCACCGAGGGGGACAAGGACCGCGGGGTCGCATCCCTGACGGGCGGAGTCGCCACGTTCACCCTGCCGCCCGGTCTCGCAGCAGGCGACCACGTCTTGACCGCGACCTACAGCGGCAGCGACACGGTCGCCGGTGCCAGCACGACTCTCACCGTCACCGTGGTACTGCCTGCCGCCTGGAGCAAGACGACGTCGTACAAGACCGGCGACATCGTCAGCTACAAGGGTTCCGTCTACAAGGCGGGGTGGTCCACGAAGGGCGAGCAGCCCGGGCTCAGCAACACCGGAGCCTGGCAGGAACTGGCGATGACCGAGAACGGAGCCGCCGCGTGGACGCCGTCCCGCGTCTTCGCCGCAGGCGACACCGTCGTGTACCAGGGCAAGACCTTCCTGGCCGGCTGGTACAGCCGCGGCGATGTCCCCGGGTCGGTGACAGGACCCTGGCAGGAGATGGCCACCGCACCGGACGGCACCGCGCTGTGGACGCCGTCGCGCATCTTCACCGCGGGAGACCGGGCCAGCTACAAGGGAGTCGTCTACGTCGCGAAGTGGTGGACCCGCAACCAGACTCCGGGTGACGTCAACGGCCCGTGGGCCGTGGCGCGGTAACGGGCGGGGCGCCGAGGTGGGAGCCGGTTCGGGTCCGGATCCCGCCTCCGGTGCCGTCCCGGTTCCGGGTGAGCGGCGCATCACCATCGCCGACGTCGCAGCCCGGGCCGGCGTCTCCAAGAGCGCGGTCTCGTTCGTCTTCAACGGTCGAAGCGGGCTCAGCCAGATGACGACCGACCGCATTGTCCGGGCGGCGCGGGAGCTCGGCTGGCGTCCGAACTCCCGCGCCCGGGCGCTCTCGGCGCGCCGGCCGCGGAGTGCGGGCGTGGTGATCCGCAGAGACGGTTCGGGGGCGGACTCCGATCTGGGCGGGTTCCTCCACGGGCTCGGGGATGCGCTCGCCGCGACAGGCGCCGTCCTCGTCGTCCGCGTCGTCACGACGGGTGTGGAGGAGCAGGAGGTCTACTCCGGATTCGTCCGCGAGTCCCAGGTCGACATAGTCCTTCTCCTCCGCATGCGGATCGGCGACGAGCGTCCGGACGCTCTGACGGCTCTCGGCCTGCCGTTCGTTGTGGCCGACGATGCGGGGACGTCCGGCGCCGACGCGGAGGGGATGCGGCTGGCGATCCGTCACCTGCACGCGCTGGGCCACCGGCGGATCGCGCTGGTCGCCGACGGAGCGCTCGCCCGGTCGGTCGGGCGGGTAGCCGTGTTCGTCGAGGAGTTGCGCTTCCTCGACGTGGACGCCCGCGTGTTCCGTGCCGACTCGTCGCCGCCCTCCGTCGCTGCCGCCACAGTGCGTCTCCTCAATCTTAGCGTCCCGCCGACCGCGATCCTCTATGAGAGCGGCATCCTCGCCGCAGCCGGGATGCAGGTCGCCCGGCGTCGGGGCATGGCCGTCCCGGAGGAGCTGTCGGTCATCGGTCTCGAAGACGGCCCGATCGCCCTCGCGACCACACCCTCCCTCTCGGCCGTGTGCAATGACGCCGACGCGTGGGGCCGGGCATGCGGACGCCTCCTGGCCGACCGCATCGGCGGTGGAGAACCCCACCAACTCGCGCTTATTCCCCGGGAACTCGTCGCGAGAGGCAGTACCAGCCCGCCACCCCATCCACTCGACCACGAAAGGTCCCGCTGATGCCCCGTCTCGTCGCCTTCGATCTCGACGACACCCTCGCCCCGTCGAAGTCGCCCGTCCACCCGCGGATGGCCGCCCTGCTCGGACTCCTCCTCGAGGTGAAGGAGGTGTGCGTGATCTCGGGAGGCCGGTTCGAGCAGTTCCGGGACCAGCTGCTGTCCCGTCTGCCCGCGTCGGCGCCGCTGGAACGCCTCCACCTCATGCCGACCTGCGGGACGCGCTACCTGAACTGGGACGGAGCCCGCTGGCGCCTGCGGTACGCCGAGAACCTGAGCGACGCCGAGCGGGAGGAGGCGCTCGTCGTCGTCGAGGAGGAGGCGTCCCGCCTGGGATTGTGGGAGGCGGGCACGTGGGGGCCGGTCATGGAGGACCGCGGCTCGCAGATCACGTTCTCCGCGCTGGGCCAGTTCGCCCCCGTCGCCGAGAAGTCCGCCTGGGATCCGGCCGGAACGCGGCGCAGCAGCCTGCGCACGGCGGTGCAGTCCCGGCTGCCCGGACTCGAGGTGCGTGCGGGCGGTTCGACCAGCATCGACATCACGCGCCGTGGCGTGGACAAGGCCTACGGGATGAGGAGGCTCGCGGCGATCACGAACATCCCGTTCTCGGACATGCTCTTCGTCGGGGACCGTCTCGACCCGGACGGCAACGACTACCCGGTGCTCGCGCTCGGCATCCCGACGCGTGCCGTGAGGGACTGGACGGAGACCGCGTCGCTCATCGAGGAGGTGATCGCCGCGGCGTGATGTGCCGGAATAGTGGTCCTATCGTCGACGCGCTCGAATCGCGAGCGTGACCTTCCTCGCCGACAGGCTTTTGAGATTCACCGGCACTTGGTTCACTCGAAGTTGTGCAGCGCGTCACCGAGGACGAGCGACCATTCGTCAATAGGCGGTTCGCGCTTTACCACGGCCTTAAATTCGAAGGTGTGATCGTCGACCTGCTCAATTCGCAATTGCAGTGTCTCGACAAGCAGATCGCCCCGAGCCTCGAGCGAGACTTACGCGAAAGGTAGATCGCTATTCATCCGCGAGAAGGATCCTCTAACGAACGTCTTATACACATCACCAGCAATGGCACGGTAGCGCTTCCTACGCTGGTTCATCGACTGCCACCGGTATCCCGGTGCGACAGATTGCTGGTTCGAGCAGCACAGACTCGAAAGAGCGGTACGCAGCCTGAAGTGGCTGACACCTGGCCTCTCGCTTACGGGTGCGTCGCTTGAAAGACCAGGAGCGAGGCGACGACGAACGCCACGATTACAATCACGAGTCCGACGAGCGGGACCCACCAAGATCTCCGGCCGGTACGGGCTCGAGCCACCAGGCCAGCGATAGTTCCAGCCAACCCGAGGGCGAGCGCAACGGGCGTAATCCAGGTGGTGATGCCGATCAGGGCGTAGTCACATGCCGCGGGCGCTGCGCTGCAGCCGGCGACACCCATTTGCTCGAGGACGACAGTGAAAGAGAGCAACAGCCCCATCAGAGTCATAAGCACGAGCAGGGTGATCGTTGCCGAGAGGTCGACGCCTCCACTGCGCTGTTGACGTTCTGGCTGGTCCGTGGGCTCCCACGGGTCGTGGGCTTCGTAGGCCATCGATCCCTCTCCGTATCTGCGGGGGTGCCGCATGCATAGCGGCACCCCCGCCGGCTAGTTGTTGTTGGTGAGCCAGCCGTAGATGAACCCCAACGCCGCGTTCCAGATGGAGGCGTTCGTTGCATAGCTGCCGTGTATTGCTGCTCCCGCCGCAGTGTAGTTCGACTGGCAGAACTGATCACCCGACAGACAGTACGAGCGAACGATCGGCAAGTAGCCGAGGTGGTAGTCCGGTGGGATGTATGTCTGGCGCTGGTACGCGCCTAGTGGCCAGCTGCTCGACCCGAACGTGCCGTTGCCGGTTGGTGACCCTGGCGCGTTCCATGGGTCGCCACCGTGGAAGGTGGGCGAAGCGACGAGCACGACCGCGGAAATATGGTTCTTGGCATTTACTGTGAGGTAACCGTTAGCCAACACGTTGTTGATCACGTGAGCGCCTTGAGAGTACCCAACGAGCACGATGTTCGTATTCGGGCAACTCGTTGCTAGGTTGTTGACCTCGCCCGAGAGATTGGTCACGCCGATATTCAGGCTGGAGATATAGTTGGTTGCTTGCTGGTTGCCCGGGTCAAGGATGGCTGCCGGGTAGTTCAGCCCCTCGACATAGAACGGGATGTTCGGATCGCTCTGAACCCCCGCGATGATCGCGTTGACAGTAGGCCCGAGACCGCCAGACGCGTAGGTTCGTCCTCCGTTTGCGGTGCCCGTGCCGGCTGGCTCTTGGCTCCCGCGGACCCCAACCACTGTCGCGAAGCCACACCTAGTGCCTGGAGCTGCTTCTGCAGGCGCAGCGACCACCAGACTGCTGACCGCGGCCACGATGGCCGCGGCCCCGAATATGCGCGTCCCCCTGTGACGCGTGACCCTGATTAGTGCTCGAGTAGACGCGTTCGAATTCCTTGACGAGTGCGGTCCCCGGATTGGATCCGGCAGCGCCCGTAAGCCGGTCGATCAACGGGACGCCGGCGCTGCCTCACTCAATCTCGACGGAGCGCACATTGCTACATGCAGTCGATTCCCGTAAGGCCCAACCGCACATGTGTCCGGTGATGGTGCCCTGAAACCGACAGTCCGGAGCCGTTGTGAGGACCCGGATCAAGTCCCTCCTCAGTGACACCCGCTCCTGCCATTCGGCGAATTGGGTTGGGGTCGGCTGCGAATGGAGATGAGGCTATGCCTTCCTTGAGGGATGTATGTCTTCAAGCCAACAGCGGACTGTTCCCCCCGCCGATCGCTATCCTCGACGCATGACCGCCCGGATTGCGAACGTGACGTTCTTCGCCGAGAATCCCACCGAGCTGGCGCGCTTCTGGAGCGCCGTGATGGGCTACCCGGAACCCACGGGCTGGGACCCGGAGGATGTGGCAGAGCTCAAGGCCTCCGGGATGACCGACGAGGAGATCGCGGATCGCGCCGAAGCGTGGGATCAGAACCCGGCGCATCAACGGTTCTACTTCAGCCGGTACCGGCACGAGCGACGGCAGCGCAACCGCGTGCACCTGGACATCACGCCGTTCGACGACCGCCGCGCCTCGCGCGAGGAGCTCGAAGCGGAGCGCGACCGCCTGATCGCCCTCGGCGCCACCGAGGAGAAGACCCTTCTCGGGTACTGGGGTCCCTACGAGGAGTTCGTGATCATGATGCGCGACCCGGAGGGCAACGAGTTCTGCCTGCAGTAGCTCCGCGTCGGTCGCCTAGGATCTAAGCGGAGCTAGATCCGCTTACGGCGGAGGATGAGACGACATCGTCCATCCGGCAAGGAGGACACCGTGGCTCGACCCCTGAGGGCCGATGCGCAGGCGAATCACGAGCGGCTGCTGGAGGTCGCCGCGGCGGCCATCACGCGCGAGGGTACGGATGCCTCGCTGAAGGCGATCGCGGCGGAAGCCGGAGTGGGGATCGGCACGCTGTACCGTCGCTTCCCCACGCGCCAAGACCTGATCGAGGCCGTGTACAGGAGTGAGAACGCCCGGCTGGCCGCAGCAGCCGGCGAGCTGCTGGAACAGCAACCGCCCATCGATGCCCTGCGGGCGTGGATGGAACGCTTCGTCGACTACATGCTCACGAAGCAGGGGATGTCGGACGCCCTCCCGATGATCCTCGCCGCTCGCGACGGGCTGAGGGCGCAGAGCCGGGAGGCTCTCGAGGGTGCGGTGAGCGCGCTCGTCGACGCCGGCCGGCGGGATGGTGCGCTCCGTGAGGACATCGTTCCCCACGATGTGCTGATGGCGCTCGGCGGGATCACCCTCATCGCGGAGCACGAGCGTCAGCGCGAACTCGCCTCGCGCCTCGTGTCCCTCCTGATCGACGGGCTGGTGGCGCAGCGACCCTGACTCGTCTGCCTCCGGTATACGGAGTCGGCTCCGCTTGTGCTACATTAACCGGAGTCGGCTCCGCATGCCGTCAGTCAGGAGAGGGAAGATGTCGAACGCACTCACAGGGACAGTCGCGCTGGTCACCGGTGCAAGCAGCGGCATAGGCGCCGCTACGGCTCGTAAGCTCGCCGCCGAGGGTGCCGCGGTCGTGCTCGTCGCGCGCAGAGGCGAACGCCTGGAACAGGTGGTCGAGCAGATCGAGTCGCAGGGTGGTGTCGCGAGAGCGGTCGTCGCCGACATCACCAGTCGCGCGGGCGCAGACAGCGCCGTGGAGCAGGCCGTCGCAGCGTTCGGGCGGCTGGATGTGCTCGTCAACAACGCTGGCGCGATGCTCGTCGGGCCGTTCGCGGATGCGCCGGAAGGCGAGTGGGAGCGGATGGTCGACGTCAACATCCTCGGGCTCCTGTACATGTCGCGAGCGGCGTTGCCTCACCTGGTGAGGGCGGCCTCCGATGCACCGCGGCGAACCGCGGATCTCGTGAACATCAGCTCCTCGGCCGGGCGCGTCGCCCGTCCCGGGACGGCGGTCTACAACCTCACGAAGTTCGGCGTCAACGGTTTCACCGAAGCCCTTCGGCAGGAGATGCAGGCACAGCGGGTCCGCGTCAGTGTCGTCGAGCCCGGGAACGTCGACACCGAACTCGCATCACACACGCGAGAGGAACTCCGGGCCGGTGTCGAGGCGCAGACCGGCACCATCGAACGGCTGAAGCCGGAGGACATCGCGGACGCCGTGGCGTACATTGTGACGAGCGACCGGCGCGTGGCCGTCAACGAGGTCTTCGTCCGCGCGGCCGATCAGAGCTGGTGAGCTGAGAGCCGAGCCGCGCCTACGGGTGCAGCGGCGAGGCAGCGTCGTTTCCGACGACGGTGCGCCAGGGGCGGGCGGTCCAGGATCTGACGACCCCCTCCGTGACGTACGGATCGACGGCGGCGAAGGCGCGGGCCGTCTCGAGCGCGTCCTCGCCGGTGAAGATCAGGAGGCCGGTGAACGGACCATCCCCGGCAGCGCCTCCGAGCAGAAGCTCTCCGCGCTCGACGGCAGCCCACGCTGCTGCGAGATGAGCCGAGCGATGCGCCTCCCGAGCGGTCAGGTAGTCGTCGCCGTAGGTGTACTCGAGCACGGCATGCATGCGTCTCTTCCTCTCTGCCCACGGTCGGCTGCTGCGATCGAGCCTATCGAGGCGGGGTCGCAGAGAGTCGAATCAGGAGCCGCTCCGACGATCGCCGACGTACGCGGTCATGCGGATGGAGATCAGCACGTCGGGGATCACGGCGCCGAGTTTCGCCGCATACCGAGCGGGCGGCTCGCTCGGGAACCACGATCGGTACTCCTCGTTCATGCCGGCGAAGTCGGCCGGGTCGCTGAGGAGGATCCCGACTTCGACGACGTCGTCCAAGGTGGCATCCGCCGCCGCGAGAACGGCGCGACAGTTGGCGAGTGCCTGCCGCGTCTGCTCCTGGATCGTGGGGCCCGCGGGCCTGCCTGTGTTCACGTCGACCCCCACCAGGCCCGAGATCTGGATGAAGCCCCCCGCCTTCACACCCTGGCTGTAGAACGGGGAACTCGGTGCATCCGGGGTGCTGATCACTTCGCGCATGCGCTCACTATGGCTCGTGGTGTCCGCGGTGGCCAGGGGGAGACGAGCGCCCCGGCGGGATGGCCAGGGCGCTCGTCTCGGATGGGCGGTCGCCCTACTTCAGCGGGCCGTAGAGCGGCGCGGTCGCCCGCGCGTGCGTCGCCTGCTCGAACGCGTAGGCCAGGCCGATGATGCCGCTCTCGTCGTAGTCGCGCCCGAGGAACTCGAGGTTGACGTTGGCGCCGACGACGGGGTTCGTGCCGTCGGTGGCGATGGCCTGCCCCATGGGCACCGTGATGGCGGGCATCCCGGTGTTGGGGCTGAGGCGCATGTTCGTGCTGATGGTGCTGTACGGGGATCCGCTCGGGTACACCAGCGAGTCCAGCGCGTTGTCGTTCATCAGCTGCGTCACGGTCGCGTTGCCGGTGGCGATCGCCGCCGTGTGCGTGCCGGTCGGACCCGCCCACGCCTGGTACTGCGCGTCGGTCACGTTGTTGCGCGAGGTGTAGATGCTGTTGCGGGAGGTGACGTTGCGCCCACTGGCCAGGATGTCGTCGATCGATCGTGCGGCGACGTTCGGGGCCAGGTGGTTCTGGATGTAGACGTTCAGGTCGTGCTTGAACTCGTTGGTGCTGCCGCTTCCCTCGTTCAGCGTCGCCGTGAAGGCGGCGGGAACGGTGGTGATCTCGACGACCGTCGCCCCCTGTGCTTCCAGCGTCGACTTCGCGGCCGCCCAGAGCCGGGTGACGGTCGCATTGCTGCCCAGCATGGAGGTGACGATGCCGATCCGCTTGCCCTTCAGCGCCGTCGGGTCGAGTGCCGCGGTGTACGAGGCCGGCACGTGGCCCTGCTGCTCCGCCGTGATCGGGTCGGCCGCATCCACTCCGGTGACGGCGTCGAGCGCGACCGCCGCGTCGGTGACGCTGCGGGCGATCGGGCCGCCGGTGTCCTGGCTGAGGGCGAGCGGGATGATGCCGTCGCGGCTGGTGAGGCCGACGGTGGGGCGGATGCCGACCAGCGAGTTGTAGGTCGACGGCACACGGATCGAGCCTCCCGTGTCGGTGCCGAAGCCGATGCCCGCCAGGTTCGCCGCGATGGCCGCGCCCGTCCCGCCGCTGGAGCCTCCGGCGGTCTTCGTGGTGTTCAGGGGGCTGGCGACGAGCAGCGTCTTGCCCGGCTCCTGGAACGAGGAGAATTCGGAGACGAACCCGTACGCGAACTCGTCCAGGCTGGCCTTCGCGAGGATGACGGCCCCCGCCGCGCGGAGGTTCTTCACCATGGTCGCGTCGTCGCTCGTCTGGTTGGCGTCCCAGCAGCCGCATCCACCGGTCGTCGGCATGTCTGCGGTGTCGTAGTTGTCCTTAACGGCGATCGGGACGCCCAGCAGCATGCTCGTCATCCCCTTCTGCGCACGGGTGGCGTCGGCCTGCGCCGCGATCGTCAGCGCCTGGGCGTTCGTCGAGATGATCGAGTTGAGCGCGCGGCCGCCGGCCCCAGGGTCGACCACGGTCCGGTCGAGCGCGGCGATCCGGTCGAGGTACTCCTGCGTGATCTTCACGGAGGTGGTGACGCCGGCGTTCATGGCGGCCTGCATGTCGAGAGCGGAGGCCTCGACCAGCTCGAACGGTCCGTCGTCGTAGATCATCCGCTGCGACAGGGCGACGACGTCCTTGACGGTGATGACGCCGTCCGTGTCGGAGTCGGCAAGAGCAACGGTGGACCAGCCCGCCGACGCAGGGGTGGCGCCGAGGTGGTCGGTCAGCACGTCCAGGTCGGCCGTGGTGACCTGCTTGTCCCCGGTCAGGTCGAGGGCGGTGTAGTACGGCGCCAGGAACGGCTCGGCGGCGCTCGCCGCGGGTGCAGCTGCTGCGGGAGCGACGACGGCGCCGGTGGCGACGAGGGCGGCCAGGGCAGCGACCGCGCCGACGGTGGTCGTGACGCGGCGGGCAGTGGTTCGGGTGTGCATGGCAGTGGCGCTCCTCTGGGCGGTACGGCGGGCGGTCATCGGGCTTCTCCTGCACGGCGGCGGCGGACTGCGATCAGGACGGCGGCCGCGCCGAGCGCGACCAGCACGGCGCCGGCGATCAGGTACGGAGCGACATCGGAGCCGGTCGAGGCCAGGTCATCATCGGAGGTGGATGCGGACGAGCTCGTCGCCGCGCTCGAGCCAGAGCCCGTGCCGGAGCCGGAACCAGGCGAGGACCCGGTCGACGGACCGCTCCCGGTGGGCGGCCCCGGGACAGCGGCGGGCGAGACCACGACGGCCGGGCTCACGGCGGCGTTCGACAGCGGCGTCACGGCCGATGCGGGATCCACCAGCGAGAGCGAGCTGAGCGTGAACGCCGTCGCGCCCGCGGCCTTCGCCGTGAACGTCAGGGTGTACGCGATGGTGCCGGAGAGCGCGGGCGAGGTGCCGAGCCGCGTGTAGACGAGATCGACCGTGCCCGACGCCGTGTCGACGGCGTCGAATCCTCCGGAGGGGACGACCGCGCTGCCGTCGACATACCCGACGACGGCCGGGTCGAACGCGAGCACCGCTTCGTAGCCGAAGACGTCGGTCGCGCCGGTCAGGGTCACGGTCACGGTGAACGAGTCGCCGGCTGTGACGGCGGACGGCGCGGAGACCGTGACGCCGGTCACCGCGGGTGCCGCGACAGCGGGCGCCGCAGCGCCGACCGCGAGGCCGAGGCCGGCGAGCGCCGCCGCCGCGACGGTGAGGAGGCGCACGAGTCGCCTGGGGGTGTGATGCATCGGGATGGTGCCTTCCTGAGCGGGCGAGGGGGCTCGCGGGCGGGTGGGGTCGGCGATGCGACCGCCGTCAGCGGCAGGAAGGGAAGACTCGCGGCGTCGAGGAGCACGACCGGCGAACGGTCCAGTGCCGGCCTCGGGGGCGGGCCGGCGGCTGAGAGAGCGGCGCCATCGACAGGGTCGACGTTAGGGGGCCGCTGTTTCGCGGAGCGGGCGAACGTGTTTCTGAACGATTACACAGAGTGGGATTCGTGCACGGCGGTGGCTCCCGACGGGAGCAGCCGTCCGGCGAGGTAGTCGTCGAGCGTCTTCCGTCGCTCCCGGAGGCGATGCTCCTGCCGGAGGAGGTCGTCGCGGACCGCCGTCACGCGGGCGAGGAGATCCTCGGGCGGGGAGGCGGTCCCGCCCTCGGCGACGCACGGGATGATGTCGCGGAGCAGCCGCGACGGGAGCCCGACGGCGAAGAGGTCCTGGACGAACAGCACGACCTCCACGGTCTGCGGGCCGTAGTCCCGGTAGCCGTTCGGCATCCGGCGACTGCGGATGAGGCCCTGCTCCTCGTAGTAGCGCAGGGCTCGCGTACTGACGCCGGTCCGTGCACTCAACTCGCCGATCCGCACGTTCCACCTCCGCTTGACCTTGACATTGACGTCAATGTTTAGGTTAGCCCTCGTGACATCACTGACACAGCTGAAGAATCGCCATGCCCTGGTCACGGGCGGCTCGACCGGGATCGGCGCGGCCGTCGCCGCGGAGCTCGCACGCAACGGAACCCACCTGGTCCTCGTCGCCCGGGATGCGCGTCAGCTGGAGGTCACGGCCGCCGACCTGCAGACGCGGTTCGGGATCGCCGTGCTCTCGATCGCCGTCGACCTCGCCGAGCCGGGAGCGGTCGCCCACCTGCTGGAGGCCGTCGAAGACGCCGGCATCGAGATCGAGCTCCTGGTCAACAGCGCGGGGATGAGCTCGCGAGGATTCGTGGCGGACTCGGATCCTGCGGTCCTCCGCCGCCTCGTCGAACTCAACGTCGGCGCGCTCACCGAACTCACCGCGTCGCTCGTGGCCGGGATGGTGGAGCGCGGGCACGGAGCGGTCGTCAACATCGCGAGCACAGGCGCGTACGCTCCGGCGCCCGTCCTGGCGGCGTATGCCGCATCCAAGGCCTACGTGCTCTCCTTCACCCAGGCGCTGTGGGCGGAGACGAAGGACGCCGGGGTGCGGGTGGTCGCCGTCAGTCCGGGACCGACACGGACGCCGATGAACTCCGCGCAGAGGAAGGGGATGCGGCAGCCCGCCGAGGTGGCGCGCACCGTCCTGCGGGCGCTGGAGGGCACGGGCCCCGCGGTAGTGGATGGCGCCGCGAACGCCGTGACCGCTGCCGCCATCCGGCTGCTCCCGGCCCGCGTCATCACGGCGATCGCCCGACGTGCGATGGGCGCCTAGCCGAGCCCAGGCGCCTCCTGCCCGTCCGTGAGGAGCCGGAGGCCGGTGGCCAGGGCGGCACGCTGACTCTCGTCGAGGGGGGCGAAGAGATCCTCGAGCACGCCGGCGGCGACGCGGTGCCCCGCGCGCAGCGCATCCCTCCCGGCCTCCGTGAGCGAGTGCTCGATGCGTCGCCCGCGCCCGGCGGTCCGCGTGATGAGACCCCGTTCGACCAGGCGGTTCGCCAGCGTGCCGAACGCCTGATCGCTCTGGAAGGTCGTCACGGCGAGGTCGTGGCCGGACGCGCCGGGCATTCGTTCGATGGCCCGCAGCGCATCCCACTGCACCAGGCTCACGCCGACGTCGCGCAGGGCGGCGTCCATCGTCCGGTGGTTGCGGTACTGCGCGCGCTTGATCGCGAGGCCGAGCTGTTCCAGATCCGTGGTCACGGTGCTACTGTATCAACACTCGTAGATAAACATATTTAGATAGGCGCATCATGGACCCCACACTTCCCGAAGACCTGCCCACCATCGAGGCCGGCGACCCCGGCGGCCGCTCCGCATTGGTGCTCCATGGGGGAGGCGGCCCGCTGACCGTCGCCCCGATCGTCGCGCATCTCGGCGCCACCATGCACGCCTCTGCGCCGACCCATCCGGGCTGGGAGGGCACCGCGCGCCCGGAGGACATCGCGTCGATCCGCGACCTCGCCTCCGCGTACCTCGCGCGTCTCCTCGACGACGGCGAGCACGGCGTCGTCCTCGTCGGATCGTCGATCGGCGGCTGGATCGCTCTCGAGATGGCCATTCAGGCCGCGGCCGACGAACGGTATGCCGGGGTGATCGGCGCGGTGATCGACATCGACGGCGTCGGCGCGGTCGTCGAGGGGGAGCCGGTCGCCGACTTCTTCGCCCTCGACGCCCGCGGGCTGGCCGAGGCCGCGTGGCACGACCCGGACCGCGGATACCGCGACCCGGCGCAGTTCACGGACGAGCAGCGCGCCGTGCAGCTCTCCAACGGCCGGACCATGGCCGCCATCGCCGGGGCGAGCATGAGCGATCCGACGCTCCTCGATCGGCTCTCGACGGTCGCCGTGCCGACTCTCGTCGTGTTCGGCGAGAGCGACCGCATCGTCACCCCCGCCTACGGCCGTGCGGTCGCCGCTGCGATCCCCGGCGCGGAGTTCGCGGAAGTGCTTGCGGCCGGGCATCTCCCGCACCTCGAAGCGCCGGATGCGACCTGGGCCGTCATCGACCCGTTCCTCGCCCGGGCGCGGTGAGACGCCAGGCGGCCGGCCCTCGTCTAGCCGAGCGCGAGCAGCCAGCGGTTGCCGGTTCCGTCGAGCGTGTCGTGCTCGAAGCGGTCCACGAGCATGGTCACCAGCGCGAGGCCGCGGCCGGATTCTGCGAGGTCCTCCGCCTCCGGCATGGTCGGGTCGGCCACATCCACGTCGGCGGGAGGCGCGTCATCCGTGATGATCGCCTCCAGGCCACCCTCCGTGGTGCGGATCACGAGCTCCACCCGGACCGGCCGGTCGTCTCTGCTGTGAGTGACGACATTCGTCACCACTTCGACGACGGCGAGTTCGAAGGCGCCGCGGACCTGCGCCGAGAGTTCCGGCCGCTGCTCCGCGAGGCGCTCGAAGGTCTCGTGGACCCGCCCGATGGTCTCCAGATCGGCCGGCGCCCGGAACGCATCCCGGAACGGCTCAGTCACGGTACGCGTCATCCGGCGACGGGTAGACGCGCAGGATGCGGTCGAGGTTGGTCAGCTGCAGCACGCTGGTGACCTGCTCGGTCGCCGCCGCGAGCCGCAGATCGCCACCGGCGGTGCGGGCGGTCTTCAGGCCGCTGATCAGGGCGCCGAGCCCGGACGAGTCGATGAACTCGACGGCGCTGAGATCGACGGCGACGCGCGCGCTGCCCTCGTCCACGACGCTTTGCACGGCGCGCCGGAGGTCCGGGGCGCTGACGAGGTTGATCCGCCCCTCCACCGCGAGGACGGCGACGCCGTCGTCGCGGAGTGTCGTCGTGATGTTCATCGTGGGAGGTTCTCCTTCCTCGCCGCGTCGGCGGCGGGGCCTCGGTACAAGGCGGCGCGGGGGATGATACTGAGCACGACCAGGTCGTAGACGACCCACACCGTGTTGACCAATGTTCCGACGCCGTCGGCCGTCCCCGCGATGACGCGCAGGATTCCGACGATCGCGGCGATGACGAGCAGCACCATCGCCGTCAGCTGGGGCCAGATCTCGCGCCACGGGACGGGTGCACGGCCGTTGCGCTCCTTCGGCGTCACGACGAAGCCGAGGGGACGCTTGAACCAGACGTTGGCCGCGGAGGTCCAGCACGCCTTGATCCACAGCGGGAAGAGGGCGAGCGCGTACTGCTGCCCGCGCCATGTGCGGATGCCGTGGGCGCCGATCAGGAACATCAGCTGGCTCAGCACGAAATACGGGATGAAGCGGGCGAAGAAGTCGACGCTCCAGGCGGTGACCGGCATGACCCCCGCGAGCAGGTAGATCGCCGGTGCGGCCAGGTACACCACAGCGGCGAAGCCGGCCAGGTAGCTCCACATCGTCGCGAAGTACATAAGCCGCTGCCCGGCGTCGAGCCCGCGCTTGAGGAGCGGGTTGTCCTTGAGCATCACCTGGAGCGTGCCCTGGGCCCAGCGCAGTCGCTGCTTGAGCATCGTCCCGAGGTCCTCCGGGGCGAGCCCCGTGGCGAGCAGCTCGTGGTGGTAGACGCTGCGCCAGCCGTTGGCGTGCAGCTGCATCGCTGTCGCCATGTCCTCAGTGACGGAGATCGTCGCCATCGGCATGACCGGCTGCGCCTGGTCCGGACGGTCGACGGCGAGGGCCTCGGTGATGCTCTGCACCGACTCGATGGCTCCGAGGGGCGACCAGTCGCGCTCCGCCAGGCGGTCGAGCGCGACCTCGTCGACGACGAACGCCGGCAGCTCGGAGTCGGCCTGGACGGGCAGCTGCGCGATCGCCGCGAGGTCCGCCTCGACCGAGGTCAGGTGGCCGCGCACGGCGGCGCGCGAGACCGCATCCACCTGCTCCCGGAGCCGGAAGGTCACCTCACCGACGCTCCGTCCGGCGCGCAGACTTTCGCTCGCCTCGCGCACGTGTCCGCGCAGTTCGCCGACGAGGGCGGCAGCCTCCGGGTCGAGATGGGAGGCGCGCTCGGTCTTGGTGAGCATCCGCTCGGCGGCGCGCAGCGATGTCCGCACGGTCCGCTCGACGTCGCGGACGTAGCCGGAGATGCCGAGTTGCATCAGGGCGTCGCGGCGCAGCACGGCGTTCGACCCGCAGAAGAAGGCCGCGTTCCAGCCGTCCTTTCCCTGCTGGATGGGGCCGTAGAACAGGGGTGCCTGATTGCCGAGCAGGTCGGCGTCATCGACGTTCGAGAAGTACTGCGGCGTCTGCACCAGAGCGACCTTCGGGTCGGCGAAGTAGCCGAGCGTCCGCTCCAGGATCGCGGGCTCGGGGATCTGGTCGGCGTCGAGGATGAGGAGGAACTCGCCGTCCGTCTGCAGCAGGGCATTGTTCAGGTTGCCGGCCTTCGCGTGGCGCGGTTTGTCGGTCCAGTCCTCGGTGCGCGTGATGTAGCCGACGCCTTCCCGAGCCGCGGCGGCGCGCATCTCCGGCCGGTCGCCGTCGTCGAGCACCCAGGTGGTGTGCGGGTACGGGATGCGCCGGGCCGCGGCCGCTGTCGTCATGACCAGGTCGACCGGCTCGTCGTAGGTCGTGATGAACACGTCGACGGTTCCGGCTGCCGGGGAGTCCGGACCGTTCCGGATGCGGATGCGCCACATGGTGAGCCCGAAGAAGAAGGTGTCGACCAGGCTGTACGTCTCGGCGATGACGAGCGGGACGGCGATCCACCACGCCTCCCAGTTGACCGACGCGAGCCACCGCCAGACCACGTAGTTCACGCCCGCGAGGACGGCGAGCAGCGCGACCACGCGCAGCAGCACCGGCCTCACCGGCCGCTCCGACGCACCACCACGGCCGTCATGTCGTCGATGGGGATGCCGGCCCGGGCGGCGCTGAGGATGCGCGAGACGGCGCCAGCCGCGGTGGCAGACCCGCGCACGATGGCCTCCAGTCGGGTCAACGCCTGCTCGCCGCCGAGCGCGTCGAGGACGCCGTCGCTGACGCAGAGGAGGGCGTCGCGCGGGCCCAGCTGGATGCGTCCCGGCGTCCGCGGCTCGAACACCGGCAGGCCGAGCGGCAGGGATCCGGCGGTCAGTCGCTCGAACCTCCCGGTGTGTCGCACGACGATGGCCAGGCCGTGGCCCGCATCCAGGTAGTCGATGGCGCCGTCGGGATGCACCCGCGCGTGGAACAGGGTGACGAACGTCGCCAGCTGGTCGAGGTCCTCCTCGACGACGCGCGAGGCCGCCTCGACGGACGCCTGCAGGTCGGCGAGGTCCATCGCGCTGCGGAGCGCGGTGCGCACGGACGCGGCGACGATCGCGGCGGCCATTCCCTTGCCCATGACGTCCGCGACCGAGACGCAGAAGTCGTCGTCGACGTCGTACCAGTCGTAGAAGTCGCCGGAGACGCCGCGCGACGGTTCGCACGCCGCGGCGACATCGAAGCCGGGTGCGCGAGGCTGGCGCCGGGGGAGGAGCCCCTTCTGTGCGATGGCCGCGCGGTCCAATTCGTCGTCGCGGTCGAGCTCCGCCTGCACCCAGTCCGCCAGGTCGCGCAGCACCCGCTCCTGCTGGGGGCTGAGCTCGCGGGGCACCGTGTCGAGCACGCACAGCGTGCCGACGGCGTCGCCGCCCGGGGCGTGCAGCGGCTCGCCCGCGTAGAAGCGGAGGTGGGGGTCGCCGAGGACGAACGGGTTGTCGCTGAACCGCTCGTCGACGGAGGCGTCGCTCACGATGAGGGCGGCATCCTGCCGCACGGTGACGTCGCAGAACGCGCCCTCGCGCGGCGCCTCGGGGCCGAGGCCGAGCTGCGACTTGCGCCACTGGCGGTTCTGGTCGATGAGCGTGATGCTCACCATGGGCACGTCGAAGAGCTGCTGGGCCAACCGCGTGATGCGATCGAACCGTGCCTCCGGGCCCGAATCGAGGATGCCGAGGCCTGCGAGCGCCCGCTGTCGCCGGAACTCCGCCTGCTGTACCGAGTCCGTGTCGACGACCATGCCCCCATCGTACCGAGCGGTCTACCCGACGCGCTCGGACGGTCGGGGATGCACGTGTGGCCGTTCCTTTTCGTGTTCCCGATATCGCCCTCGCTGGGGTGAAGTGGGGGTTAAAACGGGCCGCCCGGCCGGGTATTCGGGGTACGCTCTGCTCGCGAATCGCCGGCCTCCGCCCGCCCCCCATTTTGGGGTGAAATAACGCATGACATTTTTTCACGGCCGACGCCCAGGTGCTGTCAGGATGACGCTGCGGGCGCATCGCCTCGCGTCACTCAGCGCCTGAAGGGGGGCGTCCGTGCCGATGGCCGGTCCGAAGTGGTCTCTCCGCTCTGTTCTCGTGGCGGTCGCGATCGTCGCGACCGTCGCATCCATCGCGCTGGTGGATGGCACGCCCGCGATGGCGTCGCCATTGACGATGTCCGTCACGCGCGGCAACTCGGGAACGGCCGCGGCCGACACGGCGGCTTCCCTCCCGGCATCGTGCGCCGGCGTGACGCAGGGACAGCCCACGCCCCAGACGCACTGCCCCGGCTACGACGTTTCCCTGGCCGCGACCGACCAGATCGTCCGTAGCTACGACACGGCGGATGTCGTGTTCACCTTCAACGTCGGCGCGAGCGACACCGGCGTGAAGATCGTCTCGACGCTTCCGACCGACGGAAACGGGAACGCGATCGCCAAGTGGCCCTCCTTCCCGTCCGCCTGCGCGTCCGCCGGATCGTCCGTCAGCTCGGACGGCCGCACCCTGACCTGCCTCGTGGGGTCGCTGTCGGGCGACGGGGTGCTGAAGCTCACGTTCCAGGTGCAGTCCACCCCGCAGGACGGGACGACGTTCACCGTCGACGGCACCATCGCCTCGAACGGCACCCCGACCCCGGTCGCGAGCAGCGCGTCGTCGGCGACGTTCACCGTCTCCAACGCCCCGCTCTGGAATGTGACCGAGACCAACGGCGCCATCCGCAACATCCTCCCGCTGCCCTTCCCGTACTACTCGGCGACAGGCGAGCAGGGGTGGGCGGTTCCTACGAGCGTCGCCGTCGTGGCGGGCAAGTCACCGGCGGTCGGCGGCTACTCGCCGCTGAAGGGCCCGGTCACTTTCTCGATCGACACCTCCGGCGAGCCGGCGGGAACGCAGCTGCTGAACTGGGCGGAGTACGGCACGGGCTGCGGAAGCCAGAGCGTCGCGTCGGCGACCAAAGTCGGCACCTACCGCAATGTTGCGGTCGGTATTTCGAACCAGAACTCCCCGTCGGTCGCGGCTGCCGTCTCCTGCGCTCAGGCGGGCGCGAACCAGCCGGTCACCGTGTCGTGGGCCAACCCGACGGGAGCGCCGACCCAGGGCAACCTGTACGCGAACATCTGGGTCATGCTGTGGATGCCCGCGTCGGCCGTGCCCGCGGGCACGAACACGATCCCGTTCTCCGTCACCGGGTTCGACCCGACGGATGTGTCCGGCGTCAGCAACTTCGGATCCGCGACGGAGCCCACCGCCGACAACGCGCGGACCTTCACCATCAACGCGGCGGACGCGAATGTCACGTCCAAGCGCGCGACGGCCGATGCGGGAGCGACGGCCGGTGTCACGAATAATCCCTCGCCGATCTCCACAGTCTCCCGAGGCGCGAACTACATCAGCTGGATCAACTTCAAGAACACCGGCGCGATCCCGCAGAACCCCGTCCAGCTCTGCGACGTCTTCGACAGCACCACCTCGAAGCTCGCCACGTTCGCGGGAGGCGCTTCGGTGCTGGGTGTGACCGACGGCGACCCGTCGCTGCCGGCCCTGCCTCCGGCGTACCACCCCTCGGCCACGTACAACGGGACCACCGACGTCACCATCGACCCGTCGGCTTTCACCGTGCAGTACGCGGCAGGCGATCTCGATGTCGCGAACGGAACCACCAACGCGCCCCAAAGCACCGCAGCCCTCACCGGAGCAGCCTGCGACGACACCGGCGGCGCGACGGGCTGGGTCACGAACCCGAACGATCCGGCGATCGTCGCCTACGCCCAGGGGAAGGGCCTCACCGACCCCTTCGATGTCATCAACCGCGTGCGGGTCACCTTCACCGCCGGGGCGGTCATGCCCGGGACCAACGTCGGCATCAAGCTCCGGCTCACCGCGCGGACGACCTACCGGGATGCGAGCAGCAAGGCCGGCCAGCTCGTCCTGGCAACCACGCCGGTCTCGGACGCCGGATCGTTCGCCTACCCGCAAGCCGTCACGGGTGCGTGGTCGACCACCATCCCGCTGGCGCCCGTCCTCCGCGTCGCGGGCACACTGGGTGCCCACGTCACGATCGCGAGCAAGACGGTGTCGCCGACCACGGTCCAGATCGCGACGGTGGGTCAGGACACAGCCACCTACACGGTTAACCCCCGCCTGTATTTCGGTGAGGACCTGCCGGCGGATCCCGCCGTCCCCGGCAACGTCACAGCACCCGTCCGGATCGTCGACTACCTGCCGGCCGGCATGCGTTATCTCCAGGGCTCCGCGTCCCGGAATCCGGATCAGGTGCTCGCGCAGCCCGATGGCGGCACGGTGATCGTCTGGGATCTCGGAACGCAGTCCGCGAAGGTGAACACGTCGAACCAGCCGACCACCCCGGCCTCGATCACGTACCAGGCGCAGGCGGTGACGTCGGCGCCGCTCGGCACGAACTACAACGGGGTGGTCGGCCAGTCGGTCGCGCCGGACGGCACCTCGCTCGACAGCACCCCGCTCTGCGGTTCGGCGACCAACTGGGTCAGCTTCAGTATCCCTGCGACGCCCACCGTCCCTGTGGCAACCACGGCGACGCTCATGAAGGCCGCCGACTGGAGCGGTTGTGCCGGGCAGGGCCTGCTCGGCCCGTACAACTTCCGGGCGCTGCAGATCGGGAGTGCGGCCGTGCAGCTGATCGGGTCGCTGTCGGCGACGGCGTCGCAGATCGAACCGAACTCGGTGGACGGGGTCGGCGGCAGCAAGGTCGGCTGGGGGCTGACCTACTCGAACCAGACCTCGATCACGCTGGACGGCGTCGACCTGATCGACGTGCTGCCCACCACCGGGGACGGACGCACTCCGGCCTCGCACTACTCCGGCACGCTCAAGCTCACGTCGATCACCACCGACGACACCCTGTCGTCGGCCGGATCGCCGAACGCCCTCCCGACGAACGCCAACGGCCCTTATCCGTCCCGTACCGGCACGACGTTCTACTACACGATGGCCGCGCCCGCGTCGGTGAAGAACGACCCGTACGACGCCACCAACCTCGCCAGCGGCACCACGAAGTGGTGCCTGGCCGCCCAGTTCGGCACCGCGGGATGCCCGGCCGATGTCGGTTCGGCGACAGCGCTGCGTGTGATCTCCGGATCGCTCGCGCCGACGGCGACCCGCAACCTCACGCTCAGGTTCGCCACCAACGGCAACAAGGCCGGCGACCTGTACAGCAACACCGCGTACGCCCGGGCGATCAACATCTCGTCGCTGGCCTATCTGCCCGGCGACAGCATTCAGGTCGTCGGATCCTCGATCGCCGGCACGGTGTGGAAGGACATCAACGGCGACGGTGTCGTCGGCGGCGCGCTGGAGACCGGCCTGAGCGGTGCGACCCTCCGCATCACGGGCACGGCCGACGACGGCAGCGCCGTGAACCGCACCGTCACCACGGGCAGCGACGGCGGCTACACGTTCGCCGACCTGCGGGCCGGATCGTACGACGTGACCGTCGACCAGGCGAGCGTCCGCGCGCTCAACCACGCGTACGCGATCACTTACGACCCGCAGCACCACACCACCGCACCGACCGGCGTCTTCCACGTCGACCTCGCGCTCAACAGCTCCGTGATCGCGCAGAACGTCGGATTCGCCACCTCCTCGCTGGCCGGCACGGTTTTCGACGACGCCGACAACGACGGCGCTCTCGACACGGCCGACGGCGAGACCGGCGAGCAGGGTGCGACCGTCGCCCTGACCGGCACCGACGACCTGGGCAACGCCGTGAGCGCGACCGGCACGACCGACGCTTCCGGTGCGTACTCCTTCCCCGGGCTGCGACCGGGCACGTACTCCGTGAAGGTCACGCCGAACCCGAGCGCCCGACTGGGCGGCAAGATCACGATCGGGACGGCGGGCGGCGTAGCCGGCGCGATCGGATCCAACACGGTGACGGGCATCGTGCTGGGCACCGCGCAGAACGCCACCGGCTACTTCTTCGGCGAACTCCAACCGAACCTCGTCTCCGGGGCGGTGTTCTCCGACCTGGACGCCGACGGCACCCGGGACGCCGGTGAGCCGGGCATCGCGGGCGTGACGGTCACCCTGACCGGGACGGACGACTCCGGCGCCATCACTCCGCGCACAGCCGTGACGCTGGCGGACGGCAGCTGGACGTTCGGAGCGCTGCGAAGCGGCACCTACACCGTGACCGAGGACCAGAGCACCGTTCCCGGCGGGCCGAATGCGTTCGTCGACGGCACGACGCTGACCAATGGGGCCTCCGGTGCCGCCGGGTCGAACACCATCAGCGGCATCACGACAGGCGCCGCCAACGGAACCACGGGCTACACGTTCGCCGAGATCCCTGCCGCCAGCATCTCCGGCGCGGTGTTCGAAGACACGAACGGCAACGGCGTCCAGGATGCGGGCGAGCCGGGCATCCCGGATGTCACAGTCGGCCTGACCGGCGGACTGACGCGCACCACCGGCGCCGACGGCACCTATTCCTTCACCGGACTGGCCCCGGGGACCTACACCCTGACCGAGACGCAGCCGGCCGCCTACCTCGACGGCAGGGAGGTCGCGGGCACCGCGGGCG
This sequence comes from Leifsonia sp. NPDC014704, assembly GCF_043083605.1. Taxonomy (NCBI): domain Bacteria; kingdom Bacillati; phylum Actinomycetota; class Actinomycetes; order Micrococcales; family Microbacteriaceae; genus Leifsonia; species Leifsonia sp. NPDC014704. The sequence continues at coordinate 2,230,759 of NZ_JBIBYW010000001.1, read as the reverse complement.
GAACGGTCGTCGCGACGAGCGGCTCGAACTCCATCTCGGCCATCGCGCTCGCTGCCGGTGTGAACGCCACCGGCTACCTGTTCGGCGAGGTCACGGCGGCGCAGCTCTCCGGCTCGGTGTTCGTCGACGGCGATGACGACGGCATCAGGGACGCGGGTGAGAACGGGATCGCCGGGGTGCAGGTGCGCCTGACCGGCACCGACCTGTTCGGTGCTGCCGTCACGCTCAGCACGACGACGGCCCCCGACGGCTCGTACGCGTTCACGGGTCTGCTGCCCGGAGCGTACTCGGTGACGGAGACCCAGCCCTCCGCCTATTACGACGGCAAGGATGCGGCAGGCACGAGCGGCGGGACCGTGGCCGACGACATCATGACCGGCATCGTCCTCGGCTCCGGCACATCCGCCACCGGCTATACCTTCGGGGAGCGCGCAGGCGTGGCCATATCGGGAACGGTCTTCGGCGACGTCGACGGCGACGGCGTGCAGGATGCGGGAGAGGCCGGCGTCCCCGGCGCCGTGGTCGAGCTCCGCGACGCGGGCGGTGCGGTGGTCGGGAACATCACGACCGACGGCACGGGACTCTGGAGCTTCACCGACCTCGCGCCAGGGACCTACAGCGTCCAGAAGACGCTGTCCGCCGGTGCACCCTACGTCGACGGCGCCGTCGTGGTCGGCTCCGCCGGAGGCACGGCAGGACCGTCCGCCATCTCGGCCATCGACCTCCAGAACAGTGCCTTCGGATATGACTTCGCCGAGATCCCGCTGTCGATCATCCGCGGTTCTGTCTGGCACGACGCGAACGACAACGGTGCGCGCGACGCCGGCGAGGACCCCATCCCGGGCGTCACGGTCACGCTCGGCGGGGACGCGAGCCGCACGACGACGACGAACGCGGACGGATCCTTCGTCTTCGGCGGTCTCGCCGCGGGCGAGTACACGCTCGTCGAGACACAGCCCGGCAACTGGGCCGATGGCAGCACGGTCGTCGGGTCGGACGGCGGCTCCTCGAGCACGGCCAACACCATCACCGGGATTGTCCTCGCGGCGGGAGAGGACGCCACCGGCTACGGCTTCGCCGAGCGGGTCGCCGACCTGCAGGTCTTCGCCGCGGTGCAGAGCGTCGACGCCTCTGCGGCACCGGGCCCGAACGTGCGCGTCGGCGACTCCGTCACGTGGACCTACACCGTCGTCAACAACGGCGACACCGCGCTCAGCGGCCTGGACCTGACGCAGGACGGATTCACCGTCGACTGCCCCGCCACCGCCATCGCCCCGCACTCGACGGTTCTGTGTTCGGCGAGCGCCCCGGCGACAGCGGGCGATCACACGGGCATCGTGACGGCGACGGCGAATGTCGTTCCGTCCGGTCCTGGCGGCGGCGACCCCGGCGTCACGACCGTGACCAGCGCGGCCCAAGCCCACTACTTCGGCATGATCCTGAGTGCCCGGATCACCGCAACGGTGAACGGGAAGAGCGCGGTGACGGCGCCCGGGCCGGTCTTCACATCCGGGACGTCCGAGAAGGTGTCGCTGACGATCACGAACACCGGCAATGCGCCGCTGACGATCGCCTCCCTGACCGGGGACGCGCTCGGACAGCTCGACTGCCCGAGCTCTGTGATCGCGTCGGGAGACTCCGTGACCTGTACGGTCGACTCGGAGTTCGCGGCGGGCAACTACTCGGCGGCTGTGAAAGCACACCTCGTGGGTCCGGACGCGGTGGCCGCGGACGGCTCGGTGACCCCGTCGATCGTCGACCCGGCGGCGACGGTCTGGTTCCAGGTGCTCGAAGCGGATGTCGCACGCCCGGCTGCACCCACGGGCTTGGCCTCAACCGGTTCTGGCATCGGCCTGCCCGCACTCGTCATCGCCGCGCTGTCCCTGGTCGCGGCGGGGGTCGGGGTGGAGCTCGTGCGCCGCAACCGACGGGAGATAGTGTGAACTCCACTTTCGGTTGGTCTTAATTTAAGCTCTTGACAAAGTGGCACGCTCCTCGCGATGCTGACGTGCGACGGAACGACCAGACGTTCCGCGTACCGATCAAGGAGGATCGTGAAACGATACGTAGTGGCCGCGCTGGTGACAGCCGCGGCCGTGGCGGCGACAGCCGTCCTGCCCGTCACCGCGGCCAACGCCGCGGCTCTCACCGCCACCGACTTCCTGAAGGCCAACGGGAACGTCCTGAAGAAGGCGTCGGGAACCGGATCCACCGTCAACCTCCGCGGAACGAACATCGGCGGCTGGCTCACGCAAGAGGACTGGATGTCGCCGCTCGGCGAGTTCGCGGCCGACCGGACCGGGTGGACCGTGACCGCGTCGGCCGGCACCGCCGCGAACGCCCTGGACGGCTCCGGCACCAGCCGCTGGACGACCGGGGCCAACCAGGCCGGCGGGGAGTGGATCCGGCTCGACCTGGGCGCCAACACGCTCTTCAACCGGCTCACCGTCGACAACACGGCCAACGCCGGCCAGTGGCCGCGCGCCCTGAACATCGAGACGTCCGCCAATGGCACCACCTGGACGAGCGTCGCCACCCAGGCGGGGACGGACGGCCTGACCACCGTCAAGTTCACTCCGCAGGTCGCCCGGTACGTTCGCGCTACTCAGACCGTCACGGCGGCGACGCCGTGGTCGGTCGGGGAGGTCAACCTCTACAGCGACCCGGTGCTCTTCAACGGCACGCACACCGCCACCGCCTCCGCGAGCGCGCCCGGCACCACCGCGCAGATGGTCCTCGACGGGAACACCTCGACGGTGTGGCAGACGGGTGCGGCCCAGGCGCCCGGGCAGAGCCTCACGATCGACCTCGGCCGCAACGTCGACATGGACAAGGTGCTCTTCGACGCCGGCGCGGCCACGGCCAACGACTACCCGCGCATCTACGACGTGTTCACGTCCTACGACAACACCACCTGGACCCAGGTGGCGAGTGGATACGGCTCGAACCGGGTCACGCAGGCGGACTTCCAGGGCAGCAAGAACGGCCGCTACCTCCGGATCGTCTCGAACGGGACGTCCACCCAGTGGTGGTCGGTCGCGGAGGTCGCGATCTCGAGTGGCACCTCCCTCGACCGCGGCGGCTGGTCCGTCGTCTCGTCGGTCGGGGCGACCCCGGCCGCGATGCTCGACGGCAACACCGGAACCCGTTGGACGACCGGGGCGGCCCAAGCGCCCGGGCAGACCGTGACCGTCGACATGGGCGCACTCGTCACGCTCAACAACGTGACGACGGACACGGCGAAGAACACCACCGATGAGGACGACTGGATGCGCGGCTACAGCCTCCAGCTGTCGCGGGACGGTTCCACCTGGAGCACCGTCGCCTCCGGCGTCGGAACGCGCAAGGCTACGACGATCGGGTTCACGGCCCAGGCCGCGCGCTACGTGCGCCTGACGCAGACCGGGTCGGCGGGCAACTGGTGGTCGATCGGCGAGCTCACCGCCGGTCTTTACAACGACGACTACTCGCTGACGAACACGATGACTTCGCGGTTCGGCACAGCGACGACCGCCTCGGTGGTCGGCACGCATCAGGACACCTGGTTCACCGCGACCGACCTGGACAACATCCAGGCCACCGGGATGAACTTCATCCGCGTGCCCATCGGCTGGAACGTGTTCCTCAACCTCGACGGCACGTGGAAGTCGAACCCGTGGACCAAGATCGACTGGGTCGTGAGCCAGGCCGCCTCCCGCGGCATCTACACGCTCATCGACCTGCACACGGTGCCGGGCGGAGGCTGCCCGTGGGGCTCCTGCGGACGCATCGGCCCGAACCCCAACGGGTTCTGGGGCAGTGCCACCTACCAGAACTGGGTCGAGGACATCTGGAAGAAGATCGCGACGCGCTACAACGGCAACCCGGCCGTCGCGGGCTACGACCTCATCAACGAGCCGCTGATCGACTACGGCGAGGACACGGACGACGTCGCACAGAAGAGCGCGTACTATGACCGCCTCTACGACGCCGTCCGGGCGATCGACGCCGACCACACGATCTTCCTCGGGGCGTTCTTCGGCCTCGACAAGATCGCGCCGCCGTCGACCTACGGCTGGACCAACGTCGTTTACGAATACCACCCTTACGACATGCCGAACTCGAAGGACTGGACGGCGCAGAACCAGCTCGTGACGAACGAGCTGGGCGGCCTCGCGGCCAAGCTCTCCAACCCCGGGGTTCCGATCCTGTACGGCGAGTACTCGCTCTACTACAACGACGATGTCTGGGCCCGGTTCATGGCGGGCCTGAACGCGTCGAGCGTCTCGTGGTCGAACTGGTCGTACAAGGTCAAAGGCTCTGCCGACGACGGCTTCGCCTACTGGGGTCTCTACTACGACAACCGCAAGCCGGTCCCGGTGATCAACAGCGACGACGCCACCACGTTCCAGTCGAAGCTGGCCCAGTTCGGAACGTCGAATTTCACCCAGAACACCCGGTTCGTCGGCACGATCGCCAAGTACGCGGGCGGGCTGTCCACCTTCTCGCCGACGGCGATCAGTCACACCGGGTGGACGGCGACCGCCTCCACCACCGCAGCGGGCTCGTCCGCGGCCGCCGGCATCGACGGTGCCAACGGCACGTCGTGGCAGAGCGGGCAGGCGATGGCCGGCGGCGAGTGGTACCGGATCGACATGGGCGCGAACCGCACGGTCGCCATGGTGACCGTGCAGACCGCGAGCGGTTCGAAGTGGGACTACCCGCGCGGCTTCACGGTGGAGACGTCTCTCGACGGTTCGACATGGTCGACCTCCGCCACCGGAATCGCGTACGGCTGGAAGCGGCCGATCTCGATCGCCCCGACCACCGCGCGCTACATCCGGATCACTCAGACCGGCGTCGCGCCGCAGTGGTGGACCATCGATGAGGTGACCGTCTACTCGTCGTACTGAGAACAGAGGGACAAGAGGCCGGCCTGCGGGCCGGCCTCTTGCGTCCCGCTGGTCCATACCTTATTCTAAGACTTAGAGAAAGAACGAAGGAGTTCCATGACTCTCACCGACCCGAGCGGCCTCCCGGTCGACTTCCCCCCGGACTTCCTCTGGGGTGTCGCCACCGCGGCCTATCAGATCGAGGGCGCAGCTGCCGAGGGCGGACGCGGCCCGAGCATCTGGGACACCTTCAGCCACATGCCCGGCCTCACGCATCGCGGAGACACCGGTGACATCGCCTGCGACCACTACCACCGGCTCGACGCCGACCTCGACCTGATCGCGTCGCTCGGCCTCACCGCGTACCGGTTCTCGCTCTCCTGGTCGCGACTCCAGCCGACCGGGCGCGGCCCGCTCAACCCGGAGGGCGTCGCCTTCTACCGGCGGATGCTGACGGGGCTCGCCGAGCGCGGCATCCGGCCCTTCGTCACCCTCTACCACTGGGACCTCCCGCAGCCGCTGGAGGATCTCGGCGGCTGGCCGGAGCGGGAGACCGCGCTGCGCTTCGAGGAGTTCAGCGCCCGCGTCGCCGACGCGCTGGGCGACCTCGCGCACGACTGGATCACCCTCAACGAGCCGTGGTGCTCCGCCTTCCTCGGTTACGGCTACGGAGCCCACGCGCCGGGCCGGCGCGATCTCCGGCTCGCCACCGCGGCCGCACACCACCTCAACCTTGCGCACGGGCTGGCCCTCCGTGCCCTGCGCTCCGCTCTACCCGGTGCACGGGTCGGAGTGACGGACATCGTCACCGACATCGTCCCAGGGGAGGGGCCGGACGACGTCGCTGCCGCGGACCGCCTCGACGCGGTGAGCAACCGAGTGTTCCTCGATCCGGTGTACCGCGGGGAGTACGACGCCGGCGTGCACGCCCTCCTCGATCCTCACGGGCTCGCCGACCTCATCCACGACGGCGACCTCGCGCTCATCTCGGCACCCGTCGACTTCGTCGGCCTCAACCACTACCAGCGTGTGATCGCCACGGCCGACCCGGCCACCCCGTTCGGCGTGCGCGAGACCCCCGCGCAGCCGGCGACCACCTCGTTCGGCTGGTCTGTCATCCCGGACTCGCTGTACGCCGTGCTGCTCCGCATCTCCCGCGAGTACTCCGGCCTGCCGGTCTACATCACCGAGAGCGGCGCCAGCTTCGACGACTACGTCGACCCGGAAGGCGGTGTGGACGACACGGAACGCGTCGCCTACCTCGCCGGCTACTTCGCCGCCGCATCCCGGGCGATCGCCTCCGGCGTCGACCTGCGCGGCTACTTCATCTGGTCCCTGCTCGACAACTTCGAGTGGGCGGAGGGCTACTCAAAACGGTTCGGGATCGTCTACGTCGACTACCGCACCCAGGAGCGCATCCCCAAGCTCAGCGCCCGCTGGTACCGCGACCTCGTGTCGCAGCACGCCCGTCTCACCACCGCCGACCTCCCATAGCCGGCATCCACCACCCGCACCCACCTGCACACCCCTGCACACCCGAAAGGAAATCTCGATGAAGAGAATGCGCTGGCTCGCCCTGGGCACCGCCGCCCTGGCCGCCGCCACCCTCGCCGGCTGCTCCTCCTCCGGCTCGTCCGGCGACGCGACCGCCGGAAAGGACCTGACCGTCTGGGTCATGGGAGACAGCTCCGCCCACTTCGACGCGCTGGTGAAGCCGTTCGAGGAGAAGAGCGGGATCGACGTCAAGACCGTCGCGATCCCGTGGGACAACGTCGACCAGAAGTTCACGACGGCCGTCGCCTCCGGAGACGGACCGGACGTGGTCCAGATCGGTCTCTCCAAGCTGCGCACCTACGCCGACAGCGGCGCGCTGATGACCCTCGACGACGCCACGCTCGGCGACTACCCGAACCTCGCCGCATCCAACTTCGTCGAGGGCGTCGCCGGCGATGCCACCGCCATCGGAGGGAAGGTCGTCTCGGTGCCCTGGGTGTCCGACACCCGCGTGCTGTTCTACCGCAGCGACATCCTCAGCGCCGCGGGAATCGACGCTCCTCCGGCCACCTGGGACGAATTGCGCGCCGACGCGAAGAAGCTCACCGCGCGCGGCAACGGCTCGTACGGGTACTACATCCCGCAGTGGGACAGCGCCCTCCCCGTCATCATGACGTGGGACCAGGGCGGTGAGATCGTGAACTCGAAGGGCACCATCGACTTCGACTCGCCCGCGTTCGAGAAGGCGGTCGACCTCTACACCGGCCTCTACGCCGACAAGAGCGTTCCCACCAACAGCGACTTCGACCAGACCCAGGGGTTCGTGACCGGCACGACGCCCATGCTGGTGAGCGGACCGTACCTGGCCGCGGCGATCTCGCAGGCGGCTCCCGAGCTCGCCGGCAAGTGGAACGTGACGACGGTCCCGGCGGCCGAGAAGGACACGTCCCTCCTCGCCGGCTCCAACCTCGGCGTCTGGGGCTCCACCAAGAACAAGGCGGGCGCTCTGCAGCTGCTCGACTACCTCTCGCAGCCCGACGTGCAGGTGAAGTGGTACGAGTCCGACGGGCAGCTCCCGACGGTCACGAAGGCGCTGGAGGACGAGAAGCTCTCCGCCGACCCGATGGTCGCGGTCTATACGAAGCAGCTCGCCTCGTCGCGGCTGCTGCCCCTCGTCCCCAACTGGGACGGTGAGACCGGCAAGGCCCTGCTCGACTCGCTGAACTCCATCGTGCTGACCGGCGCGAATCGCGACGAGACGCTGAAGAACCTGTTCACCACCACCGGCGGAACGTCCGCGAAATGAGACCCGGCGGTGCGCGGTGGCCCCGGTCGCCGCGCACCGCCGACCATGAGGCCATGAAGACCCGACTCGTCCCCTATACGTTCGTCGCCCCGGCGATGCTGCTCCTCATCGCGTTCGGCATCCTGCCGATCGCCGTCGCCCTCCTCGTCAGCTTCACCGACATGAACCTCGCCGGACTCGGCAACTGGTCGCGCATCCAGTTCGTCGGAGGCGACAACTACGCGGCCCTGTTCGCCGACCCCGCCTTCTGGCAGGCGCTGGGGAACACCGCGCTGTTCGCCTTCATCGGCGTGCCCAGTGTGATCGTGCTCTCGCTCCTCATCGCGCTCGCCCTCAACCGGTCGCAGGGGCGGTTCTTCCGTGCGCTGCGCTCCTTCTACTTCGTCCCGGCCATCACGGCCATCGTCGCCGTCGCGCTCGTGTGGGGGTACCTCTACAACACGCAGTTCGGCCTCTTCAACTACCTGCTGTCGCTGGTGGGGCTGCCGCCGGTGCCCTGGCTCTCCGACCCGACGGTCGTCAAGTTCTCGGTCGTGCTCGTCGCCGTCTGGCGGGGGCTCGGCCTCAACGTGATCATCTTCCTCGCCGCCCTGCAGGGCGTGCCGAAGGAGTACCTGGAGGCCGCGTCGATCGACGGGGCCTCCGGCGCGCGCCGCACCTGGTCGATCGTGATCCCGCTGCTGCGGTTCGCGATCTTCTTCGTGACCATCACGACGGTGATCGCCTGGCTCCAGTTCTTCGACGAGCCGTTCGTGCTCACCAAGGGCGGCCCGCTCGGCGCCTCCACCTCCATCTCGCTCTTCCTGTACCAGAAGGGTTTCTCGTCGAGCCAGTTCGGCTATGCCAGCGCCGGCTCGGTCGTCCTCGTCGCGATCATCGCGATCATCACCGTCGTCCAGCTGCGTCTGAGGAGATCCGATGTCGACTACTGAGCTGCTCGCCCGCGGAAGCCGCCGGCTGGTCTCCGACGGCCCCGGCGACGACGAGCCCACCGCCGCACCCCGTCGCCGTGCGCGCCGCGGCCGCGTCGGCACCGCGATCATCGGCGCGCTGCTGGCCATCGGCGCGTTGGCGACCGCGTTCCCCTTCCTCTGGATGGTGTTCGCGTCGGTCAAACCGCGCAGCGAATCCGTCGCCTACCCGCCGCAGCTGCTGCCGAAGGAGCCCACCTTCCAGTACTTCGTCCAGCTCTTCACCGAGCTCGACTTCGGCCGGTACCTCCTGAACACGCTGATCATCGTGGTCATCTGCATGCTGGGCCTGCTGCTCATGGCCGCGGCCGGCTACGGGTTCGCGAAATTCCGCTTCCCCGGACGCGACGCCCTGTTCTTCCTCGTGCTGGTGACGATGATGATCCCCGGCCAGGTCACGATGATCCCGAGCTACCTCATCCTCAACGGGATGAAACTGACGAACACCCTGGTCGGCATCGCCCTGCCGATGCTCGTCTCGGGCTTCGCCGTCTTCCTCTTCCGGCAGTTCATGGCGACCATTCCCACCGAGATCGTCGAGGCGGCGCGGATGGACGGAGCGGGGGAGTGGCGCATCTTCTTCCGCATCATCCTGCCGATGTCCGGCCCCATCCTCGCGGTGCAGGTCGTGCTCACCTTCATCGCCGGCTGGAACAGCTTCCTCTGGCCGCTGATCATCGCCAACGACCAGAACCTCTACACGCTCTCCGTCGGGCTCTCGCTGCTCAACCAGCAGATCGCCACCAACCCGTCGCTGCAGATGGCTGCCTCCACGCTCATGGTCGTGCCGATCCTGATCGTCTTCGTCGTCTTCCAGCGCTACGTCGTGCAGGGCTTCGCGCTTTCCGGACTCAAGTGACCCACCCGAACCGATGAGGAACACCATGGACTCTTCCCTCCGCCCCCGCCCGGCCGGCTTCGTGCGCGCCGAGGGGACCCAGTTGGTCGACGACTCCGGCCCCCTCCTGCTCCGCGGAGTGGGGCTCGGCAACTGGCTGCTCGCCGAGGGGTACATGTGGCGCTTCGGCGACGAGCTGTCCTCCCCGCGTCAGATCGAGGCGCGGATCGAAGCGCTGGTCGGCAGCGAGCGGGCGGAGGCGTTCTGGCGACGCTTCCGGGACTCGTTCGTGTCGGAGCGCGACTTCGCGCTCATCGCCGAGCTGGGATTCGATCATGTCCGGCTCCCGATCAACGCCCGCGGCGTGATGGACCACGACGGCGGGCTCCGGGAGGAGGGCTTCGAGCTGATCGAGCGCGCGGTGCGCTGGAGCGAGCAGCACGGCCTCCGCATCCTGCTCGACCTGCACGGGGCGCCCGGCGGTCAGACCGGCACCAACATCGACGACTCCCCGAACGGCCTGCCGGAGCTGTTCATGTCGCCCCGGTACCGCGCGCAGACCGTGGAGCTGTGGCGTGAGCTCGCGCGCCGGTATCGCGACCGGGAGGCGGTGCTCGGCTACGACCTGCTCAACGAGCCGCTCCCGAACGAGTGGCAGCACCGCTACAACGACGAGCTCGTCGATCTCTACCGTGAGCTGACGGCGGCGATCCGCGCGATCGACGACCGGCACCTGCTGATGTACGAGGGGAGTCACTGGGCGACGAACCCGGAGCCCGTGCGCCAGCGCTTCGACGACAATCAGGCAGTCCAGTTCCACCGCTACTGGTGCCCGCCCGACGAGACCAGCATCGCCGACTTCCTGCAGCTGCGGAGCGAGCTCGGCGTCCCGATCTATATGGGCGAAGGCGGGGAGAACACCCCCGGCTGGATCTACGCGGCCACCCGGCTGTACGAGCGGCACGGCATCGGCTGGAACTTCTGGCCGTGGAAGAAGCTCGACACGCTCACCTCTCCGCTGTCCGTCCGGTCGCCCGAGGGATGGGACCGGATCGCCGACCCGGCCGAGCATCCCGAACCCGAGGAGGCCGCGCGCATCCTCGACGCGTTCCTGGCGGCCGTGCCCGCGGACCACTGCGACGTGCGCACACCGGTGCTGGACGCGCTCTTCGCCCGTCCCGACCTGCACCTCCCGGCCTGGACCGGCGTCCGGGACGCGGCCGAGACGCCCATCGACGACCTCACTCCGTCCGTGGTGCCGGACGGCATCTGGCACCACACCGCCGGGCGCCCGTACGCCCACGACGAGTACGTGCCGGTGGAGTTGCATCCCGGCTCGCGGCTCTCCTTCGGGTTCTCGGCACCGCCGCGATCGTGGACCGTGGATGCCGACCGGCCGCACGCCGTCACCGCCAGTTGGGACGACGGCGCGCTCACCCTCGCGGTCGCCGAGCGTGTGCTGGTACGCAGACTCGAGGTCAGCGTATGACGGGATATCGTCGAGCCATGAGCGCACAGTCACGGCCCACGGCACCCGGCATCCGGGAGTCGGCCACCGTGACGTCGCTGCGCCATCAGAACCGCGCCGCCGCGCTGCGGTTCGTGCTGCAGCAGCGCGAGACCACGCGCGCCGAACTGGCCCGCCGGTGCGGCTTCTCGTCCGCTTCGGCCGCGAACATCACCGCCGAGCTGATCGAGGACGGCCTGATCGCCGAGGTCGGCTCGGTCGCGTCGAGGGGCGGACGACCGATCTCGCTCCTCGCCCCACGCGCCGACGGTGCATACGCCATCGGCGTCGACGTCGGTGAGCGGGGCGTCGCCGTCGAGTTGTTCGACCTCTCGCTCACGATGGTCGACCGGGAGTTCCGCGGCGGGCGGCGGGAGGAGTCGCCCGACGACATCCACCGCGACCTGAGCGAGGCGATCGCCGAGCTGCGCGAACGCAACCGCGAGCGCTGGCCGCGCGTCCTCGGCATCGGCTTGGGACTCCCCGGCGTCGTGGAGACGGAAGCCGACGGCACCCAGGTGCTCTACGCGCAGAGCCTCGGCTGGGCGCCCCGGCCGATCCCACTCGACCTCGACCCCGACCTCCCCGTGTACGCCGAGAACGGCGCGAAGACACAGGCGCGCGCAGAGCTCTGGTACGGAGCGGCGCGCGGCATCGACCACGCTGTCGTCGCACTCCTCGGCCGCGGCGTCGGTCTCGGCGTGATCACGGACGGCGAGCTGGCGCACGGCGCGCACAGCAGTGCGGGCGAGTGGGGCCACACCAAGATCCGCTACGGCGGCGCGCTCTGCCGGTGCGGTCAGCTCGGCTGCGTGGAGGCGTACCTCGGCGCCGACGCCATCCTCGAGGCGTGGCGCGCCCGCGGCGGATCCTTCGACGGCAGCGGCTGGCAGGCTCTCGGCGCGCTCCTGGCAGCGGCGGCCTCCTCGGACCCGGACGCGACCGCCGTGCTGGACGACACGATCGACGCGCTCGGAGCCGCGCTCGGCAGCGTGGTGAACCTGACCAACCCGCAGCGCGTGGTCATCGGCGGCTGGGTCGGGATGCGCCTGATGGAGCAGCATGCGGACCAGATCGCGGCGGCGGTGCGCCGGAACTGCCTGAATCGCCTCGGCGCCCAGTTCGAGCTCGTTCCGGCGACCTTCGGCGGCGACACGGTCGCCCTCGGCTCCGCACTCATGCCGATCACCGCGTTGATCGACACTCCGCGGGCGGAGCTCTTCGCGAGCTGAGCGCTCCCTCCGGCCGCCGGGGCGCCGGCGACGGCTGCGATATGCGAAAGCATGTAACGGGGACGCCACTGATCTCGCAGCACCCTCCTGTATCGAGCAGGTGAACGGGACACCAACAATGGATCAACCCCGCTCACGCCGCTGAGATGCCACGAAGGAGGAGCGCAGTGACGACCACCGACACCTTCGCCCCCGCCGACGACGACACACTCGCCGTGACGACTCCGGCCGACGTGCCGAGCGCGGGACCACGCGCTCGCCGCGTGCGGGGTTCGGGTCGTCGGACCGCGACGGGCCTCCTCCTGCTCGCCCCGGCGATCGTCGCGGTGCTCGGCCTCGCCATCATCCCGATCGTCATCGTCGCCCGCAACTCGTTCGCCGAGAGCAACCTGTACGGCGGGATCACCGGCGGTTTCACCTGGGCGAACTACGCGCAGCTGGTCGATCCGGCCTACGCCAAGGTGCTCGGATACAGCCTCGGGATGGCCGCGATCAACACCGTTGTCTGCCTGGTGATCGGCTACGTCGTCTCGTACTACATCGTCTCGCGGCCGCCGCAGCGCCAGTCCCTGCTCCTGCTGCTCATCATTGTGCCGTTCTGGACGGACTTCCTGGTGCGCACGTTCGCCTGGATCTCGGTGCTCGGCCGGGGCGGTCCCGTCTACGGCGTGCTCGGAGCGCTGGGCGTCGACACGGGGAGCCTCTCGCTCATCCCGAGCCAGGGCGCAGTGGTCATGGGGCTGCTGTACGCGTTCCTCCCGACGGCGATCTTCCCGATCTACGCCAGCATGCGGGCGATCGACCCCTCGGTGAAAGAGGCCGCCGCCGACCTCGGCTGCGGATGGTGGCAGACCCACCTGCGCGTGCTGATCCCGCTCAGCAGCACCGGGATCGTCGCCGCGGCGATGCTCACGTTCGTCCCCACCCTGGGCGTCTTCGTCATCCCCGTGCTCCTCGGCGGCGGCAAGGACCAGCTCGTCGGGAACCTGATCGTTACGCTCTACACGGAGTTCCGCAACCAGCCGATGGGCGCTGCGGTCTCCATGGTGCTCCTCGTGCTGATGCTGCTCGCCATGGTGGTCGCCGGTCTGATCGCGCGCCGCGGACGGAAGAAGGTGGCCTGATGGACCGCGTCACCTCCTGGATCGCCCGCATCGTCCTGGTGTTCCTCTACATCCCGATCGTCGCCGTGATCGCCTACTCGTTCAACTCGGCGTCCGGCGGGTACCAGTGGAAGGGATTCACCCTCCAGTGGTACGGCCAGCTCTTCAGCGACGGCGCCCTGCTCCAGACCCTCCTCATCAGCGTGATCGTCGGCGTCCTCGCCGCCTCCGTCGCCACCGTGATCGGCCTGCTCGCCGCCATCGGGATGGTGCGCTTCCCGTTCCGCGGATCGGCCGCGATCCTCGGCGCGATCGCCCTTCCGCTGATCGTGCCCGAGATCGTGCTCGGCGTCGCCCTGCTCAGCGTCTTCAGCTTCCTCCACATCCCGCTCGGCATCCTCACGCTGGTCCTCGGCCACATGATCATCACGCTGCCGCTGACCACGCTCATTCTGATCGGCGCCTTCCGCACCCTCGACCCGAGCCTCGTCGAGGCCGCCGCCGACCTCGGCTGCACGCCGTGGCGCACCTTCACGCGGGTCCTCTTCCCGCTTCTGCGCTCCTCGATCCTCGCGTCGTGGCTGCTCGCCTTCACCGTCTCGCTCGGCAACATCGTGATCTCCACCTTCGTCAGCGGGGTGGGATCCACGACCATGCCGCTGCGCGTCTACTCGCTGCTCAAGTCCGGACTCACCCCGGAGCTGAACGCGCTCGGGACGCTCCTGATCGTGCTCACGTTCGTGGTCGTCCTCTCCGTCGGCATCCAACAGATGCGACGCATCCTCGCGAGCCCATCCGGCGCCGCCGCACCACCCGACACCAGCACCACCTCCATCCGCACCCGCTAGCCCCCACCCCCGCACCCCCCAGAACGGGAGAACCCTCATGAAGCGCACCTCCGCCCTCATCGCGGTCGCCGCGGTCGCAGCCCTCGGCCTCACCGCCTGCTCGTCCGGCTCCGGCGGCTCGTCCTCGGCGCCCTCCACCCAGCTCAACATCTACGCCTGGGCCGACGAGATCCCGAAGTCCGTGATCTCGGCCTTCGAGAAGAAGACCGGCATCAAGGTCACCATCGACACGTTCGACGCCAACGAGACGATGATCTCCAAGCTCGCGGCCGGCGGATCCGGGTACGACATCGTGGAGCCCAGCCAGTACGCGGTGCAGCAGCTGGTCGGCCAGGAGCTGGTCGAGAAGCTGGACCACTCCAAGATCACCGGGCTGGACAACCTCGGCAAGAAGTTCGCCGACCCGAGCTACGACAAGGGCAACGAGTACAGCGTCCCGTGGATCTGGGGCACGACCGGGCTCGCCTACAACCAGGCGTGCACCGGGAAGGCCGTGGACAGCTGGGACGCCCTATGGGACCCGGCGTACAAGGGCAAGATCTACATGCTCGACAACATGCTGAGCGCATACATCCCTGCTCTGCAGTACAAGGGCCTGAAGGCCACGACCACCAGTGAGAAGGACATCGAGAAGGGCACCCAGGCCCTGCTCGACCAGAAGCCCCTCCTGGCGGGATACAACTCCTCCAACTACTCCGACCTGCTCGCGTCCGGAGACGCCTGCGTCGCGGAGGCATACGGCGGCAGCGCGATCGCGAAGGTGACGGCCGCGAACCCCGACGTCAAGTTCGTCATCCCGAAGGAGGGCGGCACCCTGTGGGTCGACGGATTCTCCATCGCCAAGGACGCCCCGCACGCCGACGCGGCCTACAAGTGGCTCAACTTCACCCTCCAGCCGGAGATCGCGGCCATGGCCACGAACGACGGCGGCAGCGCCTCGGTGAACGAGGCGGCCAAGGCCCACATCACCGACAAGGCGCTCCTCGAGAACGTCGCCGTGTACCCGACGGACGAACAGCTCGCCAAGAGCGAGTTCATCGTCGACCCCGGCAAGGCGCTCGCCTACTTCCAGCAGGGCTGGACGAAGGTCAAGGCTTCCTGAGGCCAGGCCGCCGACACCACACGGACGACACTACGAGGACGACACCATGACCACGCCCGCCAGCCCGACCGTCACCGCCCCGGCACCCGCGGGAGCGGCGGACCGGGAGACTCCGGCCATCCGTCTCTCCGGCGTCACGAAGACGTTCGGGAGCACGACCGTCGTGCAGCCCGTCGACCTGACGATCGGGGACAACGAGTTCTTTTCGATCCTCGGTCCGTCGGGATGCGGCAAGACGACGCTGATGCGGATGATCGCCGGCTTCGAGACGCCGACCGGCGGCTCGATCGAGCTGGCGGGCCGGTCGGTGGAGTCGCTCCCGACGCGCAAGCGCGACCTCAACATGCTGTTCCAGAGCTATGCGCTGTTCCCGCATTTCTCGGTGCGCGACAACATCGGCTTCGAGTTGAAGGTGCGCGGTCGCAAGCGCTTCCCCGACCGGGAGGACGCGGTGGATGCCGCACTCGCCCTGGTGCGGATGGAGCGGTTCGCCGACCGCAAGCCGAACGAGCTGTCCGGCGGCCAGCGGCAGCGCGTCGCGCTGGCTCGCGCCATCGTCTCGCGACCCGCCGTCGTGCTCCTCGATGAGCCGCTCGGCGCCCTTGACCAGCAGCTCCGGAAGGAGATGCAGGTCGAGCTCAAGCGGATGCAGCGGGAGGTCGGGATCACGTTCGTCTACGTGACCCACGACCAGGAGGAGGCGCTGACGATGTCGGACCGCATCGCCGTGATGTCGGAGGGACGCGTCCAGCAGGTGGATGCGCCCCGCGCCATCTACGACCGGCCGGCGAACCGCTTCGTCGCCGGCTTCATCGGCACATGCAACCTCTTCGATGCCGTCTATCACGGCACTCCGGCCGGGGCGACGGTCGACATCGCCGGACTCGGAATCGTGCCGGCCCGCACCGACGCGGCCGGACCGGGCGCCGAGGTGACGGTGGCCGTCCGTCCCGAGCGCGTCGCCCTGCGCGCCGGCGCGGATCCGGCGCCGGCCGGCAGCGGCGCGGTCGCTGCGACGCTCCTCGACGCGGTCTTCCTCGGCGACGAGTGGCGCTACATCGTCCGCGCCGAGCAGGGCGCCGAGTTGGTCGTCACGCGGCCGAGCGGCCCCGACGACGACGCACTGACCCGGCTGGTGCCTGGCGACGCGGTCACGGCCTCCTGGCACGCGGACGACGCCCACATCCTCGCCGCCTGAGCGCGCGAACCCCCGCTCCTCCTCCCCGAAAGGATCACCATGAAGGTCGCAGCAGGCCAGCTCGCACCGACGACGTACCTGGCCGCCAACCGCCGGACGATCGAGACCCTGGTCGACGAGGCCGCGGCGGACAACGTCGACCTCCTCGTCCTGCCCGAGGAGGCGATGCTCCTCGCGGATGGCGTCGACCTCCCGCTGGGCGACATCGCGCGGGCGGAGTGGGGCGGGTTCGTCGAGTTCGTCTCCGGGCTCGCCAAGCGCACCGGCATGGCCATCATCGCCGCCGGGTACGAGGGCACCGACGGCGACCGCCCCTACAACACCATCGTCGCCATCGACGAGCGCGGCATCGAACGTGCGCGGTATCGCAAGCTCCACCTGTACGACGCGTTCGCGTACCGGGAGTCCGACTACGTCACCCCGGGCGACGCGAATCCGGTCGTGGTCGAGCTCGCCGGTGCCTCCGTCGGGCTCGTCAACTGTTACGACCTCCGTTTCCCCGAGCTGACCCGAAACCTCATCGACCAGGGAGCCGACCTCATCTCGGTCTCGGCCGCTTGGGTCTCCGGTGCGATGAAGGAGGACCACTGGCGCACGCTCCTGCGCGCCAGGGCCATCGAATCCACCACGTGGGTCGTCGCGGCGGGATCGGCGTCACCGGACTGCATCGGCCAGAGCATGGTCGTCGACCCGTTCGGCATCGTGCGCTCGTCGCTCGGCGGCGAGACGTACGGGTTGGCCGTGTCTACCGTGTCCCAGCGCCGCACGGACGAGGTCCGCGCCGTGCTGCCCGTGCTCGAGAACCGCCGGCTGAACACATCCATCAGCCTCTGACCCCGTCCGCCCCACCTCGCGAGGAACATCCATGCCCGTCACCATCGGCCCCACCCCGTCCGCGCTTCCACAGGAGCTCCTCGAGAAGCTCGCCCGCGTCTCGTTCCCGACACTCGGCCACTACCTCGAGGAGGGGTTCGCCGACCCGGGGATCGTCCGGCTCGCCGGCACGGCGCGCGTGATCGGCCGGGCCGTCACGGTGCGGACGACGGCCACCGATTCGACCATGCTCCACCACGCCGCTGGCGTGGTGGAGGCCGGCGACGTGATCGTCGTCGACACCGGCGGGGACGTCCGCCATGCACCCCTCGGCGAGGTCGTCGCCTCTGCGCTCTCCTTCCGGGGAGCGGCCGGAGCGATCGTCGACGGCGCGGCCACCGACATCGACGAGATCTCGGAACTCGGGCTCCCCGTGTACGGACGCGGGTTGAGCGTGCTCACCACGAAACTCCACGAGATCGACGCCGGGGGACTCAACATCCCCGTCGTCTGCGGTGGTGTCGTCGTCCGCCCCGGCGACGTGGTGCTCGCGGACGCGAACGGGGTGCTCTTCGCACCGGCGGCGGTGCTCGAGCAGCTCATCGACACCGCGCTCGAAGACGACGCGGAAGAGCCGGATCTCGTGCAGGCGCTGCGGGACGGCGGACGCCTCGGCGACCTCACGGGCGCCAGCGCGACCATCGCGCGCTTCGCGTCCTGAACTCCCTTCACTCCTCCTCCCGCCACCGAAAGGACCCCATGCTCCTCAAAGCCGCCATCAACGGAGGGAGGACTCCCGACGAGTTCCCCGCAGTCCCGCTGACCGCGGAGCAGATCGCCCGGGAGTCTGCCGCTGTGCTCGCGGCCGGCGCCGACGTCGTCCACGCTCACGCCCGCGCGGCGGATGGCTCCCAGACGATCGACCCGGAAGCGATCGGCGCGATGGTGCGGGCGTTCCGCGCGGAGGTCCCGGATGGAATGATCGGCACGACGACCGGGCTCTGGACGTGCTCCGGGCACGCGGAGCGGATGCGGCTCATCGCGGCGTGGCCCGAGGACGCCCTGCCCGACTTCGCGTCGGTCGCGTTCAGCGAGGAGGGCGCGGCCGAGGCGGCCCAGCTGGTCCTCGACCGCGGAATGGTGCTGGAGAGCGCGGTCTGGTCGATGGCCGACGTGCCGGCGCTGCTGGCCTCGCCGACGCTGCACCGCAACGTGCGCATCTTGATCGAACCGGAGACGGAGGACGCGGAGGAGGCCGTGGCTGCATGCCGCACGATCGCCCAAGCGTTGCGCGACGCGGGCGTGGAGGCTCCGATCCTCTACCACGGGGCCGATCTGACTGTCTGGCCCGTCGTCCGCGCCGCGATCGAGGACGGCTGCGAGACACGGGTCGGGCTCGAGGACGGGCTCACCCGCGAGGACGGCTCTCCGACCGCGGGCAACGTGGAGCTGATCGGCGCGGTGCGTGCCCTCGAGCCGATCATCGTCTGAGAGTGCAGCCGCTCCGGCGTTCTCAGGATGAGCGTTTAGGGTGCTTGCGATGATCGACGACACCGACCGCAAGCTCATCGAGCTGCTCATGCGCGACGGGCGCCGGCCGTTCACCGAGCTCGGCGCCGAGCTCGAGGTGAGCGAGGCGACGGTGCGCGGGAGGGTCGCGCGCCTGCAGGAATCCGGCATCCTGAAGATCGTCGCCCTGTGCAACCCGCTGACGCTGGGGCACCAGTCGGTGCGCCTGATGATCGGCGTCGGAGGCCACTCGCCGCGGGCGGTGGCGAAGGCGCTCGCCGACATGGCGATGGTCAACCACGTCGCCCTGGGGACGGGCGCGCACGACGTCTACGTCGAGGCGACCTGCCGCGACCTGGACCAGCTCGTCACCCTGCTCGACGACGTCCGGCGCGTTCCCGGCGTGACGGACATCGACCAGTTCGTGCTGCTGGAGCTGTTCAAGGACTACTCGTGGGTGGGTCTGCGCGACAAGGCCGGCCAGAGCGCGGGTCAGGGGACAGGCCAGACCGACTGAGCCCGATCCTCAGAGCTTCGGAAGCTGCGGGCGGGCCGTCCGTCGTTTGATGATCGCCTCGTCGACCGGCGCCGAGTCCTCGCGGAAGCCCGCCCAGAGGTAGGTGTCCTTCATCACCTCGAGCACGGTCATCGTCTCGACGTGCTGGACGCCGTTGACCCTCCGGACCTTCTCGTTCAGGATGCTGGAGAGGTGGATGACGTCGTCGCAGCGCAGATCGGCGATGAGGTCGTAGGCTCCGACCGCGCTGGCGACGAACTTGATCTCCGGAACCGTCACCAGCTGTTTCGCAACCGCGGCGACGGCGACACCGCGGATGCGGATGGCGATGTGCACCTCGATCTCGCCGAGCTTCGGCGCGTCGGGCATCCCGACCACCTGGACGATGCCCGCCTTCGAAAGGCGGCGGTACCGCGCTCGGACACTCGGCTCCGAGAGGCCGACGTTGCGGCCGATGACAGCGAACGAACGGCGCCCGTCGACGCGCAGCTGATCGATGATCTTGCGGTCGATCGTGTCGATGTCCATGCGGGGCTCCCGGGGCGTCGGTGGTTCAACTCTATGCGGTTCTCAGCCCCCGCACGACGAGGTCGAGCAAGCGCTCGACCTGCGCGCTGTCCGTCGATTCGGCGGTGGTGAGGAAGACGCCGACCATGGCCGCGGTCACATCGTCGGCCGTCACGTCGTCGCGGAAGAGCCCCTGCTCGATGCCGGCGGTGAGGAACGGCTGTACCGCCGAGTCGACCCGCTGCCGCGTCTGCGCTGAGGCGGCGGCGGCGCGGGCGCCTCCCGCACGGAGCGACTCGGCCATCCCGCGCTTGGTGACGATGAACCCGGAGTAGAGGCGCATGAACTCGCGGAGTGCGACATCCGGCTGGTCCGTCGGCAGCAGCGAGGCGCCGCGGTCGAGGACGGCGTTCAGTTCGTTCTCGTACACCGCGGCGATCAGGTCCTCGCGGGTCGGGAAGTTGCGGTAGAGCGTCCCGATGCCCACCCCGGCAGCGCGGGCGATGGCTTCGAGGGGCGCGTCCGGGCCCTCGGTCGTGAGCGCCGCACGAGCAGCCTGGAGGATGGTCGACCGGTTGCGAGCCGCGTCGGCACGCGGTCTGCGCGCGCGAGTGGATGCGGGATCGGCGCTCAAAGTGGAGGTACCTCCGGTTTAAGTGGTAGCGTCATGGCTGCGGAGGGGCCTCCGCTTCTGACCCAGTCTAGGAGGAGACATGACCGACACGACGATCCGACCCGGGGGAACGTTCCCTCTCGGCGCCCGAGAGGTCGCCCGCGTGGGTTACGGCGCGATGTCTTTGGAGCGCTACGAGGACGACCGCGCGGCGGGCGTCGCCCTGCTCCGCCGTGCGGCCGAACTCGGCATCGACCACGTCGACACCGCCGACTTCTACGGCGCCAGCGTCTCGAACGACATCATCCGCCGCGCGTTCAGGGACTCCGACGCGGTCGCGATCGCCACGAAGGTGGGCGCCGTGCGCGTGGATGCGCCCGTGCCCCTCGCGCTCGCCCAGCGACCCGCGGAGCTGCGCGCACAGGTCGAGGACAACCTCCGCACGCTCGGGCGGAGCAGGCTCGACGTGGTCAACCTGCGCCGCCCGGAGGTCGGGCCGGGTCTCACGGTGCCGGTCGACGAACTGGTCGACCTGGACGACCAGCTCGCCGAGCTGGTCGCTCTGCGAGACGACGGCCTGATCGGCGCGATCGGGCTCAGCGCCGTCGGAGCGTCGACCCTGCGCCGCGCCCTCCCGGCCGGGATCGCCTGCGTGCAGAACGCCTACTCCCTGCTCAGCCGGGAGCACGAAGACCTCCTCGCGCTCTGTCTCGCCGAAGGGATCGCCTGGGTGCCGTTCTTCCCGCTCGGGAGCGGCTTCGCGCAGTACCCGAAGGTCGCCGACGATCCCACGGTGCGGCGCATCGCGGCGGAGACGGAGTCCACGCCGGCGCAGGTGGGCCTCGCGTGGCTGCTCGCGCACTCGCCCAACGTCCTGCTCATCCCGGGCACGGCGACCATCCCGCACCTGGAGGAGAACGTCGCGGCCGGCGCGCTGTCTCTGACCCGGGAGCAGCTGGCCGAACTGGACGCCGTGGCCGGAGCGACGGCCGGTCCGTCGGATTCCGCGCGGCGTTAGTTCCGACGTCAGAGCACGCCGTCGAGCACCCGCGCCGCCGCCTCGCGGGGCGTGAGCCGGCTCGTGTCCACCACCGGACCGGGGATGCGGGCCGCGTCGAGCACCGCATCCAGCTCACCGAAGCGGCGCAGGTGCCAGGCGGCCGCTGCGTCGTCGTCGCGGTGCCGTGCGCGCAACCGCGCCTCGCCGATCGCCGGGTCGACCGTGAGGCGGAGGACCGTGAGGGGGAGTCCGCCGAGCGCGTCGCGATAGCGCGGCACGTTCGCGGCGTCCTCGATGACGCCCGGAAGGACGAGGATCTGCGCGCCCGCGGCACGGTGGTTGGCCGCGACCGGGCGGAGGTTCGCGAGCTCCAGCGCCGAGTTGAACGGGTCGCCTTCCGGGGCCGGCCAGCCCGCGCGGAGTGCGTCCAGATCGATGATCGCGTGCGGGATGCCGCGCTCGATCAGGAGCGCGCTCACCGCATCCGCCGTCGTGCTCTTGCCGACGCCGACCGTGCCGTTGAGGAAGAGTGCCTGCTCGCGCATGGGATCAGTCAACCGCACACCCTTAGGCGAGCCACTCGAAGTAGAACGACCCGACGCCGACGGCGATCAGCACGCCCGCGATGATCCAGAACCGCACGACGATCGTGACCTCGGGCCATCCCTTCAGTTCGAAGCTGTGGTGGATCGGCGTCATCGGGAAGAGGCGCTTGCCGTGGGTCGCCTTGAAGTACGCGCGCTGAACGATGACCGAGCCCGCCTCGATGACGAAGAGGCCGCCGATCAGGATCAGGAGCAGTTCGGTGTGCGTGAGGATCGCGAGGGCGCACAGCGCTCCGCCGAGCCCGAGCGAGCCGGTGTCGCCCATGATGATCTTGGCGGGACTGGTGTTCCACCAGAGGAACCCGACCAGGGAGCCGCAGATCGCCGCCGCGACGACGGCCAGCGACAGTGGATCGCTCGTCGGATAGCACGTGGCCACGTTCGCCGCGTTGATGTTGGGGTTGAAGCACGACTGATTGAACTGCCAGAAGCCGATCAGCGTGTACGAGCCGATCGCGAGGACCGATGCGCCCGTCGCGAGGCCGTCGAGGCCGTCCGCGAGGTTCACGCCGTTGGTCGTCGCCGACGCCAGGAAGTTGATCCAGACCAGGTAGAGGACGAAGCCGATCGCGGGCACCGCTGTGGCGATCCGGGCGAAGTCGAGCGCGGGGATGTCCCGGATGGCCGACACGGCCATCGATGCCGGCGTCGTGCCGTCGGCGGTGGGGAACTGGAGGGCGAGCACGGCGAACGCGGTCGCGACGATCGCCTGCCCGGCGATCTTCGCCCATCCGCCGAGTCCGAGGCTGCGCTGGTGGTGCACCTTCAGGAAGTCGTCGACGAACCCGACCGCCGCCATGCCGATGAACATCAGCAGCACGAGGAGCGACGAGGGGGAGATGCCGTCGCCGCCGTTGAGGAGCGCGGACACGAAGAACCCGAACAGCGTCGCCAGGATGAAGACGATGCCGCCCATCGTCGGGGTCCCACGCTTGACGTGATGCGACTGGGGGCCGTCGTCCCGGATGAACTGCCCCCACTCCAGGCGCCGGAACAACCGGATGAAGAGCGGCGTCAGGAAGAGCGAGAAGGCGAGGGCGAGACCGCCCGCCGTTAGTAGGGTCCCCACGACAGCGAGTCTGGCAGGCAACGGCCCGCCGGACGTAATCCACGCCGACCGCCGGAGGGCGACGCACCCGGGAGGGGCGACGGCGGCCCGATCGCCGTCGCCCCGGTCGGATGGGCTACTGGATGCCCTCGCGCACCAGCCGCCACTGCTGCGTCGCACTGCCGTCGGCGGTGCGCTGCTGGGCGAACGCGCCGTCGGCCGTCGACGACCCGGCGATCTCCAGCGGCTTGCCGCTGTTCGCGTTCGTCAGCGTCCACCAGCCGCCCGAGGTGCTCGGCGACCACACCTGCGTGGCGTTGCCGGTCGGGCCCCACTGCGCCGCCCGCACACCGTCGGCGGTCTGAGCGCCGGGGATCTCGAGCAGCTTGCCGCTGTTTACGTTGAACAGCTGCAGGCCGTTCGACACCGGGTGCACGTTCCACACCTGGCACGCGTTGCCGGTGTCTCCCCACTGACCGGCGCCCGCGCCGTCCGCCAGAGACGCACTCGCGATCTCGAGGTACTTGCCGCTGTTGCGGTTCACGATGCGGAACTGCGGATCCAGCCCGGTCCCCGGCTTGTACAGCTGGATGGCGTCGAGCTCGGCGAACGAGGTGCCCTTCGTGAACGCGATCGTGTTCGCGCCCGCGTTCAGCGTGACCGTCTTCTGAGCCCAGCCGTAGCGTCCCCAGTTCACCGTCGCCGGGTAGCTGAGGGCGGATGCGGTGCCGCCGTTGACGCTGACGTTGTGCGTCGACGCCGCGCCCGTTCCGTTGTCGTAGCGGACGTTCATCGTGTACGAGCCGGCCGACGGGACCCGCACGGTGAAGGTCACCGAGCTGGTCGTGTCGTTGATGTTGCCGACCTTGCTGCCGTTCGACGCATCCGGATCCGTGACGAGGGAGGTGTCCGATGTGCGGGCGGCCTTCTCGGCCTCGTACTGCTGGGCGTCCAGCGGGATGGAGCCGACACGGATGTCGTTGTAGGTGGTCGTGAGGTTCTCGACGTTGGTCGCCTGGTACAGCGTGCGGCCGTCCACCGAGTAGTCGATGCTCTGGGCGAAGCCGCTGAAGGTGCCGCCTTCTACGTCCGGTCCGTCGTACGTGACCGCCATCGGCAGTCGCTCCCACGGCCCGTCGCCGAGGTTGTAGTTGACGTAGAAGTTTTGACCGCCGTCGATGGTGCCCGTGGCATCCAGCGACCACTTGGATGCGACGACGACCATGCCCTTCGGTCCGCCGCCCGGGACCCACTTCACGTACGGCGACGATCCGATGCCGCGACCGTTGGCCAGGGTGATGGGAGTGCCGATGCTGGTCGTCGGCGACCAGTTCAGGCCGTCGGGCGAGGTCTTGAAGTACACCGGTGCGGTGTTCTTGCTCTGCGACGGCCGGTTGACCACCTCGAACGTGGCGAGGTAGCGGCCGTCGGGGAGCTTGGTCACCGTGATCATGCCGGGCCGGTCGGACTGGTTGTTCGGAGCGGACACGTTCGACTCGGCACCCCACGTCGCACCGCCGTCGGTGGACCGTCGATACGACACCGCCTGAAGCACGCCGCTCGACTTCTGCCGCTCGTCCGAGAAGTAGGCGACCAGGCCGCCCTGCCCGTCGATCGCCAGGGACGGCTCCCACACGGTCGAGGTCGTGGAGGTCGGGCTCGGGTCGTAGACGGCGGGCCCTCCGGTGTCGATGGTGCTCAGGTACGACCACGACGTGCCCTGATTCGTGCTCTTGTAGACGACCAGGCGGCTGCTCGAGCGGTCCTCCGGCATGATCATCCCGGCGAGCAGGATGGTGCCGGCGGCCAGACCGCCCGTCGCCTGCGAGACCTCGAACAGGAACGGCTGGGAGGTGCGGGTCAGCGTCGGGAACGTGGCGCTCGGCACGACGTCCGTGACGTGGGTCCAGCTGGTGCCGTCGTCGGTGCTGCGGTAGATCGGGTAGACCTGCACGCCGTTCACGAGCACGAGCTGGTCGTAGGTGACCAGCTGGGTGCCGTTCGCCGCCCCGCTGTTCTTGAGCACGATGTTCTTCGCGTACGTCGTTCCGGCCGCGCGGCCGCCCTCCGGGTTGAACGACGTGCCGGCGGCGGGGGAGTAGACGAGCGATCCGTTGCCGGTGGTCACGGCGGAGGCGGGCGCTGCGGTCAGCGTCGCCGCGACGAGGGTGCCGGCGACGGCGCCGGCCACGGCGAGTGCCCGGAGTCGTCGCCGCGGCGACGAGCCCGATGGGGTGCGTGATGGAAACATTGTCGGTTCCTTCTCTCACTGGTGACCCGTCCGCGGGCGCGGGCGGGCCGTCACGACGTCGGGCTCGTCGTCACGTCTTGACGTCAGCTCAGCAGGATCTCCGTCCAGGAGATGGCCGGGAGCTCCACGATGAGGAGTGAGCCGTCGCGGCGCACCGGCAGCTCACGTGGAGCGACGCGCTCGGGGTCCTCCCGGGTGTTGGCGGCGTCCGGATCGGGGTCGCTGAGTGTCGTGGCCGTCGCGGTCAGGGAGGCGGCGTCGTCGCCGAGCACGGCCAGGTCGACGACCAGTTCCGTCGGCTGCTCGACGGAGCGGTTCACCGCGAAGAGCGCGTAGCGGCCGGCCTCCGCGTCGTGAGTGGCCACGGCATCCACCAGGGGCACCGCCCCGAAGCGCTCGGTGTCGTACGTGCCGCCGGCGACATCGACCCGGAGGGCGGTGCCGCGTCCGTGCGCGGCGGTGGCGGCGAACGGGAAGAAGGTCGTCTGCTTCCACGCCGGGCCGCCGGGCTCGGTCATGATCGGGGCGATCACGTTGACCAACTGGGCGAGGGATGCGCTCTTCACCCGGTCCGCGTGCTTCAGCAGGGTGATGAGCAGACTGCCGAAGACGACGGCGTCGGAGACGGTGTACGTGTCCTCCAGCAGCCGGGGCGCGATCGGCCAGTTGTCGGTCCCGGTGATGCGGTCGACGTTCTCGAACCGGGTGTTGTACCAGATGTTCCACTCGTCGAACGAGATGTCGATCGTCTTCGCGCTGCCGCATACGGCCTTCACACTGTCGGCGGTGGCGACGACGCTGCGGATGAAGTAGTCCATGTCGACGCCCGAGGCCAGGAAGCTGCCCAGATCGCCGGTGTTCTCGTAGTACGCGTGGCACGAGATGAACTCCACGTCGTCGTAGGTGTGCGTGAGGGTCACGCGCTCCCACTCACCGAACGTGGGCATCGACGAGCTGGAGGAGCCGCACACGACGAGCTGCAGGTCGGGGTCGTACATCTTCATGGCCTGGGCGGTCTTCGCCGCGAGGCGTCCGTACTCCTCCGGCGAGCTGTGGCCGAGCTGCCACGGGCCGTCAAGCTCGTTGCCCAGGCACCACATCCTGACGTCGAACGGCTCGGTGCGGCCGTTCGCGATCCGCCGCTCGGAGAGCGTGGAGCCGCCCCGGTGGTTGGTGTATTCGAGCAGGTCGAGCGCCTCCGCGACGCCACGGGTGCCCAGGTTGACCGCGAGCATCAGCTCGCCGCCGACCTTGTCGAGCCACCCCTGGAACTCGTGCAACCCGACCTCGTTGGTCTCGGTGGAGTGCCAGGCGAGGTCGAGTCGCTGCGGGCGCTGGTCGCGCGGCCCGACGGAGTCCTCCCAGCGGAAACCGGAGACGAAGTTTCCGCCCGGGTAGCGCACCGTGGTCACCCCGAGCTCCTTGACGAGCTCGATCACATCGGTGCGGAACCCGTCGGCGTCGGCCGTCGGGTGTCCCGGCTCGTAGATGCCGTCGTAGACGGCGCGTCCCAGGTGCTCGATGAACGAGCCGTACAGGCGCGGGTCGACCGCGCCGATCGTGGCGGCGGGCTGGAGGGAGATGTGTGCGTGATGCATCTGGTCTTCCGTCATCGGGTGGTCTTCGGTCATCGGGTTGGCAGAGGGGCGAGCCGGGCGGCGCAGGCGCGGAAGCGGTCGGCGACCGGGTTCGGCCTGCGCTGCAGACCGTCCGGCGACTCGACCAGGTCGTGGAGCCCCATCGTCAGGAGGTGGTCCGCGCGCGGGCGGTCGCTGTGCCGCCACGTCCACTCGTACATGTCGAACAGGGGCCACCAGACGTACCCGACGACGGGTGCGCCCTCGGACCGCATGCTCTCCACGAGGGCGAGGGACTCATCCAGCCAATGGATGCGTTCCTCGACCGTTCCCGTCACGCACGTCTCGGTCACCATCACCGGTGCGCCGTACCGCGCGGCGAAACGCTCGAGCGCCTCACGGAGGCCCTGCGTGCCGCGGTCGACGCTCGGCCGCGGGTCGGCGAACCCGCCGCCGTGCCGGACGCCCGCCTCGAACAGTTCGGTGGAGTGCCGCGGGTAGTAGTTGACGCCCATGACGTCGGGGCGCACGGCGTGGGCGGCGAACCAGTCCAGCTCCGCGTCCGTCACGGCGGGGGCGAGCCGGTCGCGGAGCGGGTGCGCGTCGTCGACCCGGCCGGTGACCAGGTCCTCGACCAGGTGCACCTGGTGGCGCAGCCGTTCGGCCTCCGCGCGATGCTCGGGCGCGACATCGTCTCCGACGTAGCTGATGGCGGCGTCGACGTGCACGAAGGTCGCGCGGTCGCCGACGCGCGCGGCCAGCGCCTCCTGGCTGAGCACGAAACCGCGCGCCAGGTTCGCCGCGATGGTCGCGAAACCCTCTGCGCCGGTCCGGTAGGGCGGCCAGTAGCCGTACTCCCCGGAGAACAGCGCGTGGATGACCGGCTCGTTCACCGGCGTGTAGTCCACGACCCGATCGCCGTAGCGCTCGCCGAAGCGGTCCGCGAACTCGGCGACGTGCTGCGGATAGTCCGCGGAGGCGAACTGGTCGGTCAGCCAGAGGGGGGTGCCGTAGTGGAGCAGGTCGATGATCGGCCGGAGGCCGGCGCCGAGCACCGCATCCACCGCCCGGTCGGTCCAGTCCCAGTCCCAGCGGCCGCGCTCCGGCGCGATCCGGTACCAGGGCACGCCCCAGCGCAGCACCTCGGCGCCGAGACCCGCGGCGAGGGCGAAGTCCTCGCCGTACCGGTCGTAGTGCTCGGTGAGCTCGTACTCGTCGATGGCGCGCTCGCCGGGCCGCTCCTGCGGCACGAAGGTGTCCTCGATCCCGAGTCCGAGGTGCAGGCGGCCGTCCTCGAACCAGCGCGGGGCCGTCACTTGAGCCCCGTGGTCGCGACGCTCTCGATGAAGCGGCGCTGCATGATCAGGAACATGACGGCGAGGGGCAGGACCGCGATGAGCGATCCGGCCATCATCGTGCCGTAGGGGATGATGCCGCTCGGTCCGGTCAGCAGGGTCAGGCCCGACGTGATCGTGCCCATCTCCGGCGATGTCGTGAAGACGAGCGGCCAGAGCAGGTCGTTCCAGTTGTTCACGAAGGTGAAGATGGCGAGAGTGAGGAGAGCCGGGACGGCGTTCGGGAGCACGATGCTTCGGAAGATGCGGAATTCGCCTGCTCCGTCGATCCGTGCCGCGTTGTCGAGGTCGCGGGGGAGCGCGATGAAGAACTGGCGCAGGAAGAAGATGCCGAAAGCGTCGGCCGCTCTCGGGATGATCAGCCCGGCGAACGTGTTGACCCAGCCGAGCTGCGCCACCAGCTGGTAGACGGGGATCAGTGTCGCCTGGAACGGGATCATCAGGCTGGCCACGATCACGATCAGCACGACCCGGCTGCCGCGGAAGTCGATGCGGGCGAGGGCGTAGGCCGCGAGGGAGTCGAACACGAGGGCGAAGACGGTCACTCCGCCCGCGAAGACCAGGCTGTTGAGGAAGAGCCGGCCGAACGGGAGGTCGCTGAAGATCTTCGTGAAGTTGTCCAGCGTCCATGTGCCGGGGAGCAGGGTCGGCGGGTAGGCGTTGATCTCGGACGCCGGCTTGAACGCCGTGAGCACGATCACGATCACGGGGAGCAGAACGATGGCGGTCAGCACCAGCGCGGCGGCGAAGAGCAGCCAGCGTTCTGCGGTGCGGCCGACGCGCCGTCTGCGGGTCGTCGTTGCGGCCCGGGGCGCTGCGGCCGGGGCGAGGGTGGCGGTCATGCGAGGTCCTTCTCACGGCGTCCGAAGAAGCGGAACTGGATGAGGCTGAGGATGAGGGTCGCGGCGAGGAGCACGTAGGAGAGCGCCGTCGCGAGACCGAGGTCGAGCTTCTTGAAGCCCTCCTGGTAGATCTCCATGACGACGGTCTGCGTGGAACGGTACGGACCGCCTCCGGTCATGACGTAGATCTGGTCGAAGGCCTGGAGGGCCGCGATCATCGCGAAGACGACGACGAACGCGAGGGTGTTGCTGAGCTGGGGGAGGGTGATGCTGACGAAGCGTCGCCAGGCTCCCGCGCCGTCGATCTTCGCGGCCTCGTACAGCGACTCGGGGATCTCCTGCAGACCGGCGATGAAGATCACCATGTAGAAGCCGAAGCTCTTCCAGATGGCCACGAGCACCACGGTCGGCATGGCGAGCGCCGGATCCTGCAGCACGTTTCCAAGCTGGATGCCGACGCTGCGCAGCCAGTAGTTGAGGAGGCCGACCTGCGGGTCGAGCAGGTACGTCCACGCGAACGCGGCGACGGCGAGCGAGACGATGAACGGGAGGAACAGGGCCGTGCGGAAGAATCCCCGGCCGAGCAGTCGACGGTTGGTGAGGAGGAGCGCGAGCAGCAGGGCGGCGATCAGCGCTGTCGGGGTGAAGAGCACCGTGTAGAGGGCCGTGTTGCCGAGGGTGGCGAGCACGCGCGGATCGGTGAAGACCTGGACGTAGTTGTCGACGCCCACCCACTCTTCGAGCCCGAAGCCGCTCGCGTTCGTGAACGAGAGGCGCAGGGCCGACAGCATCGGCCACCCCACGAAGGCGATGAGGATGACCACGGCCGGGAGCATGAAGAGCAGGGCCATCGGTCCGCGACGGCCTGCCGAACGGGGCCGGCCGCCGAGCGGGGCGGGCGGACGGTACGGCCGTCGGCCCGTGCGGGAGCGGGTGAGTGTGGTCATGATCGCTTTCGAAGGAGGGTGGTGGACCGCCGGGGTGCGGCGGTCCACCGGGTGGATCACTTGCCGAGTGCCTGCTGCACCTGGGTGGATGCGGACTTCAGCAGCGCAGACGGGTCGCCGCCGGCGAGGGCCTTCTGCGTCGCTTCGTCGACCGCCGAGAGCACATCCGTACTGTTCGCGACGCCGGGGAGCAGCGGGCGCGCGTCCCCGACCAGATCGGTGAGCGAGGCCACGACCGGGTTCGACGAGACGTCGGACGAGGGGATGTCGGTGCGCAGCGGCGGCCAGCCGGAGCCGAGCGACCACTTCGTGGCGACCTTCTTGGTGAAGAAGTAGGCGAAGAACTTCTCCGCCGCGGCCTTCTTGGCGGCATCGGCCTGCGCGGTGACGGCGGCAGAGATACCGATCGCCGAAGCTGCGGCGCCCTTCGGCCCGGCGGGGATGCCGGCGATGCCGTAGTCGATCTTGTTCTCGGTGGCGACGCCTGCCATCCACGGTCCGCCGATCTCCATCGCGGCCTTGCCGGACGAGAACAGCTTGTCGGAGGCGACGCCGTCGAGCCCGGTCGGCGAGATCTTGTCGGCGGTGACGGCCTTCGCCCAGTACGAGAGGGTCTCGGCGTTCTCGGAGGAGTCGAGGACCGACTTCGAGCCGTCGACGATCTTCCCGCCGTTGCCGTAGAACAGGCTCGCCCAGACGCCGTTGCCCACGGTCGCGTGGTCCGGAAGGGCCAGGCCGTACTGCTCGGGGGTGCCGTCGCCGTTCTCGTCGACGGTGAGCTTCTTGGCGTCGGCCACCCACTCGTCCCATGTCTTCGGGAACTCGGTGATGCCGGCCTTCTCGAAGAGCGCCTTGTTGTAGATGACCGAGAGCGGGACGAAGCCGGTGGGGATGCCGTAGTAGGAGTCGTCGACCTTCTCCATCTCGACCGCTGCGGGCCGCAGAGAAGCACTCTTCGTCGCGCTGCTGTCGTAGAAGTCGTCGAGCTTGGCGAAGGCGCCCTTCGACGCGTACACCGGGAGGGTCTCGGCCGGCATCGCGACGATGTCCGGCCCCTTCTTGGCGGAGAGCGCGGGGAGAAGGGTGTCGCCGATGACCGCCCACGTCTTCGTCGTGGTCTTGATCGTGATCTTGTCCTGCGACTTGTTGAAGTCGTCGACGATCGCGTCGAGCACCTTGCCGTCTGCCTCGGTGTAGCCGTGCCAGAAGGTGAGGGTGACGGGGCCGGAGTCACCGGAGCCGGGGGAGGTGGAGCAGCCGGCCAGCGCGAGAGAAGCGCCGGCCGCGACGGCCAGCGTCGCAAGCAGTTTCTTCATTGAATGCCTCTCATGGGACCGACCGCTCATCGTCGATCGGATCGGGTTTACAACGATGTAATCAACGTTGTAAATGGGAGTATAAGCAGGCGGCGAAGCAGGCGTCAAGCCGAAAGTCGCTTACCCCCCGTTCGGCCGGAACCGGCACGAGGCCCCGATCTGTGCCAGACTCCGCGGCAAGGGGTATGGACGGCGAATCTCGTCGCATGCCAGGACCCCTCACTCGGGCGGGGGCCTTCGTGGCCGATTCGACATCCATTTCTTCTTCACTTTCTGTCGGGGCGCGCATCGGCGTGGGCGCGACGGCGGCAGCTCTTCTCGCGCTGCTCGGCCTGTGCTTCGGCCCGGCTGCGGCGCACGCGGACACCACCCTCGACGGGCCGGTGGACATTGGGACTGCCGCGCCCTTCGGCGTGCTCGGAGCGAGTGAGGTGACGAACACCGGGCCGACCGTCGTCGACGGCGATGTCGGCGTGTCTCCCGGCTCGTCGATCACCGGGTTCGGGGGCGCTCCCGACGGCACGCTCACCGGAACCCTGCACCAGACGGACGCCGTCGCAGCTCAAGCGCAGAGCGACGTGACGACGGCCTTCAACACCGCCGGCGGCCTCACGCCGACGACGTCCGGCATCGGCGAGCTCAACGGGTTGTCGCTGACGCCCGGCGTCTACTCCGGGGGCGCGTTGTCGCTCGCGGACAACGGAGCGCTGACCCTCGCCGGCAGTGCGACCTCGGTCTGGGTCTTCCAGGCGGCGAGCACGCTGACCATCGGATCGGCGACGCACATCACGATGACCGGCGGCGCGACCGCCTGCAACGTCTTCTGGAGGGTCGGATCGTCGGCGACCCTGGGCACGGCCGCGCAGTTCATCGGGACCGTGCTGGCCGACCAGTCCATCACCGCGACGACCGGTGCGACGATCGTGGGCCGCCTGCTGGCGAGCAACGCGGCGGTCACCCTCGACACCAACACCGTGACGGCCCCGACGGGATGCCCGCCGCCGGGCACACCCGTCACGACATCGAGCCCGTCCATCACCTCCGGAACACCGACCGCCCCGGTCGCCGGGACGCCGTACGCGTTCACGGTGACCGCCTCCGGTACCCCGTCACCGACGTTCACCGTGACCGCCGGAGCCCTCCCGGCCGGTCTCACCCTGAACAGCACCACCGGAGTCATCTCCGGCACGCCGACCACGCCGGGTTCGTCGACCGTGACCATCACCGCGTCCAATGGGCAGGGCCCCGACGCGTCGGCGACGTATACCTTTGTGACGGCGCCGGTGGCAGTTCTCGCCGGGGCGGAGGGGGTGCTGGCGACCGGCTCGGAAGGCGCGACCGCATCGCTCGCAGACAGCGGGAGCGACCTCGTCCTTCCGTTCGCGGCTGCCCTCGCGCTTGTCGCCCTGGGGCTCGTGGTGCGTCGGTTCGCGGTGTCCCGCTCGGTGCGCGGCAGGCTCTAGGCGGGCACGTTCGGGCTGTACGGCACGTGGAGCGTGTCGGCGAAGCGCGCGAACAGCGAGGCGTCGCCCTCCAGCTTCACCGCGCCGGTCGCGATCGCGGTGTCCGCATCCAGCTCTCCCGCGAGGAGGTCGCGGATCTGCGGCCCCGCGGTGATGACGAGGTCCGGCGCCTCGGCCGCGCCCGGGCCGACGGTGATGACGCCGTCGCGCATGATCAGGTGCGTCTCCACCTCGCCGACGCGGACGGTGTAGGCGGCGTCCCAGTCCTCCGGGACGATCCCGTCGCCCGCGGCGACCTTCAGCGCGGCGGCGATGGATGCGGTCGTCACGATTTCGCCGTCGCGCGGAGTCCGCATCCCGCCGGCTCCCCAGCGTGACAGCGCATCCATCGCCGGGCCGAGCTCCTCGCCGCGCGGGGTGAGCCGGTAGACGACCGCCCGCTCGCCGCTCGACGGAGCCAGTCGTTCGACGATGCCCTCCTCCTCGAGCTCCTTCAGCCGGGAGGCGAGGGTGTTCGTGGGGATGCCGGGGAGGCCGGAGACCAGGTCGGAGTAGCGCTGCGGGCCGACGCTGAGGTCGCGCAGGATCAGCAGGGTCCATCGCTGCCCGACGATCTCGGCGGCGCGTGCGAGACCGCAGAACTGCCCGTAGTGCTGGTTCGTCATGAATCTCACTGTAGCACTTGACTTCATTATTTGCAGTGTGCTTTATTTTTTGAAGTACATCCGATGAAGGAGAACGCCATGACCGACACCATCGACCGCGCAGAGCTCGCCAGTGAGCCGACCCCGGTCGCCACCGCAGCACGCAACCGCACCGCGCTCGCCCTGCTCCTCGCCGCCGTCTTCGTCGTCTTCCTCAACGAGACGATGATGGGTGTCGCGCTCCCGCGCATCCAGGAGTCCCTCCACATCGACGCAACCCAGGGCCAGTGGCTCACGACCGCGTTCGCGCTGACGATGGCCGTCGTCATCCCCGTCACGGGCTGGCTGATGCAGCGGCTCAACACCCGGCCCGTCTTCATCGTCGCGATGTCGAGCTTCGTGATCGGAACCCTCATCGCGGCCCTGTCTCCGGTGTTCGAGACGCTCGTGGTCGGGCGGGTCGTCCAGGCGGTCGGTACCGCGATCATGATGCCGCTCATGATGACCACCGTGATGACGATCGTCGCGGAAGAGCAGCGCGGCCGGGTCATGGGACGTGTCTCGATCGTCATGTCCGTCGCTCCGGCGATCGGTCCGATCGTGTCGGGGGCGCTCATCCAGGTGCTGCCGTGGCAGGGGCTGTTCTGGGTGATGCTGCCGATCGGGCTCGTCATGCTCGCCATCGGCGCGCGACGGGTGCCGAACGTGTCGGAGACGCGGAAGGTGCGCCTGGACTCGCCGTCGGTCATCCTCTCGGCCCTGGCCTTCTCGGCGCTCGTGTTCGGCCTCAGTCAGATCGGCGCCGCGGCGGTCGGCTCGGCGGCTGTCCAGCCGTGGATCCCCATCGTCGTCGGCCTGATCACGCTGGCGTTCTTCGTCTGGCGGCAGCTGGTGCTGCAGCGCACGGACTCGGCGCTGCTCGACCTGCGCACCTTCCTCTCCCGCGACTTCGCGGTGTCCGTCTCGATGATGACCGCCGCGATGGTGTCCCTCTTCGGCGCCTTCATCGTGCTGCCCCAGTTCGCCCGGTACACCCTCGGCCTCGAGCCCCTCTGGGTCGGTGCGATCCTGCTCCCCGGCGGCCTGCTGATGGGGCTGGCCGGCCCGACGGTCGGCCGGCTGTACGACCGGTTCGGGCCGCGTCCGCTCGTGATCCCCGGGTCGATCGGACTCGCCGTCGCCCTCTGGACACTGGCGCTCGGTCTCGGCGAGGGCTCCTCGTGGGTCGTGCTGCTCGGTGCGCACATCGTCCTGATGCTGTCCCTCGCCTTCCTGTTCACGCCGGCGTTCAGCTCGTCGCTGGGGTCGCTGCCGCCACGGCTGTACTCGCACGGCAGCGCCACCATCGCCACGCTGCAGCAGGTCGCCGGTGCGGCGGGCACAGCCATCTTCGTCGCGCTCTACGCGACCGGCGTCGCCTCGACCGGAGGCGCGGACCCGGACCTGCCGACCGCCGCTGCGGCTGCGCAGGGCTCGCACCTCGCATTCCTCGCCGGTGGCATCCTGTCGCTCGGGGTGATCGTGCTGGCACTCTTCGTCCGGAAGCCCGCCGCGGTGCCGCAGCCGTCGTCTGAGCTGGAGGTCGCGGAGGCCTAACCGACCGAGCGTTCGAGGTAGGCGCCCAGGGCCGTGAGCAGGCCCCGGGTGCCGCTCTCGCGTCCGGGGCCGTCAGCCCAGAACCGGTCGAAGAAGACGCCGTGCTCGACATGGGTGAAGCGGGTGCCCTGCTCGGTCGGCTCGAATTCCAGCGACGCCACGGAGGTCGACATGTGCTCCCCGTCGATCCACATGTCGTAGGTGGTGACGATGCGGACGTGCTCGACGATGTCGGTGTAGGTCGCTTCGTACCGCGACACGGGACCGTTGTGGAATTTCCCCTCGGCGACGTCCCTTCCGCCGACGCGGAAGTCGAAGGACCACTCGCGCGGCTCCATGGCGTCGCCGGCTCCCCACCAGCTCAGCTTCTGCTGCTCGTCGGCGAAGGCGTCCCAGACGCGCTCGGGCGGGGCGGGGTAGTCGC
Source organism: Leifsonia sp. NPDC014704 (assembly GCF_043083605.1). Taxonomy (NCBI): domain Bacteria; kingdom Bacillati; phylum Actinomycetota; class Actinomycetes; order Micrococcales; family Microbacteriaceae; genus Leifsonia; species Leifsonia sp. NPDC014704. The sequence goes on along the minus strand of NZ_JBIBYW010000001.1, from coordinate 2,195,262 downwards.
GGGTGAGCGTGAATCCGGCGCGGGCGAGGCGGCGTTCGATCGTCATGGCAGCGTCCTAGCGGGTGAGGGTGACGTGGATGGTGCCGCTCTCGGCGACCTCGCTGGTCACGGTGTGCGTCCGGTCCATGCCGGTCAGGTCGTCGAACAGGCGATTGCCGCGGCCCAGGAAGATCGGCGTGATCATGAGGTGGAGCTCGTCGACCAGTCCGGCCCGCAGGAAAGCGCGGGCGGTGCGGTAGCCGCCGCCCACCCGGACGTCCTGGCCGCCCGCGGCCTCGGTCGCCTCGGCGAGCACCTCCTCCGGGGAGGCGTTCCGGAAGTGGAACGTGGTGCCGCCGTCCATCTCGATCGCAGGGCGCGGCGCCGTGCTCGTGAGCACGAAGACCGGGGTGCCGAAGGGCGGCCTGTCTCCCCACCATCCCTTCCACTCCGGGTCGTCGGGGAACGAGTGGAGGCCGAACATCCCGGCGCCCAGGATCTCGGCGCCGACGCCGTCGAAGAACTCGCGGCCGACCCGGTCGTCGACCCCGGTCGTGCCGGCCCCGCTCGTGTCGCCGAAGATGCGCTCGTGGAACGTCCGGGTCGATGCCCAGGCGGCCGTGAGACGGCCCCAGTCCTCGCCCATCGGGTTGTCGGGAGACGCGTCGGACGGCGTGTAGCCGTCGAGCGAGGCGAAGAGGTTCATGCGGACGCGGGTCATGTCAGGTGTCCTTCGAGGTAGGCGCCGAGGCGCGGGCGAGGTGGATGCCGAGGCGGTCGGCCTGGTGCTCGGCGGGCGTGCGCTGCTCGCCGAGCCAGAGGTGCAGGATGTCGAGGGCGCCCGGCCGCAGGCTCACGGTGCGGACGCGCCCATGCTTCTCGGAGGTGATCACTCCGGCGTTCTCGAGCACGTTCAGGTGTTGCATGAACGACGGCAGCGCCATCGGGAACGGTTCGGCGAGCTCGCTCACCACCGCCGGTGACGCCGCCAGCCGCTCCACGACGGCTCGCCGCGTGGGGTCCGCGAGAGCGCGGAGCACAGCGTCGAGCTCACCGTGATACTTAGGCATGTGCCTAAGTGTACCGATGTCGGAGTCGTTCGTCAACCCTTCTCAGGGTTTGGCGCCGTTGCTGAACGAACCGTGCAGGGTGGTGTCGGCGAACACCGTGGTGTCGATGACCGCGCGGACGGCATCCAGCGTGGCGGGGTCTGCGCCATCGACGAACACCGTCAGCGAGCCGTAGTCGACGCGCAACGTGTACGGGATGGACGCCTCCAGCGAGGTGACATGCGGCGTCGCCGCCAGCCGGGCGAGACTCTCGGCGACGTCGGTGGAGGTCTCGATCGGGATGGTCTGGTCGAAGGTCCGGCTGTAGTGGACCGTCGTCTCGATGTGTCCGGGCCCGGCCGGCACCGTCAGGGAGAGGCTCACGCCCGTCCACGCGAGGTGCTGCGCCATCGTCGTCGGCACCGCCGCCGCCTGAGCGGGTGTCGCCGCCGCCTCCATCACGACGTCGACCCGGCTCGAGAAGTGGTTGGAGACGACCCGGCAGTCCGGACGGTCCGGCTCGTCCGAGGCGGTTCGTGAGTTCGACGTGCTCTCGCGCACCGTGTCGACGCCCGCGAGCTTTCGGACGGCGGTCACGGCGTCCCGGACCTCTCCGGCGACCTGCGGATCGAGCGTCGGAGCCGGCGTCGGGGACGGATCCGGCTCGGCGCCGCGCGGCAGGCAGGCCTCCTCGGGCGAAGCGGTGTCGCGGCCGGTCGCGTCCTGCGCCAGCCCCTCGATCATCGAGCACCCGGACACGAGGGCGGCGGCGCAGACGATGGCCAGGACGGCGGCGGCGCGGCGAAGCATAGGCTCGAGGCTAATGCGGTGACCCGCCGCGGGGCGTCAGCCTCCGGGATGAGCTCGGCCGAGCGGGTACACCAGGCCGACCCGGCACCGATCGTTTCGGACCGCGATAGTCGGGTGCGGCGTCCCACGGCCGACCAGGCTGAAAGGCGAAGGAGGGACCGTGATCGCGATTCTCAACCGGGTGGTCGAGGTGATCGAAGACCACCTCGCCGACGACCTCGACCTCGCTGGGGTCGCCCGTGACCTCGGCACCACGGAATACCACGTCCGTCGTATGTTCTCGTCGCTGGCCGGGATGCCCCTGTCAGAGTATGTGCGTCGTCGTCGCATGACCGTAGCCGTCGCCGACCTGCTCGGAGATGACGACCTGCTCGACGTCGCTGTGCGTCACGGCTACGGCTCGACGGAGGCGTTCAACCGGGCGTTCCGGTCGGTGCACGGCGCGAGTCCCGTCACCGTGAGACGTGATGGCGGCCCCCTTCGCACGCAACCGCAGCTCAGGTTCCGCCTGACCGTAGAAGGGAACACCCCGATGGACACCCGTATCACCGACCGACCGGCCTTCCGGCTCGTGGGCCACGCAGCTCGCGTGCCGCTCATCCACGAAGGCGTCAACCCGCACATCCACGCCCTCATCGCATCCATCGAGCCGGACGAGCATGCTCGCCTCGCGGGCCTCAGCGACACCGAGCCCGCAGGTCTGCTCCAGGTCAGCGCCGACGTCGACCCCGATTACACCGAGGGCACCGCGCTCACCTATCTCCACGGTGTCGCACGAGCGGTGGACTCGCCGACACCGGACGATCTGGACGTCATCGAAGTTCCGGCCGGGACCTGGGCGGTGTTCCGCGTCGACGGGGACTACCCTGCGGCGCTCCAGTCGGCGTGGGCCGCGACAGCGAGCGAATGGTTCCCCTCCAACCCGTGGCGTCTGCGGCGGGGTCCGTCGATCGTCGCGGTCCTCGACCGATCGGCGGACTTCACCACGGCGACCTGCGAGTTGTGGCTGCCGGTGGAGCGCGCCTGACAGCGGATCAGCGGAGGGCGCCGAGTGCCCGACGCACCCCCTCGACGTAGTCGGCCGGCTGCTCCCAGGCGGCGAAGTGACCGCCGTGCGGGAACTCCAGCCAGTCGACGACGGAGAAGAACCGCTCGACGAACTGCCGCGGGGCATTGACGAGGTCGCGCGGAAACACCGTCATGACCGTCGGGATCTCGATCCTCGGCCAGTCTTTCGGAGCCGCAGCCGCGTACGGAGTGAAGGAAGTGCCGACCGCGCCGGTGTACCAGTATGCCGAGATCCAGGTCAAGGCCTCGTCGGGGGTGAACGCCCGGCGCAGGTCGCCGCCGGAGTCGGTCCAGTCGATGAGTTTCTCCAGAATCCACGCGGCCATCCCCGCGGGGGAGTCGCCGAGTCCCACCGCGAGCGTGCGCGGGCGGGTGGACTGCTCGTGCATGTACCCGCCCTCGCGCTGCTGCCAGTCGCGTCCCCGCTCCACGTAAGCGCGCTCGGTCTCGTCGAGGTCGTCGGGGAGCCCGACCAGGAAGTGGTATTGCGAGAGATCGGTCAGATGCAGGGCGCTGACGTGGGAGCCGTGGCGGCCGGCGATGGCCTCCCCGACATCGCATCCCACGTCGCCCGCCGAGATCACATACCGGTCGAACCCGAACTCGGCCATGGCGTCGGCGACGGCGTCCGCCATCTCGACCGACGACATCCCGCCCACATCCACGGGTGCGGCGAACGGATACCCGGGCAGAGCGGGGAGCACGAGCGTCACGTCATCGAGCAGGGGCAGGATGCGCTCGAATCGCAGCACGGAGTCCGGCCAGCCGTGCAGGAGGAGGACGACGGGCGCATCTTCGCGGTCTGCCGGGCGGACGATCGCGCGGATGGGCACGGCGGTGTCCTCGGTCTGCACCCACGGCCACGAGGCGATCCGGCGCTCGTGCTCGCGCCAGTCGTAGTCGTCCGCCCAGTACCGCAGCAGGTCGCTCAGCACCGCGGGGTCGACGCCTCCGAGGCCGTCGCGCTGCGCCAGCGGCACCCTCCGGAACCGCTCGAGGCGCGAACGCAGATCGGCGACCGCCTCCTCCGGTACCGGCTCGAGCACGTGACGCTTCATCTCTCCTCCTCCGCAGCCGCGCTGCGCGTCGTCGCTTTCACGCCGGTGCCCTCATGCCGACGCCGTCCGGATCCTCACCTCGCGCTCCATGCGCTTCTCGTGGCGTTGTCGGCCCTTCGCGGCCTCCAGCTCGCGGCTCTTCGGCGGCGCGTTCGTCACCAGCTGGTCGAGCATCCGTCTGGTCGCCTCGGCGATCTCGTCGATGGCCTGCTCGAACGCCGCGGTGTTGGCCCGGGAGGGATGCGTCGAGCCGCTGACTTTGCGGACGAACTGGAGGGCGGCCTCCCGCACCTCATCGTCGGTCGTTGGCGGTTCGAAGTTGTGAAGGCAACGGATGTTCCGGCACATGCCGCGACGATATACCGCCCACAGCCCTCCTCCCAACCGCCCACCGTCGAGTCCGCGATCTTTGCACGCTCGGGGTGCCGAAAGCGGTAAGTCTGTGCGGACTCGACGGTGGGGGGAGGAGGCGACGGCGAGGGGTCACGGGGTGAGGACGATGCGGCCGAAGACGGCGCCCTCATCCATGAGGCGGTGGGCGTGCCCCGCGCGTTCGAGCGGCATGACCTTGTGCACCACCGGGTGCAGCTCCCTGCGGGTGGCGGCCTCGAACAGCTCGGCGCGTGCGGCGGAGCGCGCGAGCGGAGGGATGGAGTCGAGGCTGAAGGCGGCGACGGAGCGCGAGGCCTGGAAGCCCTGGAGGAGGCGCGCCCCGAAGTCGGCCGGCGGGAAGCCCGCGACCGCGCCGACGAGGACGAGACGGCCGTTGGGCGCGAGGCGGTCGATGAACGCGGGCATGCCGTCGCCTCCGACGATGTCGACGATCACGTCGAACGGACGGGAAGCCCCGTCGGGCCCGTGGCCGGACCGGTCGAGCACGTCCGTCGCCCCCAGAGCCGCAAGCCGACGGCCCCTCTCGGCGGACGAGGTCGTCACGGCCACCGCGGAAGCGCCCCCGCGTGCTGCCAGCTCCACCGCGGCGATTCCGATGCTGCCGCTGCCACCGCGGATGAGCACCGAGTCGCCGGGCGCGAAGGGCGCGCGGGCGAGCGCGAAACGCGCGACGGGTGCTGCGCTGCCGATCGTCACCGCATCCACCGCAGACAGGTCGTCGGGGAGCGGGGTGACGTCCTCCACCAGGGCGACGGCGCGCTCGCTGTAGCCGCCCGATCGCCCCGTGAACGCCCAGACGCGCCGACCGACCCAGGAAGGGTCGACGCCGTCGCCGACCCGGGCGACCGTACCGGCGACCTCGCTGCCCGGGATCATGCCCTGCGGGTAGCTCGAACCGAGCGTCCCGCGCCGGATCACCGCGTCGACGCCTCCGACCCCGATCGCCTCCGTCTCGATCAGCAGCTGTCCGGCGCCGGCCTCCGGCTCGGGCGCGTCGACGACCGCCATTCCGCTCGGGTCGCCGTATTCCTGAATCGCAATCGCTCGCACGTCTTCTCCTTCTCGTTGCGGTACCCTCGCACGGTAGTGGACGCCCCCGTCCACTTGATCGAAGTGAGACCGTCGGGAGGACGAGTGACTCAGATCCTCCGCTCGGATGCGCAGGACAATCGCGACCGCATCCTGTCGGCGGCGCGCACCCTCTTCTCCGAGCGCGGACTCGACGTCGGGATGCGGGAGGTCGCCCGCCACGCCGAGGTCGGCCCGGCGACGCTGTACCGCCGGTTCCCCACGAAGCAGTCGCTCATCGACGAGGCGTTCCAGGTCGAGATGCAGACATGCCGGGCGGTCGTCGAGGAGGGCTGCGCCGATCCCGATCCGTGGCACGGCTTCACGTCGGTCATCGAGCGCCTGACCGCGCTCAATGTGCGGAACCGGGGTTTCGCCGACGCCTTCCTGTCGCTCGCGACCGGCTCCGCAGCCTTCGCGCAGCACCGCCGTGAGCTGCTCGGGATGCTGGACGGTCTCGCGACGCGGGCGAAGGCACAGGGTCGGCTGCGCCCGGACTTCGTGGTCGACGATCTCGTGCTGGTGCTGCTCGCCGGCCGCGGCCTGGGATCCATGTCGCCCTCGCGCCGGGACGCGGCGGCACGCCGTTTCGCGGGTCTCGCTATCGACGCCTTCCGGACCGACCGCGCCAGGTCGATCGGCGGGGCGAAATAATCGGGGCATGGACTCCTACTTCCAGCGCATCGACGACACCCGATTCCGTCCGACCGTCGATGCGGGGGGAGCCTGGAACGATGGCGAGATCCACTTCAGCCCACTCGGCGGCCTCATCGTGCACGCGATGGACCGCCATCGTGCCGACCGCGACGCGCCTCCGCTCTCGCTCGCGCGGGTGAGCTTCGACATCCTCGGGTTCCTCGCGGCCGACGTGTGCGACATCGCTGTAGAGACCATTCGTCCCGGCCGGACCATCGAACTGGTGGAGGCGACCGTCGTCATCGCGGGCCGTACCGCCGTGCTCGCGCGGGCCTGGTACACCGTCGACGGCGATACCAGCGACGTGGCGGGAGGCGAATCGGAGCCGCTCGCCCTTCCCGGTCCCGAGCGGCGCTGGCCGATGACGGAGACCTGGCCCGGCGGCTACGTGGCCTCCCTTGAGATGCGGGCGGCCGAGGACCCGCGTCCAGGGCGGGCCACCGCGTGGCTGCGCACCGATCGGGCGATCGTCGCCGGTGAGGAGGCCAGCCCGCACGCCGCCTTCATCGCGCTGGTCGACACGGCGAACGGAATCGCCGTGCGCCGGCATCCGACCGAGTGGATGTTCCCCAACCTCGACCTGACCATCCACCTGTTCGCGCAACCCGCAGGGGAGTGGGTCGGACTCGACACGACGGTCACCTTCGGATCGAGGGGCCAGGGCCTCACCAGCACGGTGCTCCACGATGTCTCCGGCCCGGTCGGACGGGCGGAGCAGATCCTCACCGTCCGGCCGTTGGCCGGGCGCGCGCAGCGCCCCTGACATTGCCATCGGTGCCGCGAAGGGATAACGTGAGCGGCGCTCAAATGCAATGGCCCAGCGGCCGTTCGCATCCACCAGTTTCACAAGGAGACCCACCCGTGAGTGATTCCAACCTGCCCCCGAGTTATCCCGCCTCATCGTCGCCTGCCCCGTCCGCGGGCGGCCCGGTCACCCCTCCGCAGCAGGTGAACACCGCGTTCTGGCTGTACATCGTCGGCGCCGCTCTGAGCCTCATCTCGCTCATCGTCTCGCTGGCCACGGTCGGTTCGCTGAAGGAGGCGATCCAACGTCAGCTCGCCGCGCAGGGGCAGCAGGTGCCGGACGGCGCCGTGGACGCCGGCGTAGCGGTCTCCGTTACGCTCACGGTCATCATCGGCATCCTCTTCATCGCCGCCTACGTGCTCTTCGCGTACTTCATGCGCCGCGGTGCGAACTGGGCGCGCATCGTGCTGCTCGTCGTGACCGTGCTGTCGCTGTTCGACATCCTCGGCGGCTTCGGCACCGGCGCCGCCCGCTTCGTGGTCGGCGTCATCGCCACCATCCTGATCTTCCTGAAGCCCGCGAACGACTACTTCCGCGAGGTCAAGGCGCGCAAGCTGCCGCGGGCCTGACCGCCGCTGCTCCGAAGGGCCCGGCGGGACGCGCTCACACGCTCCCGCCGGGCCCTTCGCCGTTCGCAGCACGTCACGGCGCCGCTCGTGCGGCGGTCGCTAGAGTCGACGGATGAACCGCACCGACCGGCTGTACGCCATCGTGGAAGCGCTCCGCGCCGTCGCGCCGCGACCGCTCAGCGCCAGGCGGCTGGCTGAGCGGTTCGAGGTCAGCACCCGCACCATCGAGCGCGACCTGTCGTCGCTGCAGCAGGCCGGCGTCCCCATTTGGGCGGAGCCCGGCCGGACCGGCGGCTACTGCCTCGACACCGCGCACACGCTCCCTCCGCTGGGCCTGACGGTCGAGGAGGCGCTCGCCGTCACCATCGGGCTCGGGATGCTCGCCTCCAGCCCGTTCGGCGCGGAAGCGGGGGCGGCACTCGGGAAGGTGCTCGCAGTGATGGACGGCAGCAGGGCAGAGGAGACGCGGGCCCTGGCGGCGCGCGTGCACCTGCTCCAGGGCGACCCGCCCGCGCCTGCGCCCGACGGGTTCTCGGACGCCCTCCGGGCCGGGACGGTGCTGCGCCTCCGCTACCGCGATCGTGCGGGCGCCCTGACGGAACGCGAGGTCGAGCCGCAGGGATACGTCGGCCGCGACGGGACCTGGTACCTGATCGCATGGTGCCGTACGCGCGGCGCCATCCGGGCTTTCCGCGGCGATCGGATCGTCGCCGCCGAGCCGACAGGGGAGCGGCCGCCACGGCGCGAGCTCACGGCCGCCGACCTCGACATCCCGTACGGAGACCTGCATCCGGTGTTCCAGCCCTGATCCGGAAACACCGACAGGATGTTGTCGCCGGCGCGCGTGACCATGGTTCTGCACGGGCGAACGGCCCGAGCGGAGAGGTTCATCATGGCTTTCAGCTCGATCAGGATCATTACGCACGACGTCGACCGTCTCGTGCGGTTCTACGAACTCGTCACCGGGAAGACGGCGTCGCGTCCCGCCCCGGTCTTCGCAGAGTTCCGGGAGGGGGCCGTGGCCCTCGCCATCGCCGACGTCGCGACGGTCGCCATGCTCGGCGATGACGCTCCTCGGCCGTCCAGCGGCGGGGCCGCTATCGTCGAGTTCGCGGTCGACGACGTCGACCGCGAGTTCGACCGGCTGCGGGATGCGCTCACCGACGTCGTGCTGGAGCCGACGACGATGCCGTGGGGCAACCGCTCAACGCTGTTCCGCGACCCGGACGGCACGCTCGTCAACCTGTTCTCGCGCCCGCAGCCCGCTCCCTGAGCGAGGCACGTGGCGACGCTCCGTCACCGACGGCGGCCGCGCACCTTTCCGTGAAGCCGCATCAGCCGGGGGACGACCAGGTAGACGGCCGTCGGCACGACGATGAGGGTAAGGACGAATGCGCGCAGGATCGGGTGCCAGTCCTCGGCGAACGGCGCGATGGCGTAGAAGCCGAGCGTGACCAGCGGGAAGATGGCGATCCAGGTGATCAGCGCCCTGACGTGAATGGACGGCGGTGGTGCCGAAGGCTGGATGCGTGTCGGTGCTGTCGCGGGCTGAGACATGGGCTGGGATCCTCTCGATTCGGGTCGTGCGGTCGAGGACCACGATGTCAGCACGGGCAACGCGCGACCGTGATTCGTTGCCGAAACAGCAACAGGCTGAATCTCCAAGAGCACCCTCTCGCGGCTGGAATCCGGCCAGCGCAAGCCCAGTCTGGAACTGCTGCTGCCGGTCGTCGCCGCACTTGCGATCTCGCTGGACGACATCGTCAACGCCCCGACGATCGCCGACCCGCGCCTGCAGCGGAAGGCGACCCACGCGGACGGCCGCGAGCTCACCCGCCTCTCGCAGCCGCACAGTGAGCCGCAAGCGTTCAAGATCGTCATCCCGGCCACCGAGCGGGAGCCCGCACTGCGCACCCACGACGGGTTCGAGTGGTGAGCGGATCCATCTCCGGGCCCGCTCGCGAGGGGCGGCATCGACACCGCCCGCTGACAAGCCCGCCCGCTAGGGCGGTCCGCCTCTCTTGTGCGCCGCGGCCGCTGGGTGAACGGCCAGATCATCTACGTCAACGGTGGAGCCATCTGACGCGACGATCCGCCGCCCACCCTGCGGCCACCCCGAGGCCGCCGGGCGCCTACGGGAGGGCGACCACCTTGCCGCGCAGTGTGCCCGCGGCGGCCTGCTCGTGGATGCTGCGGAGCTCCGCGAGCGGCACCCGCTGGGCGACGTCGACCCGGAGGTCGCCGCTGTCCACGAGCGAGACGAGCTCGGCGAGCTGCGCCGCGTCGCTCCGCACGAAGACGACCACGCTGCGGACATTCCGCTCCGCGTCGTCGGGGGCGGGCATCCATGCGGTCGTGCTGACCACCACGCCGCCGTCGCGCACGCGGGCCACGAGGGCGGCGAACTCGTCGGGCTCCAGCGGCGCCAGGTTGAGGAGGACGTCGACCGGTTCGGCGACCGCGTCGAGCACCGAATGCGTGGTGTGGTCGATGACCTCATCCGCCCCTGCCTCGCGGACGGCCGAGCTGCTGCGCGGGCTCGCCGTCGCGATGACGTACGCGCCGGCGCGCTTGGCGAGCTGCACGGCGTAGCCGCCAACGGTGCCGCCCGCGCCCGTGATGAGGATGCGCCCGCCGGACTCGAGTCCCGCGTCGTCGAACAGCGCCTGCCACGCGGTCAGGGCGACCGAGGGGAGCCCGGCCGCGTCGGCCAGTGGGATGGAGTGCGGCGCCCGGGCGAGCACCTCGGCGGGGGCGATGGCGTACTCGGCCGCCGAGCCGTCGGCGGTCATCGGCAGGAACCCGACGACCTCGTCGCCGACGGCGAGACCCTCGACGCCCGCGCCCAGCGCATCGACCGTGCCCGAGACGTCGTAGCCGGGGATGTGCGGCAGCGTGATCGGGATGGGCAGGCTGCCCGCGCGGATGCCGTTGTCCGCGGGATTGAACCCCGAGCCGGCCACGCGGAGCCGCACCTCGCCCGCGCCGGGGACGGGGAGTTCGGCATCCTCGTAGCGGAGCACGTCCGGTCCGCCGGTCTCGTGGAAACGGATTGCCTTCATGGTCATGTCTTCCTCTCAGCATGGTCGCGGCACCCGTCCTCGGCGTCGCACTCCCATCAAGCGGAGGAAATCATCCGTTTATTCCCGAGTAGTGGAAGAGATCCCGCGCAAGAAGATCGCCCGCTGCTCCTCGGCGGCCCGCGGCCAGTCGGGGACATTAGGCATCGGCTGCGCGAGCATCGCTCCGAAACGAACCACCGTGCCGGCGTCGACCTCCGGCCGGACGGTGCCGTCCGCGTGCCCGCGCGCGACGATGGCGGCCATCGTCTTCTGCATCCGGCCGCGCAGCTCGGCGGACTCCGTCCCCTCGGTCATCGGTCCGCCGTGGAGGGGGAGCACCAGCTGCTCGCGGTGCTCGAACGACTGCCGCAGGAAGCGGGCGATCGCATCCAGGCCCGTCTCGCCGGACGCGAGCGCGTCCTCCGCTTCGGCGAGGATCAGGCGGTAGGCGCGCACGGCCATCGCCTCCAGCAGCGCCTCCCGGTTCGGGTAGCGGCGGTACAGCGTGCCGATTCCGACACCGGCGTCGGCCGCGATCCTCTCGAGCGGGACGAATCTGCCCTCGGCGAGCCCGGAGCGGATGGCCGCCGCGATCAGACGGTCGGCGTTCTCCGCCGCATCCCTTCTCAGCTTTTTCGGCTCGCTGCCCGCCATGACCTGCCCTCGGATCCACTCGACGTCGTCGCCCCACGATAGATGCCCGCCGCCTCCCAATCCGTTGAGTTGTCCCAACACGCCGTCCGTTCGCACAGGCTTACGGCGTGTTGTGTCAACTCAGGACCCACCCTGCCAGGCAGGCGCCTGCTACGCTTTCGGCGTCCGTGCAGCAGATCGAGGAGGTGATACCCATGAGCGAAACGACGTGGGTGCTCTTCTCTGAGGACACGGTCGGGCGATAGGTCGTCCGGGAGCGCCCTTCAGGCACTCCACGAAAGGCACGACCATGCACTTCGACTTCACTTCAGCACCACACCTCGCCGCCGGCGCCACCGAGCGCCGCTTCACCCTCGGCGGAATCCCGGGCATCCTGTGGACGCCCGCCTCCGCATCGCCCTCTGCACCCGTCCCGCTGATCCTGCTGGGGCACCCCGGCGGTCTCGAGCAGATGTACCCGCGTCTGGCCGGGCGGGCGCGACGAGCCGCAGCCGACGGCTTCGCCTCGCTCACCATCGAACTGCCCGGAACGGGTGACCGCGCGCCGTCGGCGGTGACGGAGGAGGCGCGCGCCGAACTCCGGCGCACGCTGGCGGCCGGGGAGCCGGTCGGTCCCGACCTCGTCGACCGGCTCGTCCTCCCGCTCGTCGAGGGGGCGGTCCCGGAATGGCGGTCGGCGGTGGATGCGGCGCTCGCGCTGCCGGAGATCGGCGGTCCGGTCGGGTACTCCGGCGGCTTCATCTCGATCGGCGTCCGGCTGGCGCTCACCGAGCCACGAGTGGTCGCGGCCGGACTCTTCGCCGGCAGCTACATCCCGTCCGTCATCCAGGAGGAAGCGCGGCAGGTCACCATCCCGCTGCACGTGCTTCTGCAGTGGGACGACGAGGGCAATGATCGGCAAGCAGCCCTCGACCTCTTCGACGCGTTCGGCTCGGCGGAGAAGACGTTGCAGGCGAACCTCGGCGGCCACCGCGGTGTTCCCGCGTTCGCGGGCGAGGACGCGGCACGGTTCTTCGCCCGGCACCTGCGCTGACGAAACGGGCCACCCGTCGCACGGCGGGTGGCCCGGTCCGTCTCGTCGGCGGTCGCTACGACTGGAGCCACTCCAGCAGGTCGGCGTTGATCGTCTCCGCCTGCGTGGTCGGCATCCCGTGCGGGAAGCCCGGGTACGACTTCAGCGTGCCGTTCTGGACGAGCTTCGCCGACAGGGGGCCGGAGTCGGCGTACGGCACGATCTGGTCGTCCTCGCCGTGCATGACGAGCACCGGCACCGAGATCTTCTTGAGATCCTCGGTGAAGTCCGTCTGCGAGAACGCGACGATCCCGTCGTAGTGCGCCTTCGCGCCGCCCATCATGCCCTGGCGCCACCAGTTCTCGATGATCGCCTCGGACGACTCCACCCCGGGGCGGTTGAAGCCGTAGAACGGGCCCGACGGCAGGGCTCGGTAGAACTCCGACCGGTTCTTGGCGAGCTGCGCCTGCAGGTCGTCGAAGACGCTCTTCGGCAGACCGCCGGGGTTGTTCTCGGTCTGCACCATGATCGGCGGAACGGCGCTGATCAGCACCGCCCGGGCGACCCGGTCCTCGCCGTAGGTGGCGATGTAGTGCGCGACCTCGCCTCCACCGGTCGAGTGGCCGACGTGGATGGCGTCGTGCAGGTCGAGCGCCTCGACCACGGCGCGCAGGTCGGCGGCGTAGTGGTCCATGTCGTGCCCGTCGCCGGTCTGCGTGGAACGCCCGTGCCCGCGGCGGTCATGGGCCACGACGCGGTAGCCGTGCTGCAAGAAGAACAGCAGCTGCGTGTCCCAGTCGTCGGCCGAGAGCGGCCAGCCGTGGCTGAAGACGATGGGTTGACCGGTTCCCCAGTCCTTGTAGTAGATCTCGATGCCATCTGACGTGGTGACAGTGCCCATGGTTCCCTCCGGGAGTGGCGAAGCGGGGTGCTGTGGGAACGGTGCTGCGGAACGGTCGGCGCTCTCTCAACCTAGCTGCCGAACGGGACGGATCGCCAGGGGTGTCATGCGGGTACCGTTGCGGGCGTGCAGACCTTCCTGCCCTATCCATCCTTCGCCCGGAGCGTCCGCGTGCTCGACCGCGCACGTATGGGGAAGCAGCGCGTCGAGGCGCTGCAGGTGCTGCGTGCGATCACTGTGCCCGGGTACGGCTGGCGCCACCATCCCGTCGCGAAGATGTGGCGCGGATACCTCCCCGCTCTGACGAAGTACGCGCTCGAGTCGACGGACGCGTGGATCGAGCTGGGGCACGCCGACACCGTGCGGCCGCAGGTGCTGGCGTTCGCGCCGGAGGTCGAGGCGCTCTCGCAGGAGGACCTGGAGCTGCCGCCGTGGATCGGCGACCCGGAGTTCCACCGCAGCCATCAGTCCAACCTCGTCCGCAAGGACGCCGAGTTCTATGGGCCGCTCTTTCCGGGGGTGCCGGACGACCTGCCCTACGTCTGGCCGGGTCCGACGCGGGAGTGAGCCGACGCGACCGGCTTCGAATCGGTTCGATTCCCCTCGCCGTGTGAGAATTGACACGGCGAACGGCTGGAGGGGCGATGGCGGCGACGATCCGGGATGTGGCACGGGTCGCGGGGGTGACCCCGAGCACGGTGTCGTACGCGCTGTCGGGCAAGCGCGCCATCTCCGAGGAGACGCGGGAGCGCATCCAGCGGGCCATCGTCGAGCTCGATTTCACGCCCAACGCCGGCGCCCGCGCGCTAGCCCTCTCGCAGACGAACGTGCTCGGGCTGTTCCTGCAGTTCCAGGAGGACGAGTTCGCGCCCGCGATGCTGCAGTACGTGCTGCCGGTGTCGACGACGGCCCGCAATCACGGGTTCGACCTGCTCATGGTGACCGACCCGGACGTGGATGCGGCCATCCGTCGCACGACGTCGTCGGCGATGGTGGACGGTGTGGTCCTCCTCGACGTCACCTACGACGACCCGCGCCTGGAACCGCTGCGGCAGACGCGTCAGCCCGCCGCACTCATCGGCTATGCGAAGAACGCCGAGGGCTTCGACGCTGTGGACCTCGACTTCGGCGAGGCGGCACGGAACGCGCTCGATCATCTGCACGGCCTCGGGCACAGGGAGGTCGTGCTCGTCACCCCGCCACGGCACGTGTCGGAGCGCGGCGGCTCGTACGCCTGGCGGTTCAGTGATGCGGCGGCGGAGCGGGCCGCGCGCCACGGCATGCAGCTGCACATCGTGGAGGGCGAGTCGCGCCAGCCGGCTCTCGGGCAGGCCGTCACGGCCGCGCTCGACCGCTATCCGTCCGCGACCGCTCTCGTCGTCCACAACGACGCCACCATTGCCGCTCTGCCGTCGCTGCTGCACGAGCGCGGGATCTCGGTGCCGGACGACCTCTCCGTCGTCGGCATGTTCTCGGCCGAGTTCGGGACGGCGTTCTCGCTGCCCTACACCTCCGTCGACACGCGTCCGGAGCTTCTGGGGGAGTGGGCGGTGTCCCGCCTCGTGGAGCGCATCGCCGATCCCGAGGGCGCTGAGGCGCCGCAGGTGCGGCTGATCGAGCCGGGGTTCGTCGACCGGGGCAGTACGCGCGCGCTCTGAGCCGCATCCTGTCCCTCTCCCGCCGCGCACATTCGTGCCGAATGTGCGTTTCGCGCGCCTCTTTCCGCACATTCGTGCCGAATCCCCGCCCCCGTGGGCGGCGACGAGTGTCGAAGCGGTTCGGAAGCGTGGCGGATCGGCCCCAGAGAGGGGGTGAGACGGCGGGTTGGGAGGCGGATTCAAGGGGTTTGCGCGGCGAATCGTGCGGTAGCGAAGCGGTTCGACTTGTGCAGCACGCCCGAGCGCGCTATCTTCATCGAAGCGGTTCGACAGCAGTCGGGCCGGGGTCTTCCCGATGGAGCGAAGGAGGGGCGCGATGGCCGTCACCATCACCGACGTGGCACGTGCAGCCGGCGTCTCCACGAGCACCGTCTCGTACGCCCTCTCCGGCAAGCGCTCTATCTCCCCGGACACCCGCCGCCGCATCGACGAGGCGATCACGAACCTCGGCTTCATCGTCAATGCGGGCGCCCGCGCGCTCGCCACCTCGCAGACGATGGTCATCGGCTTGCTCACGCAGTTCCATGCCGACGAGTTCGCCCCCGCCATGCTCGAGTACATCCTCCCGGTGTCCGACACGGCCCGCGAGCTCGGCTACGACATCCTGCTCGTCACCGAACTCGACAGCGTCGCCGCGCTGCGCCGGGTCACCAGCTCCGGGATGGTCGACGGCGTCGTGCTGCTCGACGTCGTCCACGAGGACCCGCGCCTGGCTACCCTCCGTGACGCCGCGCAGCCCGGAGCCCTGGTCGGCCTCCCGAAGCACACCGAGGGCCTCGACGTCTTCGACCTCGACTTCGGCGAGTCCGCCCGCATGCTGGTCGACCACCTCTACGCGCGCGGCCACCGCGAGATCATCGTCGTGTCGCCCCCGCTCCACGTCTTCGAGCGCGGCGGCGCCTACGGCTGGCGGTTCCGGGATGCGGCCCTCGAGCGCGCCGCCCGTTACGGCCTGCAGATGCACCCGTACTACGGCGAGGCGCGGCAGCCCGAGATCGGCCGGAGCATCAACGCCATGCTCGACGCCCGGCCCACCGCGACCGCACTTATCGTCCACAACGACGCCACGATCGCGGCGCTGCCCTCGGTGCTCACCGCGCGCGGCGTCAGCACGCCCGACGACCTCTCGGTCGTCAGCCTCTACGCGAAAGACTTCGGCCGAGCGTTCTCGCTGCCCTACACGGCGGTCGAGAGCTCACCCGATGAGCTGGGCCGCTCCGCGGTCCGGCAGCTCGTCCGGCGGATCACCTCTCCCGATCTCGCCGGTCCGGCGGTGACGAGATTCGTCGCCCCCGAAATAACCGACCGTGGGAGCACCCGATGAACCGCCCCACGCAGCACGCTCAGCACCCCCGGCCGGACTCGCCCCAGTGCACGATTCAAGGAGGAATACTGTGATCACCAAGAAGACCTCGCGCCTGCTCGGCGCAGCGGTCGTCGCCGCGGCGGTCGTCGCCGGCGTCGCCGCCTGCTCGGGCTCGGGCTCCGGCTCGAGCGGAAGCGCCGGAGGAACCTACACGTTCTGGGACCCGTACCCGCAGTTCGACGCATCGGCCGACTGGACGAAGCTCGTCGAGCAGTGCGGAACGGAGGCCGGAGTGACGGTGAAGCGCACCGGCTACGACACCAGCGACCTGACCAACAAGGCGCTGCTCGCCGGGCAGCAGGGCAGCTCCCCCGACCTGCTGCTCGTCGACAACCCGGTCGTCTCGACGCTGGCCGAGGCCGGCATCCTGACCACGACGTCCGAGAACAAGCTCGACACGTCCGACATCCAGAAGAACATCCTGGCCGCCGGTCAGCTGGACGGGAAGACGTACGGCGTGCCGATCGGGGCCAACACCCTGGCGCTCTACTACAACAAGGCCGTGCTCTCGGCTGCCGGTGTGGACGCGAGCTCGATCAAGGACTGGTCGACGCTCACCGACGCTCTCGCCAAGGTCACCGCCGCCGGCAAGAAGGGCATCACCTTCTCGGCGATCGGGACGGAGGAGGGCAGCTTCCAGTTCCTCCCCTGGTTCTGGGGCTCCGGCGCCGACCTGAAGAAGCTGGATTCGGACAAGGCCGAGAAGGCGCTGACGCTGTGGACCGACTGGGTCAAGAAGGGCTACGCCCCCAACTCGGTGATCAACAACACGCAGACGACGTCGTGGCAGGAGTTCGCCACCGGTGACTTCGCTTTCGGTGAGAACGGCACCTGGCAGCTGGGCAACGTGAAGAAGGCCGGGATCGACTACGGCATCCTTAGCATCCCGGCGATGGATGGGGGAGCGGCTCCCGCTCCGACCGGCGGCGAGTTCATGACGCTGCCCGTCCAGAAGGACACCGCCCGCTACGCCACCTCGAAGAAGATCGCCGAGTGCCTCACCAGCACCAAGAGCTTCGTGAAGACTGACACCACGCTCTCCTACATCGCCCCCACGGAGGCGGCGCAGAAGGAGCAGGTCGCCGCGAACCCGGAGCTGCAGCCCTGGGTCGACGCCGTCGCCGCGGCGAAGGGCCGCACCAGCGACAACCTCGGAACGAAGTACCCGAAGATCTCCAAGGAGCTCTGGACCGCGGTCCAGAACGCCCTCAGCGGAGCGCAGTCGCCCGCGGACGCCCTGAAGGCGGCCCAGACGGCAGCGGCCGCAGCCACCAAGTAGCCCGAGCACGACCAGCAACGCAACTGAGGAAACACCGATGACGACAACTCAGACAGCGTCGCGCGGCACGGCCACGGACGCGGGTGGGACGGTGCGAGCCGCCGTCCCACC
This sequence comes from Leifsonia sp. NPDC014704, assembly GCF_043083605.1. Classification (NCBI taxonomy): domain Bacteria; kingdom Bacillati; phylum Actinomycetota; class Actinomycetes; order Micrococcales; family Microbacteriaceae; genus Leifsonia; species Leifsonia sp. NPDC014704. The sequence goes on along the minus strand of NZ_JBIBYW010000001.1, from coordinate 2,177,724 downwards.
CGCGCCCCGGCGCCGGCGCAGGCGCGGCTCGTGGACGGCGTGGGCGTTCCTCGCCCCCGTCGTGATCTACCTGGTCGTGTTCTACGCGTGGCCGCTCTACCGCAACGTCGAGCTCAGCGTCCGCGACTACACCGTCCGGTCGTTTGTGATGGGCGACGCCCCGTTCGTCGGCTTCGACAACTACATCAAGGTGCTGCAGGATCCGACCTTCGGGCCGGCGTTCTGGCACACCGCCGTCTTCACCCTGGTCTCGATCGCGTTCCAGTTCACGATCGGGCTGGCGCTGGCGGTGTTCTTCCACCAGAACTTCCGCCTCTCCGCGACGCTGCGCGCCCTCTTCCTGGTGCCGTGGCTGCTCCCGCTGATCGTCTCCGCCTCCACCTGGTCGTGGATGCTGAACAGCGACTCCGGCGTCGTCAACGCGGCGCTCGAGGCGTTCGGCCTGCCCGGGATCAACTGGCTGACCTCGCCGGACTGGGCGCTGACCAGCGTCATCATCGCGAACATCTGGATCGGCATCCCCTTCAACCTGGTCATCCTCTACTCGGGCCTGCAGAACATCCCGCAGGAGCTGTACGAGGCGGCGTCGATCGACGGGGCCAACGGCTGGCAGCGCTTCTGGCGCGTGACCTTCCCACTGCTCCGGCCGGTGTCGGCGATCACCCTGCTGCTCGGGCTGATCTACACGCTCAAGGTGTTCGACATCATCTGGATCATGACGCGCGGCGGCCCCGGAACGGCCTCCACGACGTTCGCGACCTGGTCGTACCAACTCGGGTTCGCCTCGACCCTGCCGGACTTCAGCCCGGCGGCGGCGGTCGGCAACATGCTGATCATCCTCGCGCTCGTCTTCGGCTTCGTGTACATCCGCACCCAGAGGAAGCAGGACCTCGCATGAACGGCAAGCGGCCCTGGTGGAAGACCGTCGTCGGCGTCGTGCTGACGCTGGTGATGCTCTTCCCCGTCTACTGGATGATCAACGTCTCGCTGACCCCGACGAGCCTGATGCGGAAGAGCCCGCCGGACCTGTTCCCCATCCACGCCACGTTCGAGGGCTACCAGGCCGTGCTCGACCAGCAGCTGCCGTACCTCGGCACGAGCCTGCTGGTCGGTCTCGGCACCGTGATCCTCACGGTCGCGATCTCGGCTCCGGCTGCGTACTCGCTGGCGAAGCTGCGTCCGCGGGGCCGCGGCGTGCTCAACTTCCTGCTGCTCATCGCGCAGATGATCCCGGGGATCATCATGGCGATGGGGTTCTACGCGATCTACCTCAATCTCGGCATCCTGAACACGCTGTGGGGCCTGATCATCGCGGACTCGACGCTGGCCGTGCCGTTCGGCGTGCTGATCTTCAGCGCCTTCATGTCCGGCATCCCCGACGAACTGATGAACGCCGCGAAGATCGACGGCGCCAGCACGTGGCGCACGTTCCGCTCGATCGTTCTGCCGGTGAGCCGTAACTCCATCGTCACGGTGTCGCTGTTCGCGTTCCTCTGGGCGTGGTCCGACTTCGTCTTCTCGTCGACGCTGAACAGCGGCGGCGCGCTGCAGACGATCACACTCGGCATCTACAAGTACATCGGCAACAACAACCAGGAGTGGAACGCCATCATGGCGACCGCCGTGGTCGCGTCGGTGCCCGCCGCCGTGCTGCTCGTGCTCGCGCAACGCTACGTCGCCGCCGGTGTCACCGCCGGGGCCGTGAAGGACTGACCGTGACGAACCTCAGCACCATCGCGTCGACCGACGTCGCCGTCGACCTGGCCGAGATCCCGTTCTCCCTCCGGGGCAGCTGGCTCGACATCTCTCCGGTGATCGGCACGCACCAGGTCTCGGACGACCTCCATCTCGTCAGCCATGTCACCGGGATGCACGCCGTGCTCCGGCTCACGCCGGTAGCGCCCGCCGCCACCGCGGCCCGTGTCGAGGCCACCGCCTCCCGCGTCGCCTGGACCGCGGGCGACGGGCTCGTGGAGGCCGTGTTCGAGCATCCCGGAGCCGTACGCTTCCGCGGCCGGGGGCTCGGGATGCGGTTCGCCGCCTCCGACGAGCTGACCCCGTTCACGGGCGGTTACCTGTTCACCGACCCGGTCGACGGCGCCATCACGCTGACCAGCTACGAGACCGGCCGGCGCTACCGCTTCACTGTCCTGACCGGTTCGGCGCAGGTCGTCGGCGACGGGCTGCTCGGCAGCGGACCCCGGGAGGTCGCGTTCGGTGCGGACGACCCGTGGGAGGTCCGGCTGGAGCAGACCGAGGCGGGCCTCCGTCCACTCGACGCCACGGCATCCTTCGACGACCTGGTGCGGCACCGCCGGGCAGAGTTCGCCGCATACTGCTCCGGGCTGCTGGCCGGGACGGAGGCGACGCCCACCGCGGTGAAGGCCGCGTACGTGCTCTGGTCGGCCACCGTCGAGCCCGGCGGCTTCGTCGGTCGGGAAGCGGTGCTCATGTCGAAGCACTGGATGGACAAGGTGTGGTCGTGGGACCACTGCTTCAACGCCCTCGCGCTCGCACCGCTCGACGCAGAGGCCGCCCTCGACCAGTTCCTCCTGCCCTTCGACCATCAGGATGCGGGCGGAGCGCTGCCGGACTCGGTCACGCACTCCGAGGTGCTCTACAACTTCGTGAAGCCGCCCATCCACGGCTGGGCGTTCCGGCTCCTGCGCGAGCGCGTCTCCGCACCCTTCGACGACGGCGCGCTGCGCCTGGTGTATCGGAGGCTCTCGGCGTGGACGCGGTTCTGGCTCGACAGCCGCCGCGCACCCGGCCACGCGCTCCCGTACTACCAGCACGGCAACGACAGCGGGTGGGACAACTCCACGCTCTTTGACCGGGATCGGGTGGTCGAGTCGCCCGACCTCGCCGCGTTCCTCATCCTGCAGCTGCATGAGCTGGGCCGTCTCGCGGTCGAGCTCGGAGAGTCCGCGGCCGAGTGGGAGGAGGAGCGCATCGCGATCGAGCGGGCGCTGTTCGACCAGCTGTGGGCGGGCGGCCACTTCGTCGCCCGGTCGGTGGCCTCGGGGCGGCCGTCCACCTCCACGAGTCTGCTCGGCACGCTGCCGATCGTGCTCGGAGACCGCCTTCCCGCCGACATCGCGTCCGCGCTCGCCGCCGCCGTCGAGGCCCACCTCACACCGTGGGGACCGGCGACCGAGCTGCCCGGCTCGCCGCACTACACCGCCGACGGCTACTGGCGCGGACCGGTCTGGGCGCCGAGCACCCACCTCATCGTCGACGGTCTTCGTCGCGCCGGGCACGGCGAGCTGGCGGACCGGGTCGCGGACGCGTTCCTCGCCGCCTGCGAGCGCTCCGGATTCGCCGAGAATTTCGACGCGCTGACCGGCGACGGCCTGCGCGACCGCGCCTACACCTGGACGGCCGCGGTCTACCTGCTGCTCGCCGCCCACCGATCTTCGGGAGAACGATGACCCTCACCTCGACTGCCCTGCTCACGGGGGGACCGGTGGTCCCCTCCCGCAACCTCCTCCGACCGCTCGGGCCGGACGAGGTGCGCATATCGGGCGGGTTCTGGGCCGACAAGCAGCAGCTGAACGCGACCGTCATCCTCGACCACTGCGAGACGTGGATGGAGCGGATCGGGTGGATCGGCAACTTCGACCGTGCCGCGGCGGGCGCGGTCGCCGAGCACCATGACGGGATCGAGTTCGTCGACTCGGAGGTCTACAAGCTGCTGGAGGCGATGGCCTGGGAGCTCGGCCGTCGTCCCGATGCCGCGCTCGAGGAGCGCTACTCGGCCCTCGTGGCCCGGGTCGCCGCCGCGCAGGAGCCCGACGGCTACCTGCACACCGCTTTCGGCCGTCCCGGTCAGCGTCCGCGGTACAGCGACCTGGAGTGGGGGCACGAGCTGTACTGCTTCGGCCACCTCTTCCAGGCGGCCGTCGCGCGCGCCAGGAGCGGGCATCCCGACGACGTGCTCGTCCGGACCGCCCGGCGGCTGGCCGACCACATCGAGCGCGAGTTCGGCGAGGGCGGCCGGGATGCGATCTGCGGTCACCCGGAGATCGAGCCGGCGCTGGTCGAGCTGGGCCGTGCCCTCGGCGAGCAGCGCTACATCGAGCTGGCGCGCATCTTCGTGGAGCGGCGCGGCCGGAGGACCCTCGCCACGACTCTGTTCCAGGGCAGCGACTACTTCCTGGACGACGTGCCGGTGCGCGACGCGAGAGTGCTGCGCGGGCATGCGGTCCGTGCGGCGTACTTCACGGCTGGTGCGGCCGACGTCGCCGTCGAGACCGGCGACGACGGCCTGCTCGCCGCGGTGAAGAACCAGTGGCGGCGAACGGTCGCGCACCGCACCTATCTCACGGGCGGCATCGGCTCGCACCACCAGAACGAGGAGTTCGGCGCAGACGACGAACTGCCGCCGGATCGCGCCTACGCCGAGACCTGTGCCGCGATCGGCTCCGTCATGGTCAGCTGGCGGCTGCTCCTGCAGACCGCCGACCCCGCACATGCCGACCTCATCGAGCGGACCCTCCTCAACGCGGTGCTCGTCTCTCCGCGCGAGGACGGCCGCGCGTTCTACTACGCCAACACCCTGCACCAGCGCGAGCTGGCGTCGGAGACGCACGACGACGAGCTGAGCGAGCGCGCAGAGGCGAACCTCCGGGCGCCCTGGTTCGAGGTGTCCTGCTGCCCGACGAACGTCGCCCGCACGCTCGCGAGCGTGGGCGCATACTTCGCGACGGCCGACGACGACGGCGTTCAATTCCACCAGTACGCGGATCTGGATGTGGACACGGCCCTCCCGGACGGCAGACACGTCTCGCTCGCCGTGCGCACCGGCTACCCCTTCGACGGTCGAGTGGTGGTCTCGGTGGCCGAAGCGTCGGACTTCACCCTGAGCCTGCGCATCCCCGCCTGGTCCCGCGGCCGGGCGCGCGCGACCCTGAACGGCGAACCCCTCCCGGTCGACGGCGACACCCTGCGTCTGCGCCGCGCCTTCGCTCCGGGCGACGAGCTGGTGCTCGACCTCGACACCTCCCCGCGGTTCACCGTCGCACCCGACGCGGTCGACGCGGTGCGCGGGACGGTGGCGGTCGAGCGCGGGCCGCTCGTCCTGTGCCTCGAGTCGGTCGATCTCCCCGACGCCGCAGCGTTCGATCGCGTGCGGATCGACACGGGTGCCGCTCCGACGCCGACCGCCGACGGCGCATCCGTGCGACTCGTCGTGGAGGAGGGGCAGCAGTCGGAGAGTGGCGACGGTTCGTGGCCGTACCGTCGGCTCGATGCCGGCGCGCCCGTCCCATTCGGTCGGCCCGTCACTGCCGACCTGGTTCCCTACGCCCACTGGGCGAACCGCGGACCGAGCCTGATGCGGGTGTGGATCCCCGCCGCAGGCTGACGACGCTCGGCTGCCGGCGAGTCATCGGGGCCGGCAGCCGAGTCCCTTTCCTTCCGGGTTCCTGAGTTTCTCCGGACCGGGTGCATCCGATCGCGCCTCCTCTCCGAATGCACTGCGAGAGCACACGCGGTTCGTGAGAGCGGAAGGGTGTCGATCGTGCGAGTCGTCGAGGCGCACATCGCTGCGGCGGTGCATGAGTTCTTTGCACAGTCCTGGGTGCTGCTGCTCGCCGGCCGCGTGACCACCCGCGGCCGGAGGGAGTTCCGGGGCCGCCTGACCGGGCGCGTGACGCTGAAGGACGGCAGCGCTCTCGACGTCAGTGCGTTGCCGGAGGGCGACGTGTACGCGCTCCTCGTCGCCCGCGGAGCACCGGACGCCTGCGTGCTGGTCAAGGACGGACTCGTGGAGGACGAGATCACGACGCTCACGTCCGCCCTGCACCGCGTCTACCTCTCGCAGGAGGGCGCGCTGATCTCCTGCATCCCCGGCCGCCTGGGCCTGCTGCAATCCGACGGCGGACGCACCCGGCGGCTGCTTGACGCGGCCCCCCCGTCCGCCGCGGCGGAAGCAGGCGGATGGCAACGCGCCTCGGCGTGAAGTGCGGCGGGCGTCACCACCTCGGGGGCGTTCGCTGCGGTTTCCCCACCGCGACTAGCCTCTCCCTGTGGATGAGGAAGAGGCGCTTGCTGGAGGAAACGCCGGGGGCACTGTCGTGCGCATCGGCGACACCGTCCGCAAGCCGTGGACGGCGGCGACGCCGAGCGTCGTGTCGTTCGTGGAGCACCTGCGCGAGGCCGGTGTGGATACGCCGGCGCCGCTTGGCCGCGACGAGGAGGGTCGTCAGGTCCAGGAGTTCGTGCCCGGGCGTCTGGCAATGGATGCGGACCCGCTCTCCCTGTCCGGGTTGCGTCGGGTCGGGGCGATGGTCCGCTCCATCCACAACGCGAGTGCCGGGTTCGTCCCGCCGCCGGACGCGGTCTGGGACACGGCCATCCCCGCGCCCGCGGCCGACCTCGTCTGCCACAACGACCTGGCGCCCTGGAACCTGATCGTCGGAGAGCGCTGGGTGTTCATCGACTGGGACGCCTCCGCCCCCAGCACCCGCCTCTGGGATCTGGCCTACGCGGCGCAGGCGTTCACGCTGAACGACCCGGGTCGCGCGGCCGAAGAGGCAGCGGAGGCCTTGGCGGCCTTCGTCGACGGGTACGGCGCCGACGAAGAGCTGCGCGACCGCCTCCCGAGCGAGATGGGGCGCCGGACTCAGGCGATGCACGACCTGCTCCACTCGTCGAGCCTGGCGGGGCGGGAGCCGTGGGCGTCGATGTTCCAGACCGGGCACGGAGCGCACTGGCAGGCGGTGACCCGGTATGTCGCCGCGCACCGCGAGGTGTGGGCGCGCGCCCTCGAGGCCGCTCGCTAGCGTCGGTAAAAGTGCCCCGAATCTCCGACCCACCGCGGTGGGGATGGAGATTCCGGCCGCGCGCGCCGAAATCTCCCACGGGAGCGGGGCGCGAGATTCGTGCCGAATGTGCGCTTTCAGCGCCGCAAAGCGCACATTCGTGCCGAATCTGCGCCTTCGCCGCGCGGGGGGTGGGGGAGCGGGCCGGTCAGGGCGCGGGGTCAGCGAGCGGGGGCGAACCGCTCCACGCCGGCGACGCGCAGCAGGTCGAGCTTGGCCGCGTCCTCGCTGCCAGGCACCGCGGTGTAGACGACGATGCGCAGGTCTCCGTCGGGCACGGTGAGCACGTCGCAGTCGACGGTGATCGGCCCGACGATCGTCTCGGTCATCGTCTTGCGGCTGGAACGGTGCGCGGCCACGCGTGCGGTGGCCCAGCGGCGCTCGAAGTCCGGGGATGCGGCCCGTAGCCGGGCGATCAGACGGTCGAGGTCGCGGTCGGCCGGGTAGCGGCCGTGCGCCTGGCGGAGCTCTGCGACCAGGTCGGCGGAGAACTCCTCCGCGTGCACGTCGTCGAACTCGACGCCGGAATGCCCGTGGGTGAAGTGCCGCCACACCAGGTTGCGGTCGAGTCCCGTGACCTCCGACGGATCCTTGAGCAGCGCCGCCCACAACGGGTTCCAGACGAGGAAATCCCACGACGCCGTGAACACCGCGAGGGGCACATCCCCGATCCGGTCGAGGATGCGCTGCACGCCGGGCGTGAGATGCCTCGGGATGCTGCCCGCCGGCGACGACGCCGCACCGGCCACGCGGAACAGGTGGTCGCGTTCCTCGGCGGAGAGCCGCAGAGCGCGGGCGAGCGCGCTGAGGAGCTGCGGCGACGGATTCGTCGCGCGGCCCTGCTCCAGGCGCACGATGTAGTCGACGCTCACCCCGGCGAGGGCGGCGAGCTCCTCCCGGCGCAGCCCCGGGGTCCTTCGGCCCGGGCCGGCCGGCAGCCCGACCTCGGCCGGGTCGACGCGGTCGCGCCACGACCGCAGCACCGCCGCGAACTCGCTCATGGGCTCATCGTACGTCCGGTCGCGCGCGCGATCCTGGTACTGCCGGTACCCCCGAAGGACGGTGCCTGGGCATCCCGGCGGCCGACGCGCAGGATCGAGGTCATGACGACGACACTGATCACAGGAGCCAACCGCAGCCTCGGACTCGAGACCGCCCGCCGACTCATCGAGGCCGGGCACACGGTCTACGCCGGGATGCGCGACATCGCGACGGGGGAGGAGGCGCGGGCGCTGGGTGCCATCCCCCTCGCCCTCGATGTCACCGACCAGGGAAGCGTGGATGCGGCGATCGCCTCCCTGCCCGAACTGGATGTGCTGGTCAACAACGCCGGCGTGCTGGGCGGCCGTCGGCAGGGCGCCGACGACCTCGACATCGAGGCGATGCGGCAGACGCTCGACACGAACGTCGTCGGCGTCGCCCGGGTCACCCAGGCCTGCCTCCCGCTGCTCCGCCGCTCGGCGGCGCCGGTCATTGTGAACGTCGCCTCGGGCGTGGGCTGGCCGCGCTGGCTGTCGACGCCCGGGCACGACGAGCACCCGGTCCTCGGCATCGCCTACGCGGCGTCCAAGGCGGCGGTCATCGCCCTGACCGTGCAGTACGCCAAGGGCCTGCCCGGCTTCCGCGTCAACGCGAGCGATCCCGGCTACACCGCCACGGAGTTCAACGGGTACAGCGGGCACCAGACCGTCCAGGAGGGCACGGACGCCACGGTGATGCTGGCGACCATCGGCCCGGACGGCCCGACCGGCGAGTTCCACAACCGCACCGGGCGCATCGAGTACTGACCGGACGGCGCCCCCGCGCGGTGTGGCTACACTTCATTCCATGAAACGCGCCACCATCTACGATGTGGCACGCCACGCGGGGGTCTCGCACCAGACGGTCACCCGGTTCCTCAACGGCTTCGAGGGGATCCGGCCTGCGACGCGCGAGAAGGTCCAGGCCGCGATCGACGAACTGAACTACCGGCCGAACGGCGCTGCGCGCTGGCTGCGGTCGCGGCAGTCCAACCGGATCGGCATCCTCGCGCACCGCATGGAGCTGTCCGGCCCAGGGCGCATCATCGCTGGGGCGACGACCGCGGCGCGGAGCCGCGGCTACGTGCTCGACATCGCATCCATGGACGGGGAGGACGCCCACTCGGTCGACGCCGCCCTGGACGTGGTGATGGAGCACCAGATCGCCGGGGTCTTCGCGACGGCGCAGACGGACGTGGTGCGGGAGGCCGTCGCGAACCGGGGGCTCGACGTCCCGATCTCGATCGACTCGGGGGAGGGACTCTCCTCTTCCGGCGCCAACCCGCGCGCGCATCCCGGTCGCCTCGCGGCGGCGCATCTCGCCGATCTCGGCCATCGCCGCGTCGCCTTCGTCAACGGGCCGGGCGTGTGGATCGCCGCCGGCGAGCGGCGCAGCGGCTTCCTGGCCGTCGCGGCCGAACGCGGGCTCGACATCGCGTGGGAGTACGAAGGCGACTGGTCGGCGGAGTCCGGGTACCGCGCGGCTGGTCTGCTCCCGGATGGCGTGACCGCGGTCGCGCTCGCCAACGACAGCATGGCGATCGGACTGATCTTCGGGCTCGCCGAGCGCGGCCTCCGGGTGCCGGAGGACGTGAGCGTGATCGGGATGGACGACGCCCCCGAGTCACGCTTCCACCTGCCGTCGCTTTCGACCATCCGCCTCGACTTCGAGGGGGAGGGCGCCTACCTGATGAATGTGCTGATCGCGAAGATCGAGGGCGGCGACGAGGCCGACGTGCCGGGTTACCGGCTCCCGGAGCTGGTGCAGCGGGGATCGACGGCGGCGGTGCGGACGACCGGAAAGTAACCATCCGGTCTCGGTGGTTGTGTCCTGACGGCGGGTCTGTGTAGCATCACCAGCATCAATGTTGTCGACAACATCGGCGTGGATGCCACGCAATGTTGTCGACAACACGCAACGACGCGGAAGGTCGACGATGACGCAGAACCCCCCGTTCCCCGGTGTGCTCTTCGGAGCCGCCTACTACGCCGAGTACCAGCAGGAGGGGACGCTCGATCGCGACCTCGACCTGATGTCGGAGGCGGGGTTCACCGTCATCCGGGTCGGCGAGTCGGTGTGGTCCACCTGGGAGCCGCGGAACGGCGAGTTCGACCTCGACTGGCTGCAGCCGGTGCTCGACGGAGCCCACGCGCGCGGCATCGCGGTCATCCTCGGGACGCCGACCTACGCCATCCCGCCGTGGCTGCAGACCCTGCACCCGGAGATCGCGGCGATCGACGGGCACGGGCACGCCATCGGCTGGGGAGCCCGCCAGGAGATGGACCAGTCGTCGACCGTTTACCGCTGGTACGCCGAACGCATCATCCGGAAGGTCGTCGCCCGCTACGCCGACCACCCGGCCGTGATCGGCTACCAGGTCGACAACGAGCCGGGCAACAACCTCCCGCACAACGAGACGACCTTCCAGGCGTTCGTCTCGTGGCTCCGAAGGCGCTACGGCACCGTCGAGCGCCTCAACGACGAGTGGGGGCTCGTCTACTGGTCGCACCGCATCGCCGAGTGGTCGGAGCTGTGGCGCCCGGGCGGGAACCTCATGCCGCAGTACCAGCTGGAGTGGCGCCGGTTCCAGGGCGAGCAGGCCACCGACCTCATCGCGTGGCAGGCCGCGATCGTGCGCGAGTACGCCAGGGACGACCAGTTCGTCACCACCTGCATCTCCTACTCGCGCCCGCAGATCTCCGACGACGAGCTCGTCGCCTCCCTCGACATCACGGCCGGGAACCCCTACTACCTGATGCAGGACGGCCTCTCGGCCGACGTCGACCTCCCGCGCCGCGCGGAATGGTGGCACACGGGTCCGTGGGCGCTGTTCCAGTGGGGCGACCGCGCCTTCTCGTCGGCGCAAGAGCGGTTCCTCGTCACCGAGACCAACGCCCAGTCGATCGGCGGACCGTGGCAGAACCAGCCGCCGTTCCCCGGTCAGATCAAGCAGGCCGCGTACGCCCTGATCAGCCGCGGCGCCCGGATGATCGAGTACTGGCACTGGCACACCCTGCACTTCGGGGTGGAGACGTACTGGGGCGGGGTCCTCCCGCACAGCCAGGTTCCCGGCCGCATCTACCGCGAGGTGGCAGACCTGGGTGCGAGCCTGGGGCGGCTGGGCGATTCCCTCGACGGCTTCATCCCGGATGCGGACGTGCTCATGCTGCACTCCACCGACACCAAGTGGTCGTTCGAGACGTATCCGCCGCTCGCGACGGACGACGGAGGACCGGACAGCGCCTCCTACGGCCGCATCGCCGACGCCTTCTACCGCGGCTTCAGTGAGGTCGGCGCGCAGGTGCGGGTGCAGCACACGCGGCAGTTCGTGCAGCGGTCCGCGGCCGAACTCGTCGCCGAGCATCCGATCCTCGTCGCGGCAGCCGAGTACGTCGCCGACGACGCGACCCTGGATGCGCTCCGCGCCTATGCCGAAGCGGGCGGCCACCTCGTGCTGGGCATCCGGACCGGATACGGCGACGAGCTCGCCCGCGCCCGGCGGGCCGTCGCACCCGACCGGCTGCACGACGCAGCCGGCGTCTGGTACGACGAGTACAGCAACCTCACCGAGCCGCTGGCGGTCACCCCTGCCGATGAGGGGTTCGACCTCGAGCCGGGCGCGCAGGGGACGGCCTGGGTCGACGTGCTCACCGTGGAGGCGGCCACCACGCTCGTGTCGTACGAGCCCACCGACCTCGGGGCGGACGCCGCCATCACGACCACGCCGTTCGGCGCGGGCCGCGTGACCTATGTCGGAACGGTCCCCAACCGGGAGCTTGCGCGCAGCCTCGCCCGCTGGCTCGTGCCCGAGACCGCCGCCGCGCGCTGGCAGACCGCTTCGCCGGTCACCGTCAACACCGGGCGCGCCGGCGACCACGACATCGCCTTCGTGCACAACTGGTCCGCCGCCGAGCACGTCGTCACCATGCCGGCGGACAGCATCCACCTGGACACCGGGGAGCGGTTCGCCGCCGGCTCCCGTTTCACCCTCGAACCGCGCGGCGTCGCCGTGTTCGAGGTCGCCGGTTCACAGGCGTGACCGGAACACCAAGAGAAAGAGAACGCTCATGAGGAAGAAAGCACCGAGAACAGCAGTGGCGCTGGGCACCGGCCTTCTGGCCGTCGCCCTCGCGCTGACCGGCTGCACCGGGGGTGGGGGCGGGACGGCCGACACCACCAAGCCGGTCTCGCAGTCCGACATCGACAAGGCGATGAAGACGCCGACCACGCTCACCTTCTGGACGTGGGTGCCCGACATCAAGAACGAGGTCGCGCTCTTCGAGAAGAAGTACCCCGCGATCAAGGTCAAGGTCGAGAACGTCGGCCAGGGAGCGCCGCACTACCAGAAGCTGCGCACCGCACTGAAGGCGGGCAAGGGCGCCCCGGACGTCGCGCAGATCGAATTCCAGTACATCTCGTCGTTCACCGTCACCGACAGCCTCCTGAACCTCGCGCCGTACGGCGCGAACGACCTCGGCGACCAGTACGTGCCGTGGGTGTGGAACCAGGTGAAGCAGAACAACGGCGTCTACGCCGTGCCGCAGGACTCGGGCCCGATGGGCAACCTGTACCGCAAGGACATCCTCGACAAGGCCGGCGTCACGACGCCGCCGACCACATGGGAGCAGTACGCGACCGACGCCGCGGCCGTGAAGGAGAAGACCGGCGTCTACATGTCGAACCTCGCGTCCAGCCAGGCCGGTCAGATGCTCGGCCTCCTCTGGCAGGCCGGCGTGAAGCCGTTCGGCTACGACGGGAAGAAGGGCGTCACGGTCGACGTCAACAGCGACGAGGCCAAGAAGGTGGCCTCGTATTGGCAGGACCTCATCCAGAAGGGATATGTCTCCACCGATCCCGACTTCACCGACAGCTGGTACCAGGGTCTCGCCAACGGCAAGTACGCCGGCTGGCTGACCGCGGCGTGGGCTCCGGTGTTCCTCCAGGGGACGGCGGCCAAGACCTCCGGGTTGTGGCGTGCCGCCGAGCTGCCGCAGACGCCGGGAGCGAAGCCGGCCTCGGGCAACTGGGGCGGATCCTCCGACGCGGTCCTGAAGACCACGAAGAACCCGATCGCGGCGTACGAGCTGGCCAAGTTCATCAACAACGACCCGGAGTCGACGCTGATGTTCGCCAACAAGCAGTTCCTGTTCCCGACGCTGAACTCCACGCTGAAGGATCCGGCGTTCGTCGACCAGAAGGCCGAGTTCTACGGCGGCCAGGAGGTCAACAAGCTGTTCGCGAACATCTCCACCACCGTCGACACCAAGTTCGACTGGCTGCCCTACATGGACTACGCCTACTCGAGCTACACCGAGACGATGGGCAAAGCGCTCGCCGCGAAGGGCGATCTCTCCGCCGGGCTCGACGCCTGGCAGAAGGCGCTCGTCAGCTACGGGACCCAGCAGGGCTTCTCCGTCAACAAGTAGGGCTCCGGGCCGGCGGTGGATGCGCATCCACCGCCGGCCCGCACCCTCGGCTCGAACAAGGGAGTTCACCATGACCCAGTCCGTCGCACCCGGCCGGGTGCGCACGCGCGAGCACACGGAGAAGCGTCCGCGGAGGAACGCGAACCAGCGGCGGCTGAACATCGCCGCCTACCTGTTCGTGGCGCCCTTCATGATCGTCTTCATCGTCATGCTGCTGCTGCCGCTGTTCTACTCCGGCTACCTCAGCCTCTTCACGACGCAGCTGATCGGCGGTCAGACCTTCGCCGGCTTCGCCAACTACGTCCGGGCGTTCACCGACCCGGACTTCCTCGCGGGTGTCGGGCGCATGGCGCTCTTCCTCGTCATCCAGGTGCCGATCATGCTGGCGCTGTCGCTATTCTTCGCCCTTGCACTCGACAGCGGACGCGTGCGCGGATCGGTCGCCCTCCGGCTCCTGATCTTCCTGCCGTTCGCCGTCCCCGGCGTGGTCGCGACGCTGATGTGGGGCTACCTGTACGGCAACGACTTCGGCCCGATCGCCCAGCTGTTCCGTGCGGTCGGCCTCGGTGCCCCCGACCTGCTGAGCGATCAGAACATGCTCGGCTCGATGATGAACATCGTCACGTGGGCCTTCGTCGGCTACAACATGATCATCATGTACGCGGCGCTCCGCTCGATCCCGACGGAGCTGTTCGAGGCGGCGGAGATCGACGGCGCCAGCCAGTGGCGGGTGGCGTGGAGCATCAAGATCCCCGGCATCCGGCCCGCGATCATCCTGACGGTGATCTTCTCGATCATCGGAACGTTCCAGCTGTTCAACGAGCCGAGCCTGCTGCACGCGCTCGCGCCGAATGTCATCGACAACGGCTACACGCCCAACTACTACGCGTACAACCTGGCGTTCACGAACCAGGACGTCAACTACGCCGCCGCCATCGCCTTCCTGCTCGGTCTGGTGATCGCGGTCGTGTCGTACGTCGTCCAGCTCTCGACGCAGCGGAAGGAGGCCCGCAATGACTGAGACCGCCACCGGCAGCCCGCTGCCCACCGTCGACGATGCGTCGCCGCGTCGCCGGACCGCGCGCCGCGGCGCACGGGCCTACAACCGGGAGACGCAGCGCAGCACCCTGCTCACCGTGATGCTCTGGATCTGCGCTTTGTACTTCGTGCTCCCGATCGTCTGGTTGTTCATTGCATCGACGAAGAGCAACGCCGACCTGTTCACCACGTTCGGCTTCGCCTTCGGGCGCACCTTCGAGCTGTTCACCAATATCGGCGCGGTGTTCACGGCGCAGAACGGCATCTACCTGCACTGGGCGATCAACACGCTCGTCTACGCGCTGGTGAGCGCGGTCGGCGCCTCGCTGCTCGCGACGATGGCCGGGTACGCCTTCGCGAAGTACCGTTTCCCAGGATCCGTGCTGATGTTCAGCGTTGTGCTCGGCGCGATCATGATCCCGCTGACCGCTCTGGCCCTCCCGACCTACCTGATGTTCAGCCAGATCGGCATCACGAACACCCCGGCCGCGGTCATCGTGCCGTCGCTGGTCAGCCCGTTCGGCGTGTTCCTCATGCGGGTGTACGCGGCGGACGCCATCCCCGACTCCATGATCGAGGCCGGCCGGGTGGATGGCGCGGGCGAGTTCCGCATCTTCTGGCAGGTCGGTCTCCGCCTCCTCGGACCGGGCATCGTCACGGTGTTCCTGTTCGCGCTGGTCGGCACCTGGAACAACTACTTCCTGCCGCTGATCATGCTGAACAGCTCCGAGCTCTACCCGTTGACGGTGGGGCTCGCCCAGCAGCAGGCGACGAGCGCGGCGGGCGGGGGATCGCAGGCGCTGTTCTCCGTCGTCATCACGGGTTCGCTCGTGTCGATCATCCCTCTGGTCATCGCGTTCCTGTTCCTGCAGCGATACTGGACGACCGGACTAGCGAGCGGGAGTGTCAAAGAGTGAGTGGATTCTGGTACGGCGGCGATTACAACCCCGAGCAGTGGCCGGAGGAGGTGTGGCGCGAGGACGTGCGCCTGATGAACCGGGCGGGCGTGAACCTCGCGTCGGTCGGCATCTTCTCGTGGGCGCGCATCGAACCGAGGGACGGCGAGTTCGACTTCGCCTGGCTGGATGAGGTGCTCGACCTGCTGCACGCGGGCGGAGTGCGTGTCGACCTGGCCACGGCCACGGCGTCGCCTCCGCCGTGGTTGGCGCTGAAGCATCCCGAGATGCTGCCGGTGACCGTCGACGGCGTCACGCTCTCGTCGGGGAGCAGGCAGGCGTACTGCCCGAGCTCGCCGGTGTACCGCCGCTACGCCGCGCGGCTGGTGGAGCGGATCGTCGAACGCTACGCCGACCATCCCGCGCTCTCGCTGTGGCACGTCAACAACGAGTACGGCTGCCACGTCAGTCACTGCTACTGCGACGCGTCGGCCGCGGCGTTCCGGGTCTGGCTGGAGGAGAAGTACGGCACGATCGAGGCGCTCAACGACGCGTGGGGAACGGCCTTCTGGTCGCAGCACTACGCCGGCTTCGACGAGATCCTCCCGCCGCGCGCCGCACCGACCTTCAAGAACCCGACCCAGGTGCTCGACTTCGACCGTTTCAGCTCGGACGAGCTGCTGGCCTGCTTCCGGGCCGAGGCGGCCATCATCCGCGCCCGGTCGGACGTGCCGATCACGACCAACTTCATGGGCTTCTTCAAGCCAGCCGATTACTGGACGTGGGCGCGGGAGGTCGACATCGTCTCCGACGACTCGTACCCCGACCCCGCCGATCCGCTCGCCCCGGCCTACGGCGCGATGCAGCGCGACCTGATGCGCTCCCTCGGCGGTGGCGCGCCCTGGCTGCTGATGGAGCAGTCGCCGGGCGCGGTGAACTGGCGCGAGCGGAACGCCGCGAAGCTGCCCGGGCAGATGCGCGCCTGGTCGTACCAGAGCATCGCGCGCGGGGCCGACGGCATCCTGTTCTTCCAGTGGCGGCAGGCGGTCGCGGGCGCGGAGAAGTTCCACGCCGGGATGCTGCCCCACGGCGGCACGGACACCCGCGTCTTCCGCGAGGTCGAGCAGCTCGGTGCCGAACTGGCGACACTGTCGTCGGTCGACGGCCTGCTCGGGCGACCCGTCCCCGCCCCGGTCGCGATCGTCTTCGACTGGGACTCCTGGTGGGCGATCGAGCAGAAGGCGTCGCCGACCGCGATCTCGTACCTCGCCGACGTCCTGGGCTGGCACATCGCCCTGTCGACGGCGGGCGTGACGGTGGACTTCGTCCAGGCCGCGGGTGACCTGTCCGGATATCGGATGGTCGTCGTCCCGTCGCTGTTCGTCGCGAGCGACGCCCAGCTGGAGACGCTCGACGCGTACGCGGCGGGCGGCGGATCCCTCGTCGTCGGTTACCTCACCGGCATCCTCGACCCCGACCTCCACGTGCGCACCGGCGGATACCTCGGAGCGCTGCGCGAGACGCTCGGGCTCTGGGTGGAGGAGTTCGCCCCGCCCGCCGCGCCGGACCTCGCCGCGCTGGGCGGTGGCGAGCCGCCCGCCGTCGGTGTCCGGGGCGACCGCATCGGCGGCCGGGCTTCTGCGTCGCTCTGGTCGGAGTACGTGCGCGTCGAATCGGCCGATGTGGAGGCGGTCTTCGACGGCGGAGCGCTGGACGGCCATCCGGCGCTGACCCGCCACGCCCGCGGTTCCGGGCAGGCCTGGTACGTCGCCACCCGGCTCGACGCCGAACCGCTCGGACTGCTGCTCGAGTCGATGCTCACCGAGGCCGGGGTGGAGCGGCTCCCGCGCATCCCCGGCGTGGAGCTCGTCCGCCGCGGGGCGTTCCTCGCCGCGATCAATCACGGTCAGGAGCCGGTGGCGCTCGACCTGCCCGGCACGGACATCCTCACGGGAGGGTCGGCGGCCGGTCTGCGACTGGAGCCGCAGGGGGTGGCGCTCATCCGAGGGGAGTGAGTCAGCTCTTCGTGACGGCTCCGAGCGTTCCCGGGGCGAGGCCGAGCGTCCACTCGGTCACGTCGGCGACGAAGTGCACGTGCGCCGGGTGGGTGAGGTCGTCGGTGCTGTTCACGTACGAGCCGCCGCCGTCGACCGCGATGAGGATGCGGATGCTCGCCGCTTCCGGGTCGACGGCGGCGAAGTCGCCGGACGCGATGCCGTCCTCGATGATCGCGCGCAGGCGGGCGCGGTCGAGCGCGTCCTGCTGTTGCAGGGTGGTCTCGAGGCTCGGGACGAAGCGCGACAGGTGGCGGGCGTTGAGCCACAGGCGGGCGAGGGGCAGGGAGGCGCCCGTCTCGATGTGGTGGACGAAGTGCGCCAGCCGTTCCAGCGGCGATCCGGCGTCGGGGAAGAACCGCTCGCGTTCGATCGTCGCCGCCCGCACGAACGCCTCGTCGACGAGGTCCTCCGCCGCCGGGAAGTAGTGGGAGATGAGGCCGGGACGGACGCCGAGGCGGGTGGCGACGGCACGCAGGGTGATGCGCTCCAGTCCCTCGTCGAGGGCGATGGATGCCGCCTCGGACAGGATCTCCTCCCGACGCTCCTCCGGCGCTTTCCGGGAGCGGGGAGGGGATGCGCTTGACTCCATGGGTCCCATGCTATTGAATGACTGACCAACAGCTTATTGGGCACATGACCAACAGCAACGATGCTCGGTCAGGAAAGAGGCACCCATGTCCGGAACGCAAGCCCGCGAGGAGCAGTTCGTCGACGCCTCCACGCAACCCGAGACGCGCGGCATCGAGGTCATCGGCGACGCCGAGCGGCACGGCCGGGCACGGGACCTCTTCTTCGTGTGGGCCGCCCCCGGCGTCAGCATCCTGAACTTCACCATCGGCGCGACCCTCATCCTGCTCGGGCTCGAGATCTGGCAGGCGATCGCGGTCATCGTCGCCGCGTCCCTGCTCTGGGTCTTCCCCGGCCTCATCGCGGCGAGCGGGCCGGCCGCCGGAACGTCCGGTTCGGTCGTGACGCGCGCGATGTACGGCATCCTCGGCAACAAGCTCTTCGTCGCCTTCGTCGGCTGGTTCATCGGCGCCGTGTTCCTCTCGCTGACCTGGCTCGCGTCCTCCTTCATGGGTGCTGACCTGCTCCGCCGGGTCGGACTGGACGACCCCGTGTGGGTGCCGATCGGCGTCACGATCGTGGTGTCGGCGGTGACCATCCTGGTAGCGATCTTCGGTCACGGGCTGATCCTCCGGATCTACCCGATCCTCGCGATCGTGCTGTTCGTCATCTTCATCGCGGTGTCGGGCTTCATCCTCCCGACCGTCGACTGGCAGTACACCGCGCCCGAGCCGCTCGGGGGAGTGGAACTGTGGTCGGCCGTCTCGATCGGCTTCACGATCCTCGCGTCCACCCCGCTGTCGTTCATCAACAGCCCCGACATCGCGCGCTACCTGCCGCGCGCGACCCGGCCCGCGAACATCGCTGCCGCGACCGCGCTGGGCGGCGCGCTGCCGTTCATCGTGTTCACCAGCGTCGGAGTGCTGCTCGCCACCGGGCTGAAGGCGAGCGCGTTCGACGCCGGCATCGACGTCGCCCTCTTCGACCTGCTGCCGGAGTGGCTCGGGCCGGTGCTCGTCATCGGGGTGGTCCTCAACACGATCGCGCTGAACGCGATGACCACCTACACCTCGAGCATGGCCCTGCAGGCCATCGGATTCCGGCTCAAGCGCATCCCGGCCGCCATCATCGTCGGCGTGGTCGGGACGGCACTGACCATCTACCTGGTGCTCTCGTCGAGCCTGCTCCAGGCCGCCAACCTCATGCTGCAGTTCCTCGTCATCGTGTCCGGCCCCGCCATGGCGATCTTCGTCGTCGACGTGCTTCGGCGCCGCTACGTGTATGACAGCGTCGACCTGTTCGACACCCGCCGCGGTGCGCCGTTCTGGTTCACGGGCGGGTGGAGCATCCCCGGTGTCGCCGCCCTCGTCCTCGGCGGCTTCGTCACCGCCATCTGCCTGTCCACCGACGTGTGGACCGGCCCGATCGCCGCGTCGATCGGCTCCATCGACCTCTCGGTGCCGCTCGGAATGATCGTCGCCGCCACCGTGTACGCCCTGTTGAGCCGCACCCGGCTCGGGAAGGAGGGACGGCTGTGACCGGCCCCGCCGAGACCATCCTGTACCGCAACGCCCGCGTCTTCACCGCGGACGCGGACCCGCGCGCCGCTTGGGCGGACGCCTTCACCGTCACCGGCGACCGGATCGCCTGGGTCGGGAATGATGGCGACGCCACCCCGCCGGCCGACCGTGTCGTCGACCTCGGCGGCCGGCTCGTCCTGCCCGGGTTCACGGATGCGCACACCCACCTGCTGATGATGGGCGCCGCCCTCGCCCAGGTGTACCTGACCGGGGCCCGCGACCTCGACGGCATCCAATCGCTGCTGCGCGAGGCGCGGGCGGCTGACCCCGGCGCGACGGTGCTCCGCGGACGCGGCTGGCTGTTCGACGCGGTGCCCGGCGGAGCTCCCACCGCCGCCATGATCGACGAGGCGGTGTCCGACATCCCGGTCTACCTGGATGCCAACGACTACCACTCCTGCTGGCTCAACACGGCGGCGCTGGCCGAACTCGGCATCACACGCGAGTCGCCCGATCCGATCGGCGGCGAAATCGTGCGCGACGCCGACGGCGAGCCGACCGGGCTGCTGCTCGAGACCGCCGCGACCCAGTACGCCTGGGCGCAGCGGGACGCCGCGGCCACCGACGCCGACCGGGACGCCCAGGTGGAGCGGACCCTCGCCGCCTACGCCGCCGCCGGGGTGACCGGCGCCGTCGACATGGCGATGGACGCCTACGGGCTGGAGGCCCTCCGGCGTGCGCAGGACCGCCGCGGAGGGGAGCTGCCGATCCGCATCTCCGCGCATTGGCTGGTGACGAACACGGGCGACGGCGAGCAGAACCTCGCTCAGGTGGAGGAGGCCGCGCGCCTGGCTGCCGAACCATCCACTCCCTGGCTGCGTGTGATCGGGATCAAGCTCATCCTGGACGGCGTGATCGACGCCTGCACCGCGGCGATGCGCCAGCCGTACGCGAACGGCTCGAACGCCGATCCGATCTGGCCGCTGGAGCGACTGACGCCCGTCGTGGTCGCCGCCGATGCTGCCGGTCTGCAGATCGCGCAGCACGCGATCGGCGACTACGCGAGCCAGATCGCCCTGGACGCGTTGGAGCGCGCCGTCGCCGAGAACGGCGAGCTGCCGCGGCGTCACCGCATCGAGCACCTCGAGTACGCCGCACCTGGGACGGCCGAGCGGATGGCGCGCCTCGGCGTCACGGCGTCGATGCAGCCGGTCCATGCCGACCCGGCGATTTTCGACAACTGGATGCAGATGCTCGGCGACGACCGGGTCGAACGCGCCTTCCCGTGGCCGGAATACGAAGATGCCGGAGCGCTTCTCGCGTTCTCGACGGACTCGCCGACGGCCCCTCATGACGCGCTGGCCAACATGTACGTCGCCGCGACGCGCGCGTCCGCCCTGGTGCCCTCGGTGACCGCGGTGCAGCCGCAGTACGCCCTGCCTCTCGGGCGAGCCATCGCGCACGCCACGCGGGATGCCGCCGCCTCCGTCGGAGACGGCTCCTGGCGCGGGCGGATCGCGCCGGGCCACGCAGCGGACGTCATCGTGCTCGACGCGGATGTGTTCGCGGAGGACCCCTCGTCGCTGCTGAGCGCCCGGGTCGTCCAGACCTTCGTCGCCGGACGGACCGTGTACTCGGGCTAGGCCCTCGAACCGAGGCCGCCGAGGCCATCGCCCTCCGGATATCCAACGTTGTAGAGTGGGACGATAGCCCACCAGGAGGACGAATGGCAGCGACGCTGCACGACGTGAGCCGGCTCGCCGGGGTGTCGATCAAGACGGTCTCGAACGTGATCAACGACTATCCGTACGTGCGGGACAGCACGCGCCAGCGCGTCCTCGCGGCCATCGCGGAGCTCGACTACACGCCCAACCTGTCGGCACGCAGTCTGCGGTCCGGTCGCACCAACGTCATCAGCCTCATCATCCCGGAGCTGCGGAACGCGTACTTCGCCGAGCTCGCGGACTCGGTGATGCGGGCGGCACGCGAGCGCGGGCTGTCGGTGCTGATCGAGCAGTTCGGCAATGACCGCGCCAGCGAGCTGTCCGTGCTGCGCAACCGCAGCGGCCGCATGGTCGACGGCATCCTCTACAGCGTGCTCGGTCTGGACGAGTCGGACCGGGAGGCCATCGCCGAAGTCAGCACGCCCATGGTGCTCCTGGGCGAACGGATCTTCAACGGTCCCAAAGACCACGTGACGATGCAGAACGTCGAGGGCTCCCGCGCCGCCACCGAGCTCGTCCTGGCCGGCGGCCGCCGCCGGGTGCTCGCGCTCGGTGCGCACCCCGGCGAGGTGATCGGCTCCGCCGGGCTGCGGCTCGCGGGCTACCGCGAGGCGTTGGAGGCCGCGGGCGTCGCGTACGACGAGCGCTTCGTCGTGCCCGCCGGCACCTGGCACCGTGCCGACGGCGCGCGCGCCATGCGCGCCTTCCTGGAGACGGGCCTGGAATTCGACGCCGTGGTCGCCTTCAACGACACCCTCGCGCTCGGTGCCCTCCGCGTGCTGCAGGAGGCGGGCTATCGCGTGCCGGAGGACGTCGCCCTGATCGGCTTCGACGACATCGACGAGACGCACTACTCGATGCCGACCCTCTCCACCATCGACCCCGGACGCGACGACATCGCGCGCCGCGCTGTCGACCTGCTCATCCGGCGGATCGAGGAGGACGCGGACACCCTGGAGCCGGAGGAGATCGCGGTGCCGTTCCGCGTCATCCAGCGCGAGTCGACGCCGCCGGCGCCGACCTTCGCGGACGCTGCTGCTCCCGACGAGGCGCCGGTGCCCGCCGAGGCGTGAGTAAATAGTCGGCCGTGCTGCTCACTGCCGTCAGCTTGCTGGCTTTCCCGCTGAGAGTGCAGCCCGCGCGAGCGAGCAGCCGGCGATAGCAGGCGCGCCGTAGGTCAGAATGGTGATGCGGGGGGACGATTCGATGGAACACCAATTGCGTCGCGGGCGGCGGCTTCTCGAGGAGCTGGAGCATCTGTCCGGATCGGCGCGTCAGCAACGTCGTCGGCTCAAGCAACTCGGCGACGTCTCGGTCGACGAGCTCGCCCTGGACTTCGATGCAGCCTTTGCTCCAGCCACCGCGAACTTCCCCCTCTACCCGGATTCCTTGGCGGCTCAGTTGCACGAGATAGACGATCTCCTGAATCGGATGAGCTCTCCAGGCAAGCGAGGGCTCTGGACCGCGTATTCACTCGTCGTGGCGCCGGAATGGCGCCACGTGAGAAGAAATGCGTCACGCGCAGCCGACAGCCTTCGCTCGCTCCTCGAATCGTGGCAGCCGGGCAAAGAGGAGTGGCCGCGTGGGGACATCGCATAGGTTTCGGAGGGTGTTTGTCCATCGCAAGCCGGAAACCACGTGCCGATCGAATGGGATTTGCCATGAACAACGAACCGTACAGCAGGCTTCCTGGACTGGAGGCGATCTACCTCGAAGACAGCTGGGTGCTTTCCATCGAAGTCACGCCAGAACGGGTTGAGTTCCAGCTGGAGGCAGTTCTTCTGCGCCACCACCCCGAATACCGCCCACCGGAGCCGGGGGAGGCGCACTGCTATCGACCAGCCACCCTCACCTTCGGGGATGTCAGCGGCGTCGAATGGAGTGCGATGAGACCTCCAGCCGTGGATGCAGCGGGTGAAATCGACTATGGCAATATCGATTCCCTGACACGCTCGGGTGAGCATTATGACCTCGAGGGCGACTGGGGCGAGATGCGCGTTCAGGCCCGCACGCTCGGCTTCGCCCTTCGCTCGCTCCTCGGCTCGTGGCAGCCGGGCGAAGAGAACGAGAATGCTTATTGTCGAGTCTGTGGATACGAACCCCCAGAACCTCCCTGGGGCGACAGCGGCGTGGATCCGTTGTGGGAATCCTGTCCGTGCTGTGGCGTGGAGTATGGCTACCAAGACGCGACGGCGGAGGGCGTGCTGCGCTTTCGGGCACGGTGGCTGAACGCGGGCGCCCAGTGGGCTGATCCCTCCATTCCCGAAGACGGGCTCACGACCGGAATGCGGCTACGACGGGTGCCGAATCCGCTTGAGTAGGACAGTGGGCGAAGTGGAACCCGAGGACTTGGTCGCGGAAGCGCACACCATTGCGTCACGACACCATTCGTCCCTGTGGATCGGGTTGATGCGGGTGCTCACTGCCCGACTCGAACAGCTTCCGGTACCCGCAGAAGTCGTCCCCGTCCGGGAGGTGGCCCACCGATACTGGTATGGGCCAGGTGGCGACCCCGCTCAGCTGATGGCGGCCAAGGAGCTCGCCTGGTCGTTTCTCAAGAAGTATCCTCCCGGCACGGATGTGACAACCCGCGAGGGTCGACTCGTGAGGGCCTGGCTCTGCGTACTTGAGCCGAACGGCGATGATGAAGAAATCTCGATGACAACCGAGTGGTTTTCTGCCATGCTCTCGGATCTCCCAGCCGACTAGTCTGTTGCGCTCGGCGCCTTCTCGCTCAGGTCAGACCGGTTGCTCGGCCGCCGCTTCCTCAGCCCAGCGCCGCGTCGATCGCGGCGAGCACGTCCTCGGTCAACTCCGGCCCGTCGAGCGCGCCGAGGTTCTGCTCCAGCTGCTGGACGCTGCTCGCACCGATGATCGCCGAGACGACGACCGGGTTGCGGAGCACCCACTGCAGCGCGAGCTGGGCGAGCGTCTGGCCGCGCCCGGCGGCGATGTCGTTGAGGGCCCGCACCCGGGTGAGCACGTCCTCGGTGAGGTCGGACTCGTGGAGGAACGCACTGGTGACCGCGCGCGATCCCTCCGGCACTCCGCCCAGGTAGCGGTCGGTCAGCAAGCCCTGGGCGAGCGGCGAGAACACGATGGCCGCGGCGCCCGCCTGCTCCACCGCATGCAGCACGCCGTCTTCGGGCGAGCGGTCGAAGAGGGAGTAGCGCGGCTGGTGCAGCAGCAGCGGCGTGCCGGAGCCGGCCAGCAGGGCGGCCGCATCCGTGGTGCGTTCTGCGCCGTAGTTCGAGATCGCGGGGTAGAGCGCTTTGCCCCGCTCGACGGCAGTGGTGAGGGCGCCCATCGACTCCTCGAGCGGCGTCTCGAGGTCGGGCCGGTGGTGGTAGAAGACGTCCACATAGTCGAGGCCGAGGCGCGCGAGGCTCTGGTCGAGGGAAGACAGGAGGTACTTGCGCGATCCGTGGTCGCCGTACGGGCCGGGCCACATCAGGTAACCGGCTTTGGTGGAGACGACGATCTCGTCCCGGTGGGCCTTCAGATCGGTGGCGAGGATGCGGCCGAACACCTCCTCGGCGGCGCCGGGGGGAGGGCCGTAGTTGTTCGCCAGGTCGAAGTGCGTGATCCCGGCATCGAAGGCCCGGAGCACGATCGCGCGCTGCGTCTCGAAGGATCGGGTGCTCCCGAAGTTCTGCCAGAGCCCCAGCGACAGCGGGGGCAGCAGCAGCCCGCTGCGGCCGGCACGCCGGTAGGGCATCGAGTCGTAGCGGGCGGGATCGGCGACGAAGGTCATGCGGCAGGCTCCTGATCGGCGGGGGTGCGGAGCAACGCTACCGCGGATGCGCTGCACCCGCGGTACCGCGCCGTCAGGATGCGCGTGTCCGTATGCGCGTGTCAGGAGGCGAGCGCCTCCACCAGCGCCTTCGCGACCGCCTCGCTCGACTGCGGGTTCTGGCCGCTGATCAGATTGCCGTCCCGCACGACGTGCGAGGTCCACGCGTCGCCGTCCTCGACGAGCACACCGCGCTCGCGCAGGGTCGACGCGACGAACCAGGGCGTATTCTCGCCCAGACCGCCGGTGCGCTCCTCCTCGTCCGTGAAGACCGTCAGCCGACGGCCGGCGAAGGTGAACGCGCCGGAGGCGTCGACGGCGCTGAGCAGGCCGGCGGGTCCGTGGCAGAAGGGCGCGATCACCGTCCCGCGCGCGTCCGCCTCGGTCAGCAGGGAGCCGAGCGCGGCATCGAACGCCAAGTCGGCCATCGGGCCGTGGCCGCCCGGCAGCACGACCGCGTCGTAGTCGGCGGCGACCGCCGAGTCGAGCGCGAGAGGATGCGCCAGGTCGTCGGCGATCCGGGAGAGGTAGGCGCGGAAGTCGTCGACCTTCGCCTCGTCGCCGACGATCTCGACCGTGAGCGAACCGGGGTCGACGGTCGGGATGCGGCCGCCGGGCGTCGCGATGGTGATCGTGTGCCCCGCAGCCGTCAGGTCGCGGTGTGCGACGACGAGCTCTTCGGCCCAGAAACCGGTGGCATGCGCGGAGCCGTCCGCGAGGGTCAGGGAGTCGGCCGCGGTCACGACCATCAGGATGTTCGACATGGGGGTCCTTTCGACTCCCCGATTGTGGCGGCCCGCCGCGGTCCCTCCCGATCGGTGCGACCGCACCCGGGCATCGGAAATCTTGGGACGGTCAGCGCAGACAGCGGCGGAGGAACTCCGCCGCGGCGCCCAGCTGCGCATCCCGCTCCCATTCGCGACCGCGCGTCGCCAGGTACAGCGTGTTGAGCGGCGGTACCTCGGGGGAGTGGAGGGCGACCAGCGCGCCCTCGGCCAGATCGCCCTCCACGAGGTAGCGGGGGAGGACGGAGAGGCCGGCGCCGGCGAGCACGGCCGAGCGGATGCCACGGAGATCCGGGATGATCGCCGCGATCGTCGCGGGTTCCGGCCGCTTCCCGAACTCGCTGCGCCAGTAGCGCCGGATGATCGGCAGGTTCTCGGCGTAGGCGACCACGGGCACCTCGTCGAGGATCGCGCCCGTCCAGCGCGGCGCGGCCACGAGCACGAACTCCTCGTCGTACACGGGAACGCTGGTGATGCCGCGGCGGCGCGGGGGCACCGCGCTCACGACGATGTCGAGGGATCGGGCGGCCAGCTGGTCGAGCAGGTCGTCGGCGAGGCCGAACACGAACCGCAGGGTCGCATCAACCTCGTCCCGAGCCTCGGCGATGCGCGGCAGGACGAGGAGCGAGAGGATGTCGGCAGCGCCGCCGATGTGCACCGATCGGCGCAGCGGAGCGGGCGCGCCCGGACCGGCGGTGGCATCCTCGATCGCATCGAGATGCGCGGCCACCTCGCGGGCCAACTCGGTGCCTTTGGGCGTGGCCGAGACGCCGGCCGGCCCTCGGGTGAACACGGCGTACCCGAGTGACCGCTCCAGCGCATGGATGTGCGCGGAGACGGTCGGCTGCGAAATGCCCAGCAGGTCGGCGGCGCCCGTCAGCGAGCCGGTCCGCCACACCGTCACGAACGTGCGCAGGTGGTCGAGGCTCTGGCTGGTCACGGGGTCACCCTAGCGGGAGACGGGGCCGCCTAGCCGACGGGCAGTCCGGCTCGGCTGCTCTCCAGCGCGGTGCGCAGCCGCGCGAGGGGCGGGCCCATCGCATCGATGTCCGACGGCGTCACCACGGGGGACACGAGTTCGGCGAGGCGCTCGCGGAACGTGCTCTCGGCTTCGGCGACGAGGTCCGCGCCCGCGGGTGTGAGGCTGACCAGGGAGGAGCGGCCGTCTGCGGGATTCGGATGGCGGGTGACCCAGCCGCGGGCTTCGAGCCGGTCGACACCTTTGCTGATCGCGCCGATCCCCGCGGCGAAGTTCGTGGCGACATCCGCGATGCGGGAGCCGGGGTGGTCGCGGAAGTAGCGGAGGAACTCGTATTGCGAGGTGGCGATGCCGTGCTCTCGGCGCAGTGTCTCGCCGATCGCGTTGTACAGCCGCGTCTCGCACCGGACCAGGTCGTCGAACAGCCGGACGAGGCCGTCGGTTGCACTTTTAGTTGCCACGGCATACAGTCTACGAGATACTTGCCGCGGCAAGTAATCGGAGACGAGGAGAGAACATGAGCAGGGAACAGCGACGAGCACTCGACCGGCAGCTGCGCGAGGCGCCGCAGCCGGACGGACCGGTCTCGGTCAAGAGCATGCGAGAGGGCTTCGCCCGGCTGATGAGCCAGTTCCCCATCCCCTCCTCCGTCCGCCAGACCCCTACCGAGGTGGCCGGCCGACCGGCGGTTCTCGTGGAGCCGTCCACCGACCGGCGCCCCGGCACGATCCTCTACTTCCACGGAGGCTCGTTCTCGCTCGGTTCGCCCGAGACGGCGATGGCTCTGACGGCGCATCTGGTCGAGCGGACCGGGGTGCGGGCGCTCTCGCTCGACTACC
The DNA here is from genome assembly GCF_043083605.1 of Leifsonia sp. NPDC014704. Lineage (NCBI taxonomy): Bacteria > Bacillati > Actinomycetota > Actinomycetes > Micrococcales > Microbacteriaceae > Leifsonia > Leifsonia sp. NPDC014704. Next base: position 2,150,256 of record NZ_JBIBYW010000001.1, on the reverse strand, counting down.
GGCTCGCACCCGAACACCCCTTCCCCGCCGCGATCGACGACTGTCTGGCCGCCTACCGGGCCCTGCTGGACGACGGCACCGACGCCGCGTCGATCGTGCTCGCCGGCGACTCTGCGGGCGGAGGGCTGGCGGTCACGACGACCCTCGCGGCGCGGGATGCGGGTCTCCCGGTCCCCGCGGGCATCGTCGCCTTCTCGCCAGGGCTCGACCACACGCGCTCCGGCGAGTCGATGACGACGAAGGAGGGGACCGATCCCTTCTTCACCGCCGAAGGGATGAGTCGCACCGGCGAGCTCTACCTCGACGGTCAGGATCCGCATCAGCCGCTGCTCGCCCCGGCGGTCCTCGGCGACCTGAGCGGGTTCCCGCCGATGCTGCTGCAGGTCGGCACCAACGAGCTGCTGCTCGACGACTCCGTGCGGCTCGCCGACCGGGCGCGGGAGGCGGACGTCGACGTGATCCTCGATGTGGTCGCGGACGTCCCCCACGTGTTCCCGGCCTTCGTGGGGATGCTCGATGAGGCGGACGAAGCCGTCGACCGGGCAGCGTTGTTCATCACGCAGCGGCTGCGCGCCCGCTGACGGTACCGAGAGCGGCCGGGATCAGGCCTGCTGTGGCTGCTCGGCTTCCTCGTCGGCGAGGATGTCGTCGGCGTTCGCCGCGATCCACGACATCAGGGGCAGCAGGTGCTCGGTCAGCTCGTGCCCGCGGGCGGTGAGGCTGTAGTCCACCCGCGGCGGGATGGTCGGCTGAGCCGTACGGAGCACGAAGCCGTCGGCCTCCAGGGTGCGGAGCGTCTGCGCCAGCATCTTCTCGCTGATGCCCTGGACCGTGCGGCGCAGCTCGCCCCAGCGGAGGTCGCTCTGCGAGAGCGCCACGAGCACCAGCACACCCCAGGTGCTGGTGACGTGGTTGAGGACGATCCGGGTCGGGCACGCCGACGGGAGCACCCCGTCGGTGAAGCCGAAGCCGTTGAGTGACGCAAGACTGGTGTCCACGTCAGTAACTTACCAAAAAGTGGGTACCTGCGACAGGGAAGTAATGGGCGAGGGGAGGGGTTGCCTCCGATGTCCGATCGAAAGGAACCCCATCATGACCATCGTCGTCACCGGCGCCACCGGCCACCTCGGCCGTCTCACCGTCGACTCCCTCCTCGCCCGCGGCGTCACCGCCTCCGCCATCCGCGCGGCCGGCCGTTCCGCCGAGCGGCTCGCTCCGCTCGCCGCGCTGGGCGTCCAGACCGCCGTCATCGACTTCGAGAAGCCCGAGACGCTCACGGAAGCCTTCGCCGGAGCGGACGCCGTCCTGTTGGTCTCCGGTTCCGAGGTGGGCAAGCGGGTGCAGCAGCACCGCAACGCCATCGAGGCCGCCGAGGCCGCGGGTGTCGGCCGACTCGTCTACACGAGCGCACCGCACGCGACGGATGGAGCGCTCGTGCTGGCGCCGGAGCACAAGGTGACCGAGGAGCTCCTCACCGCGTCGTCGCTGCCCGTGACGATCCTCCGCAACAACTGGTACACCGAGAACTACACCGGCCTCATCGACCAGGCGGCCGCGACCGGAGAGATCGTCGGCAGCGCCGGCGACGGACGGGTGGCAAGTGCCTCCCGCAAGGACTACGCCGAGGCCGCCGCCGTCGTGCTGACGACCCCCGGCCACGAGGATGCGGTCTACGAGCTGAGCGGCGACACCGCGTGGACGTTCAACGAGCTGGCATCCGTCCTCGGTGAGCTGGTGGGCCGCGACGTCGTCTACCGGTCGGTCTCGCCGGAGGAGCACACGCGCATCCTCACGGAGGCGGGACTCGACGAGGGCACGGCCGGCTTCGTCGTCGCGCTCGACGGCAACATCCGCGACGGCGAGCTCGCCGACGCCCGCAGCACGCTGGCCGACCTGATCGGCCACCCGACCACGCCGCTGGCGCAGGGTCTCGCCGAGTCGCGTTCCGTGGCCGCGGCGTAACACCGCCCGCACATTCCTGCCGAATGTGCGCTTTCGCGGGCGCGAAGCGCACATTCGGCACGAATCGCGGCTCAGATCTCGACGTCGCTGCCCATCGTCACCGTCCGGAGCGGCGGCAGGCCGAAACGGGCGGCAGGATCGGCGGCGTTGTGCGCCAGCGCCACGAACAGCGACCGCCGCCACGGCACCATGCCCTTCGTCCGCGTGGTGCGGATGGCGCCGCGCGAGATGAAGTACGACGCACGCGGGAAGTCGGAGGGATCGAGGGGCAGTGCCCCCGCCCGGCAGGCGGCACGCAGCGCGCGGGGGATGTCCGGCTTGTCCGAGAAGCCGAACCGGATGCTGAGGTGCTCGATGCCGTCGTCGGCGTACCCGAGGTCGTCGTACGTGAACGCCTCCGAGGTCGGCACGTGCGGCACCTGCGCGGTGCTGATCGAGACGATGATCACGTGCTCATGCAGGACGTGGTTGTGCTTGACGTTCGCCCGCAGAGCAAGCGGGGTCGTGTCCTTGTTGGGGTGCGGGAAGACGGCGACGCCGGGAACCCGGGGCAGGTTCTGCTCCCGCAGGTTGTCGATGAACTCGGAGAGCGACCCCTCCTTGCGCTTGCGGTCCTGCTGCACCAGCTGGCGTCCGCGACGCCACGTCGTCATGACCAGGATGACGGCCGCCGCGATGAGCAGCGGCACCCACCCGCCGTTGATGATCTTCGAGAGGTTGCCGGCGAGGAACGCGAGCTCGAGACCGCCGAACGCGACGGCGGCGAGCACGATCTTCCAGGGCGCCCAGTTCCACAACGGCCGGGCGACCAAGAGCAGCAGCAGGGTGTCGACGACCAGGGCTCCAGTCACCGAGATGCCGTACGCGGTGGACAGCCGGTCGGACGACCCGAAGGCGAGCATGACCGCCATCACGCCGAGGAACAGCAGGATGTTGACCGCCGGCAGGTAGATCTGCCCGCCTTCGCGCTCCGACGTCTGCCGGATCGTGAGCGGCGGCAGCAGTCCGAGCTGGACGGCCTGCCGCGACAGCGAGTAGGCGCCCGAGATGACGGCCTGGCTCGCGATCACGGTGGCGGCCGTGGCCAGGATGACGACGGGCAGCCTGCTCCACTCGGGGAAGAGCAGGAAGAACGGGTTGCTTCGCGCGGCGGGGTCGTGCAGGATCAGCGCGGCCTGTCCCAGGTAGTTGAGCGTCAGCGCGGGGAAGACGAGCACGAACCAGGCCCGGCGGATGGGGGAGCGGCCGAAATGGCCCATGTCGGCGTAGAGGGCTTCCGCGCCGGTGATCACGAGCACCACCGCCCCCAGGGCGATGAACGAGATGGTCGGGTGGGAGACGATGAAGACGACGGCGTAGGTGGGCGACAGCCCGAGGAGGACGGCCGGATACTGCACCACCATCACGACGCCGGCCACCGCCATCACGATGAACCAGAGCACCATGACCGGCCCGAACAGCACGCCGACCTTGCCGGTCCCGTACCGCTGCACCGCGAACAGCACGACGATGATCACCGCGGCGATCGGGATGACCAGGTGCGAGATCGCGGGGATGGTGACGTGCAGACCTTCAACGGCCGACAGCACCGAGATCGCCGGCGTGATGATCGAGTCGCCGTAGAACAGCGAGACCCCGACGATGCCGATCACGAGCAGGATCCCGGCTTTGCCCGCCCGGCTCGCGTAGAGCCGCTGCGCCAAGGCGGCCAGTGCCATCACGCCGCCTTCGCCGTCGTTGTCGGCGCGCATCAGGATGCCCAGGTACTTGATCGAGACGATGATCGTGATGCTCCAGAACATCAGCGAGATCACGCCGAAGACGTCATCCTGATTCGGCCGTACGGCACCTCCGTCGAGGAGGAACACCGTCTTCAATGCGTACAGCGGGCTGGTGCCGATGTCGCCGAACACGACGCCCAGAGCCGCCAGCGCTGCGGCGGCCAGCGCGCGCGGATGATTGGGCGCACCTGCGGGCGCACCCGCCTGCGCCGTCGGCGGCGCTACGAACTCTCGCACTCCCGCTACGCTACGCCGATTCCGCGTCAGCCGGGCACGCGGGGCGGCGCGGTGCTTTGCCGGACCACCAGTTGGGGGATCGGGTACTCCGCCGCGATCGCCGTCGGGTCCCCTCCTTCGAGCTGGGTGATCAACACGTCGATCGCGTGCGCCCCGAGCCAGGCGAAGTCCTGCCGGATCGTGGTCAACGGCGGCGCGAAGTGCTTCGCCTCCGGGATGTCGTCGAAACCGACGATGCTGAGGTCGCCCGGGATGGAGAGCCCGAGGTCGGCGGCGGCGTGCATGAGGCCGAGCGCCATCTGGTCGTTGGAGGCGAACACCGCGGTGAAGTCGGGATGGTCGAGCAGCTTGAGACCGACCTCATAGCCCAGGTCGGCCGTCCAGTCGCCCAGGACCGGCGCGGTCGCCGGCAGATCGTGGTCGGAGAGCTCGGCGAGGAAGCCGTTCATGCGATCCTCCGCCTCGTTCCAGTCCTGCGGGCCCGCGAGGTGCCGGATGCGCGTGTGCCCGAGTTCGATCAGGTGCCGTGTAGCCAGACGCGCGCCGGCTTCCTGGTCGAAGGCCGCCACCCGGCCGTCGCTGTCGTCCTTCCAGTGCATGCTCACGAACGGCACGCGCACTGCCACCCGCTGCAGAGCCTCGTGGGCGCGCTGCTGCGGCGCGATCACGACCACGCCATCCACCCCCTGCGCCGAGAACGCATCGAGCGCCTCCGAGATGGCCGCATCGTCTTCACGGGCGAGGGTGGCCGAGAGGATGGCGTAGCCGCGAGCGCGGGCCGCCTCGTCGATCGCCGCGGCCGCGCTGAACGGTCCGTAGTGCGACCGGGCGGAGACCAACAGCCCGATCGTCTTCGAGCGGGATGTCGCCAGGGCCCGCGCGGCGCTGTTCGGCCGCCAGGAGTGCTCCTCGATGACCTTTCGCACCTGCGCTTCGGTCGACGGCTTGATGTAGCGCTCGCCGTTGAGCACCCGCGAGACCGTCTGGCGCGACACACCGGCCAGCCGGGCGATGTCCCGGATGGAGAGCGCGCGCTGCTCGTCGGGTGGGTGCTTGTCCATGCATCCTGTCTCGTCGGCGAGAGCGGCAGCGCTGCCACGCTCGGTGAACGTTTTCCATCATATTTTTTCGCGGACCACTTGACTGACGCCCGGCTCAGGTCATAACGTCTAACCCGTTCTGGGACCGGTCACATATATCGCGTACGGACCAGCATACGACGAGGGAGTCGCACATGACAGCAGTAATCGGACCGCACAGCAGCGGCCGTTCCTGCAGCTCCCGGTCGCACGCTGCGACGGGGGCGCGTGACAGTTCCGAGCTCGGCGAGCTCGTGCGCAGTGGGCGCACGGGTCGCCTCACCGCTCGAAAGGAATCACAGTGAAGTTCAGGAAAGTCGCACTCGCTGCGGCCGCGCTCGGCATCGCCGTCGCGCTCGCCGCGTGCACCGGAGGCCGCGGCGGCGGAACAGGGTCGAGCACCGACAACAAGGGCGCGCTGGTCGGCGTCGCGATGCCGACGAAGGTGTCCGAGCGCTGGATCGCGGACGGCAATGCGGTCAAGTCGGACCTGCAGAAGAACGGCTACAAGGTCGACCTCGAGTACGCCAACAACGACATCCCGACCCAGGTGCAGCAGGTCAACACGATGATCACCAAGGGCGCCAAGGTGCTCATCATCGCCTCCATCGACGGTGGATCGCTCACCGACCAGCTCGACGCGGCCGCCAAGGCGGGCATCAAGGTCATCTCCTACGACCGACTGCTCACCGGTGACAAGAACGTCGACTACTACGTGTCGTTCGACAACTACAAGGTCGGCGTCTACCAGGCCAACTCGCTTCTCACCGGACTCGGCGTCATCGACAAGGACGGCAAGCCGACCGGCCAGAAGGGCCCGTTCAACATCGAGGTCTTCGCCGGAAGCCCCGACGACAACAACGCGACCTTCTTCTACAACGGTGCGATGGACACCCTGAAGCCGTACATCGCCGACGGCACCCTGGTCGTCAAGAGCGGGCAGACCAACTTCAACCAGGTCGCCATCCTGCGCTGGGACCCGGCGACGGCCAAGGCGCGCATGCAGGACCTCATCGCCAAGTCGTACTCCACCGGCACCGCGGTGCAGGGCGTGCTCTCGCCGTACGACGGACTCTCCGACGGCATCCTGAGCGCGCTCGAGGGCGCCGGCTACGGGTCGGGCGGCAAGAAGCTCCCGATCATCACCGGTCAGGACGCCGAGGTCGCCAGTGTGAAGCAGATCATCGCGGGGACGCAGTACTCGACGATCTACAAGGACACCCGCAAGCTGGCGAACGAGGCCGCCAAGATGGCGAACGACCTGCTCTCCGGCAAGAAGCCCGAGGTGAACGACACCAAGAGCTACGACAACAAGGTCAAGGTCGTCCCGAGCTACCTGTTCCAGCCGGTCGTCGTCACCAAGGAGAACTACAAGGAGATCCTGGTCGACAGCGGTTACTACAAAGAGTCCGACCTTCAGTAGGTCCGGCCTGACGGTCCGGGCCGGTCGGTGACAACGCCGCCGGCCCGGGCCACATTCGCCAAGCAAGGGAGACCATGGCCAACACGATTCTCGAGATGCGAAACATCTCGAAGTCCTTCCCCGGCGTCAAGGCGCTGCAGGATGTCTCGATCAGCGTCGAGGAGGGATCCGTCCACGCGATCTGCGGCGAGAACGGCGCAGGCAAGTCCACGCTCATGAAGGTGCTGTCGGGGGTGTACCCGCACGGGACCTTCGAGGGCGAGATCGTCATGAACGGCGAACCGGTCGAGTTCCGGTCGATCAACGACTCCGAAGCGGCCGGCATCGTCATCATCCACCAGGAGCTGGCGCTGTCGCCGTACCTGTCGATCGCCGAGAACATCTATCTCGGCAACGAGCGGCAGAAGCGCGGGTTCATCGACTGGAACGAGACGAACCTGGAGGCGGCCAAGCTGCTCGCCCGGGTCGGTCTCCACGACAACCCGATCACCAAGATCAAGGACATCGGCGTCGGCAAGCAGCAGCTGGTCGAGATCGCCAAGGCGCTGTCGAAGGAGGTGAAGATCCTCATCCTCGACGAGCCGACGGCCGCGTTGAACGACGAGGACTCCGCGCACCTCCTCGACCTGATCCGTCAGCTCCAGTCGCACGGGATCACGGCGATCATCATCAGTCACAAGCTCAACGAGATCAAGGCGATCGCCGACCGGGTGACGATCATCCGCGACGGCCGCACGATCGAGACGCTCGAGATGGGCACGGAGGGCACCAGCGAGGAGCGCATCATCAAGGGGATGGTGGGCCGGGATGTGGCGAGCCGCTTCCCCGACCACGTCCCCCACATCGGCGAGGAGCTGCTGCGGGTCGAGGATTGGACCGTCCATCACCCGCTCGACCGCACCCGCACGGTCGTGGACAACGTCAGCTTCCACGTGCGCGCCGGCGAGATCGTCGGCATCGCGGGACTGATGGGTGCCGGACGGACCGAGCTCGCGATGAGCATCTTCGGCCGCAGCTACGGGGTCGGGATCAGCGGACGCGTCTACAAGCGCGGGCAGCAGATCTCCGTCAGCACGGTGTCGAAGGCGATCGCGAACGGCATCGCCTACTCGACCGAGGACCGCAAGCACTTCGGGCTCAACCTGATCGACAACATCCAGCGCAACATCTCCATCGCCGCGCTCGACAAGCTCGTCAACTGGTTCAAGTTCGTCAACGACCAGCGGGAGTCGCTGGTGGCGGAGGAGTACCGCCGGACGATGAACATCAAGACGCCGAACGTGCTGACGCTCACCGGGAAGCTCTCCGGCGGCAACCAGCAGAAGGTCGTGCTGTCGAAGTGGATGTACGCCGACCCGGATGTGCTCATCCTCGACGAGCCCACCCGCGGCATCGACGTCGGCGCGAAGTACGAGATCTACACGATCATCGACCGGCTCGCGGACCAGGGGAAGGGCATCATCGTCATCTCCTCCGAACTGCCCGAGCTGCTCGGCATCTGCGACCGCATCTACACCCTGAGCGAGGGCCGGATCACCGCCGATGTCCCGCGCGAGAAGGCAACCGCCGAATACCTCATGCAATTCATGACCCAGGAACGCGAGAAGAACACCGCATGAAATCGCTCACGAAAGCCCTCAGCTACCTGACCAGTCAGCTGCGTCAGATCGGGCTCTTCATCACCCTGATCGCCATCGTGATCTTCTTCCAGATCGCGACAGGAGGCATCACCCTCGCGCCGATCAACGTGTCGAACCTGATCGTGCAGAACAGCTACATCCTCATCCTCGCGATCGGCATGGTGATGGTCATCATCGCCGGCCACATCGACCTGTCGGTGGGAAGCGTCGTGGCGTTCATCGGAGCGATGGCGGGTGTGTTCATCTCCGAATGGCATCTGCCGTGGCCGCTCGCGATCGTGTTCTGCCTGGTGCTCGGCGCCCTGGTCGGAGCGTGGCAGGGCTTCTGGATCGCCTACTTCGGCATCCCGGCGTTCATCGTCACCCTGGCCGGCATGCTCGCATTCCGCGGTGCGGCGCAGATCGCTCTGGGCAACCAGCAGATCTCGTTCTTCCCGAAAGAGTTCCGGGCGATCGGTTCGGGGTTCCTTCCGGCGTTCGGTACGACGGGCTACGAGCCGCTGACGATGATCCTCGGCCTGCTCGCGAGCATCGCGATCCTCGTGTCGTCTCTCCGCCAGCGCGCGGTTCGCCGCAAGTACGACCTCGAGGACGAGCCGCTGTGGTGGTTCGTGGTGAAGCTCGTCTTCCTGATCGCCCTGGTCCTCGTGATGACGGTCCTGCTCGCCAGCTACAACGGCACCCCGATCGTGCTGATCATCCTGGCCGTGCTGGTCGTCGGCTACTCGGCGATCATGAACCGCTCCGTGTTCGGCCGCCACATCTACGCGATCGGCGGCAACCTGGCCGCTGCCGCCCTCTCCGGCGTCAAGACCAAGCGGGTCACCTTCCTGCTGTTCGTCAACATGGGCGTGCTGTCGGCCGTCGCGGGTCTCGTGTTCACCGCGGGCCTGAACCTCGCGAGCCCCAGCGCGGGCAACGGGTTCGAGCTGGACGCGATCTCCGCCGTGTTCATCGGTGGCGCCGCGGTCACGGGCGGCATCGGCACGGTGACCGGCGCCATCATCGGTGGTTTGATCATCGGCGTCCTGAACAACGGCATGTCGATCCTCGGCATCGACAGCGACTACCAGCTGCTCATCAAGGGCCTGGTGCTGCTTGCCGCGGTCGCCTTCGACGTCTACAACAAGAGGCGGTCGGTGGGGCAGTAACCTTCCGGCATGAAGGCGATCACCGTCAGCGATCCCGCCGCTGGAGTCGCGGGAATGAGAGTGGAGGAACGCCCGGCGCCGCACGCGGCCGAGAACGATGTCATCGTCCGCGTGCACGCCGCCGGGTTCACCCCGGGCGAGCTGGAGTGGCCGGCCACCTGGACGGACCGGGCCGGCCACGACCGCACCCCGGCCATCCCCGGGCACGAGCTCGCCGGCGTCGTGACCGAACTCGGGTACGGCACGACCGGCCTGACCGTGGGTCAGCGCGTGTTCGGGCTGGCCGACTGGGCGCGTGACGGCACGCTGGCCGAGTTGGTCGCGGTGGAGGCCAGGAACCTGGCCCCGCTGCCGGCTGATGTGGACTTCGTGACCGCGGCGAGCCTCCCGATCTCTGGTCTGACCGCCTGGCAGGCGCTGTTCCAGCACGGCGGCATCCAGGCGGGACAGACGGTGCTGGTCACCGGAGCCGCGGGCGGCGTCGGGTCGCTCGTCGTCCAGCTCGCGCGCGAGGCCGGTGCGGTCGTCGTCGGCGCCGGGCGGGCGGGGCACCGCGCTCGTGCGACAGAGGCGGGCGCCCACGTGTTCGTCGACACGGAAGAGCTGGCTGCGGCATGGCCCGTCGACCTCGTCGTCGATGTGCTCGGCGGCGAGGTGGGGGCCCGATCGTTGGGCCTGGTGCGACCGGGCGGCCGGTTCGTCACGATCGCTGCTCCACCCCCGTCGGAGCGGCCGGACATCACGGCACTGTTCTTCGTCGTGGAGCCGAGCCGCGTCGAACTGGAGCAGCTGGTCGCCCGCGTGCGGGCGGGCACGTTGCACAGTTTCATCGGCGACGTGGTCGAGCTGGACGGCGCCCCCACCTCGTTCGCGGGCTCGGGCTCGCGGAACGGCAAGACGATCGTGAGGGTGGCGGAGTAGTCCCGTTCGCTGGTTGATCATGCAAGCAGCCTCGCAGCGGAGCCGCCGGCTCGCGCCGGGGCGCCGAGAACTGTGGAGAAACCGCGCGGCAACGCCGAGGGTGCAACGTAGGAGAAAGTGCCGCAAATCTCCGACGCACCGCGGTGCGGATGGAGATTCAGGGCGAGAGCGCCGAGATCTCCGACGGAAGCGGGCGGATCTCCGCCGGGCGGGAAGCTGCGAGATTAGCCCTCTGCCGCGCCGAAGACCTCCTTGGCCATCGCCATGGCGGACATCGCCTTCGGCCAGCCCGCGTAGAACGCGAGGTGCGTGATCGCCTCGATCAGCTCCTGCTCGGTGACACCGTTGTCGCGCGCGAAGGCGAGGTGGAAGCGCAGCTGCTCCACGTTGCCGCCGGTCAGCAGGGCGGCCACCGTGACGAGGCTGCGGTCGCGCTTCGAGAGCTCCGGACGCTCCCACACCTCGTCGAAGAGCACGCGGTCGGTGTAGTGCACGAGGCCGGGGGCGAAGTCGCCGAAGGCGCGCTGCCCGCCGGTCCAGCCGGTGGTCTCGTCGCTCATGCGCTCCGCCCCTCGTACTCGTCGTCGGTGATGTGCTCTTTCCACGTGGTGGTGTCGGCCGGGTCGTCGGCCGACTCCAGCATCGCGATGTGCTCCATGAAGCAGCCCGGCGCGGCGGCGTGCCAGTGGTCCTGGCCCGGCGGCGTGTAGAGGGTGTCGCCGGGATGCACCTCGATGATGTTGCCGTCGCGGTCGCCGAACCGGGCGACACCGGCGGTGACCCGGAGGTACTGCCCGCGGGCGTGGCTGTGCCACGCGGTGCGGGCGCCCGGAGCGAACCGTACGAGGGCGACCGTCATGCGCTGGTCGGCCTCGTGCGGCCCGGCGATCGGATCGACCCAGACGTCGCCGGCGAACTGCTCCGGCGGGTTCTTCACCGTGGGGGTCCGTGGCTCGATGTTCATATTGTTCCTTCCTCGGCGCTCGTGCTCAGAGGGTGAGCAGGACCTTGGTGGCGCGTCGCTCATCCATCGCCCGGTAGCCCTCCGCGGCGTCCTCGAGCGGGAGGGTGAGGTCGAAGACCGCGCCGGGGTCGATCTCACCGTCCATGATCAGCCCGACCAGCTCCGGGAGGAAGCGCCGCACGGGAGCCGGTCCGCCGTGCAGGTGGACACCGGAGAAGAACAGCTCCAGGCCGGGAAGCTCGACGTCATGCGAGACGCCGACGTAGCCGACGTGGCCGCCGGCGCGCGTGGCGCGGATGGCCTGCATCATCGACTCCTGGGTGCCGACCGCCTCGATGGTGGAGTGTGCGCCGAGGCCATCGGTGAGCTCCTTGATGCGCTCGACGCCCGCGTCGCCGCGCTCCTCCACGATGTCGGTCGCGCCGAAGCGGCGCGCCAGCGCCTGCCGATCGGCGTGGCGGCTCATCGCGATGACCCGCTCCGCACCGAGCCGCCGGGCGGCGAGGATGCCGAGCAGCCCGACCGCGCCGTCACCGACCACGGCGACCGTCTTGCCCGGCCCGGCCTCTGCGGCGACGGCGGCGAACCATCCCGTGCCGAGCACATCGGAGGCGGCGAGCAGTCCGCGCAGCTGGCGGTCGTCGGGTTCGCCCGGCACGACGACGAGCGTGCCGTCGGCCAGTGGGACGCGCAGGTGCTCCGCCTGCGTGCCCAGCGATCCCATCGGGACGCGGTGGACGCAGTGCGACTCGTAGCCGGCCTGGCAGATCTCGCAGGTGCCGTCGGAGGCGAAGAACGATCCGACCACGACGTCGCCGACCTTCACGGAGGTCACCGCGTCGCCGATCTCCTCCACCACACCGACGTACTCGTGGCCCATCGGCGTCGGACCGTCCAGCGGGTCCGTCCCACGGTAGGGCCACAGGTCCGAGCCGCAGATGCAGGCGGCGGAGACGCGAATGACCGCGTCCGTCGGCTGCTCGATGGTCGGGTCGTCGCGGTCCTCTCATGTCGTGCTCGTCTACACCGCGGAGCCCGGGTCGGAGTCGGCGCAGAAGCTCCGGCTGCTCGCGTCGTGGGCGGCAGAGCACCCGGCTACGCAGGAGGGGATGGCCGCCGCTGCCACGAGCGGGCTATCCTCGCCCCGTGATGGGGAGGGCCGGTAGGGCTCTCCAGCGCGTCCCATGAGGGGGAGCCGATGACGTTCCACAAACTCCACGACGGCGACCGGCCGCTCCTTCTGCCGAATGCGTGGGATGTCGGGTCGGCGATCGCCTTCGCCGCAGCGGGCTTCCCGGCGATCGGGACGACGAGCTTCGGCGTGAACGCTGCGTCGGGTCGCCCGGACGCGGAGGGCGCGAGCCGGGAGGCGACGCTCGCCCTTGTCGCCCGGATCACCGCACTCCCGGTGTACATCTCGGCGGACATCGAGGACGGCTTCAGCGACGACTCGGAGGAGGTCGCGGACCTCGTCGCCGGCCTGGGCGTCGCCGGCGTGAACCTGGAGGACTCCGCCGGCGGTCATCTCGTCGACCCCGCCATCTCCGCGGCCAAGATCGCGGCGATCTCGCGGAGTGCGCCCGGGGTGTTCGTGAACGCCCGCGTCGACTCCTATTGGTTTCACGAGGAGGCGACCGTCGACGCCGTCGCCGAGCGTGCGAAGCGGTACGCCGACGCCGGGGCCGACGGCATCTTCGTGCCGGGCGTCTCGGACCCGGCGACGATCGAGCAGCTGGCCGCGGCCATCCCGCTGCCCCTCAACGTGCTCGTCGTCCCCGGGCTGACCCTCGACCGCCTGGGCGAGCTGGGCGTGCGGCGCGTCAGCACCGGCTCCCTGCCCTACCGGGTCGCGATCGACGCGGCAGTGGATGTGGCGGCGGCGGTGCGGGACGGCCGCGACCTCCCGACGGCCACCTCCTATGCGGAGGCCCAACAGCGGCTGATCGACTTCGCGCGAGCGGCGCCGGAGCCGTGAGGCTCCGACGCCGCCCGTCGTCCGTACCCGGTGCCGGCTACTTCGCGCCGAGCCCGGTCTGCCGCTTCGCGATCGACGGTGCCGCACCGACGAACTTCGCCAGTGTGACGGTGTCGACGTTCGGTCCGTACGCCGTGGCGTTGCCCAGGGTGAGCGCGCCGCCGCCGGTCGACAGCGTCACCGGGACCGTCTTGTCCCAATAGCTGCTCCACGAGTAGTTGTGGCGGAAGGCGGCGCGGGTGGTGGCGCCGCCGGCCTCCGTCACATCCAGGAAACGGCTGATCACCTGCGGGTTGTAGTTGATCGCCGCAGACTTGTCGGCGTTGGCTGCTCCGATGACGAGCTGGTAGTCGCCCGCCGCGAAGCCGCTCGGCCGCGGGACGGTCAGCGTGTTCGCCGGGCCGTTTCCGAGGTAGCCGACATGGCGGACCAGGCCCTGCGCATCCGCGGATCCGTTCGAGCCGGCCGGGTCGGTCTGCACGACCGCCGCGCCGGACAGGGGCAGAGCCTCGGCCTCGCTGCGGAAGACGAGAGCCGCATCCGCGTCGGACGCCTTCTGCGCCGCACTCCGGATCGTCGACACCTCGCCGACCAGCACGGTGCCCGCCACCGCGCGGACGGTGAGCTCGTTCACTCCCTGCGGGAGGAACAGCCGCACGGTCGCATCGAAGACGCCCGGTCCGGTGGAGGCCGGAAGGGCGACCGTCCGGCCGTTCGCGACCAGGGAGGGTGTCGCCCCGCGACCCGTCGACGCGAAGTGCGTCGTCACGTCGTAGTAGCCCGTCTCCGCAGTGGTCGCGTAGAAGGTGGCGGCGCCGTCGCCTGTCACCGAGGCGTAGCCCCGCGCGGCCGGCTGTTTCCAGGAGAGGGTCGCCCCGCCGGAGAGGCGGGCGTCGACGGCCGGGTACGTCGCCCGCTCACCCGAGGTGACATCGTGGAGGTCGAACCGGTCGAGCGTGATGTCCGCACCGGGCAGCAGGGTCGTCCCGTCGACGCTCGCCCGCAGCGACAGCGCGTGAGTGCCCGCGGTCAGGTGGATCGTGGCATCCGCCGTCCCGCGGTATCCCCAGCCGAGATCGGCGGAGTACTTCACCAGCTGGCCGAAGGCGCCGTCGACGAACAGCGCGTGCTGCCCGGGCGACGCGTTCGTGCCGCTGAGCACCGACAGCCGGTAGTCGCCGGTCGTCGGCACGGTCACGTTCCAGGTCGCGGAGGAGCCGGCGCGGTTGAACGAGCCGACGTCCTTGCCGCCGGACGCCATGAAGGACCACTCGCGCGACGGGTCCTGCGTGTAGACGGTTGCGTTCGCGAGAGTCGCGTTCTCGGCCTCCGTGCTGTTCACCAGGTCTGCCGACACGGGTTGCGGATCGGTGAGCCGCGGCGTGATCTCCAGCTGGTACGCCGAGTAGCGGTCACTGTTCGGAACGGTCACCGAGAGCCGGCCGTCCGTGACCTCCGCGGTCGTCGACAGGATCACCGGAGGCTGCAGCGAGGCACCCTCCGCGCCGTTGAGGCGGTCGGCGCGGACGCGCACGTCGACGGTCGAGCCGAAGGTGGATGCGTCGAGTCCCTTCACATCGACCGCTACGTCCGAGGATCCTCCGCCGAACAGCACGGTGGCCGTGCGAGCACCGGTGTCGATGGCGGCGAGGCCCTGGAGGGAGTCCGGCGTGTTCAGCTTCGGCGGGGTGACCTGCGCGGTCGTGGAGCCGGCGAGGTCGCCGTACCAGTTGAACATCCACCATCCGCCGTTCGCCCCGTTGTTGCGCGAGGAGTTGTCGGAGAGGTTGCCCGCGTAGTTCCAGTACGCCGTCTGCGCGTCGACCTTCTCGCTCTCGAACATCGAGATCCACTGGATGAGCTGGCCGGGCACGCCCATGTCGCGCAGCATCCCGAACTCGGTGATGTTGACAGGGATGGGCGCGATCCCGAGCCGCTGGAGCAGTGCGGTGTACTCGTCGTGGTGGCCTCGGAACGTGGCGAGGTTGTAGGTGCCGAGCTCGTGCCAGATGAAGATGTCCGGGAGTTCGGAGTGGGCCTTGGCGTAGGCGAGGATGTCGGCGCTCCGGTCCGGGCGCCAGACGGCGTCGCCCGGGCCTCCGACGCGGGCGTGCCCGAGGCCGTGCTCGGCGTAGACGCCCTGGATCACCTGGTAGGCGGCCGACCAGTCGGCGAGGAACTGCTCCTTCTGCGTCGACCAGTTCGGGTACCAGTTGCCGCCGTCGGGTTCGTTGAACGGGATGAAGACGTACTTCTCGGGATGCTTCGACGTCGTCGCGACGTCCTCGACGACTTTCTTGAGGATGGGGAGGTAGTCCCAGACCCCGTCGCCGTTCGCGTCGCCCGGCCGTGTGCCGCCGTTGTAGGGCCAGTCCGGATACATGTCCTGCGCGTAGACGTAGAGGTCCTGGCCTCCGCCGGCGAAGAACGACGACTCGACCTGCAGTGCATCGCCGTTGGGATGCTGAGCACCGAAGGGCGGCTTCTGCGACGTGTTGGTGATGTGGGCGCCGTTCAGGACGGACTGGCTCGGAACCCCGTCGTCGCCGAGCCCGTAGAGCGTGCCGGTGGCGCCACCCCGGAAGGTGCCGGTGGTCTGGGAGAAGTCGACACCGAGGTGGTCGACGCCGGCGGCGCCGGCGGGAAGGGCGGAGAGGCCGCTCACCGCGAGGGCGAGCCCGGCAGTGATGGCGATCGAGGGCGGGAGGATGCTGCGCAGGCGGCGCCTGCGATGTGTTCCGTTCACGCGGTACTCCTTCGTACGGATCGGTTGGACGGTTCCGGGCTCGCGTCGGGTCTCCACTGTGGAGCGCCATTCTGAAACCGCTATCATGATAGCGATATCGCCAACGGTCGCAAGTGTCGATGTCTGCCAGTGATCGCAGTGCTGATAGCGCTATCAGAAAAGACTTGCGCTGCGTTCTGATAGCGCTATCATGAACCGACGCGGCAACCGACCGCCACCATCCACGATGACGAGGAGACCGATGACCGACCGCCTGAGCTGGGGCACCGAGAAGCTGACCGTCGAGATCGAATGGTCGGCCGACTCCGCGCCCCGAATCGCCGCGGTCGAGCACGACGGGCTGCGGCTCGACATGCCCGCTGGGCTCCCGCTGGTGGACGTGCTCGCGGTCAACCAGGGTCACTCGCTCGCCAGCGACCGGCTGGTCCACACGGCGATCGGGCACGACCTCCGTTACGCCGGCCACGACGAGGCGGCCACCGCCACCGGATCCGCATTGCGGGTCCGGCTCGACCACGCACAGACCGGCCTCCGCATCGAGCTGCTCCTCGAGCTCACCGACGGCCTGTCGGTGCTCCGTTCGTCCGCCACCGTCCTCAATGACGGTCACGAGCCCGTCGTGCTCCGCTCCATCCCATCGCTCGCGCTCTATCTCGGGGGCAACGGCCGCAGCAGCATCCGCGAGTGGGAGGTCTACCACGCGCTCAGCGACT
Organism: Leifsonia sp. NPDC014704; assembly: GCF_043083605.1. Taxonomy (NCBI): domain Bacteria; kingdom Bacillati; phylum Actinomycetota; class Actinomycetes; order Micrococcales; family Microbacteriaceae; genus Leifsonia; species Leifsonia sp. NPDC014704. Next base: position 2,133,664 of record NZ_JBIBYW010000001.1, on the reverse strand, counting down.
GGCTGGGCGAAGGGCGATGGGTGCGCGAGCCCCTCAACGGCGTCCGCTTCCCGCGCCTCGAACAGCAGCTGACCAACCACAATCCGCGCGGAGAGTTCAGCGTGATCTCCTCCGGCACCTGGTCCACCGGCAAGCACCTGCCCGTCGCCGCGGTGCGGTCGACGCGGCTCGGAGCCGCCTGGGCCTGGCAGATCGAGCACAACGGCGCTTGGCGCTGGGAGGTGGGGGAGGACACCGCGAGCGGCTACCTCGCCCTCTCCGGTCCCACCGACACCGACCACCAGTGGAGCGAGGAGCTCCGGCCGGGAGAGTCGTTCACCACGGTCACCGTCGCCCTGGCTCTCGCCCGCGACGTCACCTCGGCGATCGGCCAGCTGACCGCCTACCGGCGCGCACACCGGCGGCCCCATCCCGACAACAGCGCGATGCCCGTCGTCTTCAACGACTACATGAACACGCTGAACGGCGACCCGACGACGGAGAAGCTGCTCCCGCTCATCGACGCGGCCGCCCGCGTCGGCGCCGAGGTGTTCTGCATCGACGCCGGCTGGTACGACGACAGCGGCGAATGGTGGGACACCGTGGGGGAGTGGATGCCGAGCACCACACGTTTCCCCGGCGGGCTCTCGGAGGTCATCGACCACATCCGAGACGCCGGCATGGTGCCCGGCCTCTGGCTCGAGCCCGAGGTCATCGGGGTGAACAGCCCGATGGCCGACCGTCTGCCGGACGGCGCCTTCCTGCAGCGCAAGGGCGAGCGCGTCGTCGAGCACCACCGCTACCACCTCGACCTCCGGCATCCGGCGGCGCGCGAGCACCTGGACTCCGTCGTCGACCGGCTCGTGCACGAGTTCGGGATCGGCTTCTTCAAGCTCGACTACAACATCAACCCGGGGCCGGGGACCGATCGGGATGCGGACAGCGTCGGCGCCGGACTGCTGGCCCACAACCGCGCCCACCTCGACTGGCTCGACGGTGTGCTCGACCGCCACCCCGGTCTCGTGCTCGAGAACTGCGGTTCCGGGGCGATGCGCTCCGACTACGCCATGCTCTCCCGGCTGCAGATGCAGTCCACCTCCGACCAGCAGGACTTCCTCAAGTACCCGCCGATCGCGGCGAGCGCGCCCGCGGCGATGCTGCCGGAGCAGGCGGCGAGCTGGGCGTATCCGCAGCCGGAGATGACGATGGAGGAGGTCGCCTTCTGCCTCGCCACGGGGCTCCTCGGCCGCTACTACGTCTCCGGGCATCTGGCGCGCATGGACGCCGATCGCCTGGCGCTCGTCTCCGACGCGGTCGGGGTCGCCAAGCAGCTGCGCGGCGAGCTCACCGCATCCACCCCCTTCTGGCCGCTCGGCATCCCCACCTGGGACGCGGGGTGGACCTCGCTGGGGCTCGCGATCGACGACGGCGCCCTGGTGGCCGTCTGGAACCGCGACCCGGCGACCCCCGAGACCCGGCTCTCCCTTCCGGCGTTCGCCGGACGCGAGCTCACGGTCTCGACCGTCTTCCCGCGATCCCTTCCCGACTGGGAGACCCACTGGGACGCGGGGACAGGAGAACTCACCGTCACCAGCCGCACCGGCGAGGTCGGCGCGCGGGTCCTCCGCCTCCAGGCCGCGACGAACATCGCGTCCGCACCGCATTCCGCGACCCGAACCCAGTAGCGCTACCGTCGCTACGTCACTCAAGGAGAGCAGTTCAATGAAGATCGCTTGGAAGGGAGCCGCCTCGATCGCGGCCATCGCCGCCGCCGCGGCGCTCGTGCTGTCGGGGTGCAGCGACCCCGGATCCGGAGGCGGCAGCGCGGGCAGCGCGTCGTGGCCGGCGCAGGACACCAAACTCGACGGCGTCGACCTCACGATCTGGGCCGCGCAGAACTCGAACAAGACCCCCGAGAGCGTGATCACGGGCTTCGAGAAGCTGACCGGCGCGAAGGTGAAGGTCGTCACCATCCCCGACCCGTACGAGCAGGGCGTGCAGACCAAGGTCGCGACGGGTGACAAGCCGGACCTCGCCTTCTGGCAGCCCACCGCGTCCGAGCTCACCGCGCTCAACGCGACGCAGAACCTGCAGTCGCTCGAAGGCGCTCCCTGGGTGAAGAACTACACGGGAAACCTCGCCGATATGACGGGCACGCTCGACGGCACGCGCTACGCCGCCCTGGTGACCACCCCGGCCGTCATCGGCGTCTACTACAACAAGGAGGTGTTCTCGCAGAACGGGATCACCACCACCCCGAAGAACTGGGACGAGTTCATCGCCCTGGCCGAGCAGTTGAAGGCCAAGGGAGTCGACCCCTTCTACGAGATGGGCGGCGACAAGTGGGCCACCCAGTGGTGGGTGCAGGCGCAGCTGGCCGACGCCGCCAAGGACGGCCTCTGGGACAAGGTGAACAAGAACGAGGAGAAGTTCACCGACCCGACCATCCAGGGCGCGATCGACACCTATCAGAAGCTGATCCAGCAGGGGCTGTTCAACTCCGACATCAAGACCGCGACGTTCGTCGACCAGGGGAACGCCCTGCTCGGCGGAAAGGCGGCCATGGCGATGCAGGTCAACTCGTTCTTCGGCGAGCTGCAGGCCACCTCCAACACCGAGGAGCTGAACAAGAAGATCGGCTTCTTCCCGATCTCGCCGAAGGGCAACGTCGGCACGTACATCCCGGACCAGTCGAACGCCCTCGTCGCCTTCAAGACCGGTGACAGCAAGCGGGAGGCCGCCGCCCGCCAGTTCCTCAGCTACTGGCTCGGAGACGGGTACGCCGACTTCGTGAAGGCGCAGTCGACCGTGTCCCTGATCAAAGGCGTCGACACCCCCAGCACCGTCCCCACCGCCCTCACCGATGTGGCCGCATCCCTCGACGGGTCGGTCGGTTCGATGCAGGCGCTCGCCGTCGCGAACCCCGATCTGTACCTAAACCTCGCCGACATGATCCAGGGGACGAAGACCCCGGTCCAGGTTGCAGAGGCGACACAGGCGCAGTTCGCACAGCTCGCGAAGGCCCAGGGAGTCAAGGGCTTCTAGCCGACGGGCGCCGGGGCGGGCCCCCCCCCCGCCCCGGCGCTTCCCGACCACTCGCAGAAAGGCAGACACCGTGACCGCCCAACTCGCCCCGCCCGCCCCCGCGGCCGCGCCGACGGCCCGCTCGAGTGCGCCGCGACCGCGAGGCCGCCGACGGCAGGACCACCCCGCTTGGTTCCTGGTGCCCGCGCTCCTCGTCCTGATCGTCTTCTTCTTCGTCCCGACGATCTTCAACTTCGTGTACGCGTTCACGAACTGGTCCAGCTTCCACAGCGACATCGGTTTCGTCGGCACCGACAACTTCGCCGCCCTCTTCACCAACGGCAGCCTGCTGAACGACCTGCGGATCACGCTCGTCTACGCCATCCTCGTCGCCGTGTTCCAGAATGTGTTCGGCCTGGTCCTCGCGCTCGTGCTGGAGCGCGACACCGCGATCAACCGCTTCGCGCGCGTCGCCTTCTTCGTCCCCGTCGTGATGTCGGCGCTCGCCGTCGGCTACATCTTCCAGGCGATGCTGAAGCCCGAGGGCGCGCTCAACCAGATCCTCGGCTTCGTCACCGGGCAGCACGTGTCCATCGCGTGGCTCGGCAGCACCACGTGGACCATCGTCGTCGTCGCCCTGATCCACGCGTGGAAGTGGATGGGCCTCTCCATGCTGATCTACCTGGCCGGTCTCAAGACCATCAACGAGGACATCCTGGAGGCCGCCCGCCTCGACGGCGCCGGCTGGTGGACGACGTTCCGCACCATCCGGTTCCCCCTCCTCGCGCCCGCCGTGACGTTCAACGTCGCGACCGCCTTGCTCGGCTCGATGAACGGCTTCGACATCGTCCAGGCGACGACGGGAGGCGGCCCGGGCGGCACGACGGAGCTGCTCAACATCTTCATCTTCCGCACATTCGGGCAGGGACTGTTCGCGCAGGCGACCACCATGAGCCTCACCCTGTTCCTCATGGTGACGGTCCTGGCCTTCCCGGTCATCTACTTCCTCCGCAGAAGGGAGAACGTGCTGTGAGCGCGCTCGCCTCCACCACACGCCGTCGCCGCCGGCCCCTGAAGCCCTCGCGCGTCGTCCAGCCGATCGTCGCCATCCTGCTGGTCGTGCTGCTGCTCGGCATCCCCTTCTGGCTGGTCCTCGTGACCGCGGGAAAAGACCAGGCCGAGGCCCTCAACCCCAGCCTGGCGCTGCCGACCAGCTGGCACCTGCTGCAGAACTTCGCGACCGTTCTGGACCAGGGACGCATGGTCCCCGCCTTCTTCGGCAGCCTGCTCATCATGGTGCCGTCGGTGTTCGGCGTCCTCCTCCTCGGCGCGATGGCGTCGTGGATCCTGGGCCGACGGCGCGGGCGCGCGATCTCGTTCGTGTACGCCCTCGGCGTCAGCGGGATCGTGCTCCCGCCCGCGGTCGTGACCATCGTGCTCCTGCTCCGCCAGCTGGGGCTCGCGGGCACGGCGGTCGGGATGATCGGCGTCTACATGGGCATGTACATGTCGACCGTCATCTTCTTCGTGACGGGTTTCGTCCGCACCATCCCGGTCGAGCTCGAAGAGGCGGCGCGCGTGGACGGCGCCGGCCCGGTGAAGGTGTTCTTCCGTGTCATCCTGCCGCTCCTGACCCCGACGCTCGCGACGGCGACCATCCTCATCTGCCTCTACATCTGGAACGACGTGTTCTACGCGCTGTTCGTGGTCGGAGGACGGCTCGACACCCTCCCGCTGAACCTCTACCAGGTCGCCAGCGCCGGTCTGTACCTGCAGAACTGGCACCTGATCTTCGCCTACATCATCCTGATGAGCCTTCCGCTGCTGATCACCTTCACGGTGATGCAGCGCCGCATCATCTCGGGCATCACCAGCGGGGCCGTGAAGTGACGGAGCGGGGCGCCTGGCTATGCTGAGGGCGATGCCGAACAACGCGCCGAAACCGCCCGTGATCAGCGACGTCGCGCGCCGCGCCGGCGTCTCGGTCCCGACGGTGTCGCGCGTCCTCAACGGCGCCGCGTACGTGTCCGACGAGAAGCGCTCACGCGTCATGGAGGCGATCCGGGAGCTCGACTTCCGTCCCTCCGCCGCGGCACGCGCCTTAGTGGCCCGCCAGCCGCGCCTGATCGCCGTGATCGCCGGCAACACCTCCCGATACGGGTACGCCGAGACGATCCGTGGCATCGAGGAGCGCGCCCGCGCGGCCGGCTACACCGTGAGCATCACCGTGGTGGAGTCCGCCGACGATGAGACCGTCGACGGGGCCGTGTCGCTCGTCCTCGATCAGCCGATCGCTGGCGTCGTCGTGCTCAAGTTCGACCCGCCGGGAGTGGCGGCGCTTCATCGGCTGCCGAAATCCATCCCGACCGTGTCGATCTCCGGCGTCCGGGAGTCGGGGGTTCCCCAGGCGGTGCTCGCCGAGGCGGACGCCGCGGAAGAGGTCGTCGACTACCTCCTGGAGCTCGGCCACTCGACCGTCCATCACGTGCGCGTGCCGCCGTCGCGCAAGGAGGACGGCCGCACGACCGGCTGGAAGCGGGCGCTGACCGCCCACGGAGCCCCGGTCCCCCCGCCGGTCGACGCGACCTGGGAGCCGGAGTCCGGGCGCGAGATCGGCCGCGCGCTCGCCGACGACCCGTCCGTCACCGCTGTGTTCTGCGGAAACGACGAGATCGCGATGGGAGTCATCCGCGGCCTGGTCGAGAAGGGCAAGCGCGTGCCGCAGGACGTCAGCGTCGTCGGGTTCGACGACCATCCGCTCGCCCGGATGTGGAGCCCGCCGCTGACCACGGTGGACCAGGACTTCGTCGGGCTCGGCTCCCGCGCCTACGACCTGCTCGAGGGCGTGATCGCGGGCGGCAAGGTACGGAAGTTCTCCTCGGAGCGCCCGACCGTCGTCATCCGTGAGAGCACGGCGCCGCCGCCCGACTGGCGGCCCCGGTGATGCCGGTCGCGGCCCGGCCAGATCGCGAGGGCGTATGACTGGAGCATGACGAACACTGCTGCCACAACTGACGGCTGGGCGGGCGCCTGGGCCGGCGACCCCGGCGAGCTGGTGTACGGGCTCGACCTGTCGCGGTTCGCGGACGGCGACGGCGACGGGTTCGGCGACTTCGCGGGGGCGATCGAGCACCTGGACTACGTCGCCTCGCTTGGTGTGACCTGGATCTGGCTGCTGCCGTTCTATCCCAGTGCCCGCCGGGACAACGGGTACGACGTGGACGACCATCTCGCGGTCGACCCGCGGTTCGGAGACCTCGACAGCCTGCGCGCCTTCCTCGACGCGGCGCACGAGCGGGGGATGCGCGTCCTCATCGACGCGGTGCTTCACCACACCTCCGACCGGCACGGCTGGTTCCGTGCGGCGGTCGACGCCCCGGACTCCACGGCGGGACGCTTCTTCATCTGGAGTGAGGACGACTCGGTCGAGCCGGGCGACCATCCCATGTTCCCGGGGGAGGACGACGCCGTCTGGGCCTACGAGCCCCAGGCCGGCCGGTACTACCACCACCAGTTCTACGCGTTCCAGCCGGACCTGAACGCGACGGACCCGGACGTGTTCGAGGAGATCGTCCGAGTGCTCAGCTACTGGCTGGGCGTCGGCGTCGACGGCTTCCGCATCGACGCGGCCCTGCTGATCGTGCAGGGAAAAGGGCGGCCGGACACGGATGTCGATGACGGCTCGTTCTTCGACCGCCTGCGCGCACGGCTCCGCGAGGTGAAGGAGGATGTGGCGCTGATCGCCGAGGCGGACGAGTCGCCCGAACTCATGGCGGCCCTCGTCGAACGCGGCCGCTTCGAGGCGGTCATCGACTTCACGCTCAACAACTCCCTGATCCTCGCGCTCACGCGCGGCCGGGCGCAGCCGCTCGTGGATGCGCTGCGGCGGCTGGACGACACCATCCCGCCCGATGCGCGCCTCAACTTCGTGCACAACGCCGATGAGCTCGACCTTCAGCAGTTGAGCGACGACGAGCGGAAGGAGGCGTTCGAGCACTTCGCGCCCGACCCCTCCATGCTGATCTACGGCCGCGGAATCCGGCGCGGCTGGGCTCCGATGATGCAGCCGGAGCAACGGGTGCGGATGACGCTGAGCCTGCTGTACGCGCTCCCGGGCGTCCCGCTGCTGCTCGCCGGGCAGGAGCTCGGGGTCGGCGACGACCTGAGCATCGAGGGGCGCGGGGCGGCCCGGACCACGATGCAGTGGGACGACTCCCGGTGGGGCGGGTTCACGAGCGCGGAGGAGTCGCCGCTCACCCTGCCGGCGCAGGTGGACGGGCCGTACGGGTTCCGGGAGGTCAACGTCCGGGCTCAGGAGGACGACCCGGCGTCGCTGCTGACCCTCGTGCGGACGATCTCAGACCTCCGACGGTCGAAGGGGGCGGCCGCAGCCGGATGGACCGCGCACGACATCGGCGCCCCCTCCGTCCTCGCCCTGCGCCGGGACGGGCTCCTCACCCTGCACAACTTGTCGGACGAGTCGGTCGAGATCGACCTCGACCGCCACTTCGACTGCGGCGACCAGCCGGAGGCACCGCTCACGGAGGGATGGGACGGCCGAGTCCTCAGTCCGTACGGCTTCGCGTGGGTGTCGCTGTGAGCGCATCCGACGACCTGTCGACCGCGGGGTGACCTGTTCGACACCGCGTACAGCGCCGACCGACGGTGGCCCGGCCTAGCATCGCAGTGCGCGCGGCCCGTCGTGGAAGGCCGCGCGCACTCTCTTCCTCCCGCTAGACGGCGCGGATGGTCCAGGACGCCGTCGCCGAGGCGCCCGGTTCCAGCACGATGAGGTCCGTGCCCGAGTTGTAGGCGTCCGGCGGGCACGTCATGGGCTCGACGGCGAGTCCCAGGCGATTCAGTTCGGGAACCGGCTGGTCGGCCGTGTGGATCTGGACCCACGGGCAGTCCTCGCCCCAGGCGAGCTCCACGCCGGTGCCCTCCGCTGTCGTGACGCGGACGACCGCAGCGCCGTCCGCCGACCGGGTCAGGCCGGTGAAGGCGTGGTCGATGAACGTGTCGCCGATGGTCCGGGGTGTGCGGAAGTCCCAGTCGCCGTTCTGCTCTGTGGCGACGTCGGCCAGGCCGGTCGGGATCAGGCGGTCCTCGGTGACGGTGAGCACCCGGTCGGCGGGGAGGGACAGGGTCCAGTCGTCGACGCGCCCGTCGCCCGCGACGAGGTACGGGTGAGGGCCGGTGCCCCACGGCGCACGCGTCGGGCCGGTGTTCGTCCCGGTCACCGTCGTGTGAAGGCCCTCCTCGTCGAGCGAGAACGCGACCGTGACCTCCACGCGGTGCGGGTAGCCGGCCTGCGCCTCGATGGTCGCCGCGAGCGTCACGCTGTCCGCGCCGCGATCGACGGCGACGAAGTCGAGCCACGCCGCCAGGCCGTGGAGGGCGTGGCCGCGGGACGGCTCGGTGAGCGCGAGCTGCTGCTCGACGCCGTCGAACGTGTAGCGGCCGTCGACGACCCGGTTCGGCCAGGGTGCGAGGGTGGCGCCGCGGAACGCGGGTCGCACCTCGTCGGCCTCGAACGGGACGACGAGGTCGCGTCCGTCGAACTGGAGCGTCCGCAGGGTGGCGCCGACCGACGCGATGGTCACGTGGTAGTCGCCCGCCGTGAGGCCGAAGTGGGTACCGGAGATGGGTGTGCTCATCCGCCCATTCTCTCCAACGATGCACCCAAGCCAACAGTTCCTGAGTTTTTCGCACGAATGAGGCGCTTGAGACCGAAAAACTCAGGAGCTGTTGGCTTGGGTCAGGCGGAGGCCCGGAGGGCGGCGTACAGGTCGGCGCGGGCGGCGAAGGAGGTCAGATCGCGACCAAGCAGGCGCTCCGCCTCGGCGACGCGCGCCCGCAGGGTGTGACGGTGGATGCCGAGCTTGCGGGCGGCGACGTCGTACACGCCGTCCGAGTCGAGCCAGGTGCGCAGCACGCCCGGCAGCGTCGGGTCGGCCGCGGTCAGCGGCCGGAGAGCGCTCTGCGCCACCGCGCGGGCGTCCGGCGTGTGAAGCAGCGCCAGCATCCCGGCTCCCGCCACGTCTTCGAACGAGGGGATGGGGTCATCGGCGGCCGCTCGGCCCCGTGCTGCGTTCGCCTGCTCCAGCGCCGCGGGCAGCGCATCAAGCTCGGTCGGAGCCGACAGGCCGCCGCGCAGGTCGAACCGCACCGCGATGGCCGAGGCCGCGTCGTCGTCGCCGAGCACCAGGAGGTCCGCGCCCTCCCTGGCGAAGAAGCCGGATGCGTTGGCCTCGAGCCAGTCGAGCGCGGCGGCGATCGCCGGGCCGGTCAGCACGGCGAGGCGCAGCGGTGCCGCGGGGAGCGCCCCCAGCACCGGCTCGGCGACGGAGGCGGCGACCCCCAGATCGCCCGCGAGCAGGGCACGCCACACCGCCGTTCGGAGGCGCTCCCGCGCCGCATCGGCCGCCCGCGACTGCTCGAGCGCCAGCCCGGCAAGGGCGACGACTCCGGTCACCACCTGCTGGGCTGCAGCATCCAGTCCGTCCGACCCGACGGCCAGGACGCCGCGGAGGCGCCCCGCGGCGCCGAGGGTCTGCAGGGCGAACGGTCCGGCGTCGGTCCCGACCGTGCCCGCCGCGCGCCGGCCGCTCCGCAACAGCGGATCGGCCGCGTCCGCGAGCGCCCTGCGGGCCCGTGCGTCGAGCGCGCCCGACGGATAACTGCGCGCCACGGCGCCGTCGCCCCCGACGAGCGCCACCGGCCGCTCGATCTGCCGCGACAGTTCGGACAGCACCGCTCCAAGCGCGTCGGGCCGCAGCGCCGCGAGCGAGATCGCACGCGACGCTCGCAGGGCCCACGTGCTGCGCGCGTACGCATCGGCGGCGACCCGGTCCGCCACGAACCGCGCCACGGCGATGAACGGCGTCCGATATGGCACCTCGAACAGCGGAAGGCCGTACCGGGTGCACGCCTCGACGAGCGCTGCCGGCGCCCCGTCGCGGACCACCTCCGTGCCGAAGCCCAGCGCCGCGATGCCGTGCTCGGCCAGCCGGCCGACGTACGGGTCGGCGTCCTCCGGCGGCTCGGTCACCAGCAGCACCTGGCCGCGCGACAGGAAGGGCGTCGGGTCGGGCAGGTCCGAGCTGTGCGCCCACGCCAGCGGCGCATCCGGGTCGCCCACTCCGGCGGGGGTCAGCAGGCGCAGGCCCAGCTCGCCGCGCGCGAGCAGCTGGGTGAGGGTGGCGGGCATCGTGCTCCATCTGCCAGGGTGTCGATCCCTGACGCTGCGATTGTACGTTGCGTCCAGGTCGCGGTTCGCGCCGACTTCTTACATTCGACTCATGACCATCCTCGACACCGCCATCGACACCCCCGTCGGCGGACCCTCGCTCCCGCAGGAGCGCCGGCTCGTCACCCCGATCCCCGGCCCCGAGTCGCGCAAGCGCGCCGAGCGCAAGGCGCAGGCCGTCGCCGCCGGCGTCGGCACCACCATCCCCGTCTACACCGTCGCAGCGGGAGGCGGCGTCCTGGTGGATGTGGACGGCAACTCCCTCATCGACTTCGGTTCCGGCATCGCCGTGACGGGCGTGGGCAACGCCGCCCCGCGCGTCGTGGACGCCGTCACGGCCCAGGTCGCGGCCTTCACCCACACCTGCTTCACCGTCGCGCCGTACGACTCGTACGTCGACGTGGCCGAGGCGCTCAACCGGCTGACGCCCGGCGACTTCGCCAAGCGCAGCGCCCTCTTCAACTCGGGTGCGGAGGCCGTCGAGAACGCGGTCAAGATCGCCCGCCACTACACGGGCAAGCAGGCCGTCGTCGCGTTCGACCACGCGTACCACGGCCGCACGAACCTCACGATGGGCCTCACCGCCAAGAACCAGCCGTACAAGAACGGCTTCGGCCCGTTCGCCCCGGAGATCTACCGCGCACCGCTCAGCTACCCGCTCCGCGACGGCGGCCTCTCCGGCGCCGAGGCGGCCGCCCGCGCCATCACCATGATCGAGAAGCAGATCGGCGCATCCAACCTGGCCGCGCTCATCATCGAGCCGATCCAGGGCGAGGGCGGCTTCATCGTCCCGGCCGACGGCTTCCTCCCCGCCCTGCAGCAGTGGGCGAACGCGAACGGCGTCGTCTTCATCGCGGATGAGGTGCAGACCGGCTTCGCTCGCACCGGCACCATGTTCGCGTCCGAGCAGTTCGGCATCGTCCCCGACCTCATCGTCACCGCGAAGGGGATCGCGGGCGGCCTCCCGCTGTCCGCCGTCACCGGCCGTGCGGAGATCATGGACGCCCCGCAGGTCGGCGGCCTCGGCGGCACCTACGGCGGCAATCCGCTCGCCTGCGTCGCCGCGCTCGCGGCCATCGAGACCTACGAGCAGGAGGACCTGGCGGCGCGCGCCCGGCAGATCGGCGACATCCTGTTCGAGAAGCTGGGCGCCCTGCGCGACGCGGACGCCCGCGTCGCCGAGGTCCGCGGCCGCGGTGCGATGGTCGCCATCGAGCTCGTCGACCCCGCCACGGGTGAGCCGGATGCCGCGCTCACCGCGAAGGTCGCCGCGGCTGCCCACGCGGCCGGTGTCGTACTGCTCACCTGCGGCACCTACGGCAACGTTATCCGCTTCCTCCCGCCGCTCAGCATCCCGGACCACCTCCTCATCGAGGGGCTGGACGTCGTCGCCGAGGCGGTGGCGGGCGCATGACCATCGTCGACACCACCGCCGAACTGACCGCACGCGAGGCCGAGCTGCTCGCCCGCGTGCCCGACGGCCTGTTCATCGCGGGCCGCTGGGAGGCGGGCTCCCGCGACCCGATCCAGGTGCAGGACCCGGCCACCGGACGCGTCATCAAGCGCATCGCCAACGCCGATCCCTCTGACGGCATGCGCGCCCTGGATGCGGCGGTCGCGGCCGCCGACGAGTGGGCCGCCACCGCGCCCCGCGTCCGCGCCGAGATCCTCCGCCGCGCCTTCGACCTGCTGCAGGAGCGCCGGGACGACTTCGCCCTGCTGATGACGCTCGAGATGGGCAAGCCGCTCGCCGAGGCGAACGGCGAGGTCACCTACGGCGGCGAGTTCCTGCGCTGGTTCTCGGAAGAGGCGGTGCGCATCTCCGGCCGCTTCGGTCAGAACCCCGAGGGGACGGGCACCATGGTCGTCTCGCAGCGCCCTGTCGGCCCGTGTTTCCTGATCACCCCGTGGAACTTCCCGCTCGCCATGGCCACCCGGAAGATCGCCCCGGCGCTCGCGGCGGGCTGCACGGTCGTGGTGAAGCCCGCCGAGCTGACGCCCCTGACCACGCTGTTCTTCGCGCAGCTGCTCGCCGACGCGGGAGTGCCCGCCGGCGTCGTGAACGTCATCCCGACGAGTACGGCGCGCACGGTCTCCGAGCCGATCATCGCCGACCCGCGGCTGCGGAAGCTGTCGTTCACCGGCTCCACCCCGGTGGGCCGGTCGCTGCTCGCCCAGGCCGGTCAGAACGTCCTGCGCACGTCGATGGAGCTCGGCGGAAACGCGCCATTCGTCGTGTTCGGCGACGCCGACCTGGACAAGGCGGTCGAGGGCGCGATGCTCGCGAAGTTCCGCAACATCGGCCAGGCCTGCACCGCCGCGAACCGGTTCATCGTGCACGAGTCGGTCGCCGACGAGTTCGCCCGCCGGGTCACCGAGAAGGTGGAGGCGCTGCGGATCGGCCGCGGCACCGAGCAGGGCGTCACCATCGGGCCGCTGATCGACGACCGCGCCGTCGCATCCATGTCGGCGCTGGTCGAGGACGCGGTCGGACGCGGAGCCCGGGTGCTCACCGGCGGCTCCGCGCCGCAGGGCGATGGTTACTTCTTCGAGCCGACCGTGATCGTGGATGTGCAGCCCGGCAGCGAGATCCTCCGCGAGGAGATCTTCGGGCCGATCCTCGCGATCACCGCCTTCTCGACCGAAGACGAGGCGGTGGCGGCGGCGAACTCCACCGAGTACGGCCTCGTCGGCTACGTGTTCACCCAGGACCTGGCTCGCGGCCAGCGGATGATCGAACGTATCGACACCGGGATGATGGGCCTCAACACGGGGCTGGTGTCGAACGCTGCGGCGCCGTTCGGCGGTGTGAAGCAGTCGGGCCTGGGCCGCGAGGGCGGCCTGGAGGGCATCCACGAGTACCTCAGCACGAAGTACACGCTGATCCCGGCCTGACCGGGATGACAGGGAAGAGCGCGCCGGTCAGTCGGCGCGCTCTTCTGCGTTCAGCTCCTGCTTGACGTCGTGCTCGATCAGGACAGGCACGAAGTCGCGGACCGGTGCCCCGTCGAACTCTTCGTGGTGCTTCTCGACCAGCTCGTCGATGCGCTCGCGCGGCACTTCGGGATAGCGTTCGGCGAGCCGCTCGGCGGCGTGCTCGACGGCGAGGTCCTCTTCGTTGGCGTTCTGGCGGTCGTCGATCGTCATGGCGCGATTATGCACCCGCCGGGTTAACGAAGTGGAGGCCTTCTGCCAGGCTGATGCCATGGATGAGACCATCGAAGTAGTCGTCGTTCGCGTGTTCACGAACGAGAGCGGCCGTAACGGCAACGAGCTCGGCATCATCACGAGCTCTCCGGCCACCGCGTCCCGCGAGCAGGACATCGCCAACGCGCTCGGGTTCAGCGAGACCGTGTTCGTGGATGCGCTGGATGAGGCGGGACGCGCCGCCACGATCCGCATCTTCACCCCGGCGCGGGAGCTGCCGTTCGCGGGCCACCCGAGTGTCGGCACGGCCTGGTGGCTGTCCGATCAGCGGACCCCGGTCGATGTGCTGCGGGAGCCCGCCGGAGATGTCGAGGCGACCGTCGACGACGACACCGTGTGGATCACCGCCCGCGCCGAGTGGGCGCCCACCTTCGAGTGGCTCGAGCTGCAGTCGCCGGAGGATGTGGATGCGCTCGACCCGTTCGCGTTCACCTCCGGCCACCACTACGCCTACGCGTGGATCGACGAGGCCGCGGGCACGTTGCGCTCGCGGATGTTCGCGCCGGACATGGGCATCATCGAAGACGAGGCGACGGGCGCGGCGGCCATCGCGCTGACGGCGCGCCTGGGGCGGCCGCTCAGCATCCTGCAGGGCGAGGGGTCGCAGCTGGCGACCGAGCCGCTCGGCGACGGCCGCATCCGGGTCGGCGGGAGCACGGTCTACGACCGCACCATCGAGGCGACGCTCTAGCAGCGGTCTCCGAAACGCGGCACGCCGCCATCCCGAGCGGGATGACGGCGTGCCGCGTTTGTGGACGGGTCGCGCCTACTCGGCGACGCCCACGTACTCCGCAGCCTCGTCCGGGGTCTGCGCCGCCGAGTCGAGGCGGTCGCGCAGTGCACGGCCGAGGGATGCGTCCACGTTCGTCCAGTACTGGATGGCACGCTCGCGGATGTCCTCGCGCTTCACGCCTCCGACGGCGCCGGCGATCGTGTCGAGGAACCGGGCGCGTGCCGCGTCGTCGAACACCTCGCGGTACAGGGTGCCGGCCTGGCCGAAGTCGTCGTCCTCCGCGTGCAGCGTCGCCGCCGAGCGGACGAGCACGCCGTCGGACTCCCACGAGCCCTCGCCCGCGCGGTCCGCGTGAGCGGACGGGCCGCCGAACGAGTTGGGCGCGTACACCGGGGCGTCCGCAGGCTTGAAGCCGTGCCGCGCCGCGCCGTCCTGCGAGTAGTTGTGCACCGGCGCGACCGGGCGGTTCACCGGCAGCTCGTTGTAGTTGGTGCCGACGCGGTAGCGCTGGGCGTCCGGGTAGGAGAACACGCGGGCCATCAGCATCTTGTCGGGGCTGATGTCGATGCCGGGGACAGTGTTCGCCGGGGAGAACGCGGCCTGCTCGATTTCCGCGAAGAAGTTCTGCGGGTTCTCGTTGAGGGTGTGGATTCCGACCTCGATCAGCGGGTAGTCGCTGTGCGGCCACACCTTGGTCAGGTCGAACGGGTTGAAGCGGTACGTCTTGGCGTCCTCGTACGGCATGACCTGGACCGACACGCGCCACGCCGGGAAGTCGCCGCGCTCGATCGCCTCGTACAGGTCGCGGCGGTAGTAGTCCGCGTCGGCGCCGGCGAGCTGCTCCGCCTCGACGCCCGTGATCTCCTCGTTGCCCTGCAGCGAGTGGAAGTGGTACTTCACCCAGAAGCGCTCGCCCGCCGCGTTGATCCACTGGTAGGTGTGCGAGCCGTAGCCGGGCATGGTCCGCCACGAGCGGGGGAGTCCGCGGTCGCCCATGAGGTAGGTGACCTGGTGGGCCGACTCGGGCGACAGTGTCCAGAAGTCCCACTGCATATCGGCGTCGCGCAGGCCGGAGCCGGGGAGGCGCTTCTGCGAGTGGATGAAGTCGGGGAACTTGATGCCGTCGCGGATGAAGAAGACGGGGGTGTTGTTGCCGACGATGTCGTAGTTGCCCTCGGTCGTGTAGAACTTCACCGAGAAGCCGCGCACGTCGCGCCAGGTGTCGGGCGAGCCCTGCTCGCCCGCGACCGACGAGAACCGCTGGAGGGTGCGGGTGGCGGTACCGGGCTGGAACACCGCCGCCTTGGTGTAGGCCGTCACGTCGCCGGTGACGACGAACTCGCCGAAGGCTCCGCCGCCCTTCGCGTGGACGATGCGCTCGGGGATGCGTTCACGGTTGAACTGGGCGAGCTTCTCGACGAGGTAGCGGTCGTGCAGCGCGGTGACGCCGTCGCGTCCAGCCGTCAGCGAGTGGGCGTCGCTGGCGACCGGGGTTCCGGTCTGGGTCGTGGTGTAGTCGTCCGTCATTGTTCTCCCGGTGTCGGTGAGCGCTCGCGAGTCTGAGCGTTCAGGATTGCTGAGCGCGCGTGGCGCGCTCCTGGCAGGACGGGCACAGGCCCCAGAACGTGACCTCGGCCGTGTCGATCGCGAAGCCGCCCGCATCCGAGGGATGTAGGCAGGGCGCGTGACCGACGACGCAGTCGACGTCGGCGACCGCACCGCATCCGGTGCACACCACGTGGTGGTGGTTGTCACCGGTGCGTCGCTCGTAGAGCGCGGCGGAGCCCGCGGGCTCGATCCGCCGCAGCAGTCCCGCCGCGGTCAGGTCGCCCAGAACGTTGTGCACGTTCTGGATCGACGTGCCCGGAAGCGACGGCAGCACCGTCCGGAAGACGGTCTCCGCATCGGCGTGCGGTCGGTCCGTCAGCGCTTCCAGCACCGCCACCCGGCCGCGGGTCGCCTTGAGGCCGGCCGCGCGCAGTGCGCTCTCGAGCCGTGCCGTGTCCATGACTCGACCCTAGCCCGTCATTTTGAATTACTAAAAATACGTGATGACCCGGGCGTGGCGCCGCCCGAGTTCGCCGCGCGAGCGGCGGGTCGGCAGTTTCTCGTGTGCGATGGTGACCGGGCCGATGGCCTTGCTGATCGTGCGCAGGGCGTCGCCCTCGGTCTCGGCCTCGACGGCGACGACCATGCGACGTCGGTCGCGGCTGCGAATCACAGTGAGTTCCATGACGCTCCTCTCCTCCCGCCCCCTGCGGGTGTCACTCACTTGAGACGAAACGATGGAGCGGTCATGACGCCGGAGCCGGGGTTCGCAGACGTCTGTCAGGAATTGCTAGCGCGAGCGCGAACGGAGGCGGGTCTCCTCCAGGTCGAGCAGCGCCTGCGCCTCGGTGAGGACGCGCGACGGGTACGACCCGCGGGAGCGCTCGAGCAGCAGGCGCTCGCGCTCGGCGTCGACGACGGCGAGCCGCAGCGTCCGGTACACGTGGTGCGGGCGGCTGTCCTGCGGGGTATCGCTCAGCAGGGTGCGCTCCCACGCGGACTCCGCTCGCAGGTACGACGACTGCCGCACCCGCTCGACGACCTCCGGATCGATCGGCGTCGACGTCTGCGCCGCGGTCTCCGGGTCGTCGAGCACCGAGAGCCCTGCCTCGCTCAGGTCGTCGAGGAGCTGCGCGAGCAGCCGGCGGTCCTCGCGGGCATCCGCGCCCTGGAGGCCGAGGGTCCGGATCAGCCAGGGCAGCGTCCCGCCCTGCACGACGAGGCTCACGAAGGCGACGGTGAAGGCGATGAGGATGAGCTGAGGGCGGTACGGGATCTCGCTGGGCAGCGACTGCGCCGCCGCGAGGGTCACGACGCCGCGCATCCCGGCCCAGCCGAGGACGACGCCCCCCTTCCAGTCGATCGCCTCCTGCCGGTACTCCTCGAGGTCGGTGCGATGCCGCTCGTACCGCTGCTCGGCTCGCTGTTTACGCAGCGCCTGCCACCGGTAGCGGACGGGATGGTCGCGGAAGTAGCTGATCATCAGCCACTCCCGCAGCACCGAGCGTTCGGCGAGCTCCGCGCGTCTTCGCAGGCCGAAGATGAGCGGGACGATCAGCACGAAGCGGATGATGATGAGCGACAGCACCGCGATGAGTCCGAGACCCACGGCGTTCCACACGCTCAGCACCTCGGGGTTCTCGACGTCGCCGACCAGCGTTCGCAGTTCGAGCCCGATCAGCAGGAAGACGCCGTTCTCGAGCAGGAACTGGATGGTTCGCCAGTTGATCTGATCGCTGATCCGCGCCTGGGCGCTGAACTGACGTGGTGCGGCGTGGCCGGTGTAGAGGCCGGTGATGACGACGGCGAGGACGCCGGAGCCGTGAAGCGCCTCGGTCGGCGCGAAGGCGGCGAACGGGACCACCACGGAGAGCGCCGTGTCGAGGACGGGGTCGCTGAGCTTCGACCGCACCCAGACCGAGACGAAGCCGACGACCAGTCCGACCACGAGCGCGATGAGTACGGCGGACACGAAGTCGACCACGCCCGCCCAGGGGGTCGCGAGGGTCCCGAGCGCAGCCGCGAGGGCCGTCCGCAGGAGAACGAGGGCGGTCGCGTCGTTGACCAGGCCCTCGCCCTCCAGGACGGTCAGAAGACGGGGCGGCAGGCCGAGCTTGCGGCCGATCGACGTGGCCGCCACGGCGTCGGGCGGGCTGATGATCGCGCCGAGCGCGATGGCGGCGGCGAGGTTGAGGTCCGGCAGCATCGTGAACAGGACGAAACCGGAGGCGAAGGCCGTGATCACGACCAGGACGACGGAGAGTCCGGCGATCGGGGCGAGGTTCCGCCGGAAGTCGGTCAATGGGACGCTGATCGCTGCGGCGTACAGGATCGGCGGGAGGAGCCCGTCGAGGATGATCTCGGGCGGCACCTCGATCTCGGGCACGCCGGGCAGGAACGACAGGGTGACGCCGACGATGACGAGGATGATCGGAGCCGCGATGCCGAGTTTGCGCGAGAACGCGGCCACGCCGACGATGACCGCCACGGCGATCACCGCATAGACGCCCAGCTCCATCCTCTAAGCGTACGGGGCCGTCCGGCGGGGCGCCCGGGTCAGCGGGGGCGGAGGCCGTCGATGGCCATGGCGAGCACGCGGTCGCGCTGCTGGTCGTCGTCGAAGGCGACGCCGGCGATCCCGGACACCATGCGGATCACATCCCCGATGGTCGCGTCGGAGCGCAGCTCACCCGTCTGCTGCGCCCGGCGCACCAGCGGCTCGCCGGCGTCGTAGAGCGAGGTGCGGCAGCTGAGGAGGACGGGGGAGTCCTTGTTGAGGCCCTCGATGAGTGCCCGCTTGGTTCCGACGTAGGCGATGAAACGGCGGAGCCAGGCCTGGACGGCCTCCCACGGCTCGAGCGATCCCGCTTCCTCCGCTGCGCGGACGACGGCGGCCACCTCGTCGATGTACACGGCCTCCACCAGCGAGTCGCGCGTGGGGAAGTTGCGGTACAGCGTCCCGATCCCGACCCCGGCGCGGCGGGCGATGTCCTCGAGCGAGGCGTTCGGTCCCTGCTCGGCGAACGCCTCTCGCGCGGCGGCGAGCAGCGCGTCGAAGTTGCGTCGGGCATCCGCCCGCTGCGGTCGGGCGACGCTCGGTGCGGTGGTCTCGGTGCCGGTCACGGCAGCTGTCCTTTCGGGTCGGACCTCGGGGGTCGAAAATTCGAGGTTGCGAAGCGGAGGCACCCTCCGGTAATGTGATCAACGTAACCGGAGGAGCCCTCCGAACGGAGCCTCCCTCCAATTCTACGCCTTTCGGCACACCTCGAGAAACGGAAAACCCGGACAATGTCTCGATCCCATCCCGGACTGACCTTCGCCACCCTGGCGCTCAGCGTCGGTTCCTTCGCGACGCTCCAGTCGCTCGTCGTCCCCGTCCTCCCCGTCATCCAGTCCGACCTGCACACCACGACCGCAGGCGTCACCTGGACCATGACCGCGTGGCTCATCGCCGCCGCCGTCGCGACGCCCCTGCTCGGTCGCGTCGGCGACCTCGTCGGCAAGCGCCGCATCCTCGTCCTCGCGCTCCTCGCCGTCGCTCTCGGAAGCGTCGTGGCCGCCGTCGCGCCGTCGATCGGCGTCGTCATCGCCGGTCGCGTCATCCAGGGCCTCGGCGGGGCGATGTTCCCGCTCGCCTTCGGGATCATCCGCGACGAGTTCCCCGCGCGCCGCCTCCCGTCCGCGATCGGCGCCATCGCCTCGATCATCGCCATCGGCAGCGGGCTCGGGACGGTGCTCGCCGGACCCCTCGCCGACGCGCTCAGCTGGCGCGGTCTGTTCCTGCTGCCCGTCGCCCTGACGGTGACCGCCGCCGTGCTCGCGCTCATCTTCATCCCCGAGTCGCCCACCCGGGCGACCGGCGGTGTGAACCCGTGGGCGGCCGTTCTGCTCTCCAGCTGGCTCGTCGCGCTCCTCCTGCCGCTGAGCACGGGCGCGCAGTGGGGCTGGTCGTCGCCGGGCGTGATCGGCCTGTTCGTCGCGGCCGCACTGCTCCTCGCCGGCTGGATCATCGTCGAGCTGCGCTCGCGGCATCCCCTCGTCGACATGCGGCTCATGCGCGAGCCGGGCGTCTGGTCCATGAACGCGGCGGCCGTCTTCATCGGTGCCTCGATGTTCGCGATCTTCGCCTTCTTCCCGCGGTTCGTGCAGACGCCCACCTCGACCGGGTACGGCCTGGGCGCATCCGTGGCGGAGTCGGGGATGCTGATGCTCCCGATGCTGGTGACCATGGCCGTGACCGGCTTCCTGAGCGGCCCGCTCGCCCGCTGGGTCGGCTTCCGCGCGCAGATCGTGGTCTCCGCTGCGCTCATGGGGGCAGCGGCCCTGTCGCTCGCCTACCTCCACGGATCGCTCGTGGCCGTCGCAGCCGCCTCCGGCGTGTTCGGCATCGGACTCGGCCTCATCTACGCGGCCATCACGAGCGTGGTGGTGCAGAGCGTTCCGGCCACGCAGACCGGAATCGCGAGTGGGATGAACGCCAACCTGCGCACGGTCGGGTCGGCGGTCGGGGCGGCCGTGATGACGGCCCTCGTCACCGGCGCGATCGCTCCGGACGGGCTGCCCGCGGAGTCCGGCTACACCGAAGGCTTCACGACGGCGGGCGTGCTGGCGCTCGCGGCGGGGGCGGTGACCGTCGTGGCCGCGTTCCTGATGCGGGCGGCACGTCGCCGCGTCGAGGCGGAGGCTGAGGAGATCGTCGCGACCGCGGTCGTGGAGACGGTCGATCCCGCTGGCGCGGTGGTGGACATCGCCGCGCTGTCCTCCGCCGAGGCCGAGGCGGCCGAGATGGCTCGCCTCGCCGCGAAGGTCGAGGGGGAGCTGTCCGTCGCCCCGCGCGACGGACGCCGCGAAAGCCTTGAGGTCGCCTGACCCGTCGCGTCACTCCACGGAGCCCGGACCCGAGTGGGTCCGGGCCTCCGTGCTGTCCGTCCCGTCGGAGATCCGGCGCTCCCGCGCTCGGATCTCCATCCGTACCGCGGTGCGTCGGAGTTTTGGGGCACTTTGTCCGACGTTGGTCGGCCTCGGGGTCCTGCGGGCTACGGTCGTGACCTGCCGGTTCTGCGCTCGGATCTCCATCCGTACCGCGGTGCGTCGGAGTCTTGAGGCACTTTCTCCGACACTGAGCGGCGGAGGCGGGCGGCCGACGGGAGCGTCGGTCAGACGCGGAGGGCCGCGGCCTCGCTGCGCCAGCGCGCGAGCACGGCCCACGGGTCGTCAGTGCCGGCGCGGACGAGACCCACGTGAGCGAGCAGCGTCTGGTCGGTCTCGAACCACTCGGTGCCCGGGATGCGCAGATGCGCGAACTGCTCGTGGCGGCGGTGCTCGACGGCCCGGTCCCCGCGCTCGAAGGCGAGCACCTCGTCGTGGGGGAGTGCCGAGAACCGCTGCGCCGGGTTCGCGGTCGTCCCGATCTTGATGCGGTCACGGAAGCGCAGGTAGTAGACCACATCCACCCGGGATGCAGCCGGACCCTCCGGAGGCGGCTCGCCGACCCTCCACTCGCACACCGCGCACAGCCACCCCGACGGGTACCGGACGCCCAGCCGCGAACCGCAGAACGCGCACGGCGACGGCAGCACGTCCGTCACACCGAATTCGGCGTCGACGAGATCGTGCGCCTCCAGCAGGTGCGTGAGGCACAGCCGGAGGGTCGCGCCGGGATGCGCGCGACTCCCGCAGAGCGCGCAGACGGTGTCCATGAGGCGAGGGTAGCCGCGCCCGCCGACAGCGGGCCCACCCGGAAGACCGCGCTGCGACTCAGCGCGGCGGGCGGCACCGGATCAGGTCCAGGTCACCGCTCACCCCGATCGGCCCGTCGGCGAACGCGGTGAGCACCGTCGCACCACGACCGATCGGCACGGCCGCCCCGTCCTCCGTCTCCAGCGTCCCCTCTCCGCCGAGCACGACGAGCACGGAGAACCCGGGCTCGAGTTCGCGCGAGCCGGAGACGTGGATGCGCTCCGCCGAGAAGAACGGATCGGCATCGCCCGGGAACAGCGTCTCCGCCCCGCGCCCCTGCCGCAGGGCGGCGATCCGCTCCTCCGGTGTGACCTCCCGGGTCAGCCCGTCGATCGCGGTCTGGAGGTCGAGGCCCAGCAGCGCGTCGCGCTCGGAGAGCATTCGCCGCTCCAGCAGGACCGAGAGGTCGGTGGGCTGCTGCAGCTCGACGAGGGTCACGCCGGGTCCGATCGCGTGCGCGAGCCCGGCCGGGACGAGCAGCGTGTCACCGGCGGCCAGCGAGACCGCGTTCATCGCATCGAGCATCGAGTCCGCGTCCTGGCCGTCCCACCAGAGGCGCACCTCGTCCGTCGGCACAGGACGGCGGAATCCGAGGAACGCGGAGGCGCCCGCGTCGGCCTCGATGACCGCCCACGCCTCCGTCTTGCCGAGTGGGCTGTTCAGGTGGCGCGCGGCGAAGGCGTCGTCCGGGTGGTAGTGGACGAACAGCCGCTCGGCGGTGTCGAGCAGCTTCACGAGCAGCATCGTGCGCGCGCCGTAGCGGGCGACATGCTCCTCGCCGAGGAAGGCCACGGGGTCGGCGGCGACCGCGTCGCGCAGTGTACGGCCGTCGGGCAGCACGGTGAGACCCACGCCGCCGCCCGCGAAGACCTCGGTGGTCGATGCGACGAAGTCCTCGGGCGTGAACGGGCTCGGCTGCGGTGTGCCGCGGAATCGGGCGATGCCTGCACCACCCCGGTACGGCCGGTCGAGAGGCTGGTTCGGGCCGAGCAGCAGCGGCGTCGCGGTGGTCACCGACACAATGTAGTACCGCGTGCGCGGTACCGGGACGGGCGCCTCCCTCGCGCTACGTTGGGACAATGCGTGCAGAGGATGGGCGGCTCGGCCGAGTCCGCCCGTTCTGGCTGCTGCGGAGCCGAGCGCAGCGCGGGACGCTCGTGTCCACCGGTCTCGTCGTCGTGGTGATCGCGTTCCTGGTGTCGGTGATGACCGGGCTGGCGCTCCGTTCTCCGGACACAGCGGTGCGGGCCACCCTGCAGCACGAGCCGGCGGCGGCGACCTCGCTCGCGCTGCAGGCGTCGCAGGGCTCCGATCCGGCGGTTCAGGATGCCGCGGTCCGGTCGGTCGTGGCGCGCCAGTTCCGGGGGGTGCCGTTGCAGATCGCGCAGACGGCGTTCGTGCCGTCGGTCAGTGCGGCGGGCGGCGGCAGCGCGACCCTGCTGGTCGCCTCCGACGACCTGCGGGAGCGGGTGCGGCTGACGTCGGGACGCTGGCCCGCATCCACCTCCACGCCGTCGACGGGCGAGGCGGCGGTCGACGCCGAGTTCGCCCGCACGCACCGGCTGGCTCTCGGCGACACGGTCGTCTTCTCCGGCCCGGACGCGCCGGTCACCGTCACCGTGGTGGGCCTCTGGAGTCCGGTCGCCCCGGCGTCCCCGGCGTGGCTGGGCCTCGGGAGCGGTGCCGGCGGAACGGACGGCCGAGCGATCGTCCCGGACGCGGTGGCGGCCGAAGCGGGCGACGGCACGTCGGTGCAGTGGGTGCTCACCCCGGACGCCGACCGGGTCACCGCCGCCCAGCTCCCGCGCCTGCAGTCCGGGCTCGCCGCCGTCGCGGACGCCCTGAGCGAGGACTCGACCGCGGCCGCCAGCCCGTTCTCGTCGAACGGGCGGGCGCTCGCGACGACGTCGGCCATGGAGCGTTCGGTCGTCGCCCTGCGCGCCGTCATCCCCATCCCGCTGAGCGTGCTCGCCGTGTGCGCGGTGATCGCGCTCGTGCTGCTCGGCCGTCTGCTGGCCGACGCGCGCCTCGTCGAGACGCGGCTCCTCCGGTCGCGCGGCGTGACCCTCCCGTGGCTCGCCCGTACGGCGACTGTGGAGTCGGGCGCGGTCGCCCTCGTCGCGGTGATCGTGGGCACCGCTGCCGCCCAGTTGACGCTGCTTTCACTCACCGGCGGCCCCTCCGCGGGACTCCCGGGAGCGGTGGATGTGCTGCTCCCGCCGCTTGCCGCCCTCGTCGCCGCCCTGGCCGCCGCCACGCTGACGACCGTGCTGTCGGCACGTTCCCTCACCGACGCTCCGGGGGCCGTCGAGGCGGGGCGCGGCAGGACCGCCGTCTCCGCCGGCCTCGCGGTGCTGGCGATCATCGTCGCGGGCGTCGCCCTGTGGCGCTTCGTGGTGTTCAGCTCGTCGGCCGCCTCGGGCGGCGGGGGAGGGATCGACCCGGCCGGCGTCATCGCTCCGGCGGCGGTGCTCTGCGCCATCGCACTCCTCGGGCTGTCCCTGTTCGGTCCGGCGGCGGGTGCCGTCGAGCGGCTCGCGGGTCGCGGACGCGGCGTCGCCGGTGTGCTCCCCGCGCGCCAGGTCGGTCGCGGGATCGCACTGTTCTCGGGGCCGGTCGCCCTCATCGTCCTGACGGTCGGCGCGTTGACGTTCGCGGCGGGATACGCGGGCACGTTCTCCGGTTTCCTCCGTGACTCCACCCTGCTGACCACCGGGGGAGCGGTCCGGGCCGATCTCGGTGTCGGCGGCAGCCCGAACGACGGAAGCGACCTGTCCGGCGCCGAACGGCTCCAGAGGGAGGGCGTCACGTCGTCGCCCGCCCTCGTCGAGGACGCCACCATCGGCGACACG
This sequence comes from Leifsonia sp. NPDC014704, assembly GCF_043083605.1. Lineage (NCBI taxonomy): Bacteria > Bacillati > Actinomycetota > Actinomycetes > Micrococcales > Microbacteriaceae > Leifsonia > Leifsonia sp. NPDC014704. Next base: position 2,109,333 of record NZ_JBIBYW010000001.1, on the reverse strand, counting down.
GATGCCTCCGTGATCGTCATGGACACCGGTCGGCTCTCTGCTCTCGTCCCAGTGGGCGGATACCTGCTCGATACGGGGGCGCTCGCCGCCTCCCTCCCCGACGGGGCCGGACTGCCCGGAGCCGACCTGCCCGCCGACACCCGGTCGGTGGCGCTGCGCGTGACGGCGGTCTCGGGACAGGGCGCGACTTCCGGCGCCGCGACACCGACAGAGGCGACGGTGTGGATGGCGACGGCAGCCGGCGAGGCCGTGCCGATCACCGCGCGGTCGACCGCCTCCGGCGACGCCGTCATCGAGCTGCCGGAGAACGTCGGACGGCGCCTCGTCGCCGTGGACGTCACGACCGAGTCCGCGGGGGCGACCGACGTGACGGTCGCCGTGACCGGCCTGCCCGTCGCTTCGAAGCCGGCCGGTGAGTGGACGTTCGCGCCGGCGTCGTTCGGGTCGGAGACGCCGTTCCGAGCCGCCGGAGCCGGACGCGCGACCGCCGCCCTGCTGGAGGGGAGAGCGACGGTCCGCTTCGTTCCGGACGCCGAGCCGACGCTGCGGGTCGCCGTCACGTCGGCTCTCGCCGCCGACGACTCCCTGCGGGTGGGTCAGCAGATCGACGTGAACAGCCCGATCGGGGGACTGACCGCGACCGTCGCCCGCATCGTCCCGGCGCTGCCCGGGACGACGGCGGAGCGCACCGTGCTCGCCGACTACTCCGCGGTGACCGCGCAGTTGCTCCGGACGACGCCCTCGGTGTCGCGGGCGACGTCGATCTGGGCCACCGGTGGGGACACGGCCGCCCTCGAGCGTGCTGCCGCACGGGTCGCCGGACGGGATGCGGTGGTCACCACCGCGGAAGGCGACTTCGTCTCGCGCTTCCTCAGCGGGGCGGTGCTGAGCACCTGGCTGGGAGCGGCGGGCTGTGCGCTTCTGGCCGTCGCCGCGGTGGCGGCCGCGATCTCGTCCGCGCTGCGCCGTCGCCGGGGCGAGGTCGTCGTGCTCCGCGCTGTCGGCCTGTCGGCGAAGCAGCAGGCGTGGACACGACGGGCCGAGGTCATCGGCGTCTCAGCGGCAGCGGCCCTGTTCGGCCTGGCCGGCGGCGTGGTCGTCGTGCTGCTCGTCGGCAACACGCTTGCACGGCTCTCGGTCGTGACAGCGCCGTCGACGCTGTCGGTGCAGGGGCGCGTGGATCCGCTCGGGATGGGCGTCGGCCTCGTTGCCCTCGTCGCTGCTCTCGCCGTCGCCGTCTGGGCGTATGGGCGGTCCGTGCGCCGGCAGGTGCACGACACGGCCTACCGGGAGGAGACCCGGTGAACGCGCGCTCTGTGTCGGACTTCCGGCTGTTCCTCCGCTCGCTCCGCGCGTTCGGCGGCGGCCTCGCCCTGCTGGGTGTCGTCGCGCTCGTGACGGCGACCGCCCTGGCGGCGTGGCCCCGCGTGAGCAGCGAGATCCTGGGCGGCGAGCTCCGCCACGAACTCCAGCAGGCGGGGGCGGGCGGGCGCGACCTCACCACCGCGATCCGCACCGGCCTGATCTCCAACGGCCCTGCTGTCGATCCGGTCCAGCTGTGGAACGGTCTGCCCGGCATCGCGGAGAACGTCCGCGACCGGATGGCGCCGACGCTCCGTGCCGTGACCGCGGCGGGCGACGCTGCCGCGCGGAGCGACGAGCTGCCGACCACCGCTCCGGCGGGCGCCGAGAGCAACAGCCGCTACTCGGTCACCGTCGAGGCCTACCGGGACCTGCGGAAGACGGCGCGGCTCGTCGACGGCACGTGGCCGACAGCGACCGGGGCACCGACGGCTGCGCCGATCCCAGTGGTGCTCGCAGCCGATGCCGCACGGCTGCTCGGCTGGCGCGTCGGCCAGGACCGGCAGTCCTCGACCGTGCAGGGAGAGGTGCTCACCTTCCGCTTGACGGGGACGATCGCGCCACGGGATGCGTCCGCCGACTTCTGGGATCTCGACGTCAGCCGGGCACGCGGTCACTTCGTCGACCGGGGCGACGCCGGCAAGGACTTCGGGGCGGTCGCATGGGTCGATCCCGGAATGTGGACCGCGCTCGCACCGCGCCTCGACGCGACCTTCGCCTCCGTCTGGTTCCCTGTCGAGCCGCAGCGGTTCAGCTCCGAGACGCTCCCCGCCGTGCGCAGCGCACTGGGCGGGATCCTGGCATCGCCCCTGTCGGCCACCGTGGGCGGCGCGGCCGTCCCGCTCGCCATCGCCACTGCGGTGCAGGGGCTGGTCGACGAGTTCGTGGCCCGCGCGCAGCCGGCTCAGACCCTGTTCACGATCCTCGTCAGCGGGCCCCTGGTGGTCGCCCTGACCGTTCTCGCGCAGGGGGCCCGCCTGGTGCTGGACCGCCGGCGACCGGCGCTCGCTCTGATGACCGCGCGCGGCGCATCCCCGGTCCGCCTCCGCACCGAGCTGGCGGCGCAGGGGTTGCTCGTGTCGCTCCCGGCCGCGGCGCTCGGACTGATCGCGGCGGTCGCGCTGACGCCCGGCGGCGTTCCGCTGGCACTCCCGGTCGCCCTCGCGGGCTTCTGCGCGGTGCTGCCCCCGATCGCGCTGGTGGTGGCTGCGGGCCCGCTGTCTCCGACGGTCGAGACGGTCGGGCGGTCGCGCTGGTCGTGGGTGGCCGAGACCGTGGTGATCGGGCTGGCGGCGCTCAGCGTCGTGCTGCTCACCCGACGCGGCCTCGCATCGCCGAGTGCCGGACTCGACGTCGATCCCCTCACCGCCGCCACCCCGGTGCTCGTGGCGCTCGCCGCCTGCGTGGTCGTCGTGCGGGTGATCCGGTACCCGATCGGCTGGATCGCGGCCGTCTTCCGGCGGGGCCGGGGACCGGTGGCGTTCCTCGGCGCCTCGGCGGCGCGCCGATCGCGGTCCGGACTGCTCTGGCCGGTCTTCACCCTCGTCGCCGGTGTGAGCATCGCGCTCTTCTCCGTCAGCATGCTGGCCACGGCGACCGCCGGAGTGGCGGAGGGTGCGCGCATCCGGGTCGGGGCGGATCTGTCGCTCACCGCCGCATCCACGCTCAGCCAGCGGCAGGTGGATGCGGTCGCCGGCCTCTCGGGCGTCCAGCGCACCGCGACGGTGGAGTGGGCCGGCGGCCTGCGTCTGACGGCGGGGGGAGTGTCGTCGGATGTCTCCGGCTACCTCGTGGACCCCCGGCGGCTGGACGCGGTGCAGGCGGACCTGCCGCCCGAGGCGCGGCTCTCCACCGCCCTGAAGGGCGGCATCCCCGGGCGCACCGCGGCCGCACTGGGCGGCTGGTCGAGTCAGATCCCCATCACCAGCGCACTCGTCGTCACCGGCGGCACCAACGTGCACCTGGGGGTGAAGGAGCTCGACTTCGTTCCCGGTGTCTACGTACGCGATGCGGAATGGGTCTTCCTCGACTCCGCAGGGCTCCCGGGGTCCAGCGACATCTCGGGTCGTCCGCAGACCGTGCTGGTGAAGCTCGCTCCCGGCGCGGATGCGGCACGCGTCCACGCCCAACTCGCCCGGATCGGCGGGGAGGGAGCCGTGGTCGGCGACGCGATCGCCGAGCGCGACGCCCTGCGGTCGTCCCCGTTGGTCGCGGGCACCGAGCTGGTGGCCGTGCTGTCCATCGGGCTGACCGTCCTGCTCTGCGTGGCCGCGTTTCTTCTCACGCTGGTCATCAACACGTCGGCGCGGGTGCGGCTCGTCGCGACGCTGCGGACCATCGGATACACCTCGCGCCAGACCGCCGGGGTGCTCGCCTGGGAGCTGGGGCCGGTGCTCGTCGTGGGCATCCTCGCCGGAGCCGTCGTCGGGCTCGTGCTGCCCGCCGTCGTGCTGGAGCCGCTCGATCTGCGGGGCTTCACCGGCAGTCCCGTCCAGCCGCCTGTCGTGCAGGACCCCCTGCTGGTCGCTGCGGCGCTGGCCGGATTCGTCGTCGTCGCCGCCGTGGCGACGCTCGTCGCCCTCGCGGCGGCACGTCGCCGTTCGGCGGCGGCCGTGCTGCGCATCGGAGGAGGAGAATGACCACCGTGACCGCCCCTGCCGACGCAGCCATCGACTGCACCGACCTGGTGCGCATCTTCACGGCCGACGGCATCGAGGTGCAGGCGCTGCAAGGGCTCACCTTGCGCGTCGAGAGCGGCGGTTTGGTCGCCATCGTCGGGGCGTCCGGCTCCGGCAAGTCGACGCTGCTCGGCATCCTCTCCGGACTCGACAAGCCGACGGCCGGGTCGGTGACCGTGGCCGGCCGCGACCTGCTCGCGCTGCGCAGCCGGGAGCGCGTGGACTACCGGCGACGAACGGTCGGATTCGTCTGGCAGCAGACCTCGCGCAACCTCCTCGGCTATCTGACCGCCCGCGAGAACCTAGCCCTCGCGATGTCCGTCGCCGGAACCGGCGACCGCGACCGGCGCGCGGCCGAGCTGCTGGAGATGCTCGAGGTCGGGCACTGCGCCGACCGCCGCCCGACCGAGATGTCCGGTGGCGAGCAGCAGCGCGTCGCGATCGCGGTCGCCCTGGCCAACGAGCCGCGGGTGCTGCTCGCCGACGAACCGACGGGCGAACTGGATGAGGCCACCAGCGCCGAGGTGCTGGAGGCCATGCGCGGGGTCAACCGCGAGCTGGGCGTCACCACGCTGATCGTCACGCACGACCCCACCGTCTCGGAGCATGTGGCGCGCACCGTCCAAATCCGCGACGGGCGCACCGCGACCGAGGTGCTGCGGCGCACGGGTGTCAACGCGGAGGGCCACGAGCACACCGTCGCCGAGGAGTACGCCGTGCTCGACCGGGTGGGGCGGCTGCAGCTGCCGCAGGAGTACCTCACCACCCTCGGGATGCGCGACCGCGTCCGCCTGGCGCTGGAGCAGGACCATGTGGGTGTCTGGCCGCATGCCGCAGAGGAGCCGCATGCAGCAGAAGAGGAGGGCCGGCCGTGACGATCGCAGAGACTCGGCCGGGCCGACCGGACGACGAGCGGGACGTCCCGCTGCTCGTGGCGGAGGGGGTGACCCGCACCTTTGAAACGGCGGCGGGAACAGTGACGGCGCTCGCCGAAGCGAGCCTGACGGTCCGTCCCGGTGAGCTCGTCGTGGTGAAGGGCCCGTCAGGTTCGGGCAAGACGACCCTCCTGAACGTGCTGAGCGGCCTCGACCGGGCGAGCAGCGGTCGCGTGGTGCTCGACGGTGTCGATCTGTCGACGGCGTCGGAGGCGCAGCTGGTCGAGCTGCGGCGCCGCAGCACCGGATTCGTCTTCCAATCGTTCGGGCTCGTGCCGGTGCTGTCCGCGGCGGAGAACGTCGAGCTGCCGCTCCGCCTGCTCGGCGTCGCCCCCGCGGAGCGGGACGCCCGGGTGGAGGCGCTGCTCGACAGCGTCGGGCTCGGCGGCCATGCGCGGCAGCGGCCGACCGAACTCTCCGGCGGTCAGCAGCAGCGCGTCGGTATCGCGCGGGCGTTGGCGGGTGAGCCGCGCATCCTGTTCGCCGACGAGCCGACCGGGCAGCTGGACAGCGTGACCGGCCGGGCGATCATGGACCTGCTGGTCGACCTCGTCCACGGTCAGGGGATCGCCGCGGTCGTGACCACGCACGATCCGTTGCTGATGGCCCGCGCCGACCGTGTCCTCGAACTGCACGACGGGCGGCTGGGAGCCGGGACGTCACGCCCTCGCGGCCGCCACGCGGCGCCCCTCGTGGGCGGCGAAGTGGCCGACGACGGCGGCGGCCGCGGTCACCACCGTGGCGAGTCCGAGGGGTAGGGCGATCCCGAATCGCAGCAGCAGCGCCCCGACCAGGGCGCCCAGCGCGATGAGCACGACCGCGCCCGCGCGCCGGCGCCACGGCTGGCCGGAGCCCCCGGCGAGCACCGAGTCGGCGGCGAGGCCGGTGATGGTGGAGGTCACGACGACCGTCGTCACGTCCTTCACGGCCAGGTGCCGGGCGACCGCGGCCTGGAACCCCATCGCCGCGGCGAGCAGGACGGTGATGCCGAGCTCCCACGGCTTCGGCGGGACGCCGCCGGTCGCGATCGTGACGCCGGTGAGTACCGCCAGAGCGGCGGCGACAGCGGTGAACGACCAGCTCGTCCGCGTGTTCCAGCCGATCGTCTCGCGCCGCAGCGTCCGCCCGCCTATCACGGCTCCTGCCATGAACGCGATCAGCGCGACCAGGGGCCCGACCCACGGCAGCCCTTCGGCGCCCACGATGGCCATGCCGAGGATCACCACGTTGCCGGTCATGTTGCCCGCGAACACCTTGTCGAGGCCGAGGTAACCGACCGCGTCGACGATCCCGGTCGAGAAGGTGAGTGCGAGCATCAGCACGAGGGTCATCTCGCTCTGCCGCTTGCTGTCGTCTGTCATCGGTCCGCCTTCCTGCCGCAGACAGGATCGCATGCGGGCGCGCGGAGGCCCGCATCGGGGTGCTCGATAACGACTTCGTAACGGCCGTTTGCGTCAACGCGTTTGACGCTCATAGCGTGACGTCAACCGATTGAAGTCGTCACCTCCACGATGCCCGGCGTCTACCTGGCGTCGGTCGCCGCGCCGTGGTCGAACGACCTGTGGATCGGGCTGCCGGCCGACAGCCAGCCCCACCGTCCGCCGACGTGCACGTAGTGGTGGCTATTCCGCCGGGATAGCCGCCACTACGTGCACTTCGACGCGGGATGGGCGACCGACCTCGTGCTCGTGGAGGGATGAGGCGAGCATCTCCATCCCGATGCCCGGTGCCAGCGGTGCGCGGTAACGTCCGCGGGTCACCTCGGCCGGGGTGACGAAGTGCTCGTGCAGGTGCGTCGTGTACTCGATCATCCGGCCCTCCTGGCTGCCGGAGACGGCGACGAAGTCGAACATCGAGAAGTGCTGCACCGCCTCGCACAGACCGACACCGCCGGCGTGCGGGCAGACCGGCACGCCGAACTTCGCGGCGAGCAGCAGGATCGCGATGTTCTCGTTGACCCCGGCGACGCGCGTCGAGTCGATCTGGACGATGGATGCGGCGCCCGCCTGCAGCAGCTGCTTGAACAGCACCCGGCTCATGCCGTGCTCGCCGGTCGCGATCGGGACGGGCGCCACGGCGCGCGCGATCGCCGCGTGGGCGAGGACGTCGTCCGGGCTGGTGGGCTCTTCGACCCAGGCGAGGTCGAAGGGCTGGAGGGCGCGGATCCACTCGATGGCCTGGTCGCGATCCCAGCGCTGGTTGGCGTCGATGGCGATCCGGATGTCGGGGCCGACCGTGTCGCGGGCCACGCGGAGGCGGCGGAGGTCGTCATCGAGCCGGTCGCCGACCTTGAGCTTGATCTGCGTGAAGCCGTCGTCGACGGCCTCGCGCGCCAGGCGCCGCAGCTTCTCGTCGGAGTAGCCCAGCCAGCCGGGCGTCGTCGTGTATCCGGGATAGCCGTCGGCGAGCAGTTCGGCTTCGCGTGCGGCGCGGCCGGGCTCCGCTGCGCGCAGCAGGTCGAGCGCCTGCTCGGGGGTGAGCGCGTCGGTGAGGTACCGGAAGTCGACGACCGAGACGAGCTCCTCCGGCGACATGCGGGAGAGCAGCTGCCAGAGGGGAAGGCCCGCGCGCTTGGCCTTGAGATCCCAGAACGCGTTCACGACGGCGCCGATGGCCATGTGCATGACGCCCTTCTCGGGGCCGAGCCAGCGCAGCTGCGAGTCGTGGACGAACTCACGCCAGAACCCGCCGAGGTCGTCGAGGATCGCCTCGACGTCCCTGCCTTCGACACGATGCGCGATGGCCTCGATGGCGGCGACCTGGACGTCGTTGCCGCGGCCGATGGTGAACACGAAGGCGTGCCCCTCGTGGCCGTCCGGGGCGTCGGTCGTCACGCGCAGGTAGGCGGCGGAGTAGTCCGGGTCCGGGTTCATCGCGTCCGACCCGTCCAGCAGGGCGGATGTCTCGAACCGCACATCCAGGGTCTCGAAGCCCGTGACGATGCTCACGCCGTTGTCCTCTCGCTCGTCGTTACTCAATATCCTATTGGATATAGCCCTACGAGCGCCAGCAGAAAGGCCAGCCGCGGAGAGGAGGGGCGCTAGCCGGCCTTCTCGGCCTCGGCGAGGCTGGCGGAGATGCGCGCGTACGACTTGGTGATGTGGTCGAGCATCGCCTTCTCGGCGGAGGCCGGCTTGCCGCTGCGCAGCGCTTCCAGGACGGCCTCGTGCTCGCCCGACGTCTCATCCACGACGCCGTGCTTGAAGTAGATGCGGTACTGGTGCATGTGCGAGCGGAGGCGCCCGATCGCGTCGGCCAGCAGGGCGTTGCCCGAGTGCTCGGCGATGATGCGGTGGAACTCGGCGTCCTGGTTGGCGAAGTCCTTGTAGTCCTTGAAGCGGTCGCCGCCGGTCTGCGCCGCCTGGCCGCTGCGGTGCATGGCGTCGCAGAGGTCCTCCAGCTGCTTCAGTGTCTCCGCATCCAGCTCGCCCGCCGCGTTGCGGGTCGCGTACGGCTCGAGCAGCCGGCGCATCTCGAACAGCTGGCGCAGACCGTCGCTGTCGAGCAGGGGCGCCGCGGTGTAGCCCTTCAGGGCCTTCTTGACGACCAGGCCCTCCGATTCGAGACGCGCCAGCGCCTCGCGGACCGGGGTGGGGGAGACGTTGAGCTGGCGCGCGATGCCGTCGATGCTGGCGCGGCTGCCCGGCTCGATCACCTGGTCCATCAACAGGCCGAGGACGGCGTCGTACACATCGTCGGCCAGCGCCCGCCGCGCCGGCAGGAAATGTTCCCCCGATTGGATCGTCATGTGCACATCCTAGGTCTGCGTCCGCGGAACCGAGAGGATAGAGGATGCAGGATCGTCACGGCAACAGGCCGCCTTCCCGCAACTCCTTCCACACCGCATCCGACACCGGGGGAGTGGACAGCCGGGCGTTGCGCTCGATCTGCGCCGGGGTGTCCGCGCCGAGCACCACGGTCGAGACAGCGGGATGCCGCAGCGGGAACTGCACCGCGAGCTGCGGCACCGTGACGCCGTGCCGCTCCGCGACGTCGGCGATGCGGTTCACCCGCGCGATGAGCTCCGGCGACGCCGCGCCGTAGACGAACGTCGCGTCGGCCGCGGGCCGGTCGGTGGCGAGGATGCCGGAGTTGAAGACGGCCGCGACGGCGACCGACACCCCGCGTTCCTGCGCGGCCGGCAGCAGCTCCTCCTCGGCGGACGGGTCGAGCAGCGTGTACCGGTTCGCGCACATCACGATGTCGAGGTCCGTCTCGCGGACGAAACGGGTGAGCATGGCGGTCTGATTCATCCCGGCCCCGTACGAGCGGATGACGCCCTGCGACCGCAGCTCGTCGAGCGCCGGGAACGCGCCCTCCAGCGCCTCGCGCTCGTGGTCGTCGGGGTCGTGGACGAAGAGCACGTCGATGCGGTCGACACCGAGACGCCGCAGCGAGTCCTCCACCGAGCGGAGCACGCCATCCCGCGAGTAGTCGAAGCGACGCCGCAGAGTCGCGGGCACGTCGAACAGGTTCGCGATGTCGGTGTCGCCCGGCCGGTAGTCCGGGTTGGGATCGAGGACCCGACCCACCTTGGTCGAGAGTACGTACTCGTCGCGCGGGAACGCGCGCAGGCTCTCGCCCAGGCGCTCCTCGGCGAGACCCAGGCCGTAGTGCGGCGCCGTGTCGAAGTAGCGGACGCCGGCCTCCCAGGCGGCGGGGACGATGCCCGGCCACTCGTCCTCCGGCCGCGGCCGATAGAGGTTGCCGAGAGCGGCGGAGCCGTAGCCGATCGGACCGACGGTCAGCCCGCCCCGCCCGAACGCGCGCTGCGGCCCCATCAGGCGACCCGCAGATCGTCGACGGCGTCCAGATCCCACTCGATACCGAGACCCGGTCCCGACGGCGCTAGGCCGTGGCCGTCGCGGATCGTCATCTCCGAGCGGGTCACCGCGCGCAACTGCGGGATGTGCTCCAGGTAGAGCGCGTTGGGCACCGCACAGCACAGCGACACGTGCAGCTCCATCAGGAAGTGCGGTGCGACGGCGACGTTGAACGCCTCGGCGAGATGCGCGACCTTCAGCCACGGCGTGATGCCGCCGACGCGGGCGACGTCGACCTGGACGATGGAAGCGGCCCCCGACTGCAGGTACTCGCGGAAGTGGCCGACCGAGTAGATCGACTCCCCGACCGCGACCGGCACGCTCGTCGACTCGGCGAGCCGGCGGTGCCCCGCGACGTCCTCCGCGGGGAGCGGCTCCTCGAACCAGAAGATGTCGAGCTTCTCGAACAGGGCGGCGCGCCGGATGGCCTCGGCAGCGGTCAGGGATTGGTTCGCATCCACCATGATGTCCATCCTGTCCCCGACGGCCTCGCGGACGGCGCTCAACCGCTCGAAGTCCTCGTGCGCGCGCGGCTTGCCGACCTTGATCTTCACGCCGCCGAGCCCGCGCCGCTGCGACTCGACCGCCTGCGCGACCAGCTCGTCGGTGCTGAAGTGCAGCCAGCCTCCCTCGGTGTCGTACAGCGGGATGCGCGGCTGCGCACCTCCCGCCGCGACCCAGAGCGGCAGCCCTGCCGCCTTGCAGCGCGCATCCCACACCGCGGTGTCGACGGCGGCGAGCGCGAGCGAGGTGATGAGGCCGACGGTCGTCGCGCGTGTGGAGGAGAACAGTGCGCGCCAGACGTCCTCCGGGCGGTTCACGTCCATCCCGACCACGACGTCGAGCAGTGTCTCGCGCAGGAGGCTGAGGACGGCGGCGCCGCCGGTCCCGATCGTGTAGCTGTAGCCGATGCCCTCGACCCCGCCGACCGTGCGCAGCCGGACGAAGATGGTTTCCTGCTTCAGAAACGACTGCACCGCGTCCGTGCGGACCGTCTCCACCTCCAGGTCGCTCAGCCACGCCTCGGCGCTGACGATCGTGCCGTCGACGGCAGTGAGGGCGGCGGGCGGGGCGAGGCTCATGGTGTTCTGCTTTCTGGTGAGGGACAGGGAGGTCAGCGGCCGCCGAAGCCGCCGAGGGCGACGCCCTTGATCAGCTGGCGCTGCAGCAGCGCGACGATGATCAGCGACGGGATGATCGCGATCGTGGATGCGGCCATCATCAGGCTCCACTGGGTGCCGTGCTCGCCGGTGAACATGGAGAGGCCGAGGGGCACGGTCGCGAGCTCTTGGCTGTTGATGATGATCAGCGGCCACAGGTAGGAGTTGTAGTAGCCGACGAACGAGAAGACGCCGAGCACCGACAGCGGCGCGGTCAGCTGCGGCAGCAGGACTGACCACAGGGTGCGGAAGCGGGAGGCGCCGTCGATCAGCGCCGCCTCCTCGAACTCGATCGGGATCGTCAGGAAGAACTGGCGCAGCAGGAACGTGCCGAACGCGGTGAACGCGAACGGGATGATCAGAGCCGTGTACGTGTCGACGAGCCCGAGCTGGTTCATCATGATGAACAGCGGGACGACCAGCACCTCCTGCGGGAGCACCAGCGTCAGCACGTAGAGCAGGAAGATGCGGTCGCGGTACTTGAAGCGGAGGCGCGAGAACGCGTACGCCGACAGCACCGCGACGATCACGGAGAGCAGGGCGCCGCAGATCGAGACGAAGAAGCCGTTGAAGATGAACCTGCCGAACGGCACCAGGGTCCAGGCGTCCACGAAGTTCGACCACTTCACCTCGGACCCGATGAAGGTCGGGTTGGGCGAGAACACCTCGGACTCCGGCTTGAGGGCCGAGAAGAACATCCAGATGAAGGGGAAGGTGAACAGCAGCGCGACGATGGCCATCAGCAGCGTGTTGAGCCAGGTCTTCGTCACGACGACGCGCTGGGCCGGGCGGAGCCGGTGCCGGCGGCCGCTTGTGCGGCTCCGTTCGAGCGTGTCACTTGTCATAGTTGACCCACCTCTTCTGGCCCGCGAACTGCAGCGCGGTGATGATCATGACGACGATGAACAGCATCCACGCCAGGGCCGACGCGTACCCGAGCCGGTCGAAAACGAACCCGTTGCGGTAGAGGTAGAGGACGAACGTGTTCGTCGACTCGCCCGGTCCGCCCTGGGTCAGGATCTGAGGCTGCACGAAGACCTGGAACGCGCCGATCATCGTCATCGTCATGGTGAAGAACAGCGAAGGCGAGATCATCGGCAGGATGATCGACCGTAGCCGCTGCCACGCGTTCGTGCCGTCCATCCGGGAGGCCTCGAGGATCTCCTTCGGGATGCCGCCGAGGCCCGCCGAGAGCACGATCACGTTGTAGCCGAACGACTGCCACACCGACATCGCGATGACGGACGCCAGGGCGAAGCGGGAGTCGGAGAGCCAGCTGGGACCGTCGATGCCGATGCCGGCGAGCGCCGAGTTCACCAGGCCGTCGTCGCTGAGGAGCAGCCGCCAGACCAGGGCGTTCGCGACCATCGGGGTGATGGCCGGCAGGAAGAAGATGACGCGCCAGAACCCGGCGAACTTGATGCGGGTGTTGAGCCACAGCGAGACCGCCAGGGCGACGGCCAGGTTCAGGGCCGTGTAGACGAAGGCGAAGATCACCGTGTTGATCAGCACCGTGTAGAACGTCGGGTCGCTGAACAGCTTCTGGTAGTTCGCCAGCCCGATGAACGTGGGGGAGCCGAACAGCGGCCACTCGAACAGGCTGATGACGAGCGACCCGAGCAGCGGGACGACGATGAAGAACGTGAAGCCGGCGAGACCCGGCCAGAGGTAGGCGAGGGCGACCAGGCCGTCCCCGCGGCGCTTGCGGCCGCCCCGGCGGGGAGGGGTGGGATGCGGCACGCCGAACGGGCGGGTCGGGGGCGCGGCGGGTGCCGCCGTCTCCTCGGAGACGACGGCACCCGTGACCAGAGGGGAGGTCATGCGCTACTGCCCGACCGACTTCTGGATCGTGCTCAGCACGTCCTTGGCCGTCTTGTCACCCCGGTACCCCTCGACGCCGTACTGGGTGAACAGGGTCTCCACCTGGTTCCAGGTGGGGGTGGTGATCTGCGCCGTCGCGTTCTTCAGCAGAGCCTGCACCGCGGCGTACGCCTCCGGCGACTTGCCCTCGGCCCAGGCCGACTGGGCGTCGGCTCGGGAGGGCACGATGCCGCGCTTCTCCGCCTGACCCTTCAGGACGCTGGTGTCGGTCATCGCGACGATCGCCTTGAAGGCCGCGTCCGGGTTCTTGCAGTTCTTCGCGATGCCGAAGCCGGAGCCGGCCGTCATGCCGTGCGCCTCACCAGAGGTGCTCGGAACGATCGTCACGCCCATCGTGAACTTGGCGGCGTCAGCGAAGGTGCCGTACATCCACGGGCCCTCGATCAGCATGTCGACGGCGCCGCTGGTGAACGCCGACTGCGAGACGTCGGAGCCGTCCGCGGCCTCTGGCGCCTTCGCGATGCCCTCCTTGCCGACCAGGTCGAAGTAGGACTGCACCTGGTCCACCAGCTTGGAGTTGGTGAGGTCGAGCTTGGAGTCCTTCACGGCCTCCGCGCCGTCGGCGATGGCCCAGGCGTTCGGGATGAAGAAGCCGGGGGAGATCGCGAGCGCCTTGTGGTCGCCCGTCGTCAGCTTCTTCGCGTCGGCCAGGAACTGCTCCCGCGTGTAGGTGGTGCTCGGGAGCTGCAGGCCCGCCTTCGCGAAGTTGTCCGCGTTGTAGTAGAGGACGATCGGCTCGGCGTCGTAGGGGATCGCGCGGATCGTGCCGTCCACGGTCATGCCCTTGAGCATCGACTCGTCGAACTTCGAGGTGTCGAGCTTGTTCTTCTTGATCAGGTCGTTCAGCGGCATGAGCAGTCCCGAGAGCTCCTGCGCCCGCGCGGCCTGGGTGGTGAGCAGGCAGGGCGGGTTGGAGCCGCTGAGGCGGGTCTTGACCTTGGTCCAGTAGTCGTTGAAGCTCGGGCCTTCGATCGTGACGTCGAGGTCGGGGTCGACCTTCTTGCCGAGATCGATGAAGCCTTCCCACTGGTCGCGGTCGCTCTGACTGCTGACCCAGGTGTACATGCTGATCGGGCCGCCCTTGGCGTCGCCCCCGCTGCCGCCGGCGCAGCCGGCCAGTGCGGTGAGTGCTCCGGTCAGCAGGACGGCGGTGCCGATCCTGGCCGCCCTGCGCTTGCTTCGTGGTGTCACGTGCTGTGCCTCCTCCATTGGATTCATCCAGGTGATCGCCTTGCGTTGGTGGTGCCTGTCGTACTGTCTTCGCGAGGATCGTCCGGGGCGTCCTCGCCCCGTCGGGTGGTTCACAATCCTATAGGGTCTACGATATAGGCCTCATGCGGAGCTTAGATCGGACCCGGTCGGCGGTCAAGAGGTCGGCCCGGTCCACGCGAAATCGATCGCGATGACATCGACGACCGCGCCCGATGCTGCCGGCGCGGGGATGTGCAGCTCGCCCAGCGGGTCGACCCCGGGCGCCGGCTGCTCGTGCACCTCCAGGTTCACGTCGTACGGAAGCTCCTCGCCCGTGGCCAGCAGGCGAACCCCCGTGACCCGGCCGACGGGGATGCCGCGCACGACGACCTCCTCGATCGGACGCATCACCAGGTGCAGGTACAGGGTCCCCGGCCGGGCGGTGGACGGACCGTAGAAGTCGACGCCGATGGTGGGGGAGACGTCCACGACGCTCTCGGCGTGCACGTCCATCCACTCGCCGATCTCCTCCAGGGTGCGCACCTGCGACTCGTTGAGGCTGCCGTCGCCCTTCGGCCCGATGTTGAGCAGGAGGTTGCCGCCGCGCGACGCCACCTCGATCAGTGTCGTGATCAGCGAGGTGGTGCTCTTGCTCTTGGTGTCGCCCGGGCGCCACGCCCACATCTGGCCGATGGTCATGCACAGCTCCCACGGCCCGTCGGGCGCCGTGACGGGGAAGCCCTGCTCGGGCGTCTTGTAGTCGCCCTGGCCGAGCAGCCGGTCGTTGATGACGACGTCCGGCTGCAGGGACTTGATCAGAGCGCGCAGGCCCGAGCTGTCCCACTCCTGCTCCGACCGCTCCCACTCCCCGTCGAACCAGAGCAGGTCGATGGTGCCGTAACGGGTGAGCAGCTCGGTGAGCTGGCCGCGCAGGTACTCCTGGTAGCGCTGCCACTGCTCGGGCGTCGCGCGGCGGTGCCGGTCGTCGGCGACCGGTGTTCCGGCATTGGCCGGGTCGCCGGCGGCCGGCCAGTGCTCGAGAGCGTACGGCCGGTCCTCCATGCGGGAGGCGGGGTAATCCGGGTGGTTCCAGTCCGGGAGGCTGTAGTAGATCCCGACCCGGATGCCCTCCGCGCGGATCGCCTCGACGAACTCGCGCGTGATGTCGCGCCCGAAGGGGGAGTGCTCGATGCCGAAGTCGGACTGCTCGGTGTGGAACATGGCGTAGCCCGCGTGGTGGCGGGCAGTGAAGACGACGTAGCGGGCGCCTGCGCGCTTCGCGAGACGGGCCAGCGCGACCGCATCCCACTCGACCGGGTTGAAGGTCGCGGCGCTCGACTTGTACTCGTCGACGGTGACGGTGTCCTCGACGCCGCCGGAACCGGGGATGATGGAACGACCGACCAGCGGCCAGGAGATCTCGATCCCCTGCTGACTGGCGTGGTCCCAGTGCACGAACAGGCCGAAGCCGGCGCCGATGAACCACTCGCCTCCGGGCAGGCGGAAGTCGGTGGGCCGGACGAACGAGGCGGGGGGTGCGTCGAGCGCGGTGGTCACGGGAACTCTCCTTCGAGTGGGGGTCGCATCGTTGAACACGGATGCTATTGCCTATAGGATATGGATTCCGGACGCATCCCACAATCGCTCCGGCACATCCATTCGACGACGAAGGAGACCACCCGTGGCCATGTTCACAGACGATCCCGTCCGCCCGGAGAACTACCGCCGGTTCGAGCGCGAGGTGCCGCAGTGGTTCACCGACGCCAAGCTGGGGATCTTCGTGCACTGGGGGCCGTACTCGGTGCCGGCGTGGGCCGAGCCGATCGGTGAGCTCGGCACGATTGAGAAGGGCTACTGGTTCGCGCACAACCCGTACGCCGAGTGGTACTACAACACCATCCGCATCCCCGGCAGCCCGGCCGCCGAGCACCAGCGCGAGGTCTACGGCGGAGCGCCATACGACGACTTCATCGACCAGTGGGACCCGGTCGACTTCGACCCGGAGGCGTTCATCGCGCTCGTCAAGAGCACCGGCGCCCGCTACTTCGTGCCGACCACCAAGCACCACGACGGCGTGACCCTGTGGGATGCGCCCGGCACCGACGGCCGCAACACCGTCGCCCGCGGACCCCACCGCGACCTCGTCGGCGCCTTCGAGCGCGCCACCCGCGCGGCCGGCCTGCGGTTCGGCGTCTACTACTCCGGCGGCCTCGACTGGCACTACTCCGAGCTGGAGCCGATCACCGACGACGGCCAGGCCTTCCGCCGCCCCGTCGACGCCGGCTACGCCGAGTACGCGTACGAGCATGTGGCCGACCTGATCGACCGGTACCGCCCGGATGTGCTCTGGGGCGACATCGAGTGGCCGGACGCGGGCAAGCCCAGCGGTTCGCACAGCATGGAGCGGCTGTTCGAGAAGTTCTACGCCGCCGCCCCGGACGGCGTCTCGAACGACCGCTGGGGCGAGACGCACTGGGACTTCCGCACCAGCGAGTACCAGAACGGCACCAACGTCGAGGGAACCGGAGCGTGGGAGAACTGCCGCGGGATCGGGTACTCCTTCGGCTACAACACGCTCGAGGACGAACGCCACATGCTGAGCGGGCCGGATGCGGTGAAGACCTTCGTCGACATCGTCTCGCGCGGCGGCAACCTGCTGCTCAACGTGGGCCTGACCGCGCGGGGGACGGTGCCCGACCTGCAGCGCCGGGCGCTGGAGCACCTGGCCGCGTGGAACGCGGTGAACGGGGATGCCGTGTTCGGCTCGCAGGTGTTGGACGCATCCATCGCCCGTCCTTCGGACGAGCCGTGGGTGCGCTGGACGCGCGGCGGCGAGGGTGCCGGGTCCGACGCCGTCGCGAACGCGTTCGTCGACGCGACCGGCGCCGTGCGCCTCGAGGGCCTGTCGGCCGCGGTGGATGCGGGCAGCGCCCGCCTCGCGGACGGCACGCCGGTCGCCGCGACGCGGGACGGCGACGCGATCGCCTTGACCCTCCCGGAGCCGGCGGTCGCCGGGCCTTCCCTCGTCCGGTTCGACCTGGTCTAAGCCATGGCGATCGACGCGCACCTGCACCTGTGGGACCTCGAGCACGGGACCTACTCGTGGCTGTCCGACGCGGTCGCCCCGATCAACCGCACGTTCACGCTAGCCGAGGCGGAACCGCAGCTGCGGGAGGCCGGGGTGGACGGGGTCGTGCTCGTCCAGGCGGCCGGCACGATCGAGGACTCCGCGGCGATGTTCGCCGTCGCTGCCGAGTCGCCGCTGGTCGTCGGCGTGGTTGCGTGGGTCGACCTGCTCGACCCCGACCGGGTCGGAGAGCAGTTGAACCGGTGGGCTGGGGCGGGGCCGCTTGTCGGCATCCGGCACCTCATCCACGACGAACCCGACCCGGACTGGCTGGCGCAGGAGCCCGTGCGCCGGTCGCTCGGTGTGCTCGCCTCCCGCGGGCTGGCATTCGATGTGATCGGGGTGCTGCCCCGGCACCTGGAGCACGCGGTCGCGCTCGCCGACGAACTGCCGGAGTTGCGGCTCGTCATCGACCACCTCGGAACGCCGCCGGTCGGCGCCGAACCGGGGGAGTGGGGGACGCTGATGGACGCGTTGGCCCGCCGTGCGAACATCTTCGCGAAGCTGTCGGGCCTGACGACCCTCGGGCCGGCCCGGCGCGCGTCGGCCGCCGACCTGCGTCCGTACGTCGATCGTGCGCTCGCCGCATTCGGCCCGTCGCGCCTCCTCTACGGCGGCGACTGGCCGGTCTCCACCCTCGCGACGCCCTACGCCGAGACCATGGCGACCACGCGCGCCCTCCTCGAGCCGCTGACCCCCACCGAGCGCGACGAGGTGCTGTCGGGCACGGCCCGCCGCGCCTACCGCCTCCCCTGACCCCCGCGACATTCGTGCCGAATGTGCGGTATGCGGCGCGCAAAGCGCACATTCGGCACGAATGTGCGCGCCCTCACGGCGTTCGTCCCGACTCCGCGGCGTGAGATTTGCGCCAAATCGCGGTCCTGCGCGTCATGTCCCCGCGCGATTTGCGCCAAATCGCGGTTTTGGGCGCCGCATTCCCGCGATGTGGCGCAAATCGCGGGGTGGTCCGCCGTCGTCTCCGAGTGCGCACCTCTCGCTGCTCCTCGCGAGATTCGTGCCGAATGTGCGGTATGCGGCGCGCTAAGCGCACATTCGGCACGAATCTGGGCGGGCCCTACGGCGTTCGTCCCGACTCCGCGGCGTGAGATTTGCGCCAAATCGCGGTGCTGCGCGTCACGTCCCGGCGCGATTTGCGCCAGATCGCGGTTTTGGGCGCCGCATTCCCGCGATTTGGCGCAAATCTCACCTGCGGGCGGGGCTGCATTCCCGCGATTTGGCGCAAATCGTGCGGGTGGTTAGGCGTCGTCGGGGACGGGATGGCGGTCGGGGCGGAGGGGGTGCAGGCGCGTGAGTGGGGTGACGTGCTGGGGGCCGAGCTCCGCCAGCGAGGTGACCTGGAGGAGTTTCATGGTGCGGATGAGTTGGTCGGTGAGGATCTGAATGGTCCGGTCGACGCCCGCACGCCCGCCGGCCATGAGGCCGTACAAATACGCCCGTCCGATGAGGGTGAACTTGGCGCCGAGGGCGTAGGCGGCGATGATGTCGGCGCCGTTCATGATGCCGGTGTCGATCGCGACCTCGGTGTGCCGGCCCACCTCCCGGGCGACAGAAGGCAACAGGTGGAAGGGGATGGGGGCGCGGTCGAGTTGCCGTCCGCCATGGTTGGAGAGCACGATCCCATCCACCCCGTGATCGACCAGGATCTTCGCGTCCTCCAGGGTCTGCACGCCCTTGATGACGAGTTTCCCGGGCCACATGTCGCGGATGATCTTCAGGTCGTCGTAGTTGATCGACGGATCCATCGCGGCGTTCAACAGATCCCCGACGGTGCCACCGGTGGAGGACAGGGACGCGAACTCCAGTTTCGGGGTGGTCAGGAAGTCATACCACCACCACGGTCGGGGGATCGCGTTCAGAATCGTGCCCACGGTCAGCTGCGGCGGGATCGAGAACCCGTTGCGCTTATCCCGCAACCGGGCCCCCGCGATCGGGGTGTCCACCGTGAAGAACAACGTGTCGAACCCCGCAGCCGCCGCCCGCTCCACCAGGCCGTAGGAGATGTCGCGTTGCCGCATCACATACAACTGGAACCAGTTCCGCCCGTGCGGGTTCGCCGCCTTCACGCCCTCAATCGACGTCGTCCCCAACGTGGACAGGGTGAACGGGATCCCCGCCGCCCCCGCAGCACCCGCCCCGGCGGTCTCCCCCTCGGTCTGCATCAACCTCGTGAACCCGGTCGGCGCGATCCCGAACGGCAACGCCGACGACCCACCCCAAATCTGGCACGACGTATCCACCGTGGAGACGTCCCGCAGGATCGACGGATGGAACTCCACATCCTGAAACGCCTGCCTGGCCCGCGCCAACGACAGCTCCCCCTCAGCGGCACCCTCCGTGTAGTCGAACGCGGCCTTCGGGGTGCGACGGCGCGCGATCCGCGCCAGATCCTCGATCGTCAACGCCGACTCCAACCGGCGCTTCTTCAGATTCAGCTCCGGCCGCTTGAACCGCATCAACTCCAGCAACTCCACCGGACGCGGCAACTGGCGATCAACCATCGGGCTACCTCCGCGGCCGCAGTGAGTACATCCCGCCGTCGACCGGCAGGATGACGCCGTTGCTCGACCCGGACGTGGGCGAAGCGAGGTACGCGACCGCCTCCGCGACCTCCTGCGGCTGCACCAGGCGTCCGCTCGGCTGGCGCGCTACGAGCGCCGCGCGCTCGGCGTCCGGGTCGGCGGCGGAGTCGAGCAGGCGGCCGACCCAGGGGGTGTCGGCGGTGCCGGGGGCGACGGCGTTGACGCGGATGCCCAACGGCAGGCAGTCGGCGGCGATCGCGAGGGTCATGGCCGAGATGGCGCCCTTGGATGCGGAGTACAGGACCCGCTGCGGCAGTCCGGCCCAGGCGGCGATGGAGCTGGTGAGCACGACGGCAGGCGACGGCGACTCCTTGAGGTGCGGCATCGCGTGCCGGATGGTCCGGGCCGAGCCGATCACGTTGACGTTGAGCACGCGCATCCACTCGTCGTCGTCGTTCGCCTCGATGTCGCCCTGCGCGCCGATCCCGGCGTTCGCGATGACGATGTCGAGTCGTCCGGCTGCATCGACGACCGCCGCGATGGCCTCCCGCACGCTGGCGTCGTCGCCGATGTCGCAGCGGATGCCGGTGTGCGGGGCGCTCACGGCGTCCGGGTCGAGGTCGAGCGCGAACACGCGCGCTCCCTGGGCGGCCAGCTCGTCGGCGATCGCGCGGCCGAGCCCGGACGCACCGCCGGTGACGGCGGCCACCAGGCCATCGAAGTGCGACATCCTTGTCTCCTTGTGTTCAGGGTGGGTGGTGGATGCGGTCAGAGCGCCGGCCGCACGGTCGAACGCTGAGCGCCCAAGCCGTCGACCTCGACCTCGACCTCGTCGCCGGCGGCGAGGTACGGGAAGCGGCCGGACAGTCCGACGCCCTCCGGGGTGCCCGTGTTGATCAGGTCGCCCGGTTCGAGCACGGTGAACCGGCTGAGCCGGTAGACGATCTCGGCGACGCCGAAGATGAGGTCGCTGGTGTTCGAGTCCTGGCGCGGTTCGCCGTTGACCCGTGAACGGATGCCGAGCCCGCTGCCGTCGCCGACCTCGGCTGCGGGGACCAGCCACGGTCCGAGCGGATTGAAGGTCTCGAAGCTCTTGCCCTTGCTCCACTGGCCGAGGGAGCGCTGCAGCTGGTACTCGCGCTCGGAGACGTCGTTGGCGACCGCGAAGCCGGCGATGTGGTCGAGCGCCTGCTCGGCGGAGTCGAGGTAGCGGGCGCGCTTGCCGATGACGACGGCGAGCTCGACCTCCCAGTCGGTGGTCGTGGATCCGGGCGGAAGGAGGATGTCGTCGTTCGGCCCGACGACGGTGTTGGGGTGCTTGTAGAAGACGACGATGTCGGTGGGCGGCTCGGATCCGGACTCGCGGGCGTGCGCCGCGTAGTTCATCCCGATGCAGACGACCGCTTGCGGGCGGGCGATGGGGGCGCCGATGCGGAGTCCGGCCGGGTCGAGCTCGGGGAGGTCGCCGGCAGCTGCGGCAGCCTCAGCGCGCGCGAGGCCGTCGTCGGAGAGGAAGGCGCCGTCGATGTCGGCGGTGAGGGGGCGCAGGTCCCACGTGGTGGTTCCGTCAGTGACGACGGGGATCTCCGCTCCCGGCTCGCCGAGTCGCATGAATCGCATCGAGGGTCCTTTCGCTCGCCTTCCGGCATCGAGACTATTACTATTTCCTATAGGAATTCAAACCACAGACGCAGAGGAGCCCGGGATGCGCGTCGCGCTTCACTCCATCATCCGCGACGGCCATGAGGCCGCCTACGACGCCGCGCACTCCGCCATCCCGGACGACCTGGTCGCGTCGTTCGAACGCGTCGGCATCCACGACTGGCAGATCTGGCGCAGCGGGCGCGACCTGTTCCACCTGGTCGACTGCGACGACTTCGCCGCGGCGATGCGGGCGCTGGACGACGACCCCGCCAACCAACGGTGGCAGGAGTCGATCAACCGCCATGTCGACCACTTCGCCACGTCGGGCCCCGGCGCCGAGGGGATGGTGCTGCCGCAGGTCTGGAGCCTCGCGGCGCAGCGCGACGGCGCCTGAGACGGTCCGCCGTCAGACACCCGCGAGCCCCAGATGCTCGCGAAGCACAGCGAGCGCCCCGCGCCGGTCGGCCGTCGCCCCCGCCTCGTGCCCGGCGCCCGGCCACTCCCGCAGCGTCACCGGGGCGGCGTAGGCCTCCGCCGCAGCGCGGGCGGTCTCCGGCGGACAGATGTCGTCCTCGAGCCCGTCGCTGATCCATCCCGGCGCCGACGCGTGCCGGGCGGAGGTGACCCCGTCGACGTACGCCAGCGTGCGCGCCACCGCGTCGGAGCGGTCCGGATGCTCGCTCAGGTACGCGCGCAGCTCCAGCCAGGGCCCGTTTCGGGCCAGCCGGATGCCCTGCGGTGCGTCCGTGAGAAAGGGCGCCTGCGCCAGCACGGCGGAGAGCTCGGGCCGGAGGGCTCCGACGCCCAGGGCGATCCCGCCGCCCTGGCTGTTCCCGATCGCCGCAATCCGGTCGCCGTCCACCTCGTCCAGCGAGCGCAGCGCGTCCACGGCGCGAGCCGCATCCACGAACACCCCGCGGTAATAGAAGCGGTGCGGATCCTCGATCCCGTCGAGCAGGTGCCCGGTGCTGCCGCCGCCCTGGCCGTGGGTGTTCATGACCAGCTGGGCGAAGCCCGCGACCGGCCACGTGAGGTCGTCGATCGGGTCGAGCCGTCCGGCGCCGTAGCCGTTGAAGTGCACGACGCCCGGGAGCCGGCCCTCGCGGTGCCGCGGCAACCGGAGCCATCCGCTCACCCGTCGACCGTCCGCGCCTGCGAACGAGATGTCGAACACGTCGATCGCGGTGAGGCCCGTGTCCACCGGCTCCAACTGGACGGCGAGCGGATGCCGCGCGGCGTCGTCGAGAGCGCTCGCCCAGTAGGCGTCGTAGTCGTCGGGGGTGGGGAGCGGGGCGGTCCCCAGGAGGGCGTCGGAGTCGGAGCCGGACATGCGGAGGGCCTTTCGGAGGGGGTGGGCCGGGAGGTGCTCCCGGCCCACCCGACGGATCAGCGGACGGAGTAGCGGAGGGCGTCGGCGCGCATCACCGCACCCGACTCCTTCACCGCCATGATGGTGTGCTTCCCGTTGCGGAGGCCCGACACGCTGAACACCTTCTGCTGGGTGCGGCGGGTGTCGCTGTGGGTGTCGACCTGCTTCACCAGCTTGCCGTCCAGGTAGACGTCGACGATGCCCTGGTCGGGACCCGTCGGCGCGAGCCAGTCGACTCCGGTGCCGGTGAACGTGTACGACACCGAAGCGCCGGTCGCCGTCGTGGCGTGGACGTCATCGAGGTAGTCGCCCCGGAAGGCCACGTTGAGGGTCGTCGCCCCGACGGGCAGCGCCGCGAGGTACGACGGCTGCAGCGCGACGGTCGACCCGGAGACCGTGTAGTCGGACCCCTTCTTCAGCGCCGTGCCGTTGGCGGTGATCCCGGTGAACTCGTCCGGGTCGCGCAGCACCGAGAAGGTCGCCGGGGCCGGCGCCTTCGTGTCGAACGACACGCTGGACGGGTCGATCAGGCTCGGCTGGATCACGTCGAGCCGGTCGAGCAGCATGAACTGCCCCGACTTCATGACGACCCGGAGCGTGTGCTTCCCGTCGGTGAGGTCGTTCGTCGTGAACACCGTCTGCTGCGCCGTGTGGGAGGCGCTCGGGATGTTGGCGCTGATCGTCTTCACGAACTGCCCGTCGATGTACACGTCCGCTTCGCCCTCCGAGGAGTCCAGCTCCGTGAGGTACGAGATTCCGGTACCGGTGAAGGTGTACGAGAACGAGTCGCTGCCGGGATGCTCCGCGTAGTGCACGTCGTCCTGGTGGTCGCCGAAGTTGCGCCCGTTGCTGTATCCCCACTGACCGGAGTACGCGATGCCCGGGTCGGTGTCGTTGATGCTCGTGGTGCGGGTCGGCCCGGTCGACGTCGGCGGCGCCGGCGTGCCGGTGTCGGTGACGTTCACGGTCAGCGGCTGCGAGGTCGCGGCGACTTCGGCACCGCCGTTGCGCGTCCAGGTGCCTCCGTACGAGAAGCCCTGGGCGTCGTCGTTGACCGTGACCGTCGCGCCCTTGTCCGGCGTGACCTTGAGCAGCCGGACGCCGTGGATCGGCACATCCGAGGCCGTGAACGAGCCGTCCGCGCGACCGATGTTCTTGCGTGCCCACAGGTCGCGGACCGTCGCCGACCCGGTCAGCCCGATGTCGGACCACTTCGCCGTGATGTCGGACTCCGCCCGGCCCAGGTTGAACAACGCGACCGTGTAGCTGCCGTCCTTGTTCAGTGCGTACCAGACCTGCTGCTTGGTGGTCGTCGAGACCGGACGTGCCGGCACGCCCATCTGGTCGACGCCGACGACCTCCGGGTTGGTGAGCAGATCCACGCCCAGCTGGTCGAGCTTCGTCAGGTCGTTGCCGGTGTACATCGGTGCGGCGGAGACCGCCCAGAGCGTGGTGGCGGTGCGGCGCTCGTCCGGCGTCAGGCCGTCCATCTTCCCGTTGCCGACGTCAAGGGAGTCGAAGTCGTTCCAGCCGCCCGGTCCGGCGTGACGCCACCAGTCCGCGGCGCGGGGAAGAGCCGTGCAATGTTGTCCCACTGGGTGAGCGCCTCGTTGCCGCAGTAGCACTCGACGTCCCACTCCACTCGCCAGCCGTTCGCGTACTGCTTCCAGTAGTCGGCGTAGTTGATGTCGAGCGCCCAGGACAGCTCGAACCAGATGCTGTGCTTCTTGAGGGCCTTCGACCAGGCGGCGACGTCGTCGCGCGCGTCCACCGAGCCGTCGCTGATGCCGGAGCCGGGGGTGACGCTGTCGAACTTGACGAAGTTCACGCCCCACGCGGCGAGCTGGTCCGCGATGGAGTCGACGTACTTCTGCGAGCACGGGTTCGAGAAGTCGATGGCGTAGCCGATCTTCCAGTAGTCCGCCTGCGTCAGCGGCTGCTTCGCGATGTCGTGCGTGGTGCATCCGGGTGCGCCGGCGATCGGGTAGGCCTTGTTGTAGACGTCGGGTCCGATGCCCGGGATGAGGTAGACGCCGAACTTCTGGCCGTTGGCATGCACGTGGTCGATGACCTTCTTCAACCCCTGCGGGTAGAGCGTCGCGCTCGGAGTGGGGCGCCCGTTGGCATCGACGCCATCGCTCCAGCCGGCGTCGACGTTGATGTGGTCGTAGCCGGCCTTCTGCAGCTTGGCGTGCATGGCGTCCGACTGGGCGATGAGCTGGTCGGCGGTGATCCACTTCCCGTTGCCCGAGTAGACCTGCATGCTGTAGCTGCTCCACCCCATGTAGGGCGTGACGGCCCACGGGTCCACGGCCGGGGCCGCGGGCGGGATGGGCGTCGGCACCGCGGCCGGCTTCGACTCGCCCTTCGGAGTCGCGCTGGGCGCCGCTGTCGGCGTGCCCGTCGCGGTCGGCGACGCGGTGGGCGTCGGTGTCCCGGTCGGGGTCGCGGATGGTGTGGATGTGGCCGTCGGTTCGGGCGTCGGCGTTGCGCCGGCAGGGACGGCGGCGGCGGCCACGATCCCCAGGGCCGCGACCGTCACGACCAGAGCCCGCAGGCTCCGTCGTGCACGCGTCGTGCGTGTCATGCGTTCTTCCTCTCTGAAGAGCCCCGGGCGCGTCGGTGCGCGAGGGGTGTTCGGTGCGGTGGGCCGTCTCGGGCTCCGACCGGCGTCCGGTGGCTCAGGCCAGCCGGACGAGGTCGAAGAGCATCGCCTGTTGCGGATTGAGGGTGGGCAGGGGGACACCGGCGACGCCGAGCACCGAGCCGGGGAGGTCGACCCCGCTCGGCTCGAGGGCAGCGGTGATCCAGGACGGATCGGCGCCCTGGTGCCGGCTGGCCGGACCGAACTCGTCGCGGACGCGCACGGTGTACCGGGCATCGGGGTCGAGCCCGGGGAACCGGACCCGGCCGGACTGCCCGGGGGCTGAGGTCACGAGCCGCGCCCAGGTGAAGACGGCACGCGAGCCGTCTTGGGCGACGATTCCCGTGAGTGCGGTCGCGTCGTCCGCCAGATCGGCGTTGACGATCCGGCCGGAGTGGATCAGCCCCCGGAGTTCGCGGTAGACGTCCGCCCAGCGGGCGATCCGCTCCAGCTCGTCGTCGTCGGCCTCCTGGAGGTCCCATTCGATTCCCGCGTGGGCGGTGAGGGCGACGATCAGCCGGAACGACAGGTCCGTCCGGCGGGAGGTGGTGTGCGACCGCTCGGCACCGAGGTGCGAGCCGATGAGCTCCGGCGGGAGGAGCATGCGCGTCCAGCGCTCGATCTGCAGGCGCTCGACCGGGTCGTTGCAGTCGGAGGCCCAGACGCGATCGGTCCGTTCCAGGATGCCGAGGTCGACCCGGCCGCCGCCGCCCGAGCAGGTCTCGATCTCCAAGTGCGGGTGGCGGGCCCGGAGGGTGTCGAGCATCCGGTAGAGCGCGAGCGTCTGCTCGTGGACGGCCGGCCGGTCCACGCCGAGGGAACCGCTGACGGCTTCGGACAGATCGCGGTTGTGGTCCCACTTGATGTAGTCGACGGCGTACTCCTCGACGATCGCGCTGATCTGCTCGAGCACG
Source organism: Leifsonia sp. NPDC014704 (assembly GCF_043083605.1). Classification (NCBI taxonomy): domain Bacteria; kingdom Bacillati; phylum Actinomycetota; class Actinomycetes; order Micrococcales; family Microbacteriaceae; genus Leifsonia; species Leifsonia sp. NPDC014704. Next base: position 2,083,065 of record NZ_JBIBYW010000001.1, on the reverse strand, counting down.
TGGGAGTACGCGTCGGGGCGGGTCAGATCGAGCACGTACTGCGCGCGGGAAGTCGCGCCGAGCCCCTGACGCGGGCCGAGCACCCAGTCGGGGTGCTCCCGGGCGAGGTCGGAGTCGAGGTTGACCATCTCGGGCTCGAACCAGATCCCGAACTGCATCCCGTGCGACCGGACCAGGTCGACGAGCGGCCCGAGGCCGTCCGGCCACACGGTGCGGTCGACGAACCAGTCACCGAGACCGGCGTCGGCGGCGCGGCGCCCGTGGAACCAGCCGTCGTCGAGGACGACGCGCTCGACCCCGACCCGGGCCGCGCGCTCCACCAGAGAGGTCAGGTGGGCGAGGTCGTGGTCGAAGTAGACGGCCTCCCACGAGTTGAGGGTGAGCGGACGCGGGGACCGTGGATGCGACGGCCGCGCGCGCAGCCGTCGGTGAAGGCGGTCGGCCAGCCCGTCCAAGCCGTTCGCCGACCACACGAAGAGAGCGGTGGGGGCGGTGTACCTGTCGCCGTCGGCGAGCACGATCTCGCCGGGCCGCAGCCCCTCCCCGACACCCAGGACCGACGAGAACGCCCCGGCGCCCTCCGTCAGCCGCTCGACGACGTACTCGCCGTCGCCACTCCATGCGAGATGCGCAGCCCAGGCCTCACCGCGGCCGAAGCCGAGATCCTCCGTGCCGGCGACGACCAGGAACGGGGCATCGTGGCCGGGCTTGCCGCGGCGCGCACGGCGCACGTGGCTCCCGTAGAAGAGGGGACCCCGCTGCGGAGCACGCTCGCGGCACCACTTGCCGGTGAAGTCGAGGATGTCGACCGCGCGCTCCGGGACGGGCAGCATCACGCGCAGGGCGTCGAGGGTGTACGGGATGCCCGCATCGCCGAGGGCGCCCTCCCGGACCAGGGTCGTGTCCACCGAGAGCACGCCGAAGCGGTCGAGTGACAGGGTCATCGTCGTCCGCAGGGCGGTGATCTCGTCGACCAGCTCGATCTCGATCCTTCCGCCCTGGTCGCCGTCGATGCGGTGCCGGACGGCCTCCGTCCGTGGCCGCGGGGTCGTAGCGGTGCCGGAGGCGTGGCCCTCTTGCGCCGGCGTCCCCGCCCATCCCTCGAACTCGGTCGGCCACAGGCTGAAGGTGCGTGGCACATCGGGTGAATTGTTGAGCAGCGCCGGTCCGGCGGTCGTCCGCAGCGTCTCGGCGGCGGCCTCGTCGATGGGCCCGAGATCCGCGCCCCAATGCAGCACGCGAGGCACTAGACCCGCCGTATCGATGACGAGTGAGGTGCCTGCGGCTCGCAGGCTCAGAACGGCGCCGTAGCCGTCGAGCATGAAGGACTCCTCGGGGTTTCCGGTTACTTGACAGTGTCAATTAACCATGCTTAGTGTGTCGAGTGCAACCCCGAGAAGGAAGACCGATGACGATCTCCACCGATACTCTGCAGCTCGCCTGGAGCCGGCCCGCGACCCAGTGGGAGGAGGCCGTCCCGATCGGTGACGGCTCTCTCGGTGCGATGGTCTTCGGCGGTTCTGAGGGCCGCTATCAGGTCAACGATGCGACCGTGTGGTCCGGTACTCCGGAGACCGCCGCGGACGAGCTGCGTCGCGTGATCGCTGGAGGCGCGGGCCCGGAGCGCCTGCATGAGGTGCGTGAGGCGCTCGCCGCCGGGGACCTCGATCGCGCGGAGGAACTGCTGCTCACTTTCGAGGGGCGGTACAGCCAGGAGTTCCTCCCGTTCGTGGACCTCTCGGTCGGCCTCCCGGGCGCAACGCCGGTCGACGGCGAGCCCGCGCGCGTCCTCGATCTCGACCGCCGGATCGTCGAAGAGGCGCTGCAGGTCGGGGGAGCGCACGTCGAGCGGGTGTCGCGCATTGCGTCCCGAACCCTCCTGGTCTCCCTCCGTTCCTCCGAGCCCCTCCCTGAGGTGCGCATCTCGCTTCGCACGCCGCTCCGCGAGCTCGCGCGCACCTCGGCGGACGGGATGCTGACCCTCGACCTCGCCGTTCCGATCGACGGGGCGCCTCTGCACGAACAGTCCGTCGTCCCGCCGCTGCGTTACGCGGAACGGGACGACGCACCCTACGACGGCTTCGCTACCGCGGCTCTCGCCGTGCGGAGCGACGGCACGACGGAGACCGCCGATGGCGACCTCGTCGTGCGTCATGCCCGTCGGCTGTCGATCGCCCTCTCGTCGTCGACCCGCGCTGAGTCGTGGTGGGCCGGCGCTGACGACGAGTGGCGGACCGTCTCTCGTGAGACGATCCGGGACCGCGCCGCTTCCCGTGCCCTCGGCGCCATCGCCGAGGGCACGGGTGCGCAGGATGACGCCGTGCGTCGCCCTGCGCCGGCGCGGTTCGCGATCGGCGGGCGGCGCGAGGGCCGGTGGGATGTCGAGACCGACATCCTGCGGGGCACCGACGATGGACTGCGGGCGACGGTTGCGGCCGAGTACGGACGCTACCTCCTCACGTCGTCGTCGCGCCCGGACGGCCCTGCGGCGAACCTCCAAGGCATCTGGAACGGCGAGCTCCGCCCGGCGTGGTCGTCGAACTACACGATCAACATCAACACGGAGATGAACTACTGGGCGGCCGGACCGCTCGGCGTGATCGATCACGCCGAGCCCCTGATCTCGCTCGTCGAGCGTCTGGCTGCTAATGGTCGTGACGTCGCGCGGGAGCTCTACGGCTGCCGCGGCTGGGTCGCCCACCACAACAGCGACCTCTGGGGCTGGGCCCTTCCCGTCGGCATGGGGCACGGAGCGCCGAGCTGGGCGATCTGGATGATGGGCGGCGTGTGGCTGACCCACTCGCTCTGGGACCACTACGAGTTCAGCGCCGACGAGGCCCTCCTGCGCGATCGGATCTGGCCGCTGCTCCGTGGCGCGGCGGAGTTCTGCCTCGACTGGCTGCAGGTCGGGCCGGACGGCCGTGCCTACCTCGCTCCGTCGACGTCGCCGGAGAACTCCTATCGGGACGCGGACGGCGATCCGCGCTCCCTGGGCCTCACGGCGACGATGGACCTCGAGCTCATCCGCTCGCTCTTCGAGCGCTGTCTGGACGCACTCGACGTGCTCGGGGGAGGCGACCCCGTCCGGCGCGAGCTGGAGGCGGCGCTCGCCGTCATCCCGGACCCGCCGATCGGCCGCGACGGACGGCTGCAGGAATGGTCGGAGGAGGTGACCGAGCACGAGCCGGCCCACCGGCACCTGTCCGCGCTGGTCGGCCTCTACCCCCTCGACCTCATCACGCCGGAGGGCACCCCGGAGCTGGCGGACGCGGCTCGCCGGTTCCTCGACGCGAGGGGGCCGGGCGCGATGGGGTGGTCCTGGGCGTGGAAGATCGCGCTCCGTGCGCGGCTCGGAGACGGCGAGGCGGCGCACGACCTGCTGCAGCAGGCCCTCACGCCGTACGACGGCGACGCCCGCCGGCACGGGCCGGTCGACGGCTCGGAGTGGGGCGGCCTCCTGCCCAACCTGTTCAGCACGCATCCCCCGTTCCAGATCGACGGCAACCTCGGCTTCCCGGCGGGCATCGCCGAGCTGCTCTTGCAGAGCCACGGGGGAGTCATCCAGCTGCTGCCCGCGCTGCCCGCCGCCTGGCCCGACGGTCGAGTCCACGGGCTCAGGGCCCGCGGCGCGCTCAGCGTCGACCTGGAGTGGGCGGGAGGACGGCTGACGACGGCCGTCATCCGAAACCCCCACGGCGCGCCGCGCACCGTCCGTCTCCGGTATGACGGCACCGACGTCGTCGTCCGGCTGGAGGCCGGAGGCGAGCACGTCCTCCAAGGCGAGCCCCGGCTCCCCGTCTCCACTCCGTAAGGTGGTAGCACCCCGACCGGAGAGAGCACCGCATGAACGACGAGCTGCGAGCACGGACCACGCTGCTCGGGTCGTCATCGGAGGCGGCGACCCGGGTCTTCACCACCATCCTCACCCGGAGCCCGATCAGCCGCATCGAGGTGGCCCGGCTCACCGGGCTGTCGCAGGCCGCCGTCACCAAGGCCGTGACGCCGCTGGTCGCCGCCGGCCTCGTCGACGATTCGCTCGGTGTCACGCCCACCGGCTTGCCCGGCCGGCCCGCGAATCCGGTCGCGGTGGTCCCGGACGCGGTGATCGCGCTCGGGATCAAGGTCAACGTCGACGAGCTGATCGGCGTGGCCACCGATCTGACCACGCGGATCATCGCCTCCGATCGCGTGGAGCTGGCGTCTCACGACCCGGTCGCGGTGGTGGACGCCATCGTCGGGATGTGCGCTCGCCTGCAGGAGCCGCTCGGCGACCTGCGGTCGAGCGTCGCCTCCATCGGCGTCTCGGTCTCGGGCGACGTGGACGCCGCGACCGGCGTCGTCCGCGACTCGGCCATCATGGGCTGGCACGGTGTGGAGCTCGCCGCCGCGCTGCGTGAGCACCTCGACGCCGAGATCGTGGTCGATAACGATGTGCGAGCGCTGACAATCGGCGAGCACTGGTTCGGCGTGGGGCTCGGCACGCGCTCGTTCGCCATCGTCACGATCGGCCGCGGCATCGGCAGCGGGCTCCACCTGAACGGCGAGGTCGTGGAGGGCGCTTACGGGGTCGCGGGCGAGATCGGCCACCTGCCGCTGACGTCGCCCGACCGCATCTGCGCGTGCGGGCGCCGCGGCTGCGTCGAGGCGGTCGCCGCGACCAGCGCGATCGTCGCGGCGATCTCCGCTGCCCACGGCCGGACCGTCACGGCGGAGGAGGCCGTCGCGCTGGCGCACGCGGGCGACGCCGCGGCGGTGGACGCCTTCGGCGAGGCGGGTGCTGTCATCGGACTGGCGATCGCCAGCCTGGTCGACATGGTCGGACCGGAGCTCGTCATCATCGGCGGCGAGGGCGTCGTCGAGTTCGACCTTTTCGAGGAGCGTCTTCGCGTCGCCTATGCCGAGCACGTGTTCGGGTCCGCCGGCCTCTGCCGCATCGTCGTGCGACCGCACACCTTCGAGGACTGGGCGCGCGGCGCGGCCGCCTCGGCCATCCGCTCCCTCGTCCTCTGATGCGCCTCAGTCCGCGGTTTGCTGGGGCGAGACCGTGATGGATTCGCGGAGTGCGGCCACCGCGGCGCCGCGGGCCCAATCGGTGAAGGTGTGGCGGCGGACGACCAGGCGGCAGTTGGCCGCGGCGCCGAACGCATGCGCGAGGAACTCCTCGCGGAACCGGCGCTCGTAGAGGTCGTAGTCCATGACGCCCTCGCCCGCGATCACCACCACCTCGGGCCCGAACAGGTTGACGGTGGCGGCCACCGCGGCGCCGATAGCCGTACCCGCCCGCTCGAAGGCGTCGACCGCCGCGGGGTCGCCCTCATGTGCGAGACGGATGACGTCCGTCAGGGTGAGGTCCGGTTCCCCTCTTTCCAGGCTCACCGCGTCGCGGATGGCCCGGGAGGAGGCGACGGCCTCGACGCACCCGCGGCGGCCGCACACGCACAGGGCGTCGGACGACGCGAGCGGGAGGTGCCCGATCTCGCCCGCGACGCCGTGAGCGCCGACGACCACGTCGTCGTTCACGTAGATGCCGCATCCGATGCCCGCACCGATCGTGATGATGGCGAACGACTCCGCGTCCCTGCCCGCTCCGAACCACTGCTCGGACTTCGCGAGGGCTCTCACGTCGTTCTCGACGGTTATGGGCAGCGGGAGCTGCTCCGCGAGGCGGCTGCCCAGCGGGAAATGGCTCCAGCCGAGCAGGGGGGAGTCGCGGACGAGCCCGGTCGTGCTGTCGATGTCGCCCGACACCGAGACGCCGACGCCGGTGAGGTTCGCGGCCGTGTCGCCGAGCTGCGCGATGAGCGACGTCACCGACGTCACGATGGCGGCGACCGTGCTCTCGGGGTCGTGGCTCTTGAGCCGCCGACGGGTGGAGCCGAGCACCTCGTTGCCCAGGCTGACGGTCACGGCGAAGATCTCGTCCGCGTTCACCTTGACCCCGATCGCGATCATCGACCGCGAGACGACGCTGAGGGGACGGACGGGACGGCCGGGGAAGGAGTGCTCGGCGTGCTCGCCCACGGTCACGTAGCCGCCCTCGATGAGCGGATTGACCGTCTTCGTCACCTTCGCCTGCGACAGGCCGGTGAGGCGGCCGATGTCGAGGCGGCTGACCGGTCCGTGCGTGATGATGCGCGTGAAGATCTCGGCCGACCGGGGAGTCCCCAGCTCCGGCCGCCGACGGGTGCCCACGTCATCGAGTGGCATGTCGAGAGAGTACCCCATCGTGTCGCTTTCTTTCTTTCGTGTTCGAATGCGCAACGTCCACTATTCGCGCGAATACGGGGCGATCGCAGGTTCGCGCGGCGGAGTACGCCTGCTGTCAGGATAGATTATTGACAACGGTAAGGAAATAGGTTTTGCTGTATCCAGTCCGGGCGGACCGAGCGTCCATCCGGCTCGATCTGTTCAGGAGTCTTCGATGACGAAGCGGCAACACCGTTGGCACGTGGCGGTGCGCGGATGACCAGCGCCCCGCCCATGACGACCACCACCACCCGGCAACCGGCTCGGACCACTCCGCCGCCGAAGGCCCGCGTGACGACCCGGCGCAGGACCCTCGGTCAGCGCTGGCGCATCGCGCTCCGACGGCACTGGCAGCTGTACCTGCTGACGATCCTGCCGCTCGCCTACTTCGCGATCTTCAAGTACGTGCCGATCTCCAACGCGATCATCGCGTTCAAGGACTACAGCCCGGTGCTGGGCGTGTGGGGGAGCCCGTGGAACGACTTCGCGAACTTCCAGGCGATGCTGCAGAACCCGCAGTTCCCCACGCTCGTCTCGAACACCCTGATCCTCTCCGGATATGCGGTGCTGGCGAGCTTCCCCATCCCGATCATCCTGGCCCTCGCGCTCAACGAGGTGCGTCACCGGTGGTTCCAGAAGACCGTCCAGATGGTCACGTACGCCCCGTACTTCATTTCCACGGTGGTCGTCGTGTCGATGCTCATCCTGATCATGGCCCCGCGTCTGGGCGTCATCAGCCAGGTCTTCGGGTTCTTCGGCGTCCCGTCGCCCGACCTTCTGGGCGACCCCGACTACTTCCGCAACATCTACGTCTGGTCGGACGTGTGGCAGACCGCGGGCTACTCCGCCGTCATCTACATGGCGGCGCTGTCCGGAATCGACCCGTCGCTGTATGAGGCGGCGCGGATGGACGGCGCCTCCCGGCTCCGGAAGATCTGGCACGTCGACATCCCCGGCATCATGCCGACGGCGATGATCGTGCTCATCCTGAGCGTCGGCAACATCATGGCGATCGGTTTCGAGAAGGTCTACCTGCTGCAGAATCCACTGAACCTGGGGCAGTCCGAGATCATCGCCACCTACGTCTACAAGCTGGGCATCCTCAACGCCGACTTCGGGACGGCGACCGCCGTCGGCCTCTTCAATTCCGTCGTGAACCTCGTGCTCCTGCTGGTCGTCAACTGGGTGGCACGTCGAGTGAGTGGGAGCGGACTGTGGTGACCATCGATCTTCCGGCCGAGCGCGCGCGGCAGAAGGCGCGTGCGAAGCGCATCAAGAAGCCCCGGCGTATCAAGGAGTCTCCGGGCGACCGCGCGCTCCTGGTCGTCATCTATCTCGGGCTCACCCTGGCGGTCCTCGTCGTCCTCGTGCCCCTGCTGTTCATCCTCGCCAGCTCCTTCTCCTCGCCGCATGCGGTGACGGCGGGCCAGGTCTTTCTTTGGCCGGTGGATTTCACACTCAAGGGCTACCAGACGGTCCTGGCCGACCCGCAGGTGCTGATGGGCTACGCCAACTCGCTGTTCTACATGATCGCGGGCACCCTGATCAGCACCACCCTGACGGTCTGCATCGCGTGGCCGCTGTCGCGCCCGTCGTTCATGGGCCGCAACGTGATCATGTCGCTGCTGCTCTTCACCATGCTGTTCAGCGGTGGACTCATCCCGACCTACATGGTCGTGCAGAACCTCGGCCTCCTCGACACGCGCTGGGCACTCCTGCTGCCGCAGGCGGTCGCGGTGTGGCAGGTCATCATCGCCCGGACGTTCTTCCGCTCGGCGATCCCCGAAGAGCTCGTCGAGGCCGCGTCCCTCGACGGTGCGAGCGACTTCCGGTTCCTGTGGACCGTCGTGCTCCCGCTCTCGAAGCCGCTGATCGCCGTGATCGCTCTCATGTACGCGATCGGTCAGTGGAACGGCTACTTCGACGCGCTCCTCTATCTGAAGAGCTCGGACCTGTTCCCGCTCCAACTCGTCCTGCGCAACATCCTGGTCCTCAACGCGACCAACGGAGGCGTGAGCGACCTGGCGGCCCAGGCGCAGAACCAGGAGCTCGTGAACCTCTTGAAGTACGCGCTCATCGTGATCACGAGCGTCCCGGTGCTCGTCATCTATCCGTTCGTCGCCCGCTACTTCAACAAAGGCGTGCTCATCGGCTCGGTCAAAGGCTGAGCCGGCCGATCGAGCATCATCTCCCACCACACACGGCACCATCCACATCCCTGACACACCCGAAGTTCCAAAGGAGGAACGCACCATGTTCTCGAAGACTGATCGACGACCCCGACGGCTCCGGTCTCGGGCGCTCGTCGCCGCAGTGGGCGGCACCGCCGCGCTGCTGGCCCTCTCCGCCTGTACCCCCGCGAGCGGGTCGGGCGCGGACGACAAGATCGGCGGAACGGCCACGCTGAGCGTCTTCGCCCAGCAGGGCACCGGGCAGGATCTCGCCACCAACGCCTTCACCAAGGAGGTGGAGAAGAAGTTCAACATCAAGTTCTCCTGGCAGACGACGACGCAGGACTCGTCGGTCGCGCCGGAGAAGCGGCAGATCCTGATGGCGAGCGGCGATTATCCCGACGCGTTCCTCCTCATCCCCTGGGTGGACCAGTTCAACCAGGTCGACATCGAGAAGCTCGCGAAGCAGGGCGTCGCGCTGCCCCTCAACGACCTCATCAAGCAGTACGCGCCCGACATCCAGAAGGCGCTCGACAGCAACCCCGACTACAAGGCGATGGCGACGTCGCCCGACGGCAAGATCTACGGCCTGCCGCAGCTCGCCGAGACCCTGCACATCCAGTACCCGTCGAAGCTCTGGATGAACACGGAGTGGCTGAAGAAGCTCGGCCTCCAGATGCCGAAGACCACCGACGAGATGACGAAGGTCCTCGAGGCGTTCAAGAACGGCGACCCGAACGGCAACGGTCAGAAGGACGAGATCCCGCTCAGCGGAGACTCGCACGACACTCTGATCCCGTTCTTCATGAACGCGTTCATCTACGACCCGCAGAACCCGGACAAGGGCATCCAGTCGACGACGGTCCTCAACAAGGGCAAGGTCGACATCCAGGCGAACAAGGACGGCTGGCGCGAGGGTCTGAAGTACATCAAGTCGCTGTGGGATGCCGGCCTCATCGACAAGGGCGCCTTCACGCAGAACCCTGCGGCGCTCGCCCAGGAAGGCAATAACGCGGGTCCGGTGCTGCTCGGGAGCGCGAGCGGGCTGCACCCGTACATCTTCGTCAGCCCCGGCGCGAAGGACGGCCGCGACAAGCAGTACGACGCCGTCCCGCCGCTCACCGGTCCGGACGGAGCGGACTATGCCACGTACGCCTTCGGCAGCACGCCCGGCGCGACGTTCATGCTCACGAACAAGGCGTCCAAGAACGACCAGGTGGCCGCGATCAAGCTGGTGAACTACCTGTTCACCGAGAAGGGCCAGCTCGACGGCAACTTCGGCCCGGAGGGCAAGGGATGGGACAAGGCGCCCGCGGGCTCCGAAGCGCTCAACCCCGACGTGAAGGCGCAGTTCGTCAACCTGCAGCTCTCTCAGGATGAGGCCAACGCCGTCCAGTGGGGCGCGCTGTCCACCTACAACCAGAACGCTGCGTTCCGTGAGTCGCAGGCCGTGCCGACGGACATCTACGACACGTCCGGGTACGAGCGCCGGCTGTTCCAGGCGACGCAGCTCTACCAGGGCCACGAGGACAAGAGCCAGATCTACCCGAGCTGGAAGGTGTGGCCGGATCCCGCGAAGGCGACGCAGGTGGCCACGCAGCAGACGAACATCGACAACTACGTCACGCAGAACGCCCTCGCCTTCATCACGGGTTCCAAGAGCCTCGACAGCGACTGGGACTCCTACGTGAAGGGCTTCGACGGGCTCGGGCTGAAGGACTACCTCAGCACGCTGCAGAAGGCGTACGACGCGTCGAAGAAGTAGTGCCGCGGACGCCGGCGGGGACCTCCCCGCCGGCGTCCATCATGCGCCGAGAAGACGTTCCGTCTCGGCCCACAGCCGCTGCTGCCACTCCACGTCTCCACTCGGATGCGCCGGCGTCAGCGGCTTCGCGCTGCCCACCGAGTAGTACTCGCCGGTCCTCCCTGCGAACGCGGGATCGGTGGCCAGCCGGACGATCAATCCCGCGCCTCTGGCGGGGTCGCCGATGCGCAGCAGCCGCAACACGCGCTCGAGCGGTGCGGCGAAGCGCAGCTCCCGGCCCAGTCCCGTCACGTTGAATCCCGGGTCCAGGCAGTTCGCAGTGACGCCGGTGTTTTCGATCCGCCGGGCGAGCTCCCGCGTGAACATGATGTCGAGCAGTTTCGTCTTTCCGTAGACGATGGACGACCCGCGGGCGGTGAACGGGGTCGTGTCGGTCAGATCCTCGGGCAGCGCGAGCGTGCCGTGCCGACGGGAGGCTTCTGAGGCGACGTTCACGATCCGCGCTCCCGGCGTCCGTGTGAGCGCGGGGAGCAGCTCTCGCGTGAGCAGCCATGGAGCCAGGTAGTTCACGGCGACCATCTCGGGGAAGCCGTCGGCGGTCACCCGCTGCTCGAACGCGTGGATGCCTGCGTTGTTGACGAGGACATCGACGTGCTCGTAGGCGGCGGCGATCTCCTGTCCTACCCGGCGGACATCGTCCAGGCGGGTGAGGTCGGCCGAGAACACGCGGACCTCCGCGCCGGGGTGGACCTCGTCGATCGCGGCGCGCGTGGCGTCGGCCCGGCCGGCATCCCGAGCGGTGATCGCCAGCCGGGCGCCCTGGCGGGCCAGCTCGATGGCGGCGAGCCTGCCGAGGCCGCTGGTGGCGCCGGTGATGACGATGGTCGGTGGATGCGCGGACGAGCCGGATAAAGTGGGCATTTCCACACCATAAAGAATTGATGGGGAAATGTCCACTAACTCCGGAGCGGACGCGGACCGCCGCGCAGCCGAACTCGCCCTCGGTGTCGAGCTCAACGCCCTGCTCAGCGCATCCCGCGCCCTCACCGAGCGCAGCGCCGCCGTCTTCCACCCGGGCGTCCAGCCGGCCGCCTTTCATGTGGCCCGCTGGCTGTATGCCTACGGCCCGGCGAACCCGAGCGCCGTGGCCGACGCGGTCGCGATGGACCGCAGCTCTACCAGCGCCCTCATCCGCCAGCTGAAGGCCGCCGGCCTCGTCGAGAGCGCGCCCGACCCGGCCGACGGCCGCGCGGTCCGGGTCTCGCTGACATCTGCCGGCGCCGAGCGCGTGCGCGAGGCGCTCGACCTGCGCGGAACCGCCTTCTTCGAGCGCACCGCCGACTGGTCGGTCGCCGACCTCCGCACGCTCTCGCGCCTCCTGCACGAGCTGACGGGGCCGCGCGACGGCGGCTGACGGGTACACGACCGCACCCGCTGTCCTCGTGACCCCGTCTATGACATTTCGCAGGCTTACAGCCTTGTTGGGCTCGCCGCCCGTTCATTAGCGTTCGAGAACGGCCGGGATCGAATGGATGGACGCGGGGCAGGGGAAGGAGACCGGTTCGTGGAATCGTGGAGTGACCGTGAAGCCGAGTGGTATCGACTTGCGTCTCGCCTGCCCAAGCCGTCGAAGACAGCGCTGGCAGCCGCCAGCGCCGAGCGACTCTTCCCTCTTTATCGCGTGTTCGCGGCTGCGCGGGATGGCGACGACGACCGATCGGCGCTCCTTCGACGTGCCCTGGACGAACTCTGGACAGCGGCGGAGACCGACACCGCCCCGCGATCCGACAACTATGCGATCGCGCTCTCCGTCGTTCCCTCGGTCGAACAACCCGACTGGATCGTCGAATCCGCCTTCGCGCAGAACGCCGCGGCGGCGGTCGCCTACGCGGCCCAGACGTGGCAGCTCGACGACCCTCAGCAGGTGGTGTGGGCCCTCTGGCAAGCAATCGAAGCCGCGGATTCTGCTGCCGATGCGAGGCCAGAAGCCATATCCATGGCCTTCGTCGACCGGGCAGGCGACTCGATCGCGCACGACTGCGTTCTTGCCGCGAACGGTTCGCTCGGAGACCTACGCCGCGCGGCGTCGAGCGACGGCTCGTGGGGTGTGGCTCTCGCCGCGGCATGGACGCAGGCGGAATAGCCCGCCCCGCCCCACGGTTTCGCCGAACGTGACGATCACCGGGATGCGCACCCCCGCCACACTGGACGAGCTGCTCTCCACGCTCGAGTGGCATGTGGATGCGTCGCGCCGCGAAGCGTTCGACCGCGGGATCCGGATTCGGTTGGAGGGCCCGACCTTCGTCTATGTCGTCGCGGGATCCGTGCGCGTGCGCTCCACCGGACCGCAGGCGATGTCGTTCGCCTACGGTGCGGGCGACGTGGTCTTCCTGCCCGGCCGGCATGACGCCGAATTGACTGCCGACGGCCCCGGCGAGGTCGTCGTCACCGCACTTCGGCCGACAGCCGGATTCCACGCCATCGACCTGCTGCCCGACCATCTCGGCGTCCATCGGCTCGCCGACCTCGACCCCGGTGTCGCGCTGCTCGCCTCCCGGATGGGCTGCCAGACCGCGGTCCGCCGTGCAGGCGACCGCGTGATCTGCGGACGGATGGCGACCACGATCATCTCCGTCGCGATCCGCGCCTGGGCCGAGGGGGAGTGCGCGCCCGACAACTGGCCGGCCGCCGTCGAGGACCCCTTCCTCAGCCGTGTGCTCGACGCCATGCACACGAACCCCGGCCACCCGTGGACGCTGCGCGACCTCGCCGCCGTCGGCGCGATGTCGCGGACCACATTCGCCGAGCGCTTCCGCGATCAGGTCGGTCAGTCACCGGCGAGCTACCTCGCGCAGGTGCGGATGGAGGCGGCCATGACCTACCTCTCGCAGGACGGCCTCACTGTGAGCGAGACCGCCCGCCTCCTCGGCTACGAGTCGGATGCGGGCTTCAGCCGCGCGTTCCGCCGCCACACCGGAGCGGTCCCGTCCGTGTGGCGGCAGCGCGCGAGCTGAGGCTCGCGATGGTGCGGTTCCCGCTGCCGCGCTAGTGTCGCCTCATGCAGACGCCCCGATCGGGTGCACCTCGGCGCCTCCACGTTCCGCTCGTCGTCCTCCTCATCGTCGGCGTGCTCGTGACGGTCGCGGGCGAAGGGTGGTTCCTGACCGCGAAAGATACGGTCGCGAGCAGTGTGCAGCGGTCGAATTCCCTGCCGACTCTGCCGGTGCACGTCTACGCGCAGTACACCCAGCACCTGACCGCGATCGACACCTCGGGTCTCTGGACCGGCTTGCTGATCGCCGTGGTGGGTATCGCAGTGCTCCTGGCGGCCGCGGTCGTCGCGATCAGGCGGTCATACGTGCGCTGATCGGGCGTGGGCCGAGTGAATGCGGCCCGCAGCCACTCGACTCGCTCAGCGCAGAACCGCGCTGCGTCGCCCGGCGCTGCCGAACAGCACGACCCCGACCGCGACGACGGCCACGGCGACGAAGTAGGTGAACCGCACGTCGACCGTGTCGACCAGGAGGCCGCCGACCCCCGCGCCGACGGTGATCGCCAGCTGGAACCCGGCGACGACCAGGCCGCCCGCCGCCTCCAGCCGATCCGGGATGTAGCGGCCCGCCCACGTGTTGATGACCGCGGGCCAGGCGCCGAAGCCGAAGCCCCACACCACGACCGCCGCCGCCACAACGATGACCGACCCTTGCCCGACGATCGCGAGCAGGATGGCGCCGGCGATCAGCGACGGCTGCAGGTAGCGCAGCAGCGCCAGGTGCCGATCAGCGAGCGCCCCGACGACCAGGTTGCCGATCACTCCGCCGACACCGAAGGCCACGAGCAGCGCGGCCGCGAACGCCGTGTCCAGCCCGGGCACCTGGTCGAGGGCGAGCCGGATGAACGTGTACGCCATGAAGTGGCCGAGGACGATCAGGATGTGACCGGCCAGCCCCTGGCGCACGCCCGGCCGCCGCAGCGTGTCGCCGAGGATGCGCAGGCTCGATGCCTCGGCCGGGGCGACCGGAGGCAGCGCCAGACGCAGCGCGACCGCGACCAGGGCCGTGAGGATCGCCGCTCCGATGAAGACGCCGCGCCAATCCACGAGCGCGGTGAGATACACGCCGACCGGGACGCCGGCGACGACGGCGAGCGTCATGCCGGCGCTCACGGTGGTCAGCGCGCGGCCGAGCCGGTCGGGGGTCGCGAGCGACGCGGCCACGGTCAGTGACATCGACCAGAAGCCGCTGATCGCGACCCCGATGAGCAGCCGCGCGATCAGCAGGACCCACAGTGAGGGCGCCAGCGCCACGGCGAGATTGGAGACGGCCGCGAGTGCCGCGACCAGCACCAGCAGAGTCCGGCGATCCATCCGCGGGATCAGGATGCCGATGGTCGGCGCCGCGAGGAACCCGACGAAAGCGGTCACGGTCACCGTCTGTCCGGCCTGTCCTGGTGTCACCCCGAGTTCGGCGGCCATCGCGGTCAGCACACCGGACGGCAGGAACTCGGCGGTCACCAGTACGAAGCTGGTCAGGAACATGACGATGAGGCCGGCCCAACGCGTGTGCGTGAGCGGCTGGGCGGCGGGGGAGGTGGCCCGGATGGGCGAAGTGTCTGTCGTCACCCTTCGACTCTGCCGGATCGCAGCCGTCAGCACCTGACTCTGCGTCCGGCGTCGGGCGACCGGGCGTCCCGTGCCGACGGTCACCGGTGCGTCGCCCGGAGCGCGGCGATCGCGACCTCGTGCGAGATGACTGGCGCATATCCCAGCTCCTCGACCGCCTTCGCCGTGCTCAGCGTGCAGGGCTGCCCGAGGAACCAGAGCACGGGGACGGGCACGACCTGCTCGGCGGTGGCCGCGTCGATCTCCTGGTCGGGAACCGGCGCGCCGGCGAGCTCCAGCTGGAGACTGACGAAATCGCGCAGGTCGACCCGCTCCTGATCGGTCACGAAGTAGGCCTGGCCGCCTCGGCCGCGCGTCCAGCCGAGCAGGAGCCCCTCGACGGCGTTGTCGACATGCGTCACATCGGTGAGGTGGTGGCCGCCCTCGATCCAGGGCAGCTGCCCGGCGCGTGCCGCATCGGCGAAACTCGTGATCAGGCTGCTTTCCGGTCCCCAGACGAAGCGGGGGCGGACGACGACCGGGGTGAAATCGGGGCCGTCGGCGTCGAGCACGATCAGCTCTGCCATCGCCTTCGACGCGCTGTATGCGGCGGGCGAGTCGGGTCGCAGCGGTGCGCTCTCGTCCGCATCCAGCAGCGGGTCGCCGGCCATCAGCGCCGCTTCGGTCCCGCAGTGCACAAAGCGGGGGACTCCGGCCGCTCGCGCGGCCTCGACGATCGAGCGCGTCCCTTCGACGGTCACGTGCTCGTGTCGTTCCCAGGGGGCGAGGATGTCGGTCTCCGCGGCGAGGTGGAACACGACATCCATGCCGGCCAGGGCGCGCGTCAGGCCGGCCGTGTCGTCCAGTTCGGCCAGCACGGCGCGGGCACCGAGGCGGGTCACCGCCTCGGCCGACCGCTCGCTGCGAGCGAGGGCCGTCACCTCATGACCCTCGTCGACGAGCCGGCCGATCAGCCGGCGTCCGATGAAACCCGATCCACCTGTCACGAATACCCTCATGGCAACTCCTTCTCTCGCTGGGTCCAGCAGTCTGGAGCGGGGATGTGTTCCCTCGGATACATCGAGGTATTGAGGTTCGGGCATAGATTTCTTCTATGCCGTCTCTTCGCGCCCTCGCTTGCCTCGTCGCCGTGGCCGATGCCGGGTCCATCACCGTAGCGGCGCGTTCGCTCTACCTGTCGCAGCCGGCCGTCTCGCATCATCTGCTCCAGCTCGAGCAGGAGGCCGGCGTCGCGCTGATCGTGCGGGAGACACGGGGCGTGCGGCTCACTCCGGCGGGCCGCGCCGCGCTTGCGGAGGCCCGGCGTGCCGTCGACGCCGCTGACGCAGCGCTGCCGGCGGCAGCTGCGGCGGCGAGGGCGACGGGTGGCGCCATCCGGATCGGATGCGCCCAGAGCCTCGTGACGGTCCTCGCACCCGTGCTCGTGGACTGGCACCGGCGGAGGCCCGACGTCCTTCTCACGGTGCGCGAGTTCACCACGGTGGAGGAGGTGACCGCGCACCTGGATGGTGACGAAGTCGACGTCGTCGTGATGCCCGGACCGGCACCGGCCCGCTTCGTGGGCACCGCCCTCGGGAACGAGGAGATCGTGCTCGTCACCTCCGCCGACCATCCCCTGGCGGGGACGGGCGCCGTCGAACGGCAGGCGCTCGACGGCGCCTCGCTGGTGCACTACGCCCCCGAGAACAGCTTGAGCGGCTGGCTGGATCAGGCGTTCGCGCGATCGGGGGTGCGTCCGGTGGTCATCATGCGGACCGCGGTGACCGCCGCCGCCCCGCAGCTCGCGGCCGCCGGTCTGGGCGTCGCGGTCTGCCCCGCGAGCGCGGTGCCGGCGGGACTCCCCGGCGCGGTGCTCCCGTTCTCTCCGACCTGGACCCGCGAGCTCGTCGCCACGACGCGCGCAACTCCGGACGGTCTCGACGCGCACCTCCTCGCGGACCTCCGCGACCGGTTGGCCACCTCGACCGCGCACAGTGCCGCATCCCCGTCTGAAGCGCTGTGATAGCTTGCTCTCGCTCGACCGGCTGAGGGGGAGGCGAAGATGGCGAGAAGCGCGACGGCCCGGAGAACGATCGACCCGCTGACCCGTCCGATCATGCTCGGCCGCGACATCGAGCCGCGCGTCGCGGCGGTGCTGCTTCGCCCGTTCGGCTATCTGCTGGTATCCATCGTCTGGGTGGTGCTGTTCCTCGCGGCCGTCGCCACCGCTGTCGTCGCCCTTCCGGCCGCACTGTCGGGCACCGTGGGCGACGCCGGGCTGGGGGCATCGCCGGCATTCCATCGCTCCGACACGTGGATGGCGTTCATCGTGATTCCGGTCGTCATGGCGGTCCTGGGCTGCGTCGGGTACCTCCTGATCCTGGCGTCGCTCGGGAACATGCTGGCCGCCCTCACCCTGTTCGCCCGGAGCTTGCGGCCGTCGTTCCGGCACGAGCGGCTCTCGGCCAGCATCCGCGCGGCCGGCGGTGAGGCCGTCGGACCCGCGACCACCGCCGTGACGGGGGTCTCGCTCTCCCTTCTCCCGATGCGCCTCACCCGCTGGACCAAGCTCGTGATGATGGTCCAGTTCAACGGGTGGGTCGTCAACGGCCCGATGTTCAGCATCGGATCGGTGTGGGGAGCCCTCTACATCTTCACTGTCGGATGGATCCTGTGGCCCGCCACCGGCGTCGGTCTCATCGTGTGCGGCGTCGTCAGCGCGGCGCTCGCGGGCGTCCTGCTGTGGATGATCTGGCAGCGCCGGTCCGTGTTCCCCACCGTGATGCCCGGAGCGCTCGAGAACACTCCGTACCGCTGGTCCTGGCCCAACAAGCCGCCGGTCGCGAAGAAGCGCGACCGGCGGACGATGCCGTCTTCCTGACCCGCCGCGGCCGCTGCCGGTCAGGCGTATTCGGGCCGGCCGCCGACGCGGTACGTCAGGCCGACGATGCCGGTCGGGAACACGCGCGTGTCGGTGAGGTCGAGGGCGAAGTCGAGGCCGCGTTCGGGCAGCCAGCGCTCGCCCTCGCCCACGATCACCGGGAACTGGACGAGGTTCAGCTCGTCGACCAGCTCGTTCTCGAGAAGCCATCGTGCGAGCGCCGCGCTTCCCACCACCAGCAGCTCGCCGTCGCGCTCGGACTTCAGTTCGCGGACACGAGCCGCGACATCCCCGGAGATGACCGTCGTGCCCTGCCAGGTCGGGTCGGTCAGAGTGCGCGAGACGACGTACTTCGGCCGGGAGCTGATCGCCTCACCGAAACCGCCGTCATCGCTGCGCGCACCCCAGTAGGTCTCGAACAGCCCGTACGTCTTGCGGCCGAGCAGGAAGGCGTCGGGACGCCGCCAGGTGTCGAGGATGTACTGCACGGCCTCGCCGTCGTTCAGCGGAAGCGCCCAGCCGCCGCGGGTGAATCCGGGGTCCATCTCCTCGTTGTTGCCGCCGTTCGCCTGGGCGACGCCGTCGAGGGTGACCTGGAGACTGATCGTGAGCTTCATGGTGTGTGTTCCTCTCTCTCACCCCTGCAACGAAGGGCCTTCACCCATTTCGACAGCGTCGCGCGATTCGGTTTCGATTTCCACGGTGTGGATGTGTCGACACGCCGACACGCCGACGCGCTCGACCGAGTGGATGCGCCCGGGCGGTGTCGCGGCGGCGCTCGGATCGGAGGTCGGTCGCCGCCCGCGCGCGACAAAACTCGCGTGGATCTGCGGAAAAATCCCTCTCGACGCAGGGCGGCCCTCGATGAGGTTCGGCCTTCGAATGTCGGTGGTAGTCCCTACTCTGGGGGCAGCGAGAAAAAATCCCCAAAACACAACATGTAGTGGAATGACAATCGTGTCATTCGGGTTATATAGTGGGTGAACACCGCGGGAACGCGGATCACCAAGACTTCTAGGGGAGGCCATCATGGACTACGAAAACGACAGCGTTGGCGGCTACTCGGTTCCCGTCGACCCCATGGACCTGCTGCAGTGCGATAGCTGCCAGTAAGGCGCTAGCACCGAGCACGAAGACCCCGGAGGCCCACGGCCTCCGGGGTCTTCTGTCGTTTGCGGCTGCCAGGGACCGGCGAGGAACGCGCCGGTAGAATCGTCGGGTGCCAGTGAACCCAGAGCTGCAGGGGCGTGAGTTCCCGCCCACCCGGCCGTACCTCGTCGGGCGAGAGAAGGTGCGCGAGTTCGCCCGCGCCGTCTTCGCCACCTCGCCGGTCTGTTTCGACGTCGACGCGGCGCGCGCGCAGGGACACCGCGACCTCGTGGCCCCGCCGACGTTCCCGGTCGTGGTTCAGGAGGCGACGCTCGCGCAGCTGCTCTCCGAGCCCGATGCCGGAATCGACTTCAGCCGTGTGGTTCACGGCGACCAGCGCTTCTCGTTCTCCCGCCCGGTGTTCGCCGGCGACGAGCTGACCGCGACTCTCCGGGTGACCTCCGTGAAGTCGCTCGGCGCGCACTCGATGGTGACGGCCGAGTCGACCATCGTCGACGCCGACGGCGCGCACGTGGTGACCGCCACATCCACCCTGGTCGTGCGAGGAGACGAGTGATGGCCACCCCCGACTTCGGCACCCTCACCGTCGGCGACGTGGTCGCCGAGCGCACGGTCGAACTGACCCGCGACTCCCTCGTGCGGTACGCGGGCGCCTCCGGCGACTTCAACCCCATCCACTATCGCGACGACATCGCCACCTCGGTCGGTCTGCCCGGCGTCATCGCGCACGGCATGCTTACCATGGGACTCTCCGTGCAGCCGGTGGTCGACTGGGTCGGCGACCCCGCCCTCGTCGCGGACTACCAGGTGCGGTTCACCCGCCCGGTCGTGGTCGACCCGGCGGATGGGACCACTGTGACCGTGACCGCCAAGGTCGGCCAGCTGGATGCGGAAGCGCGGATCGCGCGCATCGACCTGACCACGACGTTCGGCGGCGAGACCGTGCTCGGCAAGGCGCAGGTCCGCGTCCGGTTGGCATGACCGACTCGACCATGACCGACTCGACGCCGCCGCTCGCCGCGCTCACCACGATCCGCGTCGGCGGTGTGCCCCACCGCCTTGTGGCGGCCGACGACCGCGACGCCATCGTGGACGCGGTCCGGGAAGCCCGTGACACCGCCGAGGACTGGCTGCTGATCGGTGGCGGCTCGAACACGGTGGCGAGCGACGAGGGCTTCGACGGGACGGTCATCCACATCCGCAGCCGCGGTGTCGAGCGTCTGCCCGCGCCCGAGGGCCGGATCCGGCTCCGCGTGCAGGCCGGCGAGCCGTGGGACGAGCTCGTCGCGCTCACGGTGCGCAACGGCTGGTCCGGGATCGAGGCGCTGAGCGGAATCCCCGGGTCGACGGGCGCCGCGCCCGTGCAGAACATCGGCGCGTATGGCCAGGAGCTCGAGTCCGCGCTCGTCGGCGTGGAGTTCTTCGACGACGCCTCGGACGAGGTCGTGTACCTCGCTCGGCACGAGTTGGGTCTCGGATATCGCACCTCCGTGCTCAAGCGCGGACGAATCGGTGTCGTGCTCTCGGTCGACCTGGAGCTTGCGGACGGCGCCGTTCCTGGTGCCGTCGGCGCGCCGCTGAGCGCACCCGTGGCGTACGCCCAGCTCGCGGACGCCCTGGGCGTGCCTCTCGGCGCCCGGGTTCCCGTGGCGGAACTGCGTCGCGCGGTGCTCGCCCTGCGGTCGTCGAAGGGCATGGTGCTGGACCCGGCCGACCCCGACTCGGTCAGCTCCGGATCGTTCTTCACCAACCCGATCGTGTCCGAGGGGTTCGCCCGCACCCTTCCCGCCAACGCCCCCCGCTGGCCGCAGGCGCCGCTGGAAGCCGACACGGTGATGGACATCCCGCTCGGCGGCGTGCACCCGCTCGATGTCCCGCCTCTCGCGACAGCCGAGTACACGATGAAGCTCAGTGCGGCGTGGCTGATCGAGAACGCGGGCATCCGTCGGGGATTCGCGTTGCCCGGCTCGCGTGCCGCCATCTCGTCCAAGCACACGCTCGCGATCGTCAACCGCGGGGGTGCGACGGCGGCGGACGTCGCCCAGCTGGCGTCGTTCATCCAGTCGCGGGTGCAGTCCGAGTTCGGCGTGGTGTTGCAGCCGGAGCCGGTCATGGTCGGCGTCAGCCTCTGACGGCGTTCGTGAGTCCGGCGGCCTCGCATTCGGCGGCCTCGCATCCGGCGCAGTGCTGACACCCATCCAACTCTGAGAGTTTTCTCACGCCGCGCTCCGTAGGCTGAACCCCACACGGCGCGTTCGCGTCGGGAAGGACCGGAGGGGACGACATGGGATTCCTGGACCGCCTGCTCGGACGCGAGGAACCGCGCCCGAACGGCCAGCAGACGCAGAACACCGCCTACCAGCCGTACGGCGGAGGCCAGGGCCAGCCGCAGGGCCAGGCTGCCGGTCAGCCGCAGGGCCGCAGTGAGGACGAGATCGCCGTGGAGCGCTACCGGTATCTGCTCCGCACCGCTCCGCCGGAGACGATCGAGCAGGTGCACGAGGAGGCGTTCGCAAAGCTGACGCCCGACCAGCGGCGCCTGCTGTTTCAGCAGCTGAGCGAGAACGCTCCGGCGGGGGAGCAGCCGCGTGGCGACGACCCCCGGTCGCTCGCCCAGGCGGCGACCCGCTCTGAGCTCCGTCAGCCGGGCACTCTCGAGCGTGCTCTGGGCGGCAATGGCGCCGGCGGCGCTGGACGCCCCGGTTTCGGCGGAGCGGGCTTCGGCAGCATGTTCGCCAGCTCTCTGCTCGGAAGCGTGGCCGGTTACGTGATCGGCTCTGCGCTGGTCAGCGCCTTCCTCCCGGCCCCGGGCGCCGACCAGGCGGACGGCGGCGGAGGCGACCAGAACGGCGACAACCAGAACGGCGACAACCAGGACGGAAACGACCAGAGCGGCGACCAGAACGGCGGCGACCAGGGCGGCGACGGGGGCGCCGGCGACGCCGGTTCGGTCGACGCGGCCGGCTGGGACGGGGGCGGCGATGCCTCCGGTGGTGGCGACTTCGGTGCCGGTGGCGACTGGGGCGGTGGCGGCGACTGGGGTGGCTTCGGCGGAGGCGACTTCGGTGGCGGCGACTTTGGCGGTGGCGGCGACTTCATCTGACCGGCTGGGGGAGGGGAGCGCCTATTCGGCGCTCGTCTCCCTCCGCCGCGTTCGCAGCATCACGGGCGGCATGGCGGAGCTCAGCTGCGCACAGCGGCCGCGAACGGGAGAACCGCCCCTGCTCCCGCGCGCAGGAGCTCCTGACCGGCGACCGTGATCGTCCAGCGACTGTCGACCAGATCGTCCACAAGGAGCACCGGGATGCCGGGCGGCAAGTCGAGCCCGTCGGCGGAGAAGTGATTCCACACCGACGCCAGCCGGAAAGCACTGTTGCCACCAGGTGACCCGGCCGGCGGTCCGCCGCGCCACCCGAGCGTCCCGGCGAAGGGGAGACGCCCGATTCCTGCGAGGCCGCGGGCGAGGGACTCGATGAGCACCGGTCGCCGACGTGAGGGCATTGCGACGACGGCTCCCGGACGCGCATCCCAATCCCAGTCGGCGAGGACTCGCACACACGCGTCGAGGACCGCAGGCGGCACCGGCTGGTCGGCCGCATCGTCCGCCAGCAGCTCGCGCAGTCGCCCGCCCCAGCCGAGGTCCGTCAGTCGGGCGAGCGCCCGACCCGGCCGGAGCTGCTGGTCCGGCGCCAGCTTGCCCTTCACCGGCACCCCGAGGCGGTCTGCGCCTGTCGGCCAGAGTTTGCGCGGCTCGACCTCGACCCCGACCCGGTCGAGGATCGTGCCCACTTCGCCGGACGCGCTGCTGTCCACCTCCGTCGGGTACCAGACGCCCGCACAGTTGTCGCAGCGGCCGCAGGGGCCGGCATCCGGATCGTCGAGCGCACGCTGCAGGAACTCCATCCGGCACCCGGACGTGGACTCGTAGTCGAGCATGGACTGCTGCTCCGCCTCGCGCGCGGCCGCGATGCGGGCGTACCGCTCCTCGTCGTACTCCCAGGGTGCGCCGGTCGAGACCCAGCCGCCGCTCACCCGCCGGACGGCGCCGTCGACATCCAGTACCTTCAACAGCAGCTCCAGCGTGGACGCGCGGAGGTCGACGCGGCTCTCCAGCACGCGCGTCGACAGGGGCTCCGACCCAAGCGTGTCGAGCACCGCGGCGGCCTTCTCGCGCGACGGCATCGAGGCGGTCGCGAAGTACTGCCAGATGGCGCGGTCCTCCGGGCCGGGAAGCAGCAGCACATCGGCGTTCTCCGTCGCCCGGCCGGCGCGACCCACCTGCTGGTAGTAGGCGACGGGAGACGACGGCGCCCCCAGGTGAACGACGAATCCGAGGTCCGGCTTGTCGAAGCCCATCCCCAGAGCACTCGTCGCCACGAGCACCTTGACCTCGTTGCGCTTGAGCCGGCCCTCCAGGTCTTCCCGCTCGGCGGTGTCCGTCTGCCCGGTGTACGCGTGCGCTTCGTGGCCGGCACGGCGGAGCACCCGCGCGGTGTCCTCCGCCGCCGACACCGTCAGGGTGTACACGATGCCGCTGCCAGGCAGGTCGCCGAGGTGGCCGGCGAGCCACGCGAGCCGGGCGGTGGCGTCGGGCAGAGGGAGCACTCCCAGTCGCAACGATCGCCGGGCGAGTGGCCCGCGGATCGTCACGACGTCGGCTTCCCGGCCCACGCCGAGCTGCTCCACCACGTCGGCCACGACGCGCTCGTTGGCCGTCGCCGTGGTCGCGAGCACGGGCACGCCGTCGGGAAGCTGCCCGATCAGGTCGCGGAGCCGGCGATAGTCGGGCCGGAAGTCGTGGCCCCAGTCGGAGATGCAGTGGGCTTCATCTACCACCAGCAGTCCGCTGCGCTCGACCAGGGCCGGCAGCTGCGTGTCGCGGAAGTCCGGGTTGTTCAGCCGCTCCGGTGAGACGAGCAGCACGTCGACCGAGTCCTCCCGAAGCCTCGCCGCCACATCGTCCCATTCGTGCCGATTGGACGAGTTGATGGTCACGGCGCGCACGCCCGCCCGCTCAGCTGCCGCCACCTGGTCGCGCATGAGCGCCAGCAGCGGCGAGACCAGGATGGTCGGCCCCGCGCCCCGGGCGCGCAGCAGCATGGTCGCCACGAAGTAGACGGCGGACTTGCCCCATCCCGTGCGCTGCACGACCAGGGCGCGTCGATGATCGTCGACCAGAGCCCTGATGGCCTCGAACTGCCCGTCGTGGAACTCGGCTTCCGGTCGCCCGACGAGGGCCCGGAGGCTGGAGAGGGCATCTGTTGCGGTGGTCATGAAGCCATCGTGTCAGGGACGCCTGACGCCCGCTCCCCTCCGAGGACATCGGTGGAGAACGGGCGTCGAAGCTGTTCTGTGGACGGAACCGGTCAGATCCGCACGTGCTCGCGTCTGCGCTGGGAGGCTCGGATGCCGCCGAGCAAGGCGGAGACGACGATGACGAGTCCGATGACGGCGGCGCCGAGCGCCCAGGCGGAACCGGGGGTGAGCGCCGCGAGCCAGTCGCCGACCTCGCGGACGCGTTCCGACGACGCCAGCACGTAGAGGGTGGCGCCGGCGAACAGCGTCAGCAGCAGTCCCCAGATCACGCCGCCCCAGCGCACCGGTGCTTCGCCGGTCGGCGCGGTGAACGGTGCTCCCGTGAGGGGCGCCGTCTCTGAGATCGAGCACTCGTGCGGTGCGTTCTGCGGCTTCTGGTCGGTCATGGTCGCCTCTCCCGGTCGATTCTCGGCCAGCACGGGGTCAGTGCTGGAGGAGCGCGGGCAGCCCGACGCTCGTCAGGTGGATGCCGGCGACGTTGTCGCCCGCGAGGAACAGTGCGGCCGTCGTGAGCACGGCCAGAAGGATCCCGAGGAAGATCAGGAATCCGCTGCGACGTCGCGCCAGCCCGGCGATGAGCACGACGACACCGACGACGAGCGTGGCGGCGGCGAGCCCGGCGGCCGTCGTGAAGCGCGTGACGTCGGCCAGTTGCGGCCACACGATGGCCACCAGGGATCCGGCGACCAGAGCGAGCCCGACGGTCAGCCAACCGATCGCCGCGCCGACGCGCGGATTCGCCGCCCGGTAGGCCTCTCGGCGCGCGGCCGCCTCGGCCGTCGCGGTGGCGACCTGGGTCCGGAGCTCGGCCGCGCGTTGCGCCTTCACTGCGCGCATGTCCGCGGCGAGACGCTGCTTCCACGCCGCATGCTCCGCGCGCCACTGCGCCTGACGCTGCTGCCAGTCGGCGACCTCGTCGGCGGAGGCGCCCAGTCGCGGTGCGGGTGGGGCCGTCGGCTCGGCAGCGGTGTCCAGCTGCGGTGCGGAGATGGATGCGGCGCTCGCCGCCGGCACGGTCGACGACGACGCCCCTGCGGAATCGCTTGCCGCGGGAGCGGTACCGCCGTCCGCCGGCTCGTTGGTCGAGCCGGCGGCACTCGTGTCCGCCGTGAAGGCGCTCGCCGCCGCCGTGTCGGCACCGGTAGGGCCGGTCGTCCCGAACGCACCGGAACCGGCAGCGGGCGCCGCCCGCGTCGCCGACCGCGCATCCGAGTTCCGCACGGCGATGACGATGAGCGCGACCACCGCGCCGATGACCACCAGCGTCCAGATGACGCGGCCGATCACATCGCCCCAGTCGGGAACGTTCCAGAACGGCCCGTCGGCCCACCAGACGCCGCTCGTCCACGGCAGCAGTGAGAGCAGCGCCATGACGCCGATCGCGACGATCGGCGGCTGGAAGTCGCCCTCGAAGAGCTGCTGGAGGTGGATGCGGCCATCGCGGTCCGGCAGGAGCGCCCACGCCGCCGCGTACAGCAGCAGCACGGGTGCGCCGAGGATGCCGGCCACCACGATGATACCGCGCACGATGAGAGGGTCGATGCCCAGGCGGTACGCAACGCCGGCGCTCACTCCGCCGAGCCAGCCGTCGGCGCGGACGATGCCGAGACCGCGCATCCAATCGAAGAAGCGCGTTCCGCGGCCGGAGAATCCGGTCTGCGGACCGCCGTAGGGGTTCGCGGGCGTCCCCACCGGGGGAGTCGAGTCGTTCTGTGACATGTTCCCCATCCTGGCGTCGGGCTCGTCGCCCGGGTATCGGGTGAACCCCTGAGCGGACCCTGATTGAGGCGGCCATCGGGTGCGGGTCCCTTCGGGGTCTGCTTGGATTCTGACTATGTCGTCCACAGCGCCCGCCGGTTCACGCGCCGGCCTGCCACGGCCTCCGTTGGCCCGGCCGCGCACGTGCGCCGTGAGCGGGGTGAGCGTCGCGCTCGCCGATCACCTCGGCTGGCCGGTCGCGGCCGTGCGCTGGGCGTTCGTTGGCGCCACGTTCCTGGGCGGCGCCGGCATCCTGCTGTACCTCTGGCTGTGGGCGTTCACGCCGTTGCGCGCCCCGTCAGGTCCCGACCCCGCGGATGGCGTGCGCCGCCGGGTCAATCTCCCGTGGCTGCTCGCCGGCGCCGGTGCGGCGGCGGGCATCACGGCCGTGGTCCTCGCTGCGGGTGGAGCACTCGGACCCGGCTTCGGGGCGCTGGTCGCCTGCGCCGCCCTGCTGGTGCTCGCCGTGGCCTGGGAGCAGCTGGCGGACGAGGAGCCGGTCGCCTTCGCACCACTCTCTCCTGCCGCTTTCCGCATCGTCTGCGGTGCTTTTCTCGTGCTGGTCGCATTGGCGATCGCTCTCACGCAGAACGTCTCGGGCTCCGGGATGCTGTGGCTCGGCATCCTGATCGCCACCTTCGCCGGCGCGGCCGTGCTGGTCGCTCCGTGGGGGCTGCGGCTGTGGCGGGAGCTGATCACGGAGCGGACCGCGCGAATCAAGGAGGAGCAGCGGGCGGAGATGGCAGCGCACCTGCACGACTCCGTGCTGCAGACGCTCGCGCTCATCCAGAACCGCGCAGGGGCGTCGAGCGAGGTCGGGCGCATCGCCCGTGCGCAGGAGCGGGAGCTGCGCGAGTGGCTGTTCACCGAGGGCGCGGCGGCGTCCGGCGCGGAGGAGCGGGACCTCGCCGCCGAGCTCCGCGATGTCGCTGCCGCTCTGGAGGTGGAGCACCCCGTCACGTTCGACGTGGTGTCGGTCGGCGAGCCGGTGACGCATGCTCCCTCCGAGCTGGGAGCGGCCGCGCGCGAGGCGATGCTGAACGCCGCGCGGCACGCAGGCGGCGACGTCTCCGTCTACGTCGAGCACGCGTCCGGACGAGTGGATGTGTTCATCCGCGACCGCGGACCGGGCTTCGATCTCGGGGCGCTTCCCGAAGGGCGCCTCGGTGTCAGAGAATCGATCATCGGCCGCATGCGCCGTGCCGGCGGTCAGGCGACCGTGGTGGTGCGCGAGACCGGCACCGAGATCCAGCTGACCATCGACATCGCGAGCGAGACCCTATGACCGAGAGCACCGCCGCCGGCCGGCCCGTCACCGTGGTGATCGTGGATGACCACTCCATCTTCCGCTCGGGCCTCCGCGCCGACCTCGATGATCGTCTACATGTCGTCGGAGAGGCGGCCGATGTGGATGCGGCGGTCGCCGTGGTCCTGGAGACCCGGCCCGACGTCGTGCTGCTCGACGTGCATCTGCCCGGCGGCGGGGGCGGCGGGGGAGCCGAGGTGGTCCGCAGGACCGCGGCCGAGACGCCGTCCACGCGATTCCTGGCTCTCAGCGTGTCGGACGCTGCCGAGGATGTGGTGGGCGTCATCCGCGCCGGAGCCCGCGGCTACCTCACCAAGGGCAGCTCGGGTGGCCAGGTGAGCGACGCGGTCGTCGCGGTGGCGGGCGGCGACGCCGTCTTCTCGCCCCGCCTCGCCGGCTTCGTGCTCGACGCCTTCGGAGCCGCGTCCGGCGAGCAGGCGGAGTCGACTGACGAACTCGACCGCCTGTCGGCCCGGGAGCGCGAGGTGATGCGGTTGATCGCCCGGGGCTACGCCTACAAAGAGGTGGCGGCGGAGCTGTTCATCTCGATCAAGACGGTCGAGACGCACGTCTCCGCCGTGCTTCGGAAGCTGCAGCTGTCGTCCCGGCACGAGCTCACCGCGTGGGCGCTGGAGCGCAAACTCCTGTAGTCGGGTGACCGCTTTGCGGCCGACGTGTCGCGTCCCGTACACTTGACGCGGTGGTTGAATCTGCCAAGCTTTTTTGCGCCCTTTTTCTGGTGTAGCGACGGCAGTACTGCCCCGCTCCGGCCGGGCATCCGCAGCACGTTCGGATGTTCGATCGGTTAGCCTGGAACAGCCAGCGCAGGAAGTCGGCGATTCGGTTCCCTAGGGCGGTAGCTCAATTGGCAGAGCAGCGGTCTCCAAAACCGCAGGTTGCAGGTTCGATTCCTGTCCGCCCTGCAAGTCGGCACTCTGGTGCCGATCCACGAAAGGTGTAACGAGGTGGCCCGAAAGGTAATCGACGAGCCGAGCGAGGAGATCGTCGCCAACGCGAAGAAGGATCGCGCCGCACGGCGCAACCCCTTCGCGCGGATCGCCCTGTTCATCCGGCAGGTCATCGGCGAGCTGAAGAAGGTCGTCACGCCGACCCGCAAGGAGCTCTTCAGCTACACCGGCGTCGTGCTCGTGTTCGTGGTGATCATGATGGCTCTCGTGTCACTCCTTGACTGGGTGTTCGGCATGGGTGTCGTCTGGGTCTTCGGAAATCCGAAGTAGACGACGTCGATCGGGCCGCACCGGCCCTCCCGACAAGAAATGGAATGAATTCAGTGTCTGAGACGAATCGCGACGACGTGGACTGGGCGCCCGCTGCGGAGCAGTCCTCCGAGGACGACGAGGCGCAGACCGGCAACGTTCTCGCCAGCGAGGACGAGGCGTCCGACTCCGCCGAGCACGAGGCGCTGCACGTCGTCGCCGACGACGGCACCGAGATCGACCTCGACGCCGTGCTCGACGCCATGGCGGAGGCGGTCGACCCTGAGGCCGACCGCGCCGTCGACGAGGCGCTCGAGGTCGACAGCGAGGACGAGGCCGAGGCCGCCCTCGAGGCCGTCGAGGACGAGGAGGAGGAGACCTCCGCCGACCCGTACGAGGAGTTCCGCGCAGAGCTCCGCTCCAAGCTCGGCAAGTGGTACGTCATCCACTCGTACGCCGGCTTTGAGCGTCGCGTGAAGTCCAACATCGAGAACCGCATGGTCTCGATGAACATGGAGGACTACATCTACGAGGTGCAGGTTCCCATGGAGGACGTGGTCGAGATCAAGAACGGCCAGCGCAAGATGGTCAACCGCGTGCGCATCCCCGGTTACGTCCTGGTGCGCATGGACCTCAACGAGGACAGCTGGTCGGTCGTCCGCCACACTCCGGGCGTCACCGGCTTCGTCGGCAATGCCCACAACCCGACGCCGCTGCGCTTCGAAGAGGCCTTCTCGATGCTGAAGAGCCTCGTCCAGGTCGAGGCCGCGCCGGCCAAGGGCGCCGCGAAGGGCCAGAAGGCCGCCGCGCGCGTGATCCCCGCCGAGGTCGACTTCGAGATCGGCGAGACCATCACCATCAAGGAGGGCTCGTTCGCGGGCCTCCCCGGCTCCATCAGCGAGATCAAGCCGGAGAGCGGCAAGCTCACCGTCCTCGTCTCCCTGTTCGAGCGCGAGACCCCGGTCGAGCTCAGCTTCGACCAGGTCACGAAGCTCTAGGGAACATCCAGAGCCTCCCCACTGTTTTTCAGAACACCGGGTCTCGGAAGGGCCGAGAAACCGGGAGAGCGATGCGGACTGCGGTCCGGCTCGCTCGAATACACAAAGAAGGAAGAGACATGGCACCGAAGAAGAAGGTCACCGGTCTGATCAAGCTTCAGATCAACGCCGGCGCCGCCAACCCCGCCCCGCCTATCGGCCCGGCGCTCGGTCAGCACGGCGTGAACATCATGGAGTTCTGCAAGGCGTACAACGCGGCGACCGAGTCGCAGCGCGGCAACGTCATCCCCGTCGAGATCACCGTCTACGAGGACCGTTCGTTCACGTTCGTCCTGAAGACGCCGCCGGCAGCAGAGCTCATCAAGAAGGCGGCCGGCGTCGCCAAGGGCTCGGGCGTCCCGCACACCAACAAGGTCGGCAAGCTGACCCAGGAGCAGGTGCGCCAGATCGCCGAGCAGAAGATGGTCGACCTCAACGCCAACGACATCGACGCGGCGTCGAAGATCATCGCAGGCACCGCCCGCTCGATGGGCATCACGGTCGAGGCGTAAGCCCCACCCCCTCAAGACATCTCGTGGAAGAGCCGGCCAGGCTCGCACCACATTCTCGTAAGGAGAAATCACATGGCACAGAAGTCCAAGGCCTACCGGGCCGCGGCCGAGAAGATCGAGGCCGGAAAGTTCTACACCCCCGCTGAGGCCGTCGCCCTGGCGAAGGAGACCGGCTCCGCCAAGTTCAACTCGACCGTCGAGGTCGCGCTGAAGCTGGGCGTCGACCCGCGCAAGGCGGACCAGATGGTCCGCGGTACCGTCATTCTTCCTCACGGTACGGGCAAGACCGCCCGCGTCATCGTGTTCGCGACCGGTCCGGCCGCCGAGGCGGCCATCGCCGCCGGTGCGGACGAGGTCGGCGGCGCGGAGCTGATCGAGAAGGTGGCCGGCGGCTACACCGACTTCGACTCGGCCGTCTCCACCCCGGAGCTCATGGGCCAGGTCGGCCGTCTCGGTAAGGTGCTCGGCCCGCGCGGCCTCATGCCGAACCCGAAGACCGGCACGGTCACGCCGGACGTGGCGAAGGCCGTCTCCGACATCAAGGGCGGAAAGATCGAGTTCCGCGTCGACAAGCACGCCAACGTGCACTTCGTCGTGGGCAAGGCGGGCTTCACCGCCGAGCAGCTGGACGACAACATCCGGACCGCTCTCGAGGAGGTCGTGCGTCTCAAGCCGTCCGCCGCGAAGGGCCGTTACATCCAGAAGGGCGCCGTGTCGACCACGTTCGGCCCGGGCATTCCGCTGGACGTCAACGCCATCTGAGTTCGTTCCGCGAACATCCTCCGACGGGGTCGGGGCCGCTTGCCGGTCCCGGCCCCTTCGTCGTTTCCGGGACGGGTGGATGCGGCCGTCGCGTGAGGATGCTTCACCTCTAGCAACGATCACGACAGAACTGTCTACCCCTCGTTGCGGTGGTAGAACGATCAGGTCTAGTGTCGCTCCTGTCGCGCGCCGTGCGCGACGGCTCGAAGTTGAGTCCGTCCGAGCTAAGGATGACATTCATGGCACATCGCACCACGGGATCCCTCCACAAGAGGGCGCTCGGAATCATCGCCACCACGTCTGCCGTGGTGGCTTTGTCATTGGCGGGGGCATCGGCGGCGAACGCAGCCGACCGGGTGACCTACGCCGGCTCCGTCCCCTCCTGGGCGACCGCGGCGAACGACGCCGGTGCCGCACCGGCCGATGAGACGGTGGAGGGTGAGATCTACCTTCCGCTCCGCGACCAGGCGGGCGCGGAGGCTCTCGCCAAGGCCGTCTCGAACCCGCTTGATCGCGGATACCGCAAGGCCCTCAACCCCAAGCAGTGGATCGACCGCTTCGCGCCGTCGCAGGCTGACTCCGACGCCGTGGTCAGCTTCCTGAAGGCCGCCGGCCTGACCATTTCGGCCGTTCCTGCCAGCCGCCAGTACGTGGTCTTCCGCGGCACTCCGGACCAGCTCGGCTCGATCTTCGGCACGTCGCTCCACGCGTTCAACTACGCGGGGCGCCAGCTCGTGGCCCCGGCTTCGGCGCCGTCGCTTCCGACCTCCATCGGCGGCAAGGTGTCCGGCGTGAGCATCGAGCAGTCGCGCACGCTGACGCGCCCCGACTCGATCAAGCAGGGCGATCTCGGTCCGTCCGGCGCCCCGCAGGTCGCTCGCAAGGCGGCAGCAGCGCCCGTGATCCAGACGCCGTGCTCGCACTACTACGGCGAGCACACGGTCACGGTCCCGCCCGCATACAACGGCAACACGCAGTACAGCACCTACAACTGCGGCTACACCCCGCAGCAGCTGCGCAGCGCGTACGGCCTCAACGACCTCGGCAAGCGCGGCATCAACGGCTCCGGCCAGACGGTCGCGATCATCGATGCGTACGCCAGCCCGACGATCGTCAAGGACGTCAACAGCTACTCGCAGCAGAACGGCGAGCCCGGCCTGACCAACAGCAGCTACCAGCAGCTGGTACCGAGCCCGAGCGAGTTCGTCGACCAGGAGCTGTGCCAGTACCCGAGTGGATGGCAGGGCGAGCAGACGCTCGACGTCGAGTCCGTGCACGCCATCGCACCCGGAGCTCGCATCCTCTACGTCGGCGGTTTCAACTGCGGCGGCGGTCTGGACGTGGCCATGTCGAAGATCCTCGACAACAAGCTCGCGAACATCGTCAGCAACAGCTACGGCAACGTGGGCGAGGCCGTCCCGGCCGACGTGATCCAGGGCGAGGTGAACCTGCAGCTCCAGGCTGCGGGCGAGGGCATCGGCCTGTACTTCTCGAGCGGTGACAACGGCGACGAGGTCGCGAACCTCGGCTACCCGTCGCCGGACTTCCCGGCGTCCTCCCCGTGGGTGACCTCGGTCGGCGGAACCAGCACCGGCATCGACAAGAACGGCAAGATCGCCTGGGAGACGGGCTGGGGCGACCAGTTCGACCAGATCGTCAAGAACGCCGACGGCACGCTCAGCTACGCTCAGCCCCTCCCGGGCACGCGGTTCGTCGGCGGCGCCGGAGGCGGCACGAGCGCGGTCTTCGCACAGCCGGACTACCAGCGCGGGATCGTGCCGGCGGCTCTCGCGAACGGCAAGCGCGTCTCGCCGGACGTCGCGGCCCTCGCCGACCCGTACACGGGGTTCCTGATCGGCATCCGTCCGATCATCGACGACACGACGCTGGAGACCGGCGACTACGTCAACGAGACCTACGGCGGAACGTCGCTGGCCTCGCCGATCGTCGCGGCGCAGATCGCGATCGTGCAGCAGGCGACGCGCTCCACGATCGGGTTCGCGAACCCGACGCTGTACGGCGTGAAGCGCATCCTGCCGAACGCGTTCCGCGACGTGCTGCCGCAGAACCCGACGCAGGCGCTGGTCTACACGAGTGCGATCAGCGGCAACACCTACCTGGTGTCGATGGATCAGGACACGTCGCTGAAGACGGCCAAGGGCTATGACCCGGTGACCGGCCTCGGCGGTGTCTCCTTCGACCTGCTCAGCTGGGTGGCGCAGGGGCGGCACTAGCGTCCCTGCGGCTCCGGCCGCACCACACCACGGACCGGCTGTCTCCCGATCGGAGGCGGCCGGTCCGCTACGTGTCGGGGGCCGTTCACTGGCTAGGCTGACGGGGTGACTGTCACCATCCGCCCCGCTGTCGCCGGAGACGCCGCCGCCCTCGCCGCGGTCGCCGCCGCGACCTTCCCGCTCGCCTGCCCGCCGCACACGACCGAGGAGGCGAAGGCGGCGTTCATCGAGACGGTGCTCTCGGAGGAGCGGTTCGTCGAGTACCTCGCCGACACATCCCGCCGCCTGCTCATCGCGGAGGACGACGAGGGATTCGCGGTCGGATACACGATGATCAACCTGGGTGAACCGGCCGACGCCGATGTGCGCGGCTCCCTGCGCATCCATCCCACCGCCGAGCTGAGCAAGTGCTACGTCCTTCCCGGCCACCACGGCGAGGGCGTCGCGAGCCGGCTGATGACCGAGAGCCTGCGTGCCGGCGGCGACGCGGGAGCCGAGGGGATGTGGCTGGGCGTCAACGAGGAGAACGCCCGCGCCCAGCGCTTCTACGGCAAGCACGGCTTCGAACGGGTCGGGGCGAAGCGGTTCCTGGTCGGTGACCGGTACGAGGACGACTGGGTGATGGAGCGGGCGCTGACCCCGGTCGGCTAGCTCAGCCCTCCGCGATCTTCAGCACGACCTTGCCGCGCGTGTGGCCGCTCTCGACGGCTCGGTGCGCCTCGGCGATCTGCTCGAGGGCGAAGATCTGGTCGACGTGCACGCGCACGTTCCCCGACTCCAGCAGCCGGGCGATGACCGCGAGCGTGCTGCCGTCCGGCGCGACCTTGTAGTCGGTGCCGCGGACTCCGGCGGCGGCGGCGTCCTCCGCGAAGGTGGGCCAGCTCCCGGTCGGCACGTTGACGATGAGGCCCCCGGGGCGCAGAACGGAGAGGGAGCGGGTGCCGGTGTCGTCGTGAACATTGCCGACCAGATCGATCACCACGTCGGCGTCGTGCACGACGTCCTCGAAGCGGGTCGTCGAGTAGTCGATCACTTCGGCCGCGCCCAGGGACCGCATCCATGACGCGTTCGACCCGGAGGCGGTGGCGATGACGTGCGCGCCGAAATACGAGGCGAACTGCACCGCGAAGTGACCAACGCCTCCGCTGCCCGCGTGGATGAGCATCCGCTGGCCCTCGTGCGCCTTGGCGACCTCGACGACCAAGCCCCACGCCGTCAGAGCGGCCAGGGGAGCGCCGGCGGCCTCGATGTGGCTGAGCGTCGCGGGCTTCCGCACGACGCTCAGCGACGGCACCGAGATGTACTCGGCGAAGCTGCCACCGAGGCGCGGCACCATGACCATGCCGAAGACCTCATCGCCCGGACGGATGGGATGCGCGCTGTACGGCGACTCCACGACGACACCGCTGAAGTCGTGGCCGAGCACGGCGGGAAACGCGTGGATGGCGTCGTAGATCCCGCGACCGGCCCGCGTCTTCGCGTCGATCGGGTTCACGCTCGAGGCGACCACCTTGACCAGGAACTCGGCGTTCACGCGATCCGGGTAGGCGGTCTCTCCGATGCGGAGTGCCTCCGGGGCTCCCGCGGCGTCCAGAAGTGCGGCCCGCATGGTCTTCGGCATTCGTCATCCCCTCGTCGGTCTGCCGCTGCGTCGGCGCGGCGTCCCCTCAGTCAATCCTGCGCGTGCTTCACCGGTGTTACGGTCGGGTCACCAGATGTGAACAGTCTGTTTCGGATACCCCCAGGCCGTTTCCCAGCGTCGCGCCGGTTAGGATGCTGCGACCCGGGGCGTGCGTCGCCGGCGGGTGCGGAACGACGACGGCCAGACCCGAGGAGCGACAGGTGCGACAACTGCTGCGGATCGCTCGCGAGCCCTTCGCCGTCCCTGTGCTCGCGCGGGGGTGGCAGCGCGCCGTCCCCATCCTGCTCGCCATCGGCACCATCTGCGTGCTCGGCGGGCTCGTCGTCATTTGGGCTGCCAGGCTGACGGTGCCGTATCCGGTCTACGTGAGCGAGCTGGGCGCGAAGGGTGCGGCGACGTCCGGCGCCTTCGCCGTCGCACTGCTCCTCATCGCGGGTGGCGGCTTCGCGATCGCCGTGGCGAGCGGCCACATCCGCTCGTCCGCACGAATGCTCGACCGTTGGGCGCCTGCGGTGACGCTCGGGTTCGCGGCGGTGTGCTTCGTCCTGGCGTCGCAGGTCACGTGCACGGCCTATTGCCCGGTGCCGATCGTCGACCCGAAGTCGACCGTGCAGGACCTGGTGCACACGGTGTCCGCCGTCATCGGCTTCGCCGCGGCGTGCTTCGCCATGCTGCAGGTGGGGTTCAGCCGGAGGCTCCCGCGCCTCTCCCGGCTGTCGCGGTTGAGCTGCGGGGCGGTCGCCGTGATCACGATCGTCGGCGGGTTGCTCGCCATCGTGCGCGTCGGCGCCGATGTCGGCGCGTGGCTCGAATTGATCGGCACCACCGTCGCCGTCGGGTGGATCGCCGTCTACGCGGTGGCGCTGACCCGCATACCGGTCGGAGTGGATGCGGAGGCCGCGCCGGACACGGCGGTCGCGGCGGCCACCGACACCGGCGCGGGCGCTCCGGCCGAAGTCGCCTGACGCAGAACCTCGATGAGGTCCGCAGCGAGGGCGACCAGCTTCGCGATCTCGGCCTCGTCGCGGTCGACCCAGCGGCACTCCGGCTCGTCGCGGAGCGGGACGAAGCCGTCGTGCTGTTCCCAGACGAAGAGCGTGCGCTCTGCGCCGAGCACGTACTGCTGCCACCAGATCTGGCGGAGGTACGGGCGGGGGATGCTGCGGAAGGGCTTGTTCGTGGTCTTGATCTCAGCGAGCTCGAGTTTGCCGCCCGACCGGGCGATCAGACCGTCGGGGGTCGCCAGATGCCGGCGGTCGCGCTCCGCGTGAAAGAGCAGATCGGAGGGCTCGATTCCGTGCGTCGCGGCCACCCAGGCGGCGATCTCCGGCTCGCGCGAGCGGCCGTGCTGCGTGAAGACATTGCCGCTGAAGCCGGTGCCGTGCAACTTGTCGTACGCTGCGGCACGGATGGATCGCGGGCTCGACAGTTTGGCGACGTCGGTGGCCGTGATGCCGCGGCTGCGCGCCCGCAGCCAACTCACGCGGTCGCTGGAACGCGCCACCACGCGTGCGAGATGCCCGGTCTGACCGGGGACGGCCGGCACCACCGGCACGGGAGCAGGCCGAGCGGGGCTCAGGTCCGCGAGGACGCCCGGCCGGTACAGGTCGGCGGTGCGGTACGGAGCGGAGTCGAGCACCTCTCCATTGTGCCGCGTCACGCCGACGCTCGCCGTCACTCCACGCGCGTCGCCCCGAGTTGCCTCCGCGCTTCGTCGATCGTGGCCAGGGAGTCGACCGCCTCAGCGAGCGGGTGGAGCGGCGACTCCGTCCGGCCCTCGGCGACGAAGCGGGCGAGCGCCGCGGCCTCGTACGACATCCCGTCGCGGTGCGGCCGGCCGTACGGGTCGCGCCAGTGCGCGGCGAGGGTGCCGTCGCCGCGGAACACCCGCAGACCGCTCGGCCCCCAGAACGGGCTGTCCGTCTCGACGCGGCCTTCACTGCCGCTGATGGTCGCGAGCGACGGTGTGCCCGCCAGCAACGTGGTGCTCAGCAGCGCCTGACCGCCGCTCGCGGACGACAGCACCAGCGCCGCCTGCTCGTCGACGCCGGTTTCGGAAAGCGTTCCCGAGGCGATGATCCCGGCCGGGGCGCCGAGCGCGAACGAGGCCCACGACACCGTGTAGACGCCGAGGTCGAGCAGCGCTCCGCCCGCGAGCGCGGGGTTCCACAGCCGGCTCGACGGATCGAACGGCGCCCGGCCTCCGAAATCCGCCGTGACGACCCGGATGTCCCCGAGTGAACCGTCCTCCAGCAGCTGGCGCACGATGTCCGTCTGCGGCAGGTAGCGCGTCCACATCGCCTCCATCGCGAAGACGCCGGCATCCCGTGCCGCCGCGACGATGCGTCTCGCCTGGTCGGCGGTGACGGCCATCGGCTTCTCGATGAGGACGTTCTTGCCCGCGGCGATCGCGAGCAGGGAGTGCTCGAGATGTTCGCTGTGCGGGGTCGCGACATACACGACGTCGACGTCCGGGTCGCCGACGAGCTGCTCGTAGGAGCCGTACGCGCGGTCCACCCCGTGGGCGTCGGCGAACGCCTGCGCCCGCTCCGCCGAGCGCGACCCCGCCGCCACCACCCGCTGGCGGGTGTGCCGGTGGAGCGCATCGGTGAAATCGGCGGCGATCACGCCGGGACCGAGCACGCCCCACCGCAGCGGCGGGGCGTCTGCGGGGTCGGGATGGCGCGGCTGGGGAAGCGTGGACAGCACATCGGTCATGGAGGGCTCCTCGTGTTCGTACTTCGATGCTGCGGTCTCGATGTGCTCGGCGCCAGGCCGTGGGATCCGGTGCTTCCGTAGGAGAAAAGGCTCCGGATCTCCGACGGACCGCGGCCTGGATGGAGATCCGAAGCGGACCCGGCTGATTCTCCGACGGAAGGCTGCGGATCCCCGACCGTTGCCGGGCTCGGCTTAGACCGGCTGCGGGTTCGACACCTCGGGCGACTGGCGGGCGCCTTCCACCGGGGCGGCCCACTTCACGCCGTTGGCGAGCACGCGGCGCACCTGGGGGTGGAAGTACACCGGGTACTCCTGGTCGCCGGGGCTGAAGTAAAAGATCTTCCCGCGCCCCCGGGTGAAGGTGACGCCGGAGCGGAACACCTCGCCGCCGGTGAAGGAGCTGATGAAGACCAGATCGTCGGGCGTCGGGATGTCGAAGAACTCGCCGTACATCTCCTGGGCGTCGATGACGATGGGCTGCTCGACGCCCGCGGCGATGGGATGGGTCGGGTTCACGTTCCAGACCAGCTCCCGCTCGCCGCCCTCCGGGTTGCGCCAGCGCAGCGAGCAGGTCGTGCCGAGCATCCGGATGAAGATCTTCGAGAAGTGGCCGGAGTGGAGGACGATCAGCCCCATCCCGCCGAGGACGTGACGGCGGACGCGCTCCACCACCTCGTCCGAGACGCGGTCGTGCGCGATGTGGCCCCACCAGAGCAGGACGTCGGTCTCGCCGAGGGCCTGCTCGCTGAGCCCGTGCTCGGGGTCGTCGAGGGTCGCTGTGCGGACGGCGACCTCGTCGCCGAGCAGGTCGGACAGTCCCTCGGCGATGGCTCCGTGGATGCCGTGCGGGTAGATCGCGGCGATCTCGGGCTGGGTCGCCTCGTGGACGCCCTCATTCCAGACGGTGACGCGCAGTGTCATGGTCATGCTCCCTTCAGGGCGGTATCGGTGGTTCCCGCGGTGTCGGTGGTGTCCGCGGTGTCCGCGGTATCGGTGGTTGCCGCATTGGTGGCCGGGGACAGCCGGACCTCGGCACCGATGCGAGCGGATTCGTAGGCGGCGTCGATGACCCGTGCGCGGTCGAGGGCGAGCGAGCCGTCCCAGTTCGACCAGTTCGCCTGGTCGGCGACGTGCTCCAGGAAGGTCTCGACCACCGCGAGGTGACCGCGGCCGGGGTCGGCCGTGACCGTGATGTCCTCGCTCTGCTCGCCGTCGCCCGTGAAGATCGTCAGCTCGCCGGACGGGGCGTAGTCGACGACGCGCAGATCTGCGCCGCCCTCGGTGCCGTAGAGGGTGATGCCGAACTCGTCGCCGGCGGGGCGGTACGCGGCCCAGCTGGTCTCGATGACGATCGAGCCGCCGCCCTCGAGCCGGAGCAGGAGGCTCGCGAGGTCTTCGACCTCGTACTCCGACCCGACGTGCTGCTTGGAGGCGGCGGCGCCGCCGCGACCGCGGACACCCAGTTCGGAATGCGTGACGGCCGAGACCGCCTCGACACGCGGCTCGCCGAACAGGTGAAGGGCGTAGTCGAGGACATGCACGCCGATGTCGATCAGCGGGCCGCCGCCGGCCATCTCGCGGTTCGTGAACCAGCTTCCGAGCGCGGGGATGCCGGCCCGGCGCAGCCAGACGGCGCGCGCGTGATACGGCCGGCCGATCTGCCCGCCGTCGATCGCGGCCTTCAGCGCCTCGATGTCTCCGCGACGGCGGTGGTTGAAGGCGACCTCCAGCACGCGGCCGGCGCGATGGGCCGCATCCACCATCGTCTGCGCCTCCGCCGCGGTGCGGGCGATCGGCTTCTCGCTGAGCACGTGGATTCCGGCGTCGAGGGCTCCGACGGCGATCGGCGCGTGAAGGAAGGTCGGCACGGCGACGCTGACCACGTCGAGGTCGCCCTCGGCGACGAGGTCCTTCCAATCGCGGTGCAGGCGCTTGACGCCGTATGTCTCTCCGAGCTCGGCACGCGGGCCGTCCTCCATGCCGGCGATGGCGACGAGCTCGACGCCGGGCAGGGCGGAGTAGGCCGCCATGTGCTGCTGTCCGGCCCAGCCGAGGCCGACCACTCCGGCGCGGAGAGGGCGGTCGAGGGGTTCGCTCTGGGTGCTCACGGCACTCCTTTCAATGTGACCTTCGGGGGATTCGAATCGATTCGAGGATGTGGGATCGGGGTGGATGCTCCGCCGGCGGCGTCAGCGGAAGAGGGAGCGCGGCGTGCCCGCGTCGGGATCGAGCGCGCGCTGGATGACCATGATGGCCGCCCCGATCGCGCCGCCGGTCTCGCCGGAGCGCGACTGCGTGATGGTCAGATGCTGCGTCGCCAGCGGCGTCGACCGCTGGTAGACGACCTCGCGCATCCCGGCGAGGAGCTGCTCGCCGACGCGGGAGAGGCTGCCGCCGACGACGATCATCGACGGGTTGAGGAGGTTGACGCAGGTGGCGACGACGGCACCGAGGTCGCGTCCGGCCTGCCGGATCGCGTTCTGGACGGCCGGGTTGCCCGTGCGCGCGAGCGCGACGACGTCGTCGCTGGTCTCGGCGGAGAGTCCCGCCTCGGACAGGGACCGGGCGATGGCGGGACCGCTCACCAGCGACTCGAGGTCCGCATCCTGCTCGCCGTGGCTCGGGGTGTCGCTTCCGAAGGGGACGCGCACGTGCCCTAGATCGCCGGCCGATCCGAGCGCGCCGCGCTGCAGGCGGCCTCCGCTGATGATCCCCGCGCCGACGCCGGTCGCGACCTTGATGAACAGCAGGTCCGTCTCATCCGGCCACATCAGTGCCTGCTCGCCGAGGGCGAGCAGGTTGACGTCGTTGTCGACGAGGACGGGCACGTCGAAGACGCGACGGATGTAGGCCGGGATGTCGAAGCGGTCCCAGCCGGGCATGATCGGCGGGTTCACCGGCAGCCCGGTGGAGTGCTCGACGGGGCCGGGCACGCCGACACCGACGCCGATCAGTTCCTCCGGCTGCCGCCCGCTCGCGATGTAGAGCTCGGACGCCGTCTCGAGCGCCCAGTCGAGCACCGGCTGCGGGCCGTCGGCGATGTCGAGCCGACGCGACACGCTCGCCGTGATGTTGCCGGCGAGGTCGGTGAGGGCGACGACGCCGTGCGTCGCGCCGAGGTCGATCGCGACGACGACGCGCGATTCCGGGTTGAAGCGGATGCGCGACGGAGGGCGCCCACCGGACGACACGTCGTCGCCCGCGGGCGCGACGAGTCCCGCTGCCGTGAGCGTGTCGATCCGCGAGGCGATGGTCGAGCGCGCCATGCCGGTCAGCTCGGCGAGCTGCGCGCGGGTGCGCGGGATGCCGTCGCGCAGGATCGCCAGCAGCTCCGCGGCGTCTGCGGCGACGAGCACCGAGTCTCGCGCGCTGTCGGTCATAGAGGGTATTGAACCACAGTGCCGGTGGACTGCTCAAAGATGGTCTGCATTCGATCGACTTTTGATTGACATCCGGCAGAAGTGGCACTTGAATAGACCCACGCCATCCGGCGCCCTTCCACTCCATGAACTCGACGAGGAGAACAGTGTCGACGTCAAAAGTCTCCGTGCAGCTGTACACGGTCCGGGAGCTCCTGACCGAGGACACGGTCGGTACCCTCAAGCGGATCGCCGAGATCGGGTTCACCCAGGTCGAGCCCTTCGCCTTCCTCACCTTCGGTGACGCGCTTCGAGAGGGCCTGGCCGAGGCCGGCCTCTCCGCGCCCACGACCCACCAGGGCTTCATCGGTGGAGACCTGGACGAGGTGTTCGGAGCCGCGAAGGAGCTGGGCGTCCAGACCGTCATCGACCCGTTCGTGGCGCCTGAGCGCTGGCAGAGCGCGGACGACGTCGCGCAGATCGCCGACCAGCTCAACGCGGCGGCCGAGGTCGCGGCCCGCCACGGCGTGCGCGTCGGCTATCACAACCACGCGCACGAGCTCGAGAGCACGATCGAAGGCGTGACCGCGCTCGAGTTCTTCGCGGGCAAGCTCGCTCCGGAGGTCGTGCTCGAGGTCGACACCTACTGGGTCGCCGTCGGCGGAATCGACCCCGTCGCGCTTCTCCCCAAGCTCGGCGACCGCGTCGTCGCCCTCCACATCAAGGACGGCCCCGGCACCACCGAGACCAAGGACCAGGTCGCCGTCGGTCAGGGTTCCCTCCCGATCGAGCAGATCATCGCCGCAGCGCCCGACGCGCTTCGTGTCATCGAGCTCGACGACTCGCGCGGTGACCGCTTCCAGGCGGTCGCCGACAGCTTCGCCTTCCTGACCTCGAAGGGTCTCGCATGAGCGGCGGGCGCGTGGGACTCGGTGTCATCGGCGCCGGCGTCATCAGCAACCAGTACCTCGAGAACCTCACCTCGTTCCCCGACCTCGACGTGCGCTTCGTCGCCGACATCGATCTTGAGCGGGCGAAGGCGCAGGCCGACAAGTACGGCGTGCCGGGTTCCGGCACGGTGGAGGAG
Source organism: Leifsonia sp. NPDC014704 (assembly GCF_043083605.1). Lineage (NCBI taxonomy): Bacteria > Bacillati > Actinomycetota > Actinomycetes > Micrococcales > Microbacteriaceae > Leifsonia > Leifsonia sp. NPDC014704. Next base: position 2,041,344 of record NZ_JBIBYW010000001.1, on the reverse strand, counting down.
CTGCTCGCCGACGACGCCATCGAGATCGTGGTGAACCTGACGATCCCCAAGGTGCACGTCGAGGTGGCGCTGCAGGCGCTCGCCGCCGGCAAGAACGTGTGGAGCGAGAAGCCCTTCGCTCTCGACCGCGCCAGCGGTCGCGAGCTGCTCGAGGCCGCGCACGCGGCCGGACTGCGGGTCGCCACGGCGCCCGACACGTTCCTCGGCTCCGGCATCCAGTCGGCCCGTCGCCTGATCGAGAACGGCGACATCGGCGCACCGCTGACCGCGCTCACGCTGATGCAGAGCCCGGGCCCGGAGTCGTGGCACCCCAACCCGGACTTCCTGTTCCAGGAGGGCGCGGGTCCGCTGTTCGACATCGGCCCGTACTACCTGACCGCCCTGGTGCAGATGTTCGGTCCGGTCGCCCGGGTGAGCGCAAGCGCATCCCGCGCCAAGGAGACCCGCGTCATCGGCTCCGGACCTCGCGCAGGCGAGGAGTTCGCCGTGACCGTGCCGACCCACGTCAGTGCGCTCTACGAGTTCGAGAGCGGCCAGACGGCGCAGGCCGTGTTCAGCTTCGACTCCAAGCTCGGCCGCACCCAGTTCGAGGTGGCCGGTGTCGACGGCACGCTCGTCGTGCCCGACCCCAATACCTTCGAGGGTGAACTCCTGGTTCACGGAAGCGACGGCATCGAGACGTTCCCGTCAACCGGAACGACCGACACCCGGGGCATCGGTGTGGTGGAGCTCGCCCGAGCCATCCGCGCCGACGTCCCCGAACGCGCCTCCGGCGAGCAGGCCTACCACGTGCTCGACATCATGGTCTCGACCATCGAGGCGGGGGAGTCCCGCACTCCGGTCGAGGTCGAGAGCACGGTGGAGGTGGCGCCGGCTCTCCCGGAGGACTGGGACCCGCGAGCGGCGACCCTGGCGTGACGGGAGCGGAGCGATGACGGACGGAAACCAGGCCGGAGCATCGGGCGCCAGTGCTGCGACCAACGGCGGGCTCACCCGGCGCGACGGCGGTTCCGCCGGAGCCCGGCTCCGCGTCGCGATCGTCGGCGGCGGGTTCATGGCCGAGGTTCACTCGCGAGCGGCTCGTTCAGCACGCGCCGAGCTCGCCGGGATCGTCTCCTCGACGCCGGAGCGCTCGGCAGCGGCGGCCGAGCGGCTCGGCATCGGCCGTTCGTACGGATCGCTCGACGAACTGCTTGCCGACGACACGGTCGACGTCGTCCATGTCACGACGCCGAACGCTCTCCACGCAGAGCAGGCGGCGGCCGTGCTGGCCGCCGGCAAGGACGTCATCTGCGAGAAGCCGCTCGCCACGTCGGTCGCCGATGCCGAGAGCCTGGTGGCGGCGGCGGAGGGCCGCACCGCGACCGTTCCGTTCGTCTACCGCTTCCACCCGCTCGTGCGTGAGGCCCGCGCCCGCTTCGCCTCGGGCGAGGCCGGGCGCGTCCTGAGCATCAACGCCTCCTACCTGCAGGACTGGCTCCTGGGCTCCGACGACGACAACTGGCGGGTGGATGCGGCGCAGGGCGGCCGCTCGCGTGCCTTCGCGGACATCGGGTCGCACCTCGTCGACCTCGTCGAGTTCGTCAGCGGCGACCGCGTGAGCCGCGTCTCTGCCACGAAGCGAACGGTGTTCGCCGAGCGCGCGTCCCACGCGGCGATCACGACGGAGGACGCCGTCGCCGTGGTCATCGAGACGCGTTCCGGAGCGCTGGGCACCCTGCTGGTGTCGCAGGTCGCGCCGGGCCGCAAGAACCGGCTCTGGCTCGAGATCTCCGGCAGCACTGAGAGCATCGGCTTCGACCAGGAGCAGCCCGAGACGCTGTGGGTGGGCCGCCGCAAGGGCAGCCTGATCATCCCACGCGACGCCGATCAGCTCAGCGAAGACGCCGCCCGCCTGTGCGTCGTGCCCTCCGGGCACCCGCAGGGCTATCAGGACGCGTTCAACGCGTTCGTCGCCGACAGCTACGCGGCAGTCGCGGGGGAGAACCCCGACGGCCTGCCGCGCTTCACCGACGGCCTTCGCGCCGTGCGGGTCACGGATGCGGTGATCGACTCGGCCGAGTCGGGCACCTGGATCGAGATGGGAACGAACAATGACTGACGCCACCAGCGCGGGCGGCTCGGAGACCACCGAGTCGGGCCGGACGCACCCGGTCACCCTCTTCACCGGCCAGTGGGCCGACCTCACGCTCGAAGAGGTCGCGAAGTACGCGAGCGAGTGGGGCTACGACGGCCTCGAGATCGCGTGCTCCGGCGAGCACCTCGACGTCTGGCGCGCTGCCGAAGACGACGCGTACCTGCAGGGGCGCCTCGACATCCTCGACCGCTACGGCCTGAAGGTCTGGGCCATCTCGAACCACCTCAAGGGCCAGGCGGTCTGCGACGACCCGATCGACTTCCGCCACCAGGCGATCGTCGGATCGAAGGTGTGGGGCGACGGCGACCCGGAGGGCGTGCGCCAGCGCGCCGCCGAAGAGCTCAAGCTCACCGCGAAGGTCGCCCGCAAGCTCGGCGTCGACACGGTCGTCGGGTTCACCGGCTCGAGCATCTGGCCCTACGTCGCGCAGTTCCCGCCGGTCCCGGCCGAGGTGTTCGACCGCGGCTACCAGGACTTCGCCGACCGCTGGAACCCCATCCTCGACGTCTTCGACGGTGAGGGCGTCCGGTTCGCGCACGAGGTGCACCCGTCGGAGATCGCGTACGACTACTGGACGAGCGTGCGGTCCCTCGAGGCGATCGACCACCGCGAGGCCTTCGGCTTCAACTGGGATCCGTCCCACATGATGTGGCAGGACATCGACCCCGTCGGGTTCATCATCGACTTCCAGGACCGCATCTACCACGTCGACTGCAAGGACACGCGTCTCCGCCCGAAGAACGGCCGCGCCGGCGTTCTCGGCTCGCACCTGTCGTGGGGCGACCCGCGTCGCGGCTGGGACTTCGTCTCCACCGGCCACGGTGACGTGCCGTGGGAGGACGCCTTCCGCGCGCTCGAGTCCATCGGCTACACCGGCCCGATCTCGATCGAGTGGGAGGACGCCGGAATGGATCGCCTCCACGGGGCCAAGGAGGCCGTCGGCTACATCCGCTCGCTGCTCTGGAAGCAGCCGACCGCCTCCTTCGACGCGGCGTTCAGCAACCAGGACTAGCGCCGCGTCGGCGGTCGTCAGGCGACGTCGAGCACCCAGGTGACGCCGAACCGGTCCGTCAACATCCCGAATCCCGCCGACCAGGCGGAGGCCGCCAGCGGCTCGACGACGCTAGCGCCCTCCGCGAGGCGATCCCCGTAGCCGGTCAGTTCGTCCAGTGACCCGGCCCGAACGGAGACGAAGAACGGCTGCCCGGTGATGGTCATCCCGTTCTCCCGTCGTGTCGACGCTTCCGCCCGCGCTCCGACCTCAACGCCCGGGGCCGGAACGTCGTAGGCCATCACGCGGAACCCTTCGGGCGAGACGACCTGCCCGAAGACGATGTGTTGCGCGTCGGGCAGTTCGGCGGGCATGCCGAAGTCGGCATACGTCGCAGCAGTGACCTCTCCGCCGAACGCTCCGGCGTAGAACTCGAGGGCAGCGCGCGCCTCTCCGGCGCGGAAGTTCAGGTGCGTGGTGACGGTGATGCTCATGGCTGGTTCCTCTCAGTGAGATCGCCGGGGTCTCCCGACGACGCCAGAATCGCAGCGGTAGCGGACAGTTTCGGTCCGCTACTCCCGCGAGAATCGAGGCATGAACGCACCCTCCTCGCGCATGCTCACGATGCTCTCGCTGTTGCAGGCGCGACGGGACTGGCCCGGGCAGGCGCTCGCGGATCGGCTCGACGTGAGCACCCGGACGGTCCGGCGGGATGTGGACCGCCTCCGCGAGCTCGGCTACCGCATCGACGCGCTGAAAGGCCCTGACGGCGGGTACCGACTCGCCGCGGGCTCGGAGCTGCCTCCGCTCCTCTTCGACGAAGAGCAGGCCGTCGCCCTCTCCGTCGCGCTTCAGAACGCCGGCGCGTCCGGGGCCGGGATCGAGGAGGCCGCTGCCCGCGCGCTCGCGACTGTCCGCCAGGTCATGCCGTCTCGCCTGCGGCACCGCATCGACGGCATCCGCTTCGACCGGCCGAGCGCGGGGCCGGGGGTCGAGCCGGCCGTGCTGGGCGCGGTGAGCGACGCCGTTCGGGAGAGGAAGGTGCTCCGGTTCGACTACGCCGGCGCGGACGGACCGCCGCGACGCACCGAGCCGCACGGCCTCGTGGCTCGGGATGCGCGCTGGTATCTGGTGGCGTGGGACCTGGACCGGGACGACTGGCGGGTGTTCCGGCTCGATCGGCTGGCGCCGAGGTTCCCGGCCGGTCCGGGGTTCCGTCCGCGGCAGATCCCCACCGGAGACGCGACGTCGTATGTGGCGGCGCGCTTCAAAGGCAACGACGATGAGGACCGCTGGCCGTGTGTAGGCGAGGTCGTCATCGACCTGCCACCGCGCGACGTGATCCCGTGGGTGACCGACGGGCACGTGGAGCCCGTGGGCGACACCCGGAGTCGTCTCACCCTCGGCTCGTGGTCGTGGATCGGCGTGCTGGCGTCTCTCACGCGGTTCGACGTGGCGTTCGAGATCGTCGGCCCGCCCGCACTGGCAGAGGCCGCGGCGACGCTCGCCGACCGTCTGGCCGCGGCGCGCGCATCGTCCGGACCGTCGGGACCGCCCGAACGGGGGAGGGTCGCGAGGCCGCCCAGGGAGGCATCCAGCCGGTAGGCAGTAGGTATCCTCAGTACTCACTGGGGACACCTGGGCGAACGGAGGAGCTGTGGCCAGAGGAGCCAACCTCCCCGCCATCGCGGCGTTCAACGAGACGGTCGTGCTGGACGCCGTCCGGCGATCCCCGGACGGCCTCAGCCGGGTGGAGCTCGCCGCCCGCACGGACCTCTCGGCGCAGACCGTCACCAACGTGACACGCCGGCTCCTCCAGCAGGGGCTGATCCGTGAGGCCGGAAAACAAAGTGAGGGCAGCCCCGGCAAACCGCGCACCATTCTGCGCCTGAACCCGGCGGGCGCCTACGCCGTGGGTGTCCACCTCGACCCCACCGTGATCGCCTGCGTCCTGCTCGATCTCGAGGGATCCGTGGTCGCCCACGTGCACCGTCCGTCCCCGCCGGACGGCGACGCGGTCTCGACGCTCGCGGCCGCCGTCGACGCCATCCACGAGGTGCTCGCGACGCCGGGCGTCGACGCCGAGCGCGTGATCGGCGTCGGCGTCGCCGCGCCCGGCCCCATCGACGCGGAGCGGGGCGTGGTGGTCCGGCCCCCGCTGATCCCGAGCTGGAACGACTTCCACCTCCGCGACGAGCTGACGGCCGCGACCGGCCTGCCCTCTCTGGTCGCGAAGGATGTGACGTGCGCGGCCGTCGCCGAGCGGTGGAGCGACCCGGTCGGAGCCTCCCGGGACTACGCCTTCGTCTACTACGGCACCGGTGTCGGGGTGGGTCTGGTGCTGGGCGGAGAGGTGTACACGGGATCCACCGATAACGCCGGAGATGTCGGCCACGTGCTCGTCGACCCCGGCGGAACGCTGTGCGCCTGCGGCCGGCGCGGCTGCTACGGGGAGTCCGTGCGCCCGTACCGGCTGGTCATGCAGGGCCTGTGGTCGGGCGTGCTGACGCCGCCGGCCGGCATGAAGGTCGTTCCGGAGAAGGACCTGCATCTGGACGTGGAGACCATCGACGAGCTCTTCACACGGCTGACATCCGCGGCGGAGGCGGGGGATGCCGGGGCGCAGGAGATCGTTGACCGGAGCATCCGCAACTCGGCCTTCTACCTGTCCAATCTGACGTCCCTCCTCGATCTCGATCGCGTCGTGTACGGCGGCCCGTCGTGGTCGCGCGTCGAGCGCCGCTACCTGGACCAGCTGCCGACGCGGCTGGCCGAATTCGACACCGGCATCCTCACGCACGGCATCGCGATCGCCTCCAGCGCCATCGGCGAGGACGTAGCCGCCGTCGGGGCTGCCGCGCTCGTCCTGGACGGCACGTTCTCGCCACGCGCCGTCGTCCGCTGACGGTCCGCCGCGCTCACGGAGCCGGCGGGGGACAATATCGCCGCTGCCCTTGCGCTCGTAAATCAAATTGATTTATAAATTACGCAGGTCCGGCGGCGTCGCGCCACGGACGTCAATGCAAAGGAGCATCGATGAAGCGAAGCAGGATCCTGGCCGCCACCGTGGCCACTGCGGCCCTCGTCGCACTGGCGGGATGTTCGTCCTCGTCCGGCGGCAGCGACGGCACGACCATCAAGGTCGCCTTCCAGGACTTCGGGTCCGACATCATGGCCAACTTCATGACCAAGGCGAAGGCCGATTTCGAGAAAGCGAACCCCGGCAAGAAGATCACGCTCGTCCCGATCAAGGCGGCCGAGAACGATTACTACACGAAGCTCTCCCTCATGAACCGCGCGGCCACCACCGCGCCCGACGTGATGTCGGAGGACACCTTCCTCATCCGCGCCGACGCGCAGGCCGGCTACCTGGCACCGCTCGACTCGTACGTCGACAAATGGTCCGACTGGTCGAACTTCTTCGACAACGCCAAGGACGCGGGCAAGGGAGACGACGGCAAGGTCTACGGCATCCCGACCGGCACCGACACCCGAGGACTCTGGTACAACAAGGACATCTTCGCGAAGGCCGGCATCCCGACCCCGTGGCAGCCGAAGACCTGGGACGACGTGATCGGCGCCGCGAAGAAGATCAAGGCGGCCGTGCCCGGCGTCATCCCGCTCAACATCTTCTCGGGAAAGGCCGCTGGCGAGGCGAGCTCGATGCAAGGCTTCGAGATGCTGCTGTACGGAGCCGACCAGAAGGGCCTCTACGACGACTCGAAGGGCAAGTGGATCGTCGGCTCGAAGGCGTTCACGGACGCGCTCGACGTGATCAAAGAGGTCTACCAGGGCGACCTCGGCCCGAGTCAGGAGGTCACCAGCGACACCAACTACCAGAACACGATCAACAACCAGCTGATGCCCCAGGGCAAGCTCGCGATCAACCTCGACGGCTCCTGGGCCTCGAACGCCTGGCTTCCGACCGGCGCGACGCCGTGGGCGGACTGGTCGAAAGTCATGGGCACTGCGGCGATGCCGACGAAGGAGGGGCAGGACCCCGGGAAGATCAGCCTCTCCGGCGGCTGGACGTTCTCGATGGGCGCCAAGAGCAAGTCCAAGGACCTGGCGTGGAAGTTCATCACCTTCCTGACGGACAAGCAGCGTTCGCTCGAGTACAACATCAACACCGCCGGCATCCCGGTGCGCAAGGACGTCGCCGACGACGAGAAGTACAAGACGTCGAACCCCACCTCGGAGTTCTTCTCGTCGCTCGTCGCGGTGACCAAGTTCCGGCCGGCCACGCCCGACTATCCGAAGATCTCGAACGGCATCCAGGTCGCGATGGAGTCGGTGATGACCGGGCAGGCGACGCCCGCGGAGGCCGCCAAGACCTACGACGACACCGTCGTGGGGATCGTCGGTGAGGGCAAGACGGAGTCGAAGTAGTGACCTCCACCGTCCCCGCCGTCTCGGACGCGCGCGGCCGGGCCTCGTCGGCCCGGCCGCCGCGCCAGCGGGACACGGCACGTTCGCGCGCACACACCCGGCGGGCCCTTGCCCGCTCGGTCCCCCTCCTCCCAGCCATCGGTCTGCTCGTCGTGTTCCTGCTCGGGCCGATCCTGTCGTCGTTCTACGGCTCGTTCACCGACATGTCGCTGACGGGCTCCGCCGCCGCGTCCAGCCAGTGGGTCGGCCTGCAGAATTACATCGACCTGTTCAAGAGCCCGGACTTCCCGGTCTCGGTGTGGCTGACCCTGGTCTTCCTGCTCGGGTCCGCCGTCATCGGCCAGAACGTCGCCGGGATGGTGCTGGCCCTGCTGATGCGGAGCGGGAGCCGCTGGGTCGGCGCGATCGTCTCGACCTTCGTCGTCGGCGCGTGGGTCCTCCCGGAGATCGTCGCGGCGTTCGCGTCGTACGCGTTCTTCAGCCAGCACGGGACGCTGAACGCCATCCTCGCGATGTTCGGCGTGACGGGTCCGTCCTGGCTGTTCGCCTTCCCGATGCTGTCGGTCATCCTGGCCAACACGTGGCGCGGCACGGCCTTCTCGATGCTCGTCTACTCGGCGGCGCTGCAGGAGGTGCCGCCGGAGATCACCGAGGCGGCGGAGGTCGACGGCGCCAACGGCGTCAAGCGGTTCTTCCTCGTGACGCTGCCGATGATCCGGCGCAGCATCTCCACCAACCTGATGCTCATCACGCTTCAGACGCTGTCCGTCTTCACCCTCATCTACGTGATGACCGGAGGCGGCCCGGGCAACAAGAGCATGACGCTCCCCGTGCTGGCATACCAGGAGGCGTTCAAGTTCTCGGAGCTCGGCTACGGCACGGCGATCGCGACCATCCTGCTGCTCGTCGGGGCGGTGTTCGCCGTGATCTACGTGCGGGCGCTCAAGACGGAGGTGGACTGATGAAGCTGTCGTCACCCAACGGGGTCGCCCTGCGCTGGACGTCGAACGTCGTCCTGCTCCTCATCGGCGCGGTCTTCGTGCTCCCGCTGGTGTGGGTGGTGCTCGCGTCGTTCGACGGCGGGGCCACGCTCTCGGTCGCGTGGCCGAAGCAGTGGTCGCTGGAGAACTTCCGCAAGGTGCTCACGCCCGAGCTGTCGTTCCTGCCGCTGTGGAACAGCCTGCTGCTGTCGGCGGGATGCGCGATCGTCACGGTGATCGTCGCCATCCTCGCCGCCTACCCGCTGTCGCGCTACCGCAACCGGTTCAACCGGCCGTTCCTGTATGCGATCCTGTTCGGCACGTGCCTGCCGATCACCGCGATGATGGTGCCGGTCTACAGTCTGTTCGTGTCGCTGAACCTGATCGACTCGATCGGCGGGACCATCCTGTTCCTCGCCGCTTCGTCGCTCCCGATGGCGATCTGGATGACGAAGAACTTCGTCGACTCGGTGCCCGTGCAGCTGGAGGAGGCGGCCTGGGTGGATGGCGCATCCAGCATGAAGACGCTGTGGACGGTCGTCGTCCCGCTCGTCCGCCCCGGAATCGCGGTGGTGTTCATCTACGTGTTCGTGGCAGCGTGGGGCAACTTCTTCGTCCCCTTCGTGCTGCTGCTGAGCCCGGAGAACCAGCCGGCGGCCGTGAGCATCTTCACGTTCTTCGGCCAGTACGGTGCGGTCGCCTACGGCCAGCTCGCCGCGTACTCGCTCATCTACTCCGTTCCCGTGATCGCCCTCTACGTCATCGTGTCGCGCGCGCTCGGCGGTTCGTCCGCGCTCGCCGGCGCCGTCAAGGGATAGCCCGTCCCTCCGCTCCGCCCGATCCCCACCCAAGGAGAACCGTTGTACCAGCAGAACCAGCTCGCCGAGATGCGCATCGACCGCTTCGTCCGCGAACGCCTCACGCCCGCCCTCGAGCGTGCGGCCGCACCCGCGTCGATCGAGGCGTGGGAGGCGCCAGGCGAGCCGGTGCCCTTCGCCGACGCCGTCGCGAATGACTTCCGGCCGTTCGCGGTGGGGGAGGCGTGGGGCCGTCCATGGGGGACCGTGTGGTTCCGCGTGACGGGCACCGTTCCGGCGGAGTGGGATGCGGCGGCCGAGGATGTCGAGCTCCTCGTCGACCTCGGGTTCACGCTGAGCCAGGTGGGGTTCCAGGCGGAGGGGCTGGTGTGGACGCCCGAGGGCACCATCCTGAAGGCGCTCGAGCCGTACAACGCCTACGTGCGCCTCCGGGCCCGGCCGGGCGAGTCGTTCGAACTGTACGTGGAGGCCGCGGCCAACCCCGATGTCGGCTCGAACTGGACCTTCGCGCCGACCGGGATGGGCCGGGTGTCGACCGCGCCGCAGACCCCGATCTATACGCTGCGGCGCGTGGACATCGTGCATCGCGACCGCGCGGTGTGGGAGCTGGTGCAGGACATCTTCACCGCGAAGGGGCTCGCGCTCGTGCTCCCCGAGACGTCGCCGCGCCGGGCGGCTCTGTTCGCCGCGCTGGAGGCGGCGGTCACCGCGGTCGATCCTTTCGACGTCGCCGGGACGGTGTCGCGGGGGCGGGAGGCGCTCGCCGGGGTGCTCGCGTCACCCGCGTCCGCGACGGCGCACCGGGTCTTCGCGGTCGGGCACGCGCACATCGACTCGGCCTGGCTGTGGCCGGTGCGCGAGACCATCCGCAAGTGCGCCCGCACCTTCTCCAACGTGCTCGACCTGATGGACCAGGACCCGGACTTCGTGTTCGCCTGCTCGTCCGCCCAGCAGTTCGCCTGGATGAAGCAGTTCTATCCGGAGCTGTTCGAGCGCATCCGGGCACGCGTCGCCGAGGGCCGGTTCGTCCCGGTAGGCGGCATGTGGGTCGAATCGGACACCAACATGCCGGGATCGGAGGCGATGGCCCGGCAGTTCGTCGAGGGCAAGCGGTTCTTCCTGGAGGAGTTCGGATACGAGCCGCGCGAGGTGTGGCTCCCCGACTCCTTCGGCTACTCGGGCGCGCTGCCGCAGATCGCGCGCGAGGCGGGGATGGACAACTTCCTGACCCAGAAGATCTCGTGGAACGAGGTGAACCTGTTCCCGCACCACACGTTCCAGTGGGAGGGCATCGATGGGTCGCGCATCTTCACGCACTTCCCGCCGGTCGACACGTACAACTCGATCCTCTCGGGCCAGGAGCTGGCACGCGCCGAGCGGAACTTCGCCGACAAGGGCCGGGCGAACACCTCCCTCGTGCCCTTCGGCTTCGGCGACGGCGGCGGCGGGCCGACCCGCGAGATGCTCGCGGCGGCGGAGCGTACCGCTGACCTCGAGGGGTCGCCGACGGTGCGCGTCGCATCGCCCGCCAGCTTCTTCGAGGCGGCGCGTGCCGAGTTCGACCCCGCACCGGTGTGGGTGGGAGAGCTCTACCTCGAGTTCCACCGCGGCACGTACACCTCGCAGGCGCGGACCAAGCGCGGCAACCGCCGCAGCGAGGCGCTGCTGCACGAGGCCGAGCTCTGGGCGGCGACCGCCGCCGTCCGAGCCGGAGCGGAATACCCGGAGCGCGAGCTGCGCGAGGCGTGGCAGATGGTGCTGCTGCAGCAGTTCCACGACATCCTCCCCGGTTCGTCGATCGGCTGGGTGCACGACCAGGCGGTCGAGAACTACGCGCGGGTGGCGGAGTCGCTGGAGGCGGTCATCGCGCGGTCGCTGGCGGCTCTGGGTGACGGAGTTGCGGACGGAGTTGCGGATGCGACGAGCGCCGGTCTCGTCGCCAACGCCTCCCCGTTCGCGGTCGACGGCGTACCGGCCGGCGGAGTGGCGGTCCCCCAGCGGACCGGCGACGCGCGCATCGAACGCGACGGCGACGGCATCCGGCTGTCGAACGACCGCGTCAGCGTCCTCGTCGATGCCGACGGTCTGATCGCGTCTCTGGTGGATGCGGCCACGGGCCGCGAGGCGGTGCCCCCGGGCACGCGCGCCAATGTGCTCCAGCTCTTCCGCGACACCCCCGCCCAGTGGGACGCCTGGGACGTCGACATCGAGTACCGGCTCTCCGGCGAGAACCTGAGCGGTGTCGACTCCGTGGAGGTCGTATCCGAGTCGCCGGAGCGGGTCGCGCTGCGGGTGGTCCGCCGGTTCGGGGCGTCCACCGTCACGCAGACGCTCGCGCTCGCCGCCGGGTCCCCGGCCCTCGACATCGAGACGAACGTCGACTGGCACGAGCGCCAGCACATGCTGAAGCTCGCCTTCCCCGTGGACGTGCACACCGCCTCCGCGCGGTCCGAGATCCAGTTCGGCCACATCGAGCGCCCGACGCACACGAACACGAGCTGGGATGTCGCCCGGTTCGAGACGAGCGCGCACCGCTGGGTCCACGTGGGCGAGCCGGGGTTCGGCGTCGGTGTGGCCAACGACTCCACGTACGGACATGATGTGACTCGCCACCCGCGGGACGGCGGCGGGACCTACTCTCTGGTGCGGCAGACGCTGCTGCGCGCCCCGCTCTTCCCCGACCCTGAGGCCGACCAGGGCGAGCACACGCTGCGCACCTCCCTCGTGGTGGGAGGAGTGGACGCGGCGATCGAGGCGGGTTACCGGCTCAATCTGCCCCTGCGTCCCGCGCCCGCGGCGGTCGATCCGCTGATCGTGTCGAGCGATCCTGCCGTCGTCGTGGAGACCGTCAAGCTGGCCGAGGACGGCTCGGGCGACGTCGTCGTCCGGGTGTACGAATCGCTCGGGTCGCGAGCCGCGACCACGTTGGCGGCGGCGTTCCCGTACCAGCGCATCCAGAGGACGGATCTGCTCGAGCGGGAGACCGGCGACGGCACGCTCGACCTGCAGCTGCGTCCCTTCGAGCTCGTCACGCTGCGGTTCGTCCGCGGCTGACGCCGAATCGCCCGCCCCGGGCCGCGCGAACCCCGGGGCGGGTACAGGTCAGTCCGCGAGGGTGCGTCGCGCGCGCCGGTCGAGAACCCAGGCGCGGACACCCGCGACGAGGGAGGCGAGGATGACGACCCCTGCCACGATGTAGGCGACCGGTCGCACGCTCGGGTTGACGGCCGCGAAGTAGCCGATCACGGTGATCAGCACGCCCCAGCTGAGGGCTCCGACGATGTTGGCGCTGAGGAACCGCCAGTAGCTCATCGCGCTGATCCCGGCGATCGGCGGGATGAAGACGCGACCCCAGGGGATGTACCGGCTGATGACCACGGACCACCAGCCGAAGAGTTCGTAGAACCGTTCGGCCCGCTTGACCCCGGCCTGCACCCAGCGGCCGCCGCGGCGTGTCAGATACGGCCTGCCGAGCCTGCGGCCGAGCAAGAACCCGACCTGGTCGCCCAGGACGGCGGCGATCCCCACGCCGATGGCGAGCACCCAGATGTTCAGCTCCGGGTTGGTGCCCGTGAGGATGCCGGCGCCGAACAGCAGGGAGTCGCCCGTGATGAACGGGATGAAGACACCGACGAACAGGGCGGTCCCGGCGAACACGAGCCCCCACACCGCCAGGTAGAACACGAGCGGCCCGACATCGCCGAGGAAGTCAGCGAGATCGTGGGCCATCCCCCGAGCGTATCGGACCCGCCTGCGCCCCTCCGCCCCGCCGTCGAGTCCGCGAACTTTGCACACGGAGCGCCGCGGCGGCGTGCAAAGTGTGCGGACTCGACGGTGAGCGGGAAGGGGACGGGAAGGGGGCGGAGGGATGTGACGAAAGGTGTATTCAGTTGGGGCGGCGAAGCGATTACTTTCAATGTGCGCCTTCGGGGGAACGGCGCTGGTGGTGGCGGGAGCGGGGGCCTGCCACCGCCCCAAACTCTTGAGCGGACAGCGTCAGTCGAGCAGCCCGAGGCGCGCTGCCTTCCGGACGGCGTCGATCCGGGACGTGGCTCCCAGCTTCTCGTACATGTTCGTGGTGTGCCGCTTGACCGTCCCCTCGGCGATCGACAGAGACATGGCGATGTCGCGGTTCGAGTACGCCTGAGCGATCATCCGGAGCACCTCCTGCTCGCGCACCGTGAGGATGGCGTCGGCGGCTTCCGCTTCCGCGGCCGCCTCCGCCTGTTCTCCTGCCGGCGGGGTCGCGCGGGCGATCACCGCGATCAGCTGCTCGCTGCCCACGGTCTTGGTGACGAAGGCCGCGGCTCCGGCACGCAGCAACTGCCGTTCGAGCACCGCGTCGCTGTGCATCGTGAGGATGACGACCGCCGTCTCCGGATGATGCCGCCGGATGCGCGCGATCGTCTGCTCCGCCGGCACCCCCGGGATCTCGACGTCGAGGAGCAGCACGTCGGGGGAGTGCTCGCCGACGAGCGCCCACGCCTCCTCGCTGGACCCGCCCTCCCCGACGATCCGGAACCGGTCCTCGATGAGCGCCCGGATGCCCTGGCGGAACATACCGTGGTCGTCGATGAGGACGACGGTGCGCGTTTCGTCGGTCATTCGGATTCCCGTCCTCTCGGAATGGTGAGCGTGAGCGTGGTGCCTGTGCCGAGGCCCGGAGCGATGTGCAGGTCGGCGCCGATCAGCTCGGCGCGCTCCTGCGCCGCGATGAGGCCGAGCGCTCCCGACCGGACCGACTCATGGGCGAACCCGTGTCCGTTGTCGCTCACCACGATGGTGAGACCGCGGCGGTCCCAGTGCGAGTGGACCCGGATGAGCGCGGCGCCGGAGTGCCGCCGCGCGTTGTGGACGGCTTCGCGGACGATGATGAACGCCTCCTCCTGAACTCCGGTCGGGAAGCGGTACGGCGTCCCCTCGACCGTGGTCTCGACCGGCGGGCCGGAGTCGTCGAGGTCGCCGACGTAGTCCCGCAAGGCTTCGTCGAGCCGCTTGTCGCCGACCGCATGGCGGAGGTCGAGGGCGATCGCGCGGGTCTCGTCGAGCGCGGCGCCGAACAGTTGCAGACCTTCCCGCAGCCGTGGATCCGACGCGTCGTCGACACCGCCGAGCTGGAATCGCTGGAGGCCCGCGGCGATGCTGTGCGCCACGCGGTCGTGCAGCTCGCGGGAGATGCCGAGGCGTTCCTCGCTGTGGGCGACGGCCAGGCGCTCCAGCAGCACGTTGACGTAGCCGACGGAGGCCGGGACGACGGCGTCCATGATGGATGCGTTCAGCGCCCGCGCGAGGTCGGCGAGGCTGACGTCCGAGTCCTGATCGGCGCTGATGATCGAGAATGCGACGTCGAAGAGATCGGTCGCAGCGCTCAGGCTGTCGACCGGGTGGATGTTCTGCCGCGCCCGAGCTTCGCCCACACCGGACCCGTGCTGGGCCGGGGTCGCGAGCCGTTCCGCGTCGGCCGGCCGGCCGAGCCGGTCGAAGGTGCGGTCGAGGATCCAGTCGACCTGGGCGACGAGCTGGTCGCTCACGTCGGGGTCGGTGATCAGGGTGCTCTCCGAGGCCCGGAGCCGCTCGAACAGGGCCTCCACGATGCGGTCGCGCAGCGCGACTCCGTCGTTACCGATCACCACGTCCGACCCTCAGCTCTCGAGCGCGCTCAGTAGCGCTGCGACGTTCAGAGCGTACTGACCCGCCATGAAGGAGCGGTACGGCCGCTTGGCGCGGCGCCGGTCCGTGCCATCGACCAGCAGGGTGAGGGCGATCACGACGGGGCCGGCGACGCCGAGTACGAGCAGGGCCCGCAGCTGGTGGACCACCGCGCCGAGCACCATCGCCGCCGCCGACACGATGCCCGTTCCCGCGGCGACCACGATCCGGGCGCGCTCGACGCCGAGCATCACCGGCAGGGTCCGTCGCCCTTCTGCCGCGTCACCAGCGATGTCGCCGAAGTCCTTGGTGTGCCCGGCTACCGCGATCCAGCAGGACGCGACCGTTGCGAAGACCAGCGCGGATGCCGGCACCGTTTCGGCCGCGACGAGCGCCGCGGAGAGATACGTCAGGAACACTCCTGCAGCCGCGACCAGGAGGGCTGCGATCGCCGCCTTCTTGGCCGCCCACGGGCCGACCGAGTACGCCAGCCCGAGGCACACGAACGCCACCACCGCGCCCAGGAACGCGCGGGGGAGGAGGGATGCGCACAGCAGCGACAGCGCGAGGAGGGTTGCCGCGATCGCGGACGCCGAGCGCACATCCAGGCGGCCGACGGCGAGGGGACGGGACGAGCCGTTGAGCCGGTCGCCCTCGAGGTCGCTGATCCCGTTGATCAGGTAGACGGCCCAGACCGCGAGGAGCCACGAGGCGGCGGCGAGCGAGAGCGTCGGAGACGACCAGTCGGCGCCGCCGACCAGCAGCGTGCCGACGATGAAGCGGAGGGCGAAGACGCCCAGCACCACCGGCCGGCCCTCGAGGAACGCCAGTCCCACCCGGGACGCGCACGACGCGAGGGCGGCCCGGCTCGGGTGGACCGCGCTGCTCATGCGCTCATTGTCGAGTGCTCCTCACCATTTCAGGCGCTCGGAGGGATACAACGAAAGTCACATTCTGCGCGGTGGGCGGCCCGCCGCGCGCCGTTCAGCGCCCCACTAGGCTCGCCTCATGACGGGCGCCGAGGACACCATCGCGGGCGAGGACTGGTACGGGCGCGAGCTCGACTCGGTCGAGTACACCGGGGTCGTGTTCGACCACGTCGACTTCACCGAGCTGCGCAGCTCGGGGGCGACCTTCATCGAGTGCGTGTTCCGCACGGTCCGCTTCAACGTGAGCGAGCACGACGATTCCGCCTTCGTGAACTGCCGGTTCGAGTTCTGCAACTTCTTCGACGCGAGCTTCCGGCGGTGCAAGGTGACCGGCAGCTCGTTCTCCGGCTGCGAGTTCTCTCTCCTGAAGGTCGACCGCGGCAATTGGTCGTTCGTAAGCCTCCGGCGCGCGGAGCTGCGCGGAGCGTCGTTCGAGGGCGTCCGGCTGCGGGAGGCCGACCTCTCCGGGGCGCGATGCCAGGAGGCCCGGTTCGAGGGATGCGACCTCAGTGCCGCGACGCTGACCGGAGCCGATCTCACCGCGGCGAGCATCGCGGGCAGTGACCTGACCGGCGTCGACCCGTCGGAGGTCGTGCTGCGCGGCACGGTCATCGACGAGCGCCAGGCGGTCGTCCTGGCCGAGGCGCTCGGGATGGTCGTCGTGCCGACCGCTCGCGCCTAGCGTGAGGGAGCGGCCGTCGTCCCCCGGACGATGAGCTGCGAGCCGAGCGTCGCGGCTTCCGCGACCGTCGCTCCCGCCATGACCTGCAGCAGGAGCTCGACGGCGAGCGCTCCGCACCGCTCGATCGGCATCTTGACCGTCGTCAATCCCGGGTTCACCGCGCTCGCCATGTCGATGTCGTCGATGCCGATGATGCTGATGTCGGCCGGGCACGACCTGCCCATCTCCGACATGCCGGCCTCCAGGCCGAGCGCGACGAGGTCGTTGTAGGCGACGACGGCGGTCGCCCCGCTCGCGATCACGGGCGCGGCCGCGGCGCGGCCGCCTTCGATCGACGCCGCCTGGTGGCTCAAGTGCGTGAGGCGGATGCCGAACCGCTCGCACGCCTTCGTGATCGTGGCGGCGCGCCGGCCGTCGGCCCAGGATCCCAGCGGTCCTGCGGCATACGCGATGTGTGTGTGTCCGAGCGCGGCGAGGTGCTCCACTGCCTGCTGCGGCCCGTTCTCCATGTCCATGAGCACGCAGGGGGCGCCCTCGATGTACCGGTTGACGATGACGAAGGGCGTGTCGCCGGCGAGGGTGAGCACGTCGTCGTCCGGCAGGCGGGGGGAGCACAGCAGCATCCCGTCGAGCTTGCGCGCCTGTTCGATCTGCTCGCGCTCGCGCCAGCGATCCTCGTCGGTGTCGAACAGGACGGTGCGATGGCGTCCGTGCCACGCCTGGGAGTGGATGGCCTTGAGAAGCGTCGCGTAGACCGGGTTGGCGACATCCGGCACGACGACGCCGAACGAGCGGGTCGCTGTCGCGGCCTGCGGGCTGTCGTAACCGAGGGCGTTGGCGGCCTGGAGCACGCGATCCCGGGTTGCGGCCGCGAGGCGATCGGGTTCTCCGAAGGCCCGGGATGCCGTCGCGATCGAGACGCCCGCGCGTCGCGCCACGTCAGTCAGCGTCGCACCCATTGCCGCCTCTCCGGTGTTGCGGGAACAGTTGTTCCATCATGGCTCATCCTGCAACATGGAATGCGTCTTGACAATTTTGTACAAATCATTCACACTCTTTTCCATGCCGATCATCGAAGATCCCAGGACCCGTCGACGGGCAGCTCGAACGGGGAGGTGCTCGTGAACGCCACCCCGCAGCGTCTGTCGCGGTCGCACCACGGCACCGTCTCGGTGCCCGCGGCGCCTGCTCGCGCCGGGATCGTCCATCTCGGACTCGGCAACTTCCATCGCGCACACCAGGCGGTCTACACGGCTGCCGCCATCGCCGCCGATGGCGGCGACTGGGGCATCGTCGGGGTCGCGTCGCGATCGCGGACCGTCGTCGACGCGATGCGCGCACAGGACCTGCTCTCCTCCGTCGCGACGATCTCGCCCGAAGGGATGTCGCTGAGCATCCCGGGCGTGCACACCGATGTCTTCGTCGCCGCGGATGATCCCCAGCGCGTCGTCGAGAGCATCGCGGAGCCCGGCACCCGGATCGTCACGCTCACCGTCACCGAGAACGGCTACAGCTTCTCGCCGGCCACGGGCCGCCTCGACACCTCTGACCCCGCGATCGTCGCCGACCTGCGAGGGGGCCACCCTCGCTCGACCATCGGACAGCTCGCGCGCGGCATCCAGCGGCGGGCCGCGGCATCCGGAGCACCTCTCACGGTGCTCAGCTGCGACAACCTCGCCGCCAACGGCGCCCGCACGAAGGCTCTCGTCCGCGAGTTCCTGGAGGCGCTGCCCGTCGCCGAGGGCGCCGAAGCGCTCGCGTTCCTCGAGTCGTCGGTGTCGTTCCCCTCGAGCATGGTCGACCGCATCGTCCCGTCGACGACGCCGGCGCTCCGCGGCCAGGTGTCGTCGCTGCTCGGAGCGTGGGACGAGATCCCCGTCCCCGCCGAGCCCTTCACGATGTGGGCGATCGAGGACGACTTCGCCGCGGGCCGGCCCGCGTGGGAGGCCGGGGGAGCGGTCTTCAGTTCGGAGGTCGGCCGCTACGAGGACATGAAGGTGCGGCTCCTCAACGGAACGCACTCCCTCATCGCGTACCTGGGCGCACTGCAGAACGTCGAGACGATCCCGGATGCCGTCGGCCGGCCGGCGATCGGGCGCGCGGCGCGCGCCGTGCTCTCCCACGAGTACACGCCGTCCATCCAGGTTCCGTCGGGTGTCGACATCGCCGAGTACGAGCGCCAGCTGTTCCTCCGCTGGGGCAATACGGCGCTCGGCCACAAGACGAGCCAGGTGGGCACGGACGGCTCCGTCAAGCTGCGGCAGCGCATCCCCGCGCCGGCGCTCCGCCTGCTCGATCGCGGCGAGATGCCGCACATGATCGCCCTCACCGTCGCGGCCTACCTCTCCTGCATCGCGCCCCGGCCCGGATTCGATCCCGGTCCCTTCGCGGCCGCGATGAAGGATGGCGCCCGCGAGCGGCTGGTCCCCCTCGCGGGGTCGGCCCGCACCGGTGCCGACCTCGCCGAGGCGTCGATCACCGAGCTCCAGCTCTTCGGTGCCGACCTCGCCGACCGTCCGGCGTTCATCGCCCGGGTCGGCGACCTCGTCGACACCATCGCACGCGACGGCGTCGCGGCGGCGATCACGGAGAGCACCACGGCGGCAGAGACCGACATCAGGTCACGAGCATTGGAGGTCCCGGCATGAGCACCGTGAACCCGGCCCACGATCACGAGGAGGGCGCGACGATGAAGACGCTCGCAATCCACGGCAGGGAAGACATCCGCTGGGAGGACCGGGAGGTGCCGCAGCCCGCGTCGGGCGAGGTGCGGCTGCGCGTCCACTACGTCGGCATCTGCGGTTCCGACCTGCACTACTACTTCCACGGCGCGAACGGCGAGTACACCATCCGGGAGCCGCTGACCCCCGGCCACGAGCTCTCGGCCGTCGTCGACCTCGACCCGTCGGGACGCCTCGCCGAAGGGACGCCCGTGACGGTTCACCCGGCGCGTTACGGTGCCGACGTGCCCGGCCTCGAGGACAGGCCGCACCTGCGGCCCGGCGGCGACTACTTCGGCAGCGCCGCCACCATGCCGCATCGCCAGGGCGGCGCCGCGGAGTACCTGATCGTCGAAGAGCAGATGATCCGTGTGCTCCCGGACGGCCTCCCGCTGGAGCGCGCAGCCCTGGCCGAGCCGCTCGCCGTCGCCCTCCACGCCGTGCACCTGGCGGGCGACATCACGGGCAAGCGCGTGCTCGTCATCGGCGCGGGCCCCATCGGGCTTCTCGTCGTCTCGGCGGCCGCGCACGCCGGGGCCGCCACCGTCGGAGCGAGCGACGTGCGCACCGAGCCGCTCGATCGCGCGGCGGCGCTGGGCGCGAGCGAGCTCGTGCTCGTCGGCCGCGACTCCATCGAGGACGAGTCGTACGACGTCGTCTTCGAGTGCTCCGGCGTCCCCGTCTCGGTCACCCAGGCCGTCCGGGCGGCGCGCCGGGCGGGAAGCGTCGTGCAGGTCGGGATGCTCGCCGACGCCGAGATCGGCGTCAACCTCGCGCCGATGCTCGCCAAGGAGCTGACCCTCCACGGTGCATTCCGCTTCTCGACCGAGATCGACGACGCCGTCGCGATGCTCGCCGAGTCGGACGCCCTCGACTCCGTCATCTCCCACACTATCGACGCCGCCGAGGCCGTCGACGCCTTCCGGATCGCTCGCGACTCGTCCGCGTCGGCCAAGGTCCTCCTGCGGCTCTGACCCTCCACCATCCCTCCCCCCCACTCATTTACGAAGGAGTAACGATGAGCACTTCCAACGTCCCCGGTGTGGACGCCTCCGCGCCGCCCCAGACCGTCCAGAGGTCGACGGGCGACCTCGTCCGCGCCGCGGTCTCGGGCTGGCTGGGCACAGCGCTGGAGTTCATGGACTTCCAGCTCTACTCCCTGGCCGCAGCACTCGTCTTCAGTCAGCTCTTCTTCGCCGGGGAGGAGCCGGGCATGGCCGTCGTCCTCGCCATGGCGACCTACGGCGTCGGCTACATCGCCCGCCCGCTCGGCGCCTGGTACTTCGGCCGGATGGGCGACAAGGTCGGTCGCCGCAAGGTCCTGTTCTACACGATCCTGCTCATGGGCCTCGCGACGACGCTCATCGGCTTCCTGCCCACGTACGCACAGGCCGGCATCCTCGCGCCGATCATGCTCGTCGTGCTGCGTCTCGCGCAGGGCTTCGGCGCCGGCGCGGAGATCTCGGGTGCCGGCGTCATGCTCGCCGAGTACGCTCCCGCCCGTCGCCGCGGCATCATCGCCTCCCTCGTCGCGCTCGGCACCAACTGCGGAACGCTCTTCGCCTCGGCGATCTGGGCTCTCCTCCTCGCCGTGATGATGGAGGACGACGTCATCGCCTGGGGATGGCGGATCCCCTTCATCGCGAGCTCCATCGTCATGGTGTTCGCGGTCTGGGTGCGCTTCCGCCTCAAGGAGAGCCCCGTCTTCGAGGAGCGCACCGACGTCGTCGACGGCAAGGCGCTGTCGCGCGACGAGATGGTTGACCTCGCGACGAAGAGCAACGACCTCCGCTCGCTCGAGGCGCTGCGGAAGAAGCCGGTCAAGGCGACGCTCGTCTCGTTCTTCCTCCGCTTCGGCCAGGCCGGCAACTCGGGCCTCATCCAGACCTACATGATCTCCTTCATCACGATCACCCTCGCCGTCCAGAAGGGCGTCGGACCCGAGATCGTGATCGTCTCCTCGCTGATCGGCTTCGGCACCATCCCGCTCGTCGGCTGGCTCGGCGACCTGTTCGGCCGCCGGCGGATGTACATCATCATGACGTCGCTCTCGCTCGTGCTGATCGTCCCGACGATGCTCGCGATCAACACGAAGGAGGTCGGCTGGATCTTCGTCGGCTACGCCGTGATCCACAACGTCTCGGTGCTCGGCCTCGCCTCCATGGAGAACATCTCGCTCCCCGAGATCTTCGGGGCGCGGAACCGCTACACGCTGACGGCGATCGTCCGCGAGATCGCCGCCATCATCGCCACCGGCATCGGCCCGATCATCGCCGCGGCGTGGGTCGCCGCGACGACCGGGAGCATCATCCCGGTGATGGTGCTGCTCGGCATCTACACCGTGTGCGCACTGGTCGCCGCGATCGTTGCGCCCGAGTGGACGGGGCGCGACCTCACCGACCCGCGCGCCGCGATGTGACAAGGAAGGACGATCAATGACCATCGACCGCGTCGATACCATCATCACCAGCCCCGGACGCAACTTCGTCACCCTCAAGATCACGACCTCGGACGGCATCGTCGGCTGGGGGGACGCCACGCTGAACGGGCGCGAGCTGTCGGTCGCCTCCTACCTGGAGGACCATGTCGCCTCCACTCTCATCGGCCGCGACGAGGACCGCATCGAGGACACCTGGCAGTACCTCTACCGCGGCCCCTACTGGCGGCGCGGACCGGTCACCATGGCGGCCATCGCCGCGGTCGACATGGCCCTGTGGGACATCAAGGCCAAGAAGGCCGGGATGCCGCTCTACCAGCTGCTCGGCGGTGCGAGCCGCTCGGGCGTCCGCGTCTACGCCCACGCTTCCGGCACCGACTATGAGGCGCTCGCGAACGCGATCACCGGGTATCAGGAGCTCGGCTTCACCGCTGTGCGCGTGCAGACTGGCGTGCCGGGGCTCGGCCAGATCTACGGCGTCTCGGCGGCTGGACCGGGCGTCCGCTACGACTACGAGCCGGCCAAGCGGGCCGAGAACGGCCGTCCGAGCGAAGAGACGTGGGACACCCGCAACTACCTCAACCACATGCCGGGGATCTTCGCCAGGATCCGCGAGGACTTCGGCACCGACCTGCGGATCCTTCACGACGGTCATCATCGGATGACGCCGATCGAGGCCGCGCGCTTCGCGAAGGAGATCGAGCCGTACGACCTGTTCTGGCTCGAAGACTGCACCCCGGGCGAGGACCAGACGGCGCTCCGCCTGGTGCGCCAGCACTCGACGACGCCACTCGCGATCGGCGAGGTCTTCAACTCCGTCTTCGACTATCAGACGCTCATCACCGAGCGCCTCATCGATTACGTCCGCTCCGCCGTCACGCACACCGGCGGCATCACCGCGATGAAGAAGCTCCTCGATTTCGCTGCGATCTACGGCATCAAGTCCGGCATCCACGGCCCGACCGACATCTCGCCCGTCGGGATGGCGGCAGCGCTCCACCTCGACCTCGCGATCCACAACTTCGGCATCCAGGAGTACATGCCGCACAACGAGCAGACGCTGGAGGTGTTCCAGACCTCCTTCACGTTCGACCGCGGCTTCCTTCACCCGGGGGAGCAGCCCGGGCTCGGTGTCGAGCTCGACGAGGATGCGGCAGCCGCCTTCGACTACGCGAAGGCCTACCTCCCGGTGAACCGGCTCACGGACGGGACCGTCCATGACTGGTGACGGCACGCGGCTTCCACTCCCGCAGAAGACCGCGCGGTCGCGGCTCATCGTCGTCGCGAGAGCACGGCGCGCCGAAGACTACGACCCCGTGCTCGAGGCGCTCATCGATGCAGGCATCCGGAGCGTGGAGCTGACCCTCACGACCCCGGGGACGATCGAGCACCTGCCGCGGCTGGTCGAGCGATTCGGTGACGACGCCGACATCGGGATCGGCACCGTGACCGACACCGACCAGCTCCGGCGCGCGGTGGATGCGGGCGCACGCTACCTCGTCACACCGATCACCCGGTCGGAGCTCGTCTCCGCGGCGGTGGAGGCCGGTGTGCCGCTCGTTCCAGGCGGGTTCACCCCGACGGAGCTGTTCGCCTCGTGGTCGGCCGGGGCGTCAGCCGTCAAGGTGTTTCCCGCCGCACGACTCGGCGCGGGATACGTCAAGGATCTGCGGGGACCGTTCCCCGACATCGAGGTGGTGCCCTCCGGAGGCATCGGCCTGGAGAGCGCCGAGGACTGGCTCGCGGCCGGTGCCGCGGCCGTGAGCGTGGGCGGCCCGCTGCTGGGCGACGCGTTCCAGGGCGGCGACCTCGGCGCCCTGCGCGAGCGGGCCGGCGCGTTCGTCGCTGTCGCCGCGGGCGGCAGGCCATGACCACCGTCTCCGGCCGCCGACGGGTCGCGACGCTCGGCGAGACGATGGCTCTCGTGCGCAGCCGTGACATCGGCAGCCTCCGGCATGCGTCCGACCTCGCTCTCGGCATCGGCGGTGCCGAGAGCAACGTCGCGATCGCCCTGAGCCGGCTCGGCCTCGACGTCACCTGGCTCGGTCGCGTCGGCGACGATTCGCTGGGGGAGCGCGTGGTGCGCGAGATCCGCGCCGAGGGGGTCGACGCGCGCGCCGTCATCGATGCGGGCGCGCCGACGGGGCTCATGCTCAAGGAGCGCCCCCGCCCGACGTCGACCCGAGTCCTGTACTACCGATCCGGTTCCGCCGGGTCGCGGCTGGTTCCCTCCGACCTGCCCGACGGCTGGATCGAACAAGCCGCCCTGTTGCACCTCACCGGGATCACGGCTCTCATCTCCGAGTCGGCCCGCGAGACCCTCTCGGTCGCGATCGACCGCGCCCACGCGGCCGGTGTGGCCGTCACCTTCGACATCAACTACCGATCCTCTCTCGCGTCGCCGGCCGTCGCCGGGCCGTGGCTCCGGGAGCTGGCCGAACGCGCGGACATCGTGTTCGGCGGGCCGGAGGAGTTCGACCTGCTCTACCCGGGCACGGATGCCCCGGCCGCGTGCGAGCGCCTCCTCGAGCATCGGCCCGCCGAGGTCGTGCTCAAGCGCGGCGCTGACGGCGCGACGACCGTGCTCGCGACGCGGGTGGTCGAGGCCCCGGGTCTCGTCATCGAGGTCGTCGACACGGTCGGGGCCGGCGACGCGTTCGTCGCCGGGTACCTCAGCGGCGTTCTGGACGGCTCCGACGTCCTGGCGCGCCTGCATCGCGCCAACGTGTGCGGAGCGATGCTCTGCATGACGCCCGGCGACTGGGAGTCGAGCCCCACGCTGCGAGACATCGAACAGTTCACCGCCGCTTCGGACCGCGACCCCGTCCTCCGCTGACGCCTCCCTCGGCGGCTTGCCGAGCCGCTCCGTTCGCGTTACGATACGGTACGTGTCGTATTCGGAGAACGCCTCCCGCCGAGCGGGCCGCCCGCGCGACGACAGCCGCGAGTCCCACATCCTCGCCGTCGTCAACGCGCTCCTCGCGGAGCGCGGTTACGACGGCGTCTCGTTCGAGGAGGTCGCCCGCCGAGCCGGTGCCTCCAAGCCGACGCTGTACCGCCGCTGGGCGAACAAGCGCGAGATGGTCGTCGCCGCACTGAAGGTCGGTCCGGCCCGGCGGGACGACGCCGACGCGATCGACACGGGGTCGCTGCGTGGCGACCTGCTGGCGTTGTGCCGGCGTCTGCTCACCACCCTCCGCTCGGCCGACGGCCAGACCGCGCTCGCGCTCCTGCAGGCCGGGTTCGAGGACGCGGAGCTCGGCGAGACGATCGAGCAGACGGTCGGCCCGACCGGCGCGCGCCTCCCGGCGGACGTCGTCTCCGCGGCCGTCCGCCGAGGCGAGCTCCCCGAGGGGGTCGACCCCTTCCCGTTCGAGGAGGTCACCGGCTCCGTGCTCCTGCTCCGCCGGCTCAACGGCCTTGCGGTCACCGACGGGTATCTGGAGGCGCTGGTCGACATGATCCTCATCCCCGCGCTGCGGGCAACGGCAGCCGGCACACGCGCTCTTCCCGCGGGGATCTTCTCCGGTCACCCGGCGACCGCCGACGACTGACGTCCCACCCACCATCCTCAGCACCCCCACCACCCAGGAGGCAGATCCACCATGGCCACGATCGACGGCTTCGGCTACCAGACCATCCCCGGCAGCGACGGGACTCCGCTCCACGTCGCGGTCGGCGGGACCGGCCCGGCGGTGGTGCTGCTTCACGGCTTCCCGCAGACCCACTACATGTGGCGCGAGGTCGCCCGGCGGCTCGCCGACGATCACACCGTGATCGTCCCCGACCTGCGCGGCTATGGCGAGAGCGGCAAGCCGGCGGAGGCCGGCCCGGACACCTATTCCAAGCGCACGATGGGCGACGACGTGGTGGCCGTAGCGTCCGCCCTCGGACACGAACGTTTCGGTCTCATCGGCCATGACCGCGGGGCGCTCGTCGGCGTCCGCGCCGCACTCGACCACCCGGAGCGCGTCCCGTACCTCGGCATCCTGGACGTGCTCCCCACCCTCGACACCTGGGATGTGCTCCATGGAGTGGATGCGAAGATCGCCTGGCACCTCTACCTGATGGCCCAGCCGGTGGGACTGCCCGAGCGCATGATCGCCGCGGTCGCCGACGACTTCTTCGCCTCGTTCCTCGACGCGTGGGACACCGACGGCACCACGTTCACCCCGGAGGTGCGCAGGCACTACATCGACAGCTCGGTGGCCGCGGTGCCGTCGATCGTCGCCGACTATCGGGCGAGCGCCGGGATCGACCTCGACCTGGACCGCGCCGATCGCGCCACTGGCCGGCGGCTGGCCATGCCGGTCGGAGTCCTCTCGCAGGACTGGGGATCGCAGCTCGGCTTCGACCCGCGCGCGATCTGGGGCGCCTGGTCGGACGACCTGGTCTACGAACCGATCGACGCCGGCCACTTCATGGCCGAGGAGAAGCCGGATGACGTGGCCGGCTTCATCCGCTCGCTCGCCGCACGCGCCCGCTCCTAGTCCTGGTCAGTCGACCTCGCGCACCTGTCCGTGCTTGATGTGCAGGCGGCGCTGGGCGCGCTTCGCGACCGCGGTGTCATGCGTCACGATCACGACCGTGAGACCGCGGTCGCGCCACAGTCCTTCGAGCAGGTCCATGATCTCGTCCCGCGTCTCCTCGTCCAGGTTGCCCGTCGGCTCGTCCGCCAGCAGCACCTCCGGATCCTTGACCAGCGCCCGCGCGATCGCGACACGCTGCTGCTGGCCGCCGGAGAGCTCCGACGGCAGGTGGTTGCCGCGGTCGGCGAGCCCGACCGACGCGAGGGCTTCCGCCGCGCGGCGCTTGCGGTCGGCGGCGCTGACCTTGAGCGGCGCGAGAGCCGTCTCCACGTTCTCCTGAGCCGTGAGGGTCGGGATGAGGTTGAACCCCTGGAAGACGAACCCGATCTCCTTCGCCCGGATCTTCGCGAGCCGCCCGTCGTGCTGCTTCGAGAGGCTGTCGGCCCCGAGCTCGACCGAGCCGGAGGTCGGCCGGTCGAGGGCCCCGAGCATCTGCAGCAGGGTCGACTTGCCTCCTCCGGTCGGGCCCTGGATGGCGACCAGCTGGCCGTCCGGGATGTCCAGGGTCACGTCGTTGAGGGCGACGACCTGGCGCTTGGACTGGCTGTAGGTCTTGGTGACGTCGGTCAGGGTGTACATGTGAGCTCCTTCGAGGGCGGGATGACCGGGTTCAGGCGACCGAGCGGAGAGCCGCGGCCGGGCGGAGTCGCGAGGCACGCCATCCGCCGATGGCCCCGGCGATCAGACCGCCGAGAATGGCGAGGCCGACCGCGCCGACGATGATCCACAGGGTCACCGGGGCGTGCAGGGCGATGTTCGCGGAGGTCGTCGCGGCCTCCCTGGCCGCTCCGAAGGCGCCGCCGAAACCGCGCGCCGCGCCTTCGCCGGTCGCCCCCGTCGCCGCACCGGAGCGCTCGGCGGCGGCACCGGTGGTGCCGTGGCTGATGCTGCCGGTCAGCGTCGGCGAGATCAGGTTGACGACGAGCACCCCGAGGAGGCCGACCGCGACGCCGATCACGCCGCCGATGACGCCCTGCACAACGGACTCGCCGGCGACCTGCCCGACGATGCGCCGGTTGGACCAGCCGATCGCTTTGAGGGTGCCGAACTCGCGGGTGCGCCGGGTGACGCCGGAGATGGTGAACAGAATGGCGATGAGGAAGGCCGCCGCGAGCACGATCACCGATAGCCAGGTACCGAGGTTGGCGATGAGCTGGCCGGCGCTGCCGAGCGACCCGGAGACGGTCGAGGCGAGGTCGGCCTGCGTGCTGACCGTCGCCCCGGACACGGCCTTCGTCAGGTCGGTCTTGATCTGGTCGATGTCGCCGGAGGAGGCCGCCTTCACATACACGGACGAGATCTTGCCGCTCTGCCCGGAGAGCGTCTGGGCGACACCGAGCGGGATGTACGCGTTCGCCGCGGTGGTCGCGTCGGATCCGGTCGCCGCGACGATCCCGATCACCGAGAAGTCCGTGCCGCCGATCGTGATGGTGTCGCCGACCGCCTTGCTCGCCGTCTTGGCGTAGCTGGCGTCGAGCACCACCACATCCTTGCCCGCGTCCGCCGCCGTGAAGCTCCGGCCACCGGTGAGGGTCACCGACGCGAGGGGGCCGACCGACTTGCCGGCGGGGTCGAGGCCGAGCACCGAGAACGAGTCGACCGTGAAGGAGCTGCCGCCCGCGCCGTCGGAGCCGCCCGTCGGGGGCGCGGTCGGCTGCGCCGCCTGGCCGCTCTCGCGCTCCTGGCGGAGCTGCTGGAAGTTCGGCAGCGTGCCGCTGAAGCTGGTGTTGGTGAGAGAGAGCACGGCGGCGGCCGACTCGACGTTCTGCACCTTCTTCACCGTGGTGAGGGTGGATGCGTCCATGACCGTCGCGCCGCGCGTCGGTTCGAGGCGGGAGGTGTCGACCTGCCGTGCGCCGCCGGTGTCCGTCCCGGCGTTGGCGCCGAAATCGAAGCGCGGGCCGCCTCCCGTGCCCTGCAGCCCGGTCGCGTTCTGCGCGGTCGCGGGCTGGCTCACCGTGATGTCCGTCCCCACCCCGTAGACCGACTGGAGCACGCTCTCCTGCGCCTGGCGCACCCCCGCCGAGACGGCGTCCACGATGATGACCAGCGCGATCGCCAGGGCCATCCCGATCGCGATGATGATCGTCTGCTTGCGGCGGTTGAGCAACTCGCGCCGCAGATAGGTTCCGAACATGGGCTCCCAAACTGTGCTGTCGGATGAACGTCTGGCGCGAGGTTAGGAACGGCCGTTTTCGGGTCGCTATGGCGAAGCTATGCATCCGCCGAGTGACCGGTTTCCTGCGGATTGTCACATCCGGAGCCCCTGCCGTGTCGTACGGGTGAAGGCAATCAGAAGGAGGAATCCCATGCAGCAGCAGGCCGATGTCGTGGTGATCGGAGGCGGATACGCCGGAGTCGCGGCGGCCAACCGGCTGAGCGGTCGGGACGGCGTGTCCGTGACCCTGGTGAACCCGCGGCCGGTGTTCGTCGAGCGCATCCGGCTCCACCAGCTGGCGGCGGGCACGGACGACGCGATCGTCGAGTTCCCGAAGGTCCTGGCACCGTCCGTCCACCTCGTCGTCGACGCCGTCGAGCGAATCGACGCGTCGGCCCGGCGGTTGGAGCTCGCCTCCGGCGAGCAGCTCGGTTACGACTACCTCGTGTACGCAGCGGGCAGCGTCCGCGCCTTCGCCGATGTCCCCGGCGCTGCCGAGCACGCCCTGCCGATCGCGCAGCTCGGAGACGCGGACCGGCTGCGCGAGGAGCTCGCGGCACTGGGCTCGACGGACCCCATCGCCGTCGTCGGGGGCGGTCCGCTCGGCATCGAGGTGGCGTCGGAGCTCGCCGAGCAAGGTCGTACCGTCACGCTGTACTGCGGCGGGATCCTCGGGCCGTCGCTCCATCCACGCGGACGCCGGTCCGTCGCTCGGCGGCTCGCGGCACTCGGCGTCGCGGTCGAGGACGGCCCCGGCTCCCGCGTCGCGGCGGTGAAGCAGGATGCGGTGGTGCTGGCGGACGGCAGCATGCGCGCCAGCACGCTCACCATCTGGGCGGCGGGTTTCGCCGCAGCCGACCTCGCGCGCTGCAGCGGACTGACCGTGGACGCCGCCGGCCGGCTCCTGACCGACGAGACGCTGACCAGCGTCGACGACGACCGCATCGTCGCGGCGGGCGACTCGGCCGCCCCCTCCGGGCAGCCGCTCCGGATGAGCTGCCAGGCGGCGGAACCGCTCGGTGGCCACGCGGCCGACACCGTCCTCCGCCGGATCGACGGCCGCGAGGCCGAACCGTTCGTGATGGGCTTCGTCGGTCTCTGCATCAGCCTGGGACGGCGTCACGGCATCTTCCAGTTCGAGCACAAGAACGACACGGCGACGCGGGCGCACATCGGCGGCCGCGCGGGCGCGGTCGTGAAGGAGATCGTCTGCCGGGGTACCGTGCAGCAGCTGACGCTCGAGGCACGGCATCCCGGCGCGACGCGGCTCCCCGCCGCATTCGGCGACCGCGAGCGCCGCCGTATGCTCGCTGTGAACGGGTCGGCCGCACTGGTGGCGGGCGCGACCCCGGGACGGGAGGGCGCATGAGCTCGAACCGGACGGATGCGGCGACGTCGCTCTTTGTGGCACACCGCAACCTCCTCTTCACGGTGGCGTACGAGATGCTCGGCTCGGCGGCGGATGCCGAGGACGTTCTGCAAGAGACCTGGCTGCGCTGGAGCACCGTCGACCAGGCGGAGTTGCGGGAGCCCCGCGCTTACCTGGTGCGGATCGCGACACGGCTCGCGCTCAACCGCCTCCGCAGCGCCCAGCACCGCCGTGAGGCGTACGTCGGACCGTGGCTTCCCGAGCCCCTGCTGACCTCGCCCGATGTCGCCGACGACGCCGAGCTCGCCGACAGCATCTCCATGGCGTTGATGGTGGTGCTGGAGACCCTGGGGCCCACCGAGCGCGCGGTGTTCGTGCTGCGCGAGATCTTCGGCTTCGAGTTCGACGAGATCGCGGCGGCCGTGGAGAAGACGCCCGCGACCGTTCGGCAGATCGCGCACCGGGCCCGGCAGCACGTGGAGGCGCGGCGACCGCGTGTCAGTGTCAGCCCCGGTGAGGCGCGCGCCGCGCTGGACGCCTTCCGCATCGCGGTCGAGACGGGCGACGTGCAGGCGATGCTGAACGTGCTCGCCCCCGACGTCGTGCTCATCAGCGATGCAGGTGGAGTGAAGCAGGCCGCCCTCCGGCCGATCCTCGGCGCCGATAAGGTGACACGCTTCATCGCCGGCGGGTTGCGGAAGGCTCCGGACTTCGCGATCGAGCCGACGGTCGTCAACGGAAGCCCGGCGCTGGCGCTCTTCGTGGCGGGCGAATTCGACGGTGTGCTGGCCGCGCACACGCAGGACGGGCGCATCACGGGGATGTACATCGTCCGCAACCCGCAGAAGCTGTCGTGGCTGGGGGAGGAGCTCACCCTGTCGCTGCGCTGACCGTCCTCCGTTCCTGCCTCCGGCCGGAGTGTCGCCCACCGCCGCCTCCCTTTCCGGCCTTGAACGCGGGACGGAAGGAAGGAAAGCCGCGGAAGGGGTGCTCAGAGAGTTCATAGGTTGTGCAAAGACAGCATCCAACGCGCTCCTCATAATGAGAAAGGTGACCATCAACGCGCGCGCCGCCTCCGGCCCCTCCAGCCAGCCCCGTACCCTCCTGCGCCGCGCGGACGGCAGCGCCATCCGCGTGCTCGTCGTCGACGATGAGGCGACGCTGACGGACCTCCTCGCGATGGCCCTCCACTACGAGGACTGGGAGGTCAAGACGGCGTCGAACGGCCAGCAGGCTCTGCAGCTGTCGCGCGAGTTCAAGCCGGACGTCGTCGTGCTCGACATCATGCTCCCCGACATCGACGGCCTCCAGGTGCTGTCGCGGATGCGCGCCGACGGCAATGAGGCGCCCGTTCTCTTCCTCACCGCGAAGGACTCCCTCGACGACCGCATCGTCGGCCTCACCGCGGGCGGCGACGACTACGTGACCAAGCCGTTCAGCCTGGAGGAGCTCGTCGCGCGCCTGCGCGGTCTGCTGCGGCGGTCGCGCGCGGCGGTCGCCGACCATGACGACCCCGTGCTGATCGTCGGCGACCTCGTGCTCGACGAGGACAGCTACGAGGTCCACCGCGACGGCGAGCCCATCCAGCTGACCGCCACCGAGTTCGAGCTGCTGCGCTTCCTGATGCGCAACCCGCGCCGCGTGCTCAGCAAGGCCCAGATCCTCGACCGGGTCTGGAGCTACGACTTCGGCGGCTCGTCCAGCGTCGTCGAGCTCTACATCTCCTACCTGCGCAAGAAGATCGACGCCGGTCGCGCCCCGATGATCCACACGGTCCGCGGCGCCGGGTACATGGTGAAGGCCGCGCAATGACCTCCGCCCGCGTCGCGGGCTCCCCGACCACCGAGCCGGGCGGAACCGCTCGCGCGGGCGGCCGATCCTGGCGCGTCCGGCCCTTCCGCTCGTGGACGCTGCGGAGCCGCGTCGTGCTCGTCGTCGTGGCGATGCTCGCGGTGCTGGGTGCCGTGATCGGGACGGTCAGCGTATTCGCGCTCCAGAACTACCTGATGCAGCGGCTGGATGGGCAGCTCACCTCGGCGCTCGACCGCGGCCAACGGGCGGCGGATCGCATCTACGGCGACCAGCCGACGGGACCGGACGTCATCGGCATCGTCCAGACGCCGGGTCAGCAGACCGGCACGTTCGGCGTCATCCGCAGCGGCGACATGCTGCTGTACCCGGTCATCCTCTCCGAGAGGCCGCCCGGAAGCACGCCTGATCAGCCGGTGGCGCCGAAGCGCGTGCTCATCTCGACCACCGCCCTTCTCAGCCTGCCGTCGGACGGCCACCCGCGCACCATCGACCTCGGCGCGTCCCTGGGGGAGTACCGCGTGGCGGCGGTCCAGCTGACGAACGGCGACAGCGTCATCATCGGCCTCCCGCTCAGCGACGTGAACGCGACTGTCGCCCGGCTCACGCTCGTCATCGTGCTGGTCACCCTCGCCGGGCTGGTGTTCGCGTTCCTTCTCGCGAGCGTCGTGGTCAGGCTGGCGATGCGTCCGCTGGAGCGGGTCGCGGACACCGCGGAACAGGTCTCGTCCCTCCCGCTCGATCGAGGAGACGTCGCGCTCTCGGTCCGTGTCCCGGAAGCCGACACCGACCAGCACACCGAGGTCGGAAAAGTCGGCTCAGCACTGAACCGGATGCTCGGCCACGTCGCCTCCGCCCTGACCGCACGCCAGGCGAGCGAGCAGAAGGTGCGGCAGTTCGTCGCCGACGCCAGCCATGAGCTGCGCACACCGCTCGCCTCCATCCGCGGCTACGCCGAGCTGACCCGGCGAGCCCCGCACGAACTGCCGCCGGACGTCACGCACTCGCTCGGCCGCATCGAGTCGGAGGCGACCCGGATGACGTCCCTCGTGGAGGATCTGCTGCTGCTCGCCCGGCTCGACGAGGGCCGCGAGCTCGACCGCGATCCCGTGGACCTCTCCCTGCTGCTGGTGGATGCGCTGAGCGACGCCCACGCGGCCGGACCCGACCACGAGTGGGCGCTCGACCTGCCCGACGAGCCCGT
The DNA here is from genome assembly GCF_043083605.1 of Leifsonia sp. NPDC014704. NCBI lineage: Bacteria > Bacillati > Actinomycetota > Actinomycetes > Micrococcales > Microbacteriaceae > Leifsonia > Leifsonia sp. NPDC014704. The sequence continues at coordinate 2,008,483 of NZ_JBIBYW010000001.1, read as the reverse complement.
CGAGGTCGTCGGCGACGCCCCGAGACTGCACCAGGTGCTCATGAACCTGCTCGCGAACGCACGCGTGCACACGCCGGAAGGCACGAAGGTGACAGCCGGCCTGCGAGTGGATGAGGACGCGCACCGCGCCGTCATCACGGTCGCGGACGACGGACCGGGCATCCCGCAGGACATGCAGGCGACGCTGTTCGAGCGCTTCGCCCGCGGCGACAGCTCCCGCAACCGCGCCACCGGATCCACCGGGCTGGGCCTCGCCATCGTGCAGGCGGTCGTGCAGGCGCACGAGGGAGACGTGACGGTCACGAGTGAGCCGGGCCGGACCGTGTTCACGGTGTCGCTGCCGCTCGTGCCGGCCGCCGTCTGAACCCGATTTGCAGACCGGGGTGCGCATCCCGTACCCTGTACGAAGCCAAAGACCGCTGGTTGTCGTGCTCGCACGACCGAAGATCCACTCAGGTGGGGGCCCGCGCAGGTGTATGAAGCAAGTTCCGCATTCTCTGCGTCGCCAGCTCCGTGCCTCTGCGCCGGAGCTTTTTTCTTTGTCCGGTGACGGTGTCGTCCAGCGACTTTGGCGGGCACACCGCTTCCGCGGTGTGCGACGAAGAAGATTGAGGAGTAGGCCATGGCGAACAAGGAAGCCACGGTCGCCGAGCTCACGAACCTGTTCGAGAGCTCGACCGCCGTTCTGCTGACCGAGTACCGCGGTCTCACTGTCGCTCAGCTCAAGCAGCTGCGCACGTCGATCAGTGAGCACGCGACCTACGCCGTGGTGAAGAACACGCTGACCAAGATCGCGGCCAACAACACGGGCATCTCGTCGTTCGACGAGGAGCTCGCTGGGCCGTCCGCGATCGCCTTCGTGCACGGTGACCCTGTCGCCGTCGCGAAGTCGCTGCGTGACTTCGCCAAGGCAAACCCTCTGCTTGTGGTCAAGGGCGGTTACTTCGACGGTAACCCGCTGACCGCAGAAGAGGTAGGCAAGCTCGCCGACCTCGAGTCCCGTGAGGTTCTACTGGCCAAGCTGGCCGGCGCCTTCAAGGCCTCGCTGTTCGGAGCCGCATATCTGTTCAACGCACCGCTGTCGCAGGCCGTTCGCACGGTCGACGCGCTGCGTGAGAAGCAGGAGTCCGCTGCCTGAGTCCTCGCGGACCGGGCCAGCGGTGAGTAACCACACACACTAAGGAGAGAACAATGGCAAAGCTTTCGACTGAGGAGCTGCTCGACGCGTTCAAGGAGCTCACGCTCATTGAGCTCAGCGAGTTCGTGAAGAAGTTCGAGGAGACCTTCGAGGTCACCGCCGCCGCCCCCGTCGCCGTGGCCGCTCCGGCCGCCGGTGGTGCGGGCGCCGCTGCCGAAGAGGTCGAGGAGAAGGACTCCTTCGACGTCGTCCTCGAGGCCGCCGGTGACAAGAAGATCCAGGTCATCAAGGAGGTGCGCGCCCTCACCAGCCTCGGCCTCGGTGAGGCGAAGGCCCTCGTTGACGGCGCTCCGAGCACCGTGCTCGAGGGTGCCAACAAGGAGACCGCAGACAAGGCGAAGGCCCAGCTCGAAGAGGCTGGCGCCACCGTCACCCTGAAGTAATCAGGGCCCCATCGGGGCTCTTCTTACCGACGGCTGACAGCCGCTGTGTCGTAGACACAGGCGCGACGCGGACTCCTCCTTTCAGAGAGTGTCCGCGTTGCGGAGGGCGTCGCCCCCGTAACGGGGCGACGCCCTCCGTGCGTTAAGCGACGCGCGGGCGCGGATGCTCACCCATCCACGCGTCCGATCGCGCCCGCCAGCGGGCATCGGTGTGCAAGGACGCACAACCGGAAGAAGAACCACGATGAATACCAGTTCTTGGCGTGCCTACGCCTCGCGACTGCGTGACTTCGGTCACGCGATGCTCCACGGTGAGGACCGCGACAGCGGCTGCCACCCACCGGATCTGTGCCGCAGGACCCTCCTCTACGACAGGTACCTGCGGTAACACCCACCACGAAGCGCCCCCGACCACCCGGCCGGGGGCGCTTCGCCGTCACGGCATCCCACCCCCTCCAGATTCGTGCCGAATGTGCGTTCAGGGTCCGCGATACCGCACATTCGGCACGAATCACTGCCCCTAGACTCGCGGGATGACCGACGAGCCCGCCGATGTCACCGCCACCCGTCTCGCCTACGACACCGTCGCCCAGGACTACGCCGACCTGCTCCGCGACCACCTCGCGGGAAGCGAGTTCGACCGCGCCATGCTCGGCGTCTTCGCGGAGCAGGTGGCGCGCGGCGGGGGCGGCCCGGTGGGGGACCTGGGATGCGGTCCAGGGCGCATCGCCGGCCACCTGGCGGGACTCGGACTGGAGGTCGTCGGCGTCGACCTGTCGCCCGGGATGATCGAGGTGGCCCGGCGCGAGCATCCTGCTGTTCGGTTCGAAGTCGGGACGATGGCGGCCCTTCCGTTCGCGGACGGCGCTCTCGCCGGAGCGCTCGCCTGGTACTCCGTCATCCACACGCCCGATGAGCGCCAGGGCGAGCTGTACGCCGAGTTCGCGCGTGTCGTCCGGCCGGGCGGGATCCTCCTCCTCGCCTTCCAAGTGGGGGAGGACGTCGTGCATCTCACGCACGCCTACGGGCACGACCTCGACCTGCACACCCGGCGACAGCATCCCGACCGGGTCAGGGAGCGGCTGGTCGAGGCAGGGCTCACGCCGACCGCCGAGCTCATCCGGCAGGCGGTGCCGCCGGAGAAGTCGCCGCAGGGTTACGTGCTCGCGCAACGCGCCGTTTGATAAACATAGGCAAGCTATATATAATTGGTCACATGCCCGAGACCCCCGAACTCCACCAGATCCTCGGCGACCTCGTCGTCGCCGCGCACCGCCTCGCCCGGCTCGCCGCACGAGTGACCGGCAGCACCGAGTCGCCCGCCACCTGGCGAACCCTCAGCGTGCTGCAGACCGTCGGCCCGATGCGCCTCGGCGAGCTCGCCGAGCACAGCCGGGTGTCGCAGCCGACGATGACCAAGATCGTGCGCAACCTCGTCGAGGCCGAGTGGGTCAAACGAATCGCCGACACGACGGACGCGCGAGCCTGGCAGATCGCCATCACGGCGAAGGGCGCCGACGCGCTCCAGACCTGGCGTGACGAGTTGTCCACCGCGCTCGTCCCGATGTTCTCCGACCTCAGCGACGACGAGCTCGCCGCCATGCGCGCCACCGTCGAGATCATCGGGTCACGTGCCGACCTCTCCACCGCGACGTCGGCCGCTCTCGCCGGCCGCGGCTGAGCCGACGCATCCCGTCGCCACCTCCCCTCTCTCCGCACCACCGACCGGCAAGGAGCCGTCTCCCCTTCATGTCCCACGAACGCCCCACCAGCATCCTGAAGCAGCCGACCGCCGTCTGGGCCGTCGCATTCGCCTCCGTCATCGCCTTCATGGGCATCGGTCTCGTCGACCCGATCCTGCCCGCGATCGCGAAGAGCCTGGAGGCGACACCGACCGAGACGGAGATGCTGTTCACCAGCTACCTGCTCATCACCGGCGCCGCCATGTTCTTCACCAGCTGGATCTCCAGCCGCATCGGGGCGAAGAGGACACTGCTCATCGGCCTCGCCCTGATCGTCGTCTTCGCGCTCGCCGCCGGACTGTCGCAGAACGTCGAGTCGATCATCGGCTTCCGCGCCGGCTGGGGACTCGGCAATGCGCTTTTCATCTCCACCGCGCTCGCGACCATCGTCGGAGCCGCGTCCGGCGGTACGTCCGCGGCGATCATCCTGTACGAAGCCGCCCTGGGACTCGGCATCGCGATCGGACCGCTGCTCGGCGGCCTGCTCGGCAGCTGGAGCTGGCGCGGACCGTTCTTCGGCACCGCGACCCTGATGGCGATCGGTTTCATCGCGATCGTCGCGCTCCTCAAGAAGAACCCCGAGAAGCCGCAGCCCACGAAGCTGTCCGCGCCGTTCCGCGCGCTCGGCCGTCCCGCGCTCGGCTTCCTCGCCGGCGCCGCCCTGTTCTACAACATCGGCTTCTTCGTGCTGCTCGCGTACACGCCGTTCGCGCTCGTGCCGCTGGGCGTCGAGGATGCCATCACCCTGGGCCTGATCTTCTTCGGCTGGGGCGTCGCTCTTGCCGTCACGTCGGTCTGGGTCGCCCCGCTGCTGACCGCCCGCCTGCCGCGCACCCGCGTGCTCTGGCTGGTCATGCCCCTGCTGGCCCTCGATCTCCTGGCCGCGGGACTCTTCGTCGGTTCGCTGGTCGCGCTCATCGTCTGCGTCGTCGTCGGCGGACTGCTGCTCGGCATCCTCAACACCGTGCTCACCGAGTGCGTCATGGAGGCGACCGACCTGCCGCGATCCGTGGCCTCGAGCGCCTACTCGGGTGTCCGCTTCCTCGGCGGCGCTGTCGCCCCGCCGGCTGCGACGCTCCTCGCCGACACGGTCGGCCCGGCCATGCCGTTCTACGCGGGAGCCATCTCCGTGCTGATCGCGGCGGCGCTGATCATGATCGGGCACAAGCACCTGAAGCGCGTGGATGCGCCCGCCGAGACGCTGCAGCAGGAGGCCGAGGTGCTGTCTTTCGCCGACGCCGACTAACGATCGGCCGGGGGCGGGAACGTTCCCACAGAATGCGAAGAGCCGCCCTGTCCTAGTCAGGGCGGCTCTTCCCGCCATGTGGGCCCCGATAGCCCGACGGGCGACCCCGTCAGCTGACCGTGCCTACCCGAAAGGCGCGCTCAGCCGGATGGCCGCCTCACCATTCTTTCAGACAGCGGGGGCCGCACGGGACATCAGCGCGGCGGTGCGGTGGACGACCGGACCACCAGGCTCACCGGCGAGCTCACCGAACCGGTGCGCGGTTCAGCGCCGGCGAGCTCGTCCAGCAGGATCCGCGCAGCGGTCGCACCCTGCTCGAACGGGTCCTGGGCCATCGTCGTGAGCCCGAAGCCAGCGGCGTAGTCGTGGTCGTCGATGCCGATCACGGACAGGTCGTCCGGCACCCGCAGGCCGTGGTCACCCGCCGCGAGGATGGCGCCGAACGCCATCTCGTCCGAGCCCGCGAACACCGCGGTCGGCCGGGGCCCGGGCGCATCCAGCAGCCGGTTCATCGCCGCGCGGCTCTCGGGCAGCGAGAACCCGCCGGGGATGACCCACTCGGGACGTACCGGGAGGCCGGCGTCGCGCATCGCATCCTTGAACCCGTGCAGGCGGCCGATCGGCACCTGGCTGTTGAGGCCCTCCTCGTCCTCACCGCCCAGGTGCGCGATCGCGGTGTGACCGAGGGAGATGAGGTGGGAGGTCGCCGTGTAGGCGGTCGAGGTCTCGTCGATGCCGACGCTGCGGAGGCCCTTGACCGGTCCGCCGACGACGATGGTCGGATGCCCGAGCGTCGCCAGTTGCTCCCTCTCCTCCGTCGTGAAGTCGAGGCACAGCGCGAGCAGGGCGTCGGTGCGCTTGCGCAGGATGCTGCGGTGGAAGACGCGCTCCCGATCGCCGCGGTGACCCCCGAGATTGAAGAGGATCATGTCGTAGCTCGCCGACCGCAGCTCTGCATCCACCCCCTCCAGCACCTGCGTGTAGAACCACCGGCTCACCGACGGGACCACGACCCCCATCGCGAGGGTGCGGCCGCTGGCGAGGCCCGAAGCGCTCGACGACGCGACGTAGCCGAGCTCATCCGCCGCGCGGCGGACGGCCGCTCGCGTCTTGTCGGACACGTTGGGGAGACCGCGCAGCGCCCGGGAGACGGTGGCGGTGGAGACCCCGGTCGCGCGCGCGACCTCCTCGATCCCTGGCATCGCCCGGCCCCGCTCAGGAGTCCTGGTGCTCGAGCCGCGCCTCCTCGGCCTCCTGCCGCCGCGCGATGATGCGGCGGCGCAGCTGCAGGAGGCCGATGAAGGCGAGGACGAGCACGAGGAGGGTGAGCGCCCAGCCGAGGGCCGGCTCGCCGGTCAGTTCGCAGAAGACCGTGATCCCGAGGAACGCGACCGCGAAGAACCCGACGAAGCCGAGGCCGACGTCGACGACCTCGCGAGAGTCGCTCCAGCGCATGTGATCAGCCCTTCACGCCACCGGCCGTGAGTCCGGCCACGATGCGCCGCTGGAAGATCAGCACCAGGATGATCAGCGGCACGGTCACGATCGTACCGGCCGCCATGACCGCCGTGTACGGCTCCTGGTGCGGCTGGCTGCCGGTGAAGGAGGCGATGGCCACGGTGACCGGCTGCGTCGCGTCGCTCGACAGCTGGCTGGAGATCAGGAACTCGTTCCACGACGAGATGAACGCCAGGATCGCCGTCGTGAACACGGCAGGAGCCGCCAGCGGAAGGATGATCTTCCGGAACGCCTGCGCCTGGGTGCACCCGTCGATCCGCGCGGCCTCCTCCAGGTCCCACGGCATCTCGCGGAAGAACGAGTTGAGCGTGTAGACGGTCAGGGGGAGGGCGAAGGAGATCTCCGGGATGATCAGCGCCTGGTAGGTGCCCATCCAGCCGATGTTTGTGAACAGCTGGAACAGCGGGGTGATCAGCGCGACGCCCGGGAACATCGAGGCAGCGAGGATGATCCCCAGCACGATGCCCTTGAACTTGAAGTCGAGGCGGGCGAGGGCGTACGAGGCGAAGATGCCGACGACCAGGGAGATCACGGTGACGCAGATGCCGATGAACAGCGAGTTCAGCAGCGCCTGGCCGAGGTGGTTGCCCAGGTTGGTCGAGAGGGCGGTGACGTAGTTGTCCCAGGTGAAGTGCGTGATCCACGGGGTGTTGTCGTTGGTGAAGCCGACATCCCGGAACGAGGTCACGACCATCCAGTAGAAGGGCAGCAAGCACCACAGCACGATCACGATCGCCTGGATGCCGGTGCGGAGACCGGCGTTGCGGCGGCGCTGCTTGCTGCGGTTCTTGGTCTGGGTACGAGGGAGAGCTCCCGCCTCGGCGGTCGCTGCTGCCTGGCCGGCGACGGCGGTCATCGCTTCGCCCCCTTCTGCTGGTCCTCCTGCGTTCGCACGACGTTCGTTCCGAGGAGCCGGACGAAGATGAAGGCGATCAGGAAGATGATGATGAACGTGATGGTGGACAGGGCGGCCGCGCTGTTGAAGCCCTGCCTGATCTGATCGACCACGAGGATGGACAACGTGGTCGTGGCATGGCCTGTACCACCTCCACCGCCGGTGAGGATCTGCGGCAGGTCGTAGATGCGGAGGGCGTCGAGTACACGGAACAGGATCGCGACCATGAGCGCCGGCTTCAGCAGCGGCATGGTCACGCGCCAGAAGCGCTGCCAGGTGGTCGCGCCGTCGACCTTCGCGGCCTCGTAGACCTCCTCCGGGATGATCTGCAGACCGGCGAGGATCAGCAGCGCCATGAACGGCGTGGTCTTCCAGGTGTCGGCGATGATGACCGCGAACCGGGACGCCCACTCATCCGACGTCCACAGGATGTGGGCGCCGAGGACCGCGTTGGCGACGCCGGCGACCGAGAAGATGAAGAACCACAGCTTCGCGGTGACCGCGGTGGGGATCGCCCACGGGATCAGGATGGCCGCGCGGACGAGGCCGCGGCCGCGGAATGCGCGGTTCATGATCAGCGCGAACCAGAGGCCGAGGCCGGTCTCGAGAATGACGGTCGTCACCGTGAAGAAGAAGGTGACGAACACCGCGCTCCAGAAGCTGGAGCCGAGGTTGCCGGGTGGGCAGGAGATCGTGGTGCCGTTGGGGCCTTGGCACTGCTGGAGCAGCCAGTGCGCGTAGTTCTGGAAACCGGCGAACCCGCCCTGGACGAACAGGCCGGTCGCCGGGTCGAGTCCGGCGTCCTTCTGGAAGGACATCACGATCGCCGAGACCACCGGGTAGCCGATCACGACGGCCAGCAGGACCAGGGTGGGGATGATCAGGTAGAAGGCCCAGCGACTCTGCTGGGCGCGCTGCCGCTTCGCGCCGGCACGGATCGGCGGTTTGCCGTTCTTGCCGGTCGTGGTGGATGAGGGGGCGACGACGTTCGACGTTGACATGTGTGCCTCCGGATGCTTGTCGGAAGGAGAGGGGCCGGGCGGCGGGAGAAGTCCCGCCGCCCGGCAACCGTTTCAGGCCGGGGTCAGCCGGCGCTGGCGGTGTTGATCGCCGAAGCCATGTCCTTCAGGGCTTCGTCGACCGTCTTGTCACCCTTGAGGGCGGCGTACGCGTTGTCCTGCACGGCCTTGGTGATGGCCGGGTAGAACGGCGACACCGGACGCGGGACCGCGTTCGCGATCGAGGTCTTCAGCGTCGACAGGTACGGCAGCTGGCTGTTCAGCGCCGCGTCGTCGTACAGCGAAGCCACCACCGGTGCCAGCGAGCCCTGGGTCACGAAGAACTTCTGCGTCTCTTCGCTCTGCAGGAACTTCAGGAACTCGAAGGCGGTCGCCTTGTGCTTGGAGTACACGCTGATCGCGGCGTTGTGACCACCGAGGCTGGAGACGCCCGGCTTGTCCGCGCTGATGCCCGGGAGCGGCGCGACGCCGAAGGTGTCCTTCACCGTCGAGGAGCCGTCGGTCTTGGCCAGGTTGTACACGTACGGCCAGTTGCGCAGGAACATCAGCTTGCCGGCCTCGAACGCCTGCCGGCCCTGCTCCTCCTGGTAGGTGATGGCCTCGGCGGGGATCTGCCCGTTCTTGAAGCCGTCCACCAGTCGGGTCAGACCCGCCTTGGCCTCGTCGCTGTCGACGGTGACCTTCTTGCCGTCCTCACCGACGATCGTTCCGCCGTTGGTGTTGATCGCCTCGGCGACGTTCACCGTGAGGCCCTCGTACTGGGCGAACTGACCGGCGTAGCAGCCGATGCCCTTCGCCTTGGCGATGTCGCAGTCCTTGAGCATGTCGTCCCACGTCTTCGGGGGCTCCGGGACCAGGTCCTTGCGGTAGTACAGGATGCCGCCGTCAGAGGTCTGCGGCGCCGCGTACTGGGTGCCGTTGTAGGTTCCCGACTTCACCGTCGGCTCCAGGAGGGCCGAGTTGTCCATCTTGAACTTGCCGGTCAGCGGCTGGAGCCAGCCCTTCGCCGCGAACTCGCCCGTCCACACCACGTCCACGTCCACGACGTCGTAGTTGGTGTCCTTGGCCTGGAAGTGCTGCACGAGGTCGTCGTGCTGCTGGTCCGCCTGGTCGGTCTGCTCCTTGAAGGTGACCTTCTCGTCCGGGTGGGCCTTGTTCCACTTCTCGATCAGCGGGCGGACCACATTGGAGTTGTCCTTGCCCTGCACGTAGGTGATCGGACCCTTGCTGTCGAGATTCGAGTTGGCGTCGCCGCCACCGCTTCCCGACCCACCGCCACCGGTGCATCCCGCCAGCGCGAGGCCTGCGAGGGCCACCCCGGCGATCACGGAGAGACGTGCTGCTTTCATTTCACTCCTCGTTGAGCTCTTGGTGCGGGCACAGGTGTGCGCCCGCCGATCACCGTACCCCTACGCTCTCGCGTGATGCAAGCGTTTACGTCAAGCGCTTGCATCACGGTTGCGTCACGCCGGGCGGGTCTCCGGCGAGGGTTACGCTGAGACTATGAGCGGGATGCGCGGCATGGCTGCGGCCGGTGGCGGCGGCGGTCGCGGGCGTGTCAGCGGCGGGGATGCGGAGGCGCAGCGGGCGATTAACGCCGAGGCTCCGAAGATCCCGCATCTGTTCCGGCGCATCCTCTCGCTGTTCGCCTCGCACCGCATGGCCATCGTCTTCACGATGGTGCTCGTGCTGATCGGCGCCGCGCTGTCGGTGGTTCCCCCGCTGCTCACCGAGCGGGCGTTCGACGACGGGCTGTTCCCGCCCGGCGGGCCGAACATCCCGGTGCTCGTGGAGATCGTCGTCTTCATGCTGATCGTGTACGTCGCGTCGGCGCTGCTGGGCGTCTGGCAGACGTATCTGACGGCATCCGTCGGCAACAAGGTGATGGGTGCACTGCGCGTCCGGCTGTTCGCTCATCTGCAGTCGATGGAGCTCAGCTTCTTCACGCACACGAAGACCGGCATCATCCAGTCGCGGCTGCAGAACGATGTCGGCGGCGTCGCCAGCGTCCTCACCAACACGATCTCGAGCATCCTCGGCAACACTGTGACGGTCATCGCGGCCCTCGTCGCGATGCTCCTGCTGAACTGGCAGCTGACCATCGTCGCGGTGGTGCTCATGCCGATCCTGGTGATCGCGCAGCGCCGGGTCGGCCAGGTCCGTGCGCGCATCGCGACGAAGACGCAGGAGTCGCTGTCGGACATGACGGCGATCACGCAGGAGACGCTGAGCGTCTCGGGCATCCTGCTGTCGAAGAGCTTCAACCGGCAGAGCACCGAGGTCGGTCGCTATTCCGCCGAGAACGAGAACCAGATCCGCCTCCAGGTGTCGCAGGCGATGAGCGGCCAGTGGTTCTTCGCGATGGTCAACATCTTCCTGTCGTCGATCCCCGCCATCGTCTACCTGGTGTCCGGGTGGCTGATCGTGGGCGGGGCGACGGACATCTCGGCCGGCACGATCGTCGCGTTCACCACCGTGCAGGCGCGCCTGCTGTTCCCGCTGCTGGCGCTGATGCGCGTGGCGCTCGACCTGCAGACGTCGGGCGCGCTGTTCGCCCGCATCTTCGAGTACCTCGACCTGAAGCCGGCGATCGCCGACCGTCCGGACGCCGTGCCCGTCGACCCGGCCGACGACCTCGGGAGGATCGAGTTCGACCACGTGGTGTTCCGCTACCCGGATGCGCGCGAGGGCGAGAGCAACACCCTCGACGATGTGTCGTTCGTCATCGAGCCCGGTGAGTTCGCGGCGTTCGTCGGCCCGAGCGGCGCGGGCAAGACCACGGTCTCGTACCTGATCCCGCGGTTCTACGACGCGACCAGCGGCACCATCCGCTTCGGCGAAACGGATGTGCGTGACCTGCAGCAGGACTCGCTGGTCTCGCACATCGGCGTGGTGAGCCAGGAGACCTACCTGTTCCACGCGACCATCGCCGAGAACCTGCGCTACGCCCGGCCGGATGCGACGCAGGAGCAGCTGGAGGATGCGGCGAAGCGCGCGAACATCCACGACACGATCGCCCGATTCCCCGACGGCTACGCGACGATCGTGGGGGAGCGCGGCTACCGGCTCTCGGGCGGCGAGAAGCAGCGCATCGCGATCGCGCGCGTGCTGCTGAAGGACCCGGAGGTGCTCATCCTCGACGAGGCGACGAGTGCGCTCGACACCATCTCGGAGCGGGTGGTGCAGCAGGCGCTCGACACCGCATCCAGCGGGCGCACCACCATCGCCATCGCGCACCGGCTGTCGACCATCGTCTCGGCGGACGTCATCTTCGTGATCGACCACGGGCAGGTCGTCGAGCGCGGGACGCACCGCGAGCTGCTGGAACTCGGCGGGGTGTACTCGCGCCTGTACCGCGAACAGACCGAAAGCGCCGTCCTCGAGGACTAGCGTCCCATCCATCCGACGAAAGGGTCTCCCGTGCCGACGATCACCGAACTGCTGTCCGCCAACCTGCGCGAGGTCTTCGGCAACCGGGACGCCGTCTCCCGCCGCGCCGCGATCGAGCGCACGTACACCGAGGACGTCGTGTTCGCCGACCCCGAGGGCGAGGTGACCGGATGGGATGCGCTCGAGGCGAAGGCAGCAGGCCTGCTCGAGGGCGCCCCGGCCTCGTTCGCGTTCGCCGACGCCGGCCCGGTCTACCTCGGACGGGACACGGGAGCGCTCGCCTGGACGTTCGGCCCGGAAGGCGCACCCGTCGCCCGCGGCGTCGACGTGATCGAGGTGCGCGACGGGCGCATCGCCACGCTCCGCACCCTCCTCGCCTGACCGCAATCCGCCCCTCCGCCCCACCGTCGAGTCCACGAACTTTGCACGTTCTGGGGCCGTTCGGCGTGCAAAAAGTGCGGACTCGACGGTGGAGGGATTGTGAGAGTTAGACTGGGCTAACTTTTCGGGTAGGCGGGGTGAGGGATGAGCGTTCGGGTCGAGGAGCGGGCGCCGCGCGCCGCGCCGGCGCGGCTGTTGCTGCTGCTCGGGCCGGCCTTCGTCGCAGCCATCGCCTACGTCGACCCGGGCAACGTCGCCGCGAACCTGACGGCCGGGGCGCGGTACGGCTACCTGCTCGTCTGGGTGCTCGTCGCGGCGAACGCGATCGCCGTGTTCGTGCAGTACCAGTCGGCGAAGCTCGGCATCGTCACGGGCCGCAGCCTTCCCGAACTCCTGGGCGAGCGGCTCGGCACCGGCACGCGCCGCGCCTACTGGGTGCAGGCAGAGCTGGTGGCCGCCGCCACCGACATCGCCGAGGTCATCGGCGGCGCCATCGCCCTGAACCTCCTGTTCGGACTGCCTCTCCCGCTCGGCGGCGTCATCGTCGGGATCGTCGCCATCGGCATTCTCGCCATCCAGTCGCGCCGCGGTCAGCGACCCTTCGAGGCCGTCATCCTCGGGCTGCTCGCCGTGATCGCCATCGGCTTCCTGGCCGGCTTGTTCGTGAGCCCGGTCGACTGGCAGGCGGCGGTCGGCGGGCTCGTCCCGCGCTTCGACGGCGCTCAGACCGTCTTGCTGGCGGCGAGCATGCTGGGCGCGACGGTCATGCCGCACGCGATCTACCTGCACTCGGCCCTGGCCCGCGACCGGCACGGCACCACCGCCGACCCCGGCCGCATCCGTCGGCTGCTGCACGCCACCCGAGTGGATGTGGTGCTCGCGCTCGTGCTCGCCGGCGCCGTCAACATCGCCATGCTGCTCGTCGCGGCGTCCGCCCTGCGCGGCGTCGACGGGACGGACACCATCGAGGGCGCCTACGACGCGATCTCCTCCGCCCTCGGCCCGGCGATCGGCGTGATCTTCGCCGTCGGCCTGCTCGCCTCCGGCCTCGCCTCCACCTCAGTCGGAAGTTACGCCGGCGCGACGATCATGGGCGGACTGCTGAAGCTGCGCGTGCCGCTCCTCGTCCGCCGGATCGTGACGCTGATCCCCGCGGTGATCATCCTCGCCGTGGGCGTCGACCCCACCTGGGCCCTGGTGCTGTCGCAGGTGTTCCTCAGCCTCGGCATCCCGTTCGCCATGATCCCGCTGCTGCGGTTGACCGGCTCGCGGGCCGTGATGGGCGTGTCGGCCGACCGGCTGTGGGTGCGCCTCCTGGGCGGTGTCGTCGCGGGCCTCGTCGTGCTCCTGAACCTCGCCCTGGTGGTGCTCACCATCGCGGGAGCGTAGCCGCGTCGGCAGGCGCTCAGCCCTGCGCGGCCACCCAGACGGCCGCCGCGGCCGTCGCCCCGAGCACGATGTGCTGCTCGTCGACCGTCACCGCGACATCGCCCGCGAAGGCGCGGTGCTCCTCCACGCTGAGCACGGTGTCGAGTCCGATGCCCCGCTCTCCGAGGTAGCGGAGCACCGCCGGGTCGGCGTCCGAAATGCGTGCGACACTCAGGGGCGTTCCGGTCTCCGCGTCCAGCAGGGGGACGGCGTCCGGGCGGCGCGGTGTGCCGTCCGCGGTCGGGATCGGGTCTCCGTGCGGATCGCGGGCCGGGAAGCCGAGGCGCCGATCCAGGCGCTCGACCAGTTCGTCCGAGACGGCATGCTCCAGCACCTCGGCCTCGTCGTGCACCTCGTCCCAGCCGTAGCCGAGCTCCTCCACGAGGAACGTCTCGATCAGCCGGTGCCTCCGCACCATGGCGACCGCGTGCCGGCGCCCGGCGTCCGTCAGCTCGACGCCGCCGTACCGCTCGTGGGCGACAAGCCCCTGCTCGGCGAGCCGGCGGACGCCGTCCGACACGGTCGCTGCGCGCACGCCCATCCGCTCGGAGAGCTGCTTGACCGTCACCGGGTCATCCGACCATTCGGTCGCCGACCAGATGATCTTCAGGTAGTCCTGTGCGACGGACGACAGGTCGGACACGGGCATGAGCCGATTCTAGGGCGGGCGTCACACTCTGCCAGCGGTGCATCCGCGCTGTTAAGGTGGGTCGGGTGAAGTACGCAGAGACCATCATCGACTTGGTCGGCGACACCCCGCTCGTGAAGCTCAACAGGCTGACCGAGGGGATCGCGGCGACGGTGCTCGTCAAACTCGAGTACCTGAACCCCGGAGGTTCGTCGAAGGACCGCATCGCCTCCCGCATCATCGACGCTGCGGAGCGCGACGGGCTGTTGAAGCCCGGCGGCACCATCGTGGAACCGACGAGCGGCAACACCGGAGTCGGGCTCGCCCTGGTCGCGCAGCAGCGCGGCTACCGGTGCGTGTTCGTGCTCCCCGACAAGGTGGGCGAGGACAAGATCAACGTCCTCACCGCCTATGGAGCGGAGGTGGTGGTGACGCCGACATCCGTGCCGCCGGACCATCCCGACTCCTATTACTCCGTCTCCGACCGCCTGACGGCCGAGATCCCGGGCGCGTTCAAGCCCAACCAGTACTTCAACCCGAACGGTCCGCGCAGCCACTACGAGACCACCGGTCCGGAGATCTGGCGCGACACCGACGGCCGCATCACGCATCTCGTCGCCGGTGTGGGCACCGGTGGCACGATCAGCGGCACCGGGCGGTACCTCAAGGAGGTTTCCGAGGGGCGCGTCCGCATCGTCGGCGCCGACCCGGAAGGGTCCGTCTACTCCGGCGGCACCGGGCGGCCCTACCTCGTCGAGGGCGTCGGCGAGGACTTCTGGCCGGGCGCCTACGACCCCAGTGTGGTCGATGAGGTGATCGCGGTCAGCGATGCCGAGGCGTTCCGCATGACCCGGCGCCTCGCTCGTGAGGAGGGCATCCTCGTGGGCGGGTCGAGCGGAATGGCCGTCGAGGCGGCCCTGCGCGCGGCGAAGGACCTCGGCCCGGACGACGTGGTCGTCGTCATCCTGCCCGACGGGGGCCGAGGCTATCTCGCCAAGATCTTCAACGATCGGTGGATGCAGTCCTACGGTTTCAGCGAGGTGCCCGACGAGTCCACGGTGCACGACATCATCAAGACGAAGAGCGGCGCCCTGCCGGACCTGGTGCACACGCACCCGTCTGAGACGGTGCGAGACGCCATCCAGACGATGAACACCTACGGCGTCTCGCAGCTCGTGGTCCTCACCGCCGAACCGCCCGTCGTCATGGGCGAGGTCGCCGGCGCGCTCGACGAGCGTTCGCTGGTGGACGCGGTCTTCAGCGGGCACGCCGAGATGAGCGACTCCGTCGGCACCCACCTCGGGGAGCCGCTCGAGCTCATCGGCGTCAACGAGCCGGTCTCGGCCGCTCGCGCGGCGCTGGCCACGACGAACGCCCTGCTGGTGACCGACGGCGGCAAGCCCGTCGCGGTGCTGACCCGGCAGGACCTGCTCAACTACTTCAGCGACTGACCCGCACCGGGCCGACTCACACAGGAATCGAGACAATGACACACGGCTTCGCCACGCGCGCCATCCACGAGGGTCAGGAGTTCGACCCGACCACCGGCGCGATCATCCCGCCGATCTACCAGACCTCGACGTTCGTGCAGGACGGCATCGGCGGGCTCCGCAACGGCTACGAGTACGGTCGCGCCGGCAACCCGACGCGCACCTCCCTCGAGACGCTGCTCGCCTCGCTGGAGGGCGGCGTCCGCGCCCTGTCGTTCGCCTCCGGGCTGGCCGCAGAGGACGCGCTGCTCCGTGCTGCGCTCCGCCCGGGCGACCACGTGGTGCTCGGCAACGACGCATACGGCGGCACCCACCGGCTGATCGACCGCATCCACAGCGAGTGGGGCATCCGCAACACGACCGTCGACCTCGCCGATCTGGATGCCGTCCGCACCGCGCTCGGGACGGACAGCACGCGCATGCTCTGGATTGAGACGCCGAGCAACCCGCTGATGAAGATCAGCGACATCGCGGCGCTCGTTGAGCTCGGTCACGCCGTCGGCGCGGTCGTCGTCGTCGACAACACCTTCGCGTCGCCCGCCCTGCAGCAGCCGCTGTCGTTCGGCGCCGATGTCGTCGTCCACTCGACCACCAAGTATCTGGGCGGCCACTCCGACGTCATCGGGGGCGCCCTGATCTTCGCCGACGAGGAGCTCGCGCAGAAGGCGCAGTTCATCCAGTTCGCCGCGGGGGCCGTGTCGTCGCCGATGGATGCGTGGCTCACCACGCGCGGCATCAAGACGCTGCAGGTACGCGTGCGGCAGCACAGTGCCAACGCGCAGGCGATCGCGGAGTCGCTCGTCGGCCACGGGGGCGTCGAGGCGGTCTACTACCCGGGCCTGCCGACGCACCCCGGCCACGAGCTCGCGGCACGCCAGATGAGCGGATTCGGCGGCATGCTGTCTGTCGCGCTGGCCGGCGGAGCAGCGGCAGCGCGCCGGTTCGCGGAGTCGACGCAGGTGTTCCAGCTGGCGGAGTCCCTCGGCGGCGTGGAGTCGCTGATCGGGTACCCGTCCGAGATGACGCATGCCTCGGTGCGCGGGACCGCGCTCGAGGTGCCCGACAACATCGTGCGCCTCTCCGTGGGCATCGAGGACGTCGACGACCTGCTAGCGGACGTGGAGCAGGCGCTCGGTCGCTAGGCCCGGCGTCAGCGGTCGCGGCTAACCTCGGGCGCATGGATCAACGCATCAGTCTCGTGACGCTCGGGGTGGCCGACCTGGCGAGGAGCCGGGCCTTCTACGAGGGAGGGCTCGGCTGGACGCCGGCCGATGCTCCCGAGGGCGTCGTCTTCTATCAGCTCCCCGGGATGGCGTTCGCGCTGTTCGGCCGGGATGAGCTGGCCGAGGACGCCCGGCGTCCGGTCGACGGGACGTTCAGCGGCATCACGCTCGCGTGCAACCAGCGGTCGGAGGAGGACGTCGACCGCGTCTTCGCGCAGGCCGAGGCGGCCGGTGCCCGCATCCTGAAACCCGCCGAGCGTGCGTTCTGGGGCGGCTACTCGGGGTACTTCGCTGATCCGGACGGCCACGTCTGGGAGGTCGCGTACAACCCGGGATGGACGCTGGCGGAGGACGGCACGCTCACGGTCGGTTGAGGGCCTCGCGTGCGACCGCCAGCCGATCGGACAGGGGCGCCAGCCGCGCTTTCGTGAGGTTCTCGCGGGCGATCCAGCGGGCGTCGCCGTCCGTGGAGGTGGCGAGGCGTTGCAGGAGCGCCACCCCGGCATCGGGGTCGGCCGCAGCGACCACGCTGACGGCATAGCCGAGGGCCTTCCGGAGCACCCGGACGTCCGGGTCGCGGCGCCCGGAGGCCGGGACGGCGAGCAGCTCGTCGACCGCACGCTCGATAACGGAGGCAGCGTCCGCGGCGTGGCGTGGATCCTGCAGCAGCGACGGCTCGGCGACCGCGGCGACGGCCGCTCGCGCAGGGAGCGGGTCGAGCGGCAGCCACGCGCGCGCTGCCGCGAGGCCCCGATCCCAGTCCGCAGCGAGCACGCGTTGCAGGCCCGTTGCGGCGAGTTCGCGCACGCGCCAGCGGGGATCGGCGGTCGCGGCGTCGAGGAGCGTCAGCGCATCCGGATCCGGACCGGTGGCGAGGATCGCGCCGGCCGAGAGAGCGGCCACCGCGGCGAGGTATTCGCGATGCGCCTCGGGAAGGTCGGGGGCGGCGCCGGGGTCGTCGCTCAGCCACCGGCGGAGCACGCGGAGGGCATCTGCCCGGCGCTCGGGCGGCGTCGCGTGCGCGAGGTCCGCGACGCGGTGGGCGAGCTCGAGGTTGGCACGCGGTCCGGGTAGGCGGCTGCCCTCCGCGAGGTGGCGCTCCAGCGCATCCGTATCGCCGTCGAGTGCGCGCTGCCAGGAGGCGGCCGGTTCGGAATCCGCAGAAGCGGTCACGTCAGGGGTCCGGGGCATGCCCGGAGTCTAGAGGGGCGGCCTCAAGCGGGGGCGGTCCCGTCGCCGGTCCCGTCGCACACCGGGTACACGCGGGTGTCCCGTTCGAAGAACCGCGGGGGCGTCGTCGACGTGCGGATGAGGCCGGCCCGGTGGAAGGACCGCAGGTCGGCGAAGAGCCCCGGCAGGCGCATCCCGTGCAGCTCGTCCATGCTCATGCCCGGACGTTCCAGGAGGAGGGCCATCAGCCGCATCCGTGCGGCGGCGTCGCTGCGCTCGGTCAGCAGGACCGGATCGAAAGGGATCCGTGTCGCCGTGTCCCACATGGAGGCTCCTCGATCTCGCATCACTGCGCCGGCGATTCCTTGCGCCGCAGGGTCAGTTATAGGGCAAGGTCGGCATCCCCGCAATCCATGCACGCCACGATTCGCCGAATGGAGCAAATACACCGCAACGGATGTGCAACAGCCGCGAGAGATGGCCCGGCCGCCGACACCAACCGACGCACGGGACATTCACGGCGGATCGGGTATTGTCCGGTCGCCCGCACTCGCCGATAGTGGTCTCGTGAGGACTTTCGGGGTGGAGGAGGAACTCCTCCTGGTCGACGAGCGCGGGATGGCCACGCCGGTGGCTCCGTCCGTCCTAGCGGACGCTCCGCCGGTCGTCGACGGGCCGTCGGTGAGCGCGGAGTTCCAGCAGGAGATGATCGAGACGCAGACGCGTCCGCAACTCCAGACCAGCGAGCTGCTGCTCGACATCATCGGCGGCCGCGAGCTCGCCGACGGGCTCGCCCAACGTCACGGCGCCCGCGCCATCGCCGTCGCCATGTCGCCGATGCGGCTCCGCCCGCACGTCACCGATGATCCGCGCTACGCGAAGATGATCGAGCGATACGGGCTCACGGCCCGGGGCACCCTGGTCTGCGGCTTCCACGTGCACGTGGGGATCGACTCGCGGGAAGAGGGTGTGGCGGTGCTCGACCGCATCCGCACCTGGCTTCCGACCCTGCTCGCTCTGAGCGCGAACTCGCCGTTCTTCGGCGGAGCGGACACGGGTCACGCCAGCTATCGTTTCGCCGCGTGGCACCAGTGGCAGAGCGCGGGACCGACCGACGTGTTCGGCTCGGTGGAGGCCTACGACCGGTTCGAGCGCTTCCTGGTCGACACCGGCGTCATCCTCGACACCGGGATGCTGTACCTCGACGCGCGCGTCTCGCACAAGCAGCCGACGGTCGAGGTCCGCGTCGCCGATGTCTGCCTCGACGCCCGCGACGCCGCCGTCATCGCGGCCCTCGTCCGCGCCCTGGTCGACACGGCGGCGGCGGACTGGCAGGCCGGGGTGCCACCGGCAGCCGTCCCGTCGGCGGCACTGCGCCTCGCCGAGTGGCAGGCGGCACTCACCGGCGTTCGCGGCTCTCTGCCGCATCCCGTCACCTGGCGCGAGGTGCCGGCGGTCGAAGCCATCGACGCCCTGCTGTCGCACACCTCGGCCGCGCTCGAGGCGAACGGCGATCTGGTGCTCGTACGGCGCGGGCTCGCCCGCATCCTCACCACCGGCGGAGGCGCCGGTCGTCAGCGAACGGCGTTCGAGCGGCGAGGGCGGATGCGGGATGTCGTCGCGCTCGCCGTCTCGGCGACCCACGAGCAGTCGGAGGACGACGACCAGGTCGTCGCCTGACCTTCCGAGCCCCACACCGCCCACGGCGGCGGTGCGGTCGTTCACGCGCTGTCACGCGCCCTTCCGCCCGTGGGGGATCGCGCCTATTCTGCGGTCATGACGGAGAAGGAGCTCGCCCACCAGCACGCCGTCTACACCTACGGCTCGCTGCCGCTGACGCTCATGTACAGCCCCACCGCGACCGCGGCGTGGGAGGTGTACTACGGCGGCGAGTACCTCGGCCTGATCGAGGAGGTCCACGACACCGGCGAACTGTGGCCGGCGTTCGTCGCCCGCCTCCCCGGCGAGGAGGAGGACGGCGAGGGCATCCCCGCCCGTGACTGGCGGGTCGCCGTCGAGGTCCTGGCCGGGCAGGCGGGGCTCTAGCGCCCTGCGCTGTGCGCTGTGGTTCGCCGCGTCAGAACGCGAACTGCGACCACTCGTCGCGCGCGAGGGAAACCTGCTCACCGCGCGAGTCGACGATCCAGGAGTCGGATGTGCATCCCAGGTATGTGCAGAGCAGGGTCTCGCTGGACCACCCGTCCGCCGAGCGCACCCAGCGCACCAGATGCACGTCCTGACCGGGCTTCGGAACGTTCCCGATCGGTGATTCGAATGTCGTCACGCTGCACCCCTCCCCTCGGGCGGCCTGTCTGACCACGACCCTAGCGGGGTACACGACCGGGGGACAAGAGGTGCGGGTGGATCAGCTGCCGCTGTCGTCCTCGAGCGGATCGAACTCGTCGTGCTCCGGCTCGACGAAACCGTCGGCGTCGTATGGTCCTTCACCGCCGCCTTCGGCGATGGCGTCCGTGTCGACCGGTTCGCCCGACGGCGTCTCCGGCCAGTTCTCCTTGGCGTCGCTCATGGCGTCCCTCCCGGATCGCTGTCGCGTGGATGCTCTGAGCGCGATGGTAGACGGCTCTCGGGCTCCCGGGTAGGGCCGCAGGGAGGGCCGTCGGTCACTCGCCGGGTTCGCGGCCGGTGAGCCGGACCTCCTCCACATCCAGCCGCCGCTGAATGTCGCGCAACACGATGTCGTCGATCTCGCCCTCGTCCCGCAGCCGGACCACTTCCTCCCGCTTGCAGTGCAGCAGCGCCAGCCGGAGCTCGGTGTCCTGCCGGCTCCTCTCGGCAGCTTCCTCGCCGTCGCGCGACTCGTCCTCCACCTCCAGCAGTTCGAGGTGCTCTTCGAATTCGCCCTGGATGCGCTCGCTGATCTCCGGGTCGACGCCGAGTCTCTGAGCGAGCTGCGGGAGCTCGTCGAGGGCCGCGCGGGTCGCGCTGGTCTCGGCGAGCCGCAACTCGTGCCCGACCGACTCGTCGGAGGGGAGGCGGGCCCAGCGGACGACGGCCGGGAGCACGAGCCCCTGCCCGACGAGCGTCACGACGATCACGCCGGTGGTGACGAACACGATGAAGTCGCGGCCGGGGAAGGGGGAGCCGTTCTCCAGAGCCGTCGGCACCGCGAGGGCTGCGGCGAGGGAGACGGCGCCGCGGAAGCCGGAGAGCCCGCTCACGACGCGGGCGCGGTCGCTCATCCGCCGCTTCTTCTGCTGCGGGCGCCGATCGAGGAGCCGGATCAGGTACACCGTCCCGAAAAGGTAGGCGAAGCGGACGGCCACGATGACGGCAGTCACGGCGGCGATCGCGACCAGACCCATCCCGACGTCGACCGCCGCCAGTTCCATGGTCGACCGCGGCAACTCGATGCCGACGAGGACGAAGAGGCTCGCGTTGAGCAGGAAGGTCGTGAAGGTCCAGAAGGCGTCCGACTGCCTCCGCCCCTCGGCCACGCCGATGCGCGGACCGGCCTGGCTGATGATCAGCCCTGCCACCACCACGGCGAGCACACCGGAGGCGTGCACGAGCTCGGCCAGCAGGTACGCCACGAACGGGGTCAGCAGCATGGCGATGTTCTGCGTGACCGCATCCCGCAGCCGGCGCCGCGCGAGGATGGCGATCCAGGCGACCAGGGCGCCGATGATGCCTGCGCCGACGTAGGCGACGAGCAGGGTCAGCGAGACGGCGCCGACGCTGACATCGGTGTCGCCGACGGTGAACCCGACCGCGAGGGACCACAGCACGAGGGCCGTCCCGTCGTTGACGAGGCTCTCCGCGCGCAGGATCGTGACGTTGCGGCGGGGGAGCGAGCGCGTGAACGAGGTCATCGCCGTCGCGTCGGTCGGGGCGATCGCGGCGCCGAGCGTCCACGCCGCACCCCAGGGCAGGCCCATCGCATGCGCCAGCACCGCGACCGCGGCGGCGGTGACGACGACGAGGCCCGTGCTCATCAGGATGATGCCGCGCAGGTTGGAGCGGATCTCTCGCAGCGAGGTGGTCAGGCTCTCCCAGTAGAGGATCGCGGGGAGGAACAGGAACAGCACCACCTCCGGCGCGAGCTCGACATCGCGGAACAGGGGGATGAACCCGATCAGCACGCCGATGCCGACAAGAAGGAGCGGCTGGGCGATCCCCGTCTTCCGCGCGATCACCTTGGTCAGCAGGGTGGTGACGCCGATGACGACGACCAGTTCGAGTCCGAGCACTGGACCTCCTTCTGCCGCACATCCTCCCGCGGCGGGCGTCGCGCCGTAACCCTCGGCGGGCGGATGTGCAGGGCATAGGAACTCCGCAGAGAAGGCATTCACGGCTCATAGGAGTGCGAAAGGTCACAAGAATGTAACGACGCGAGGGTGTCGGGATGACGCACGAATCCTCTCCTCACCCGGCGCCCCTCCTGGCGCTCGACGTCGTCGTGCCGGTCTACAACGAGCAGGCGACGCTCGACACGTCCATCCGCCGGTTGCATGCCTACCTGAGCGCTGACGTGCGCTACAGCTGGCGCATCACCATCGCGGACAACGCGAGCACGGACGCCACGCCGGCGCTCGCCGATGCGCTGGCGGCCGACCTCCCGCACGTCGTCGCCGTGCATCTGCCGCTGAAGGGACGGGGTCGCGCCCTCAAAGCGGTGTGGGGCACGTCGCCCGCCGAGGTGCTCGTGTACCTCGACGAGGACCTCTCCACCGACCTCGCCGCGCTGCCGCCGCTCGTCGCGCCGCTGCTGTCCGGTCATTCGGATCTCGCGATCGGCACCCGGCTCGGGCGTTCCTCCCGGGTGGCGAGAGGCGGGAAGCGGGAGTTCATCTCGCGGAGCTACAACCTGCTGCTGAGGCGGGCCATGTCCGTCGGTTTCAGCGACGCCCAGTGCGGGTTCAAGGCGATCCGGCGGGATGTGGCCCAGCGGCTGCTGCCCCTCGTGGAGGACGACGGCTGGTTCTTCGACACCGAGCTGCTCATCCTCGCGGAGCGCGCCGGGCTGCGCATCCACGAGATCCCGGTCGACTGGGTCGACGACCCGGACAGCTCGGTCGACATCGTCCGGACGGCGACGGATGACCTGAAGGGGATGCTGCGGGTGGGCACGAACCTGGCCCGCGGTCGTATCCCGATCGAATCGGTGTACGCCGAGCTCGGCCGACGCCCGTTCGCGCCCCCGCATCCGCCCGGCTTCTTCGGACAGGTGCTGCGCTTCGGGATCGTCGGGGTCCTGTCGACCGCGGCCTACGCCCTGCTGTACCTCGTGCTGCAGAGTGCGTTGTCTGCGCAGGTCGCCAATCTGGCTGCGCTGCTCCTCACCGCGATCGCGAACACCTGGGCCAACCGGCGTTTCACGTTCGGCGTCGACGGGCCCGGGATGGTGAAGCACCAGTTCCAAGGGCTCGTCGTGTTCGGCATCGCGTGGGCGCTCACCAGCGGTTCGCTCGCCGTGCTCCACGCCGCGGTCCCGCATGCCTCAGCGCAGCTCCAGCTGCTCGTGCTGACGGCGGCGAACCTCGTGGCCACGCTGCTGCGCTTCGTACTGCTGCGGCTGTGGGTGTTCCGGCGACCGCGGGTGGGTGCGGCTCCCGTGCCGTCCACCACTTCCACTCCCACGCTCTCCCTCACCTCCACCGAAAGCGAGTGAACGCCATGTCCACCACTGCCACCACTGCCACCACTGCCACCACTGCCACGCCGTCCGTCGTCCCGGGTTCCGGAGCATCGCCGTCGGGAGCCGCCCCGGCGCATTCCCCGGGGCGTGTCCGCGCTGCCCTCCGCCGGATCGTCCGCGGGCGGGAGGGCGCCGCTCGCTGGGAGCGCCCCGCTCTGCTCGGTCTCCTTGCTGTGACCGCGCTGCTCTACCTCTGGGACCTCGCGGCGAGCGGTTACGCGAACTCCTTCTACTCCGCGGCCGTGCAGGCCGGGAGCGTGAACTGGGAGGCCTTCTTCTACGGGTCGAGTGATGCGGCGAACTCGATCACGGTGGACAAACCGCCCGCGAGCCTCTGGATCATGGCGCTGTCGGTCCGTCTGTTCGGGCTCAGCTCCTGGAGCATCCTTGTTCCGGAGGCGCTGATGGGCGTCGCCACGGTCGGTCTCGTCTATGCGACCGTGCGCCGGCGGTTCAGCGCGCGGACCGCCCTCCTCGCGGGCGGCGTGCTGGCCATCACTCCGGTCGCCGCGCTCATGTTCCGCTTCAACAACCCGGATGCACTGCTGGTGCTCCTGCTGACCTTCTCGGCGTACCTCACGTTGCGCGGCATCGAGAGCGGACGGGTGCGCTGGGTGGTGTGGGCCGGCATCGCGGTCGGGTTCGCGTTCCTGACGAAGCAGCTGCAGGCGTTCCTCATCCTCCCGGTCCTCGCCGGGGTCTATCTGGCCGCAGCGCCGCTGTCGTGGCGCAAGCGGTTCGGGCACCTCTTCGCCGCCCTCGGCGCCGTGGTCGTCTCCGCCGGCTGGTGGGTCGCCATCGTCGAACTCGTACCCGCCTCGCTGCGACCCTACATCGGCGGATCGCAGACCAACAGCTTCCTGGAGCTCACGTTCGGCTACAACGGCCTCGGGCGGCTCACGGGCGACGAGACGGGATCGGTCACCGGAGGCGGCGGGGGAGGGACCGGTGGCGGGATGTGGGGCCAGACCGGCATCCTCCGGCTGTTCGAGGACGAGGTCGGCGGTCAGATCGCCTGGCTCCTTCCCGCCGCGCTCGTGCTGTTCGCCGTGGCCCTCGTGCTCGGGCGCCGGATGGCCCGGACCGACGCGCGTCGGGCGACGTTGCTCGTCTTCGGCGGCTGGCTGCTCGTGACCGCCGTGGCGTTCAGCTTCATGGCGGGCATCTTCCACGCGTACTACACGGTCGCGCTCGCTCCGGCGCTCGCTGTGACGGCGGCGGTGGGCGCCTCCGCGCTCTGGCAGGCGCGCGAGCGGCTGTGGATCCGCATCGTCTCCGCGGTCGTCGTCCTCGGGACGGGGATCTGGGCCTGGGCGCTGCTCGACCGCGCAACGGACTGGCTGCCGTGGCTCAAGGTCGTCGTGCTCGTCGCCTCGCTCGTCGCGGCCGTGCTGCTCGTGCTCCCGCCGCGGCGGGCGCTCGCGGCCGCGACCATCGCGGTGACCCTGGTAGCAGCCCTTCTCGCGCCGCTTGCGTACACGATCCAGACGGTGACGACGGCCCACACCGGCTCCATCGTCACCGCCGGACCGGCCGTGACCGGAGGGATGGGCGGTCCGGGCGGTACCCGGGGCTTCGGGGGTGCCCCCGGTGGGGCGAACGGCGGTCCCGGCCGCTTCGGCGGCCAGGGGACTCCTCCGGGCGCGACCGGCACAGCGCCGGGCGGGACGGGAGCGACCGGCGGCACCGGAACTGCGACCGGCGGCGGGGGAGGAATGGGCTCGCTCCTGGGCTCGGGGACCGTCGGCTCCCAGCTCGCGGCGCTCCTGAAGGCGGACGCGTCGTCCTATACCTGGGCCGCCGCGGCCGTCGGCTCCAACTCGGCCGCCGGCTACCAGCTGGCGACTCAGGAGGCGGTCATGCCGATCGGAGGCTTCAACGGCTCCGACCCGTCGCCCACGCTCGCGCAGTTCCAGAAGTACGTTGCCGAGGGGCGCATCCACTACTTCATCGCGGGCGGCGTGGGCGGTCAGTCCAACGGCGGGAGCAGCGCGTCCAGCCGGATCGCGGCCTGGGTGGCCGACACGTTCACCGCGCAGACCGTCGACGGAGTGACGGTGTACGACCTCACGGAGTGACGCACCTGCTCGCATGTCGGGGGTCCGCGCCATCATGGGCACATGACGGAACGCGGGCCCTCGGCGACGAACGGCAGCACGACGCACGCCGGCGGTCCGGAGCCCGAGCTGCCCGATCCGCGAGTGCCCGCGCCGCCGCACGGGCGGCTCGGAGTGGCCGGCGGCACCGCGCTGTACATCGCGGCGGTGCTCGGCACCGGCATCCTGGTGCTTCCGGCGCTCGCCGCGGCAGCGGCCGGCCCTGGAGCGATCCTGGCGGTCGCGGCGCTCGCCCTGATCTCGGTGCCGCTGGCGAGCACCTTCGCCGCTCTCGCGCGACGGCACCCCGACGCGGGCGGTGTCGCCACCTTCGCGCGGCGCGCGTTCGGCCCGGACGCTGCTCGCGTGATCGGGTACTGGTTCTTCTTCGGCACGCCCATCGGGGCGCCGATCGCGGCGCTGATGACCGCCCGGTACGTGGTCGCGGTGATCGGCGGCGACGCACTCAGCACAACGCTGATCGCCGTCGGATTGATGGTGATCCCGGTCATCGTGACGGCCTTCGGCGTGCGGTTCGCGGCCTCGGTGCAGCTCGTGTTGTCCGGCGCGCTCGTCGCCGTGCTGATCTTCGTGCTGGCGGCGGCCGCGCCGCACGCCCGGGCGGAGAACCTCGAGCCTCTGCTCCCGCACGGCTGGGCGGGCGTGGGGCTGGCGATGAGCCTCTACATCTGGGCCTTCGCCGGGTGGGAGGCCGTCGCCGGGATCGGCGGCGAGTTCCGGAACCCGCGGCGCGACATCCCGCGGGCGACCGCGCTCGCCCTGGTCATCGTCTCGGTCGCGTACCTCGCCATCCAGGCCGTCACGGTCGTGGTGCTGGGCGGGAAGGCGGCGACGAGCGATGTCCCGCTGCTCGACCTCGTCCGGGTCGCCACCGGCGACGGAGGGGGCGTGGTGGTCGCCGTGATCGCCGCCATCGTCGTGACCGGCGTGTTCAACGCCTACCTCGCCGCCTTCAGCAAGCTCGGCGCCGCCATGGGCCGCGACGGCGACCTCCCCGCCTGGTTCGGCCAGGGCGTCGAGAACGGCGCGGTCGCCCGGCGCGGATTGCTGCTGTCGGCCGTCGTCATGGCCGCGTACTCGGTCGTCGTGCTGACGAGCGGCGACCTCCAGCCGTTCATCCTCGTCCACACGAGCATCGCGGCCGCGGTCTACGGGCTGGGAGTGGCGTCGGCGTTGCGGCTGCTCCCAGCGCGCTCGCTCGGCTGGTGGATGGCGCTGATCTCGTGCGTGCTCGCGGCCGGGCTGCTCGTGCTCGCCGGATGGCATCTGGTCTTCCCCGCGGTCGCGGCCGTCGTCGCGCTGGGGGTCGGTGCCGTCTCGCGCTCGCGCCGTCGGCGTTCCGGGCGGCCCGCTGGAGCCGATCCCGCATAATAGGGGCAGCCACGGCGCCGCCGTGTGCGTGGCGACGCCGGGAGGGGGTGCGGTGACGGAGCATCAGCGGGCCTCGAGTATGCGCGATGTGGCCGCACTCGCCGGTGTGTCGCACCAGACGGTCTCGCGCGTGATCAACGGTCATCCCAGTATCCGCGAGTCGACGCGGCAGAGAGTGCTGGCCGCCATGGACGAGCTGCACTACCGGCCGAACCGCGCCGCCCGCGCGCTGGTCACCGCCCGATCGCGCACGATCGGCATCCTCTCGACGTCCGCCGCGGCCCTCTACGGACCCGTGTCGAGCATCAACGCGATTCAGGACGCCGGACGCGCAGCCGGCTACTTCATCGCTGTCGCCCAGCTCGCCGATCTCCGGCCGGAGTCGATCGCCGCCGGCCTCGACCACCTCCTCGCGCAGTCGGTCGAAGGACTCATCGTCATCGCGCCGCAGGAGGTCGTGCTCCAGCAGCTCGAGACGGCGAATCTCGATGTGCCCTACGTCACGCTGCTGGGCGGTCCGGCGTCGGTGCAGCGAGAGCTCACTGTCGACCAGGTGGCCGGCGCCCGGGCCGCGACCCGGCATCTGATCGACCTCGGCCACCGGCGGATCGTCCACCTGTCGGGGCCGCTCGAATGGTTCGAGGCGCAGGCACGCGTCCACGGCTACCGGTCGGAGCTCGCCGCCGCCGGCCTCACTCCGATGCCGTCGCCAGAAGGCGACTGGACCGCGGAATCCGGCTACCGCCTCGGCCGCGAGGTGCTCGGCGACGCGGATGTGACGGCCGTGTTCACCTCCAATGACCAGATGGCGCTCGGCGTCTATCACGCGGCGCACGAGCTCGGTCGCCGGATCCCCGAAGACATGAGCGTCGTCGGCTTCGACGACATCGCCGAGGCCGCCCACTACTGGCCTCCGCTCACGACCGTGCTGCAGGACTTCACCCAGCTCGGCCGGCGCAGCGTCGAGAGCCTGGTGACCGAGATCGAGGGGGGAACGGAGCCGACGCCGGTGACCCTGCAGCCCGACCTCGTGGTCCGCGCATCCACCGCTCCTCCTGTGTCGGCCGGCTGACGCCACCGGAGTGGCCGGTCGGCCGGGCCGGCCCAGAGCGGGAGTCGGTGGCTCGGCCTAGGCTGGAGCCCATGAGCTCGCGCGACCTGGATTCGGAGACCGCGGCCCCCGCAACGTCCGATGTCGCGCAGGCCGGGGGTGTGCTGAGCTCGCCGTTCCGCTGGACGAGCATCGGGATGTGCCTCCTGATCACGCTCGCGGCCTTCGAAGCCCTCGCCGTGACCACGATCATGCCGACCGTCAGCCGCGAGCTCGACGGCGCCTCGCTCTACGCGTTCGCCTTCGCGGGTCCTCTCGCCGTCGGCGTCGTCGGGATGGTGGCTGCGGGCGCGTGGACGGACCGCGGCAACCCGCGGTCCGCGCTGATCGCCTCCGTCGTCCTCTTCGCGGCGGGTCTCCTCACCGCCGGGCTGGCTCCGACGATGGGGGTGTTCGTCACCGGCCGGCTCATCCACGGTCTGGGCGGCGGAGCGCTCACGGTCGTTCTCTACGTCATCGTGGCGCGGGTGTATCCGCCACGGCTGCATCCCCGGATCTTCGCGGGGTTCGCCGCCGCGTGGGTCATCCCGTCGCTGATCGGTCCCTTCATCGCGGGCGTGCTGAGCGAGACCGTCGGCTGGCGCTGGGTGTTCCTCGGCGTGGTCGCGCTGACCGCCCTGGCCATGCTGATGGTGGTGCCGGTGATGCGCGGCGTGCGCCGCGCCCCCGACGAGCCGGGGCCATTCCCGGTCGGACGCATCCTGTGGTCGCTGCTGCTCGCCGCGGCGGTGCTCGCCCTCACCCTCGCCGCCGAGGCGTCGGGCCCTGTGCAGTGGATCGTGCCGGTGCTCGCCGCCGCGGTC
Source organism: Leifsonia sp. NPDC014704 (assembly GCF_043083605.1). Lineage (NCBI taxonomy): Bacteria > Bacillati > Actinomycetota > Actinomycetes > Micrococcales > Microbacteriaceae > Leifsonia > Leifsonia sp. NPDC014704. Next base: position 1,979,714 of record NZ_JBIBYW010000001.1, on the reverse strand, counting down.
GCGGCCGTCGCGATCCGTCCGCTGGTTCCGCGGGGCACGCTCGTCGCACTCCGCGGTCTGCCGAGCGTGATCCTGATGCGCGCCATCGTCGCAGCGACCTTCTTCGCCTCCGAGGTGTACGTACCGCTCATCATGGTGACCGAGTACGGGCTCTCCGCCGCGATCGCGGGTCTCGCCCTGACCGCGGCCGGCCTCAGCTGGTCGGCGGCCTCGTGGGCGCAGGGCCGCTTCCCCGGCATCGGCAACCGTCTGGCCGCACGCCTCGGCGCCACCGGGCTGACTTTCGCCCTCGCGTCCCTCATCGCCACGGCGGTCTGGCATTTGGATCCCTGGGTCGTGGTCATCGGCTGGGCATTCGCCGGCGCAGGCATGGGCTTCGTCTACCCGCGCCTCGGCGTCCTCACTCTGCACTATTCGACGCCCGCCGACCAGGGCTTCAACAGCTCGGCCTTGACGATCGCCGACTCCACCGGCTCCGCGGTCGCGCTGGCCGCGACGGCGGTCGTCTTCGCGGCCCTCCGCGGCCTCGGCGGCGGCGTTCCGTTCGTCGGGGCGTTCGCGGTGACGGCGGTGCTCTGCGGCCTCGCGTGGGTCGTCGGCTCGCGACTCGTGCGTCGCTGACGCGGCAGTCTCGAGGGCGGACATTTCGCCGCGCCCGGTATGCGCATTCCCAGGCGGTGGCGGAGCCGGTACTGTTGCCGTGTGGGTGAGGCGAAGAGCGAGGCGGCCCCCCGACGTCCCGTCACTCTGACCGACGTCGCGCGGCGGGCCGGCGTCTCGCAGCCGACCGCGTCCCGGGTGCTCAACGGTAGCGCGCGGACCGTCGCAGACAGCTACCGGCGGCGGGTGCTCGATGCCGCCCGAGAGCTGGGTTACACGCCCAACCTGGCCGCACAGGTGATCGCGCGCGGCACCTCCCGGACGATCGCCCTGGTGATCAGCGGGATCTCGGACCCGTACTTCTCGGCCATGGCCTCCGAGCTCATGAAGCAGGCGGCGGAGTTCGGGATGCGCGTCTCGATCGCCGTGACCGACCGCCGGGTGGACCGCGAGCTGGAGCTGGTGCGCGAATTGCGCGGACAGCAGCCGCAGGCGATCGTGCTGGCGGGCACCGGGTACGTCGATCCGCCCAACGGGGACGAGCTGGTCGCCGAGCTGCGCCGCTTCGAGGAGACCGGCGGCCGGGTCGTGCTGATCAGCCGGACCGACCTGCCCTTCGAGACCGTCACGTTCGACAACCGCGAGGGCGCACGCGAGCTCGCCGCGGAGCTCACGACGCTCGGCTACCGGCGCGCCCTCGTGCTCGGAAGCGCCACCCCGCTTCTCTCCATGCAGCAGCGCGTCGACGGATTCGTCGAAGGGTTCGACGGGGACGCGGCCGTCGCCTATCCGGAGTTCTCGTGGGAGGGAGCCCGCGAGCACATCCGGTCGCTGCCGGATGACGAGCTCGCGCGCATCCAGCTCGTCTTCGCGATCACCGACGACATGGCGCTCGGGGCGATCGCCGGGTTGCGCGACCGCGGGCGGCGCATCCCGCAGGACGTCGCGGTCGCCGGGTTCGACGACATCACTACGCTCCGCGACGTCGTGCCCGCCCTCACCACCGTCCACGTGCCGCTCGACCAGGTCGCCGACGAGACGGTCCGCCGCGCCCTCGACGGGGATGCGGGGGGCCGCACGGTCCCGGCGCACCCCGTGATCCGGGCATCGACCCCGCCCGTGCGGCGGTAGGCCCGGCGGTGGCGGCCGGTAGGTTGGGGCTGTGAGCGAGAACGCCCCCACCCTGTCCGACGTCGCCGCGCATGCCGGCGTCTCGCTGGCGACCGCGTCCCGCGCGCTGAACGGCAGCACGCGCAAGGTCAACGCGACGCTGCAGGAGCGTGTGCTCGCTTCGGCGCGCGAGCTCGGGTACAGCCCCAACGTCCAGGCGCAGGCGGTCGCCCGGGGCACGAGCAACGTCGTCGCGCTCGTGGTGGGCGACATCGCGGACCCCTACTTCGCCTCCATCGCCTCCGGTGTCGTACGGGTGGCGGACGAGCGCGGCCTCATCGTCACGATCACCGCGACCGGACCGTACGCTGGCCACGCGTCGGTCGCGCGCGAGCAGGCAGCGCTGGCGGCTCTCCGCGGGCAGCGCCCGCGCGCGGTGGTGCTCGCCGGCAGCCGCGTCGTGCGGCCGGACGATCAGGACACCGCCGCAGCGCCGGACGACCCGCTCGCAGGCGCCCGTGCGAACGTGGCCGTCGTCGGCGGGGGAGCGCCGGAGCATCGCACCGTCGCCGTCGACAACCACGGCGGGGCGGCGGCGCTCGCTCGCGAGCTGCTGGCGCTCGGCTACAGCGACTTCGCCGTCATCGCCGGCCCCGAAGAACTCGTCACGGTGCGCGACCGTGTCGACGGTTTCCGGTCGGTCGTGCCGTCGGCGTCCATCGCCCACGCCGAGTTCTCGCGCGCGGGAGGGCGGGAGGCGATGGCCGAACTGCTCCGCTCGGGTGCGCTCCCCGAATGCGTCTTCGCAGTGAGCGATGTCATGGCGATCGGCGTGATGGCGGCTCTGCGTGAAGCCGGCATCGCACCCGGCGAGGAGGTCGCGGTGGCGGGATTCGATGACATCCCGCTCGTCGCCGATGTCACTCCCGCCCTCACCTCGGTGTCGCTTCCGCTGGCCGAGATCGGAGCCCGTGCGCTCGAGCTCGCGCTCGCGGACGAACCGGGCGGGCCGGACGGAGAGCGTGCGCCGGTCAGCGCCGAGGTGCGCGTGCGCGCATCCACCCCTCGGCGCTGACGAGGACGGGCCTCAGAGCTTGACGCCGCCGGAGATGAGGTCGATCTTCCAGTAGCGCTGCAGCGACAGGAACAGGATGGCCAGCGGCACGATGGACACGAGCACGCCCGCGATCACGATCGAGTACTGCGCCGCCTGGCCGCCGGTGATGATCATGAGGCCGTACAGCCCGAGAGTCAGCGGGTAGAGCTGGTCGTTGTTGATCATCACGAAGGGCAGGAGGAAGTTGTTCCAGATCCCGATGAACTGCAGCAGGAAGACCGTCACGAGTGCGGGCATCATCAGCCGCGATCCGACCGACCAGAAGATGCGCCACTCGCTGCCGCCATCGATCCTGGCGGCCTCCATGATCTCGTCGGGAACCGACGCCTCTGCGTAGATCTTGCACAGGTAGATCGCGAACGGCGACACCAGCTGGGGGAGGATGACGGACGCGTAGGTGTTCGTCATCCCGAACTTCGCCAGCAGCAGGAACTGCGGGATGGCGAGCATGATCTGGGGGAGCAGCACGGCCGCGACGATGAGCCGGAAGATCCACTTCGACCCGGTGAACGTGTACTTGCCGAGGGCGTACCCGGCCGCCCCCGCGATGACGGTGGACAGCACGCCGCCGCCGATCGCGTAGATCACCGAGTTGAGCGCCCAGCGTCCGAAGATGCCGTTGTTGTAGGTGAACAGCGCCTGCATGTTGGTCCAGAAGCCGCCGGTGAAGGACGGCACGAACGACGGGGTCGAGAACAGCTCGTCGTTGGTCTTCGTGGAGGCGATGAGGATCCACAGCACCGGCAGGACGCAGTACAGCGCGCCGACGATGAGGATGAGGGTGGGGACGATCCGCAGACCAGAGCGCGTCCGCAGCGGCGGTCGCGGGTCGGATCGCCGCGCCGCCGTCGTCGGCGGCCCGTCGGGGGTGCGTACGGTCGCGGTGGTCATCGGGTCTCCCTCCGGGCGAAGCGCCGGCCGATCACGTTGACGATCACCGTTGCGGCGACGGTCATGAGGATGAGGATGAACGAGGTGGCAGCGCCCTCGTAGATGCTGTTGTTGACGAACGCGTCGGTGTAGACGCGCATGAGCGGCACCCAGGTGGACGAGATGGCGTTCGCCAGCGGCTTCAGGGTCGTCGGCTCGTTGAACAGCTGCAGGGCGCCGATGACGGAGAACAGGGCGACCATGGTGATGGCCGGGGCGATCAGCGGCAGCTTGATGCGCAGAGCGACCTGCAGCTCGCTGGCGCCGTCGAGCTCCGCCGCTTCGAACAGCTCCTTGGGGAGGCTGCGCACCGCGGTGTAGATGATCACCATGTTGAAGCCCACGACGCCCCACACCGCGACGTTCGCGACCGAGAAGAAGATCCCGGTGCTGCCGAAGTAGTCGATGAAGCGGCCGCCGATCGGGCTGGTCGCCGGGAGGTACATGAAGCCCCAGAGCAGCGACGCGACGACGCCGGGAACCGCATAGGGGAGGAAGATCGCCAGTCGGGTGACGCCGACCAGCCGGGCGCGCTTGGCATCGAGGCAGAGCGCGAAGAGGGTGGCCAGCACGATGGTGAGCGGCACGCCGATGAGGGCGATCAGCAGCATCCGTCCGAGGCTGGCCCAGAACTCCGGGTCGGTGAGGGTCGTCACGTAGTTGGCGAAGCCCGCGAAGACCTCGGTCGGATCGCCGCCGCCGAGGAGTCCGCCGCCCACCTTCAGCTGCAGGAAGCTGAGGATCACCGCGTACACGCCGGGCGCGACGGTGAACAGCAGCAGCAGGATGACGGCGGGCGCGACGAGCAATACGGGCAGAAGCGTGCGTCTGCGGCGGGGTCTCCGTGCGGTGCCGGCTCCGATGACGGCCATGGGCGGGTCTCCAGTTCGGTGGGTGCGGGCGGTGGAAACGGGCGGTGGATGCGGTGGGGTTTCAGCGGGGACGACGTGGGGGTCGCCGCCCCCGCCGGGGGAAGCACGGTCAGCCCGTGACCTTGAACCCGATCTTCTTCATGTCGGACACCGTGCTCGACTGCATCTTGTCGAGAGCCGCGGCGAGCGGCGTCTTGTTCTGCAGTGCGTCGCCGAAGGCGTTCGAGTAGGAGTCGAACGTGACGTTCGCGTTCGGTCCCCAGATGTCGAAGGTGCGGACGCCCTTCGCCAGCGTGCCCATGAGGGTGTAGTAGTCCGGCTGGTTCGACATGAACGGCGGCGGCGTCTGAAGCTCCGGAGCCGTCTGGTTCGAGAGGCTGGCGGGGAAGACCTGCACGTTCTTGATCAGCGAGGCGACGCCCTCCTTGGAGGAGTTCATCCACTTCACGAACTTCGCGGCCTCTGCCGTGTGCTTCGAGTTGGCCGTCACGGCCTCGGTCTCGCCGCCCCAGATGCCGACGGTGTCGTCCCCGGCCGTCCAGGCGGGGAGAGGAGCCGCGACCCACTTGCCCGCGGTGTCCTTGGCGATCGACGGCAGCTGGTTGGGCGCCCACTGCGCGCTGACCCAGCCCACGAGGGTGCCGTTGTTCATGTCGGTGTTCCACTGGGCGGACCAGTTCGGCTCCGGGCTGACGACGCCCTGGTTGACGAGCCCGCTCCAGTAGTCGGCGACCTTCTTGGAGGCGGCGTCGTTGATGCCGACCGTCCACGTGTCGCCGGAGGCCTTCCACCAGTCGGCTCCCGCCTGCTGGGCGAGTCCGGCGAACCAGCCGGGGTCGGCGGCGGTGAAGTTGCCGATGTACTTGGACGGGTCGGCGGCGTGGATCTTCGCGGCATCCGCGGCGTACTCGTCCCAGGTCTTGGGCGCCGTGAGGCCGAGCGAGTCCCAGATGTCCTTGCGGTAGAAGAACACCATCGGGCAGACGTTCTGCGGCACTCCGTAGGTCTTGCCCTCGAACTGGACCTGCGCGAGCGTCGACTTCGAGAAGTCGCCGGAGAGGTCCCCGACGTACTTGTCGATCGGGACGACGACCTTGTTGGCGATCAGGGCGGGGAGCGCCTGGTACTCCACCTCGGTGACGTCCGGGTTCGTGCCGGCCTTGTTGTTGGTGATCAGCTTGTTGTACAGCGTGTAGCCGGTGCCGGACGGCTTGGTCAGCTTGACCTGGATGTCCGGGTTGGCCTTGTTCCACTCATCGACGACGGCCTGCATGCCGCCGTCCCAGTTGACGTAGGACAGGGTGACCTTGCCGCCCGGTGACGACGAGGTCCCGCCGCCCGAGCTCGAGCAGCCGGTCAGGACCGTGGCCGCGGCGGCGGCCACGCCGACCACCGCTCCGATGGTCCTCAGCGTTGACTTCCTCACTGTGTGCATCTCCTTCGATGATTCGTGGTGCGTTCTCGTGGTGCGTCAGGTGGGTTCAGCCCTCGGCCCATGCGGGGTAGCGCACGGGGGTGGTCTGGATGCCGATCCACTGCCGATGGGTGAAGCCGGCGAGCTGTCCCTCGCCGCCATGGCGGGCGTACCCGTCGTTGACATGGACCTCGTTGCTCTTCACCTGTTCTGCGAACGCGAGTCCGCGCATCGGGTCGCCGGTGAAGACGGAGTTCATGAGCGTGCGGTGCCTGTTGACGAGGGCGAGTGCCTCCGCCTCACTGTCGACGACGGTGATCGGCATCACCGGGCCGAAGATCTCCTCCGTGAACACCGGCATGTCGGGGGTGACGCCGGTGAGGACGGTGGGCTGGTAGAAGAGGCCGTCGTGATCGCCGCCGACGGCCACGGTGGCGCCGGCCGCGATGGACGGCCGGACCAGGCCATCGGCGAAGCGGCGCAGCTGGGTCTCGCTGATGATCGGGCCGAGGTCGACGTCGTCGCGCAGCGGGTCGCCCACGCGGAGGGCGCGCACGCGCTCGACGACGGCGTCGGAGTATGCCGCCGCGACATCCCGGTGGACGATGTGGCGCCCGGCGGTGATGCAGGTCTGACCCTGGTACCAGAGCGACGACCACACGGCGCAGCTGGCGGCCTGGTCGATGTCGGCGTCGTCGAGCACGACGAAGGCGTTGTCGCCGCCGAGCTCGGTGGCGACGGGCCGGAAGGATCGCGCGGCGAAGTTGGCGATCTGGTGGCCGACCTCGAACGATCCGGTGAAGTGGATGAGGTCGAGGTCCGGGTGCTCGCTGAGCGTGCGGCCCGTGGTCGGCCCGTCGCCCGGGACGACCGCGAACACGCCGGCCGGGACGCCGGCCGCGAGCGCCGCCTCCGCGAGGATCTGGCCTCCGGCGATCGGGGTCAGCTCGGCGGGCTTGAGCACGACGGCGTTGCCGTACGCCAGCCCGGGGGCGAGCGCGCGCATGGCGAGGCTCATCGGGTAGTTCCAGGGGACGATCAGGCCGATGACGCCGAGGGGGACGGCGCGCGAGAGCGAGAGCTTTCCCGACTTGTACGGAGGGAGGATGCTCCCCGCGTTCTCGGTGAGCTGGGTGGCGGAGTTCTCGAGCTGCGTGATCGCCTGCCCGAGCTCCTCCTCCGCCTTCTCGAGCGTTCCGCCGGTCTCGCGGATGAGCAGGGTCAGGAGCTCGTCGCGCCGGTTCTCGAGCTCCGCGGCGAACCGGCGGATGATCGCGGAACGCGTGTTCGCGTCCACCCGCGCCCAGGCGGGCTGCGCGTGGCGGGCCGCGGCCAACGCGCGGTCGACCTGTGCGGGGGAGGCGTTGCCGTAGCTGCCGAACGGCACGCCGGCCGCTTTGTCGAGCACGGGGATGCCGTCGCCGGCCTCCGGTCGCTCGAATCGGCCGTCGATGAACACCTGGACGTCGTAGTCGCGGAGCTCGCGCATGGGGGATGCCTCCTGGATCGAAGGGGTGGTGGGTACGGTGACAGTCTCAGGCAACGGCGATCAGAGCTTCCTTCGTGACGGGATGTTCGGCCGGCTCCCCGGCGACGAATCGTTCGATCTCGTGCCGGGCGCACTCGCCCAGACGACGGACCTCGGTGCCGAGCGCACCCGCGACGTGGGGTGTGAGCACCACTCCCGGCAGAGACCGCAGCGGGTGTTCCGCGGGGAGGGGTTCGGGCTCGGTCACGTCGAGGACGACGCGTAGGCCGCGGTCGCGGACCGCGGCGGTGAGTGCCTCCTGGTCGACGATCGGGGCGCGGGCGGTGTTGATCAGGGTGGCGCCGTCGGGCAGCAGAGCGAGCTGCGCGGCCCCGACCATCCCGACCGTCTCGGGCAGCAGCGGCGCGTGCACGCTGACGATGCTCGATCCGGCGAAGAGGTCGTCGAGGGTCACAGCCCGTGCTCGCTCGAGGACGGGGTCGCCCTGGCGCACCTGCGGGTCGTACAGCAGCACGTCGATGTCGAACGGCTCGAGCAGCTCGATCACACGGCGGCCGACGCGGGAGGCGCCGATGATGCCGACCGTCCGGCGGAAGTTGCCGATCGCCGGGTCGGCCTCGCGCTCGTAGAGGGCCGGGTCGGTCGCGTATCCGCGGATGTAGTCCGGCACGCCCTTCCCGGCGAGCAGGATCATGGCGAGCGTGTACTCGGCGACGGGATAGGCGTTGGCGTTGGCCGCGCTGGTGACGAGCACTCCGCGATCCCATGCGGCGTCGTCGATGTGGCCCTTCACCGTGCCGGCGGCGTGGACGATAGCGCGCAGCCGGGGCATGCGGTCGAGCTCCGCCGGCCCGATGTGCGGGGCGCCCCATCCGGTGACGAGGATCTCCACGCTGTCGAGCAGCCCGGCGGGCGCGGTGGCGAAGTCGGTGATGGTGACGGTGGCGTCCAGCGCGACGATCGACCGGAGGGCGGCGAGGTCGTCGGACGAGAACAGCAGAGCCGGCAGATCCGGTCGCATGGCGAAGGCGGCGACGGGCGTGCTCGCTGCGGTCATCGTCGACTCCTCGGGTGGGGCGGTGGTCCGGATTGCGCATTCCCAGAATGCGCATTCCCAATAATGCGCATCCCGGGTCGCCACGTCAAGCACGAATTTCGGAGAGCCTGCCGGCGGCTCAGGAGACGAGGCGGCGCACCGCCCGGCGGAGGATCTCGCGGTGGGCCTCGGCGTCGTAGGAAGCGGCGTCATGGCCGAGCGCGTCGTAGAAGATCGTCGCCGGGCCGTACTCGCGCTCCCACATCAGCGGATGCTCGGCGCCCTCGTGCTCGTGCGAGGCGAGCGCCACCACGTCCGGCTGCACCCGCAGGTCGGTGTACCGCTCGTCCGTCACCGAGAAGTCGTCGAGCCCCGCCACGATGGGGCTGCGATCGGCGTGAACATGGATGCGGGCCGGCCCGTAGTCGGGGTGGAACGTCGTGCCGCGCACCCAGACGCCGCCGAGGATGCTCTCCCACTCGGGGATGCCGCGCAGCGAGGTCGACGTCACGTGCGACGCGAGCAGCGGCCGCCCGGAGGCGAGATGCGCGAGCAGGCCGTCCCGGCCGCGGCGTTCGGCCTCCGGGTCCGGGGTGCCGGTGAGCGCCGGGTCGCCGATGTTGAGCACCAGCAGGTCGGGCGCGTCGGTCGTCAGCGCGGCCATGCGCGCATCCACCTCTTCGGAGATCTCGACCTCGAGTCCCACTTCGCGGAGGATGCCCGCCAGTCGCTCCGACGTCTCGGCGAACGGGTGCCAGGGATCGGCGTACCGCCCGGCGCCGCTCAGGATCAGTGCTCGCATCACAACCTCCGTCGGTTCGGGTTGACACCCGCGAAACGGGGTCTATCGTAACGCGATGGTAAGCGCTTTCTCGCGCGCGTGCCGATCACCGTCGATCGGAAGGGAACCTGTGTCCGACACTGCTATCGCCTCCACTCGCCTGAACCCCGACCAGCGCAACGCGTTCATCGCGTCGCTCCTCGGCTGGATGATGGACGCCTTCGACTACTTCATCATCGTGCTCGTCTACGCCGAGATCGGGGCCGAGTTCCACGTCCCGCTCGAGCAGATGGCGTACCTCACGACCATCACGCTGATCATGCGCCCCGTCGGCGCGTACCTGTTCGGTCTGTGGGCCGACCGGATCGGCCGGCGCATCCCGCTCATGGTCGACGTGTGCTTCTACTCGGTGGTGGGATTCCTCTGCGCCTTCGCCCCCAACTTCACCGTGCTCTTCATCCTGCGGCTGCTCTACGGCATCGGGATGGGCGGCGAGTGGGGCCTCGGCGCCGCGCTCACGATGGAGAAGGTGCCGCGCACCCGTCGCGGCTTCTACTCGGGCATCCTGCAGGCCGGCTACTCCGCCGGCTACCTGCTGGCGTCGCTCGCCTTCCTGCTGGTGCACTCGGTCCTCGGGCTGAACTGGCGGTGGATGTTCGCGCTGAGCATCCTGCCCGCGCTGATCACGCTCATCATCCGCTCCCGCGTCAAGGAGTCGGAGGTGTGGGAGAACACCCGCGAGAAGATGCGGAAGGCCGACACGTCCATCCGCCGCGTGTTCTTCGACGGCAAGGTGCTGCGCCGCTTCGTGTACCTGGTGCTGCTGATGGCTGCGTTCAACTGGATGAGCCACGGCACGCAGGACATCTACCCGACGTTCCTGAAGTCGACCGAGAACGGGGGAGCCGGACTGGATGCGGCGACGGCCGGCTGGATCGCCGTCGTCTACAACATCGGCGCGATCGTCGGCTGCGTCGTGCTCGGCTCGCTGTCGGACCGCTGGGGCCGGAAGGCGACGATCATCCTCGGGGCGGCCCTGACCATCCCGATCATCCCGATCTTCGCGTTTTCGCAGACGGCAGGGCTGCTGTGCCTCGGCTCCGCGCTCATCCAGTTCACGACGCAGGGGGCGTGGGGCGCCATTCCGGCGCACCTGAACGAGATGTCGCCGAACGCGATCCGCGGGTTCTATCCGGGCGTGACCTACCAGCTGGGCAACGTGATCGCGGCCTTCAACCTGCCCATCCAGCAGGCGCTCGCGCCGCAGCTCGGCTACGGCTGGGCGATGGCGTCGACGGTCGGCATCGCGGCGATCGCCGTCATCCTGCTGACCGCCTTCGGCAAGCAGGCGCACGCTATCGACTTCACTGCCGCCGACGCCGCGACTCCGGCTGCCGAGCAGGCCCCACGGCTGCGCCGCTGACCGTCCCGTCCCGCGCGTCCCCTCCCGTTCCGGCCCCGCTTGCGTCGGAGATTCGGCCCGTGTCGGGCCCGATCTCCATCCGCACCACGGTCCGTCGGAGATGTATGCGCTTTCCACCTACGTTGACACCGCGGGGGAAGCCGGACTAGCATCGGGTAAGCGCTTTCCGCGGCCCAGAACAGCACCACTACGAAGGAGTACACGTGTCGTCGATCGGCATCATCATGAACGGCGTCTCCGGGCGCATGGGATACCGCCAGCACCTGGTCCGCTCGATCCTCGCGATCCGCGACCAGGGCGGCGTCGAGCTGTCCGACGGCCGCCGCGTGCAGGTGGTGCCCCTGCTGGTCGGACGCAACGAGGAGAAGCTGGCCGAGCTCGCGAAGCGCCACGACATCGCCGACTACACGACCGACCTCGACGCAGCCCTCGCCGACGACCGCTGGCAGATCTACGCCGACTTCCTCGTCACGAAGGCGCGCTCGGCCGCCATCCGCAAGGCCATCGCCGCGGGCAAGGCGATCTACACCGAGAAGCCGACGGCCGAGAGCTTCGAGGAGGCGCTGGAGCTCGCGCGCCTCGCCGACGACGCGGGCATCAAGAACGGCGTCGTCCACGACAAGCTCTACCTGCCCGGCATGCGCAAGCTCAAGCGGCTGATCGACTCCGGCTTCTTCGGCCGAATCCTGTCAGTCCGCGGCGAGTTCGGGTACTGGGTGTTCGAGGGCGACTGGCAGGCGGCGCAGCGGCCGAGCTGGAACTACCGCGCGGAGGACGGCGGCGGCATCGTCGTCGACATGTTTCCGCACTGGAGCTACGTGCTCGAGAACCTCTTCGGCCGTGTGGAGTCGGTGTACGCGCAGGCGGTCACCGAGATCCCGCAGCGCGTCGACGAGCGCGGGGAGGCGTACGCGGCCACCGCGGACGACGCGGCCTACGCGATCTTCCAGCTGGCGGGCGGAATCACCGCGCAGCTCAACTCCAGCTGGACCACGCGCGTCAACCGCGACGAGCTTGTCGAGTTCCAGGTCGACGGCACGCTCGGGAGCGCGGTCGTCGGTCTGTTCGGCTGCAAGATCCAGCCCCGCAACGCGACGCCGAAGCCGGTGTGGAACCCGGACCTCGCCGACGCGCACGACTACGCGACCGACTGGATCGAGTCGCCGGCCAACGAGGTGTTCGAGAACGGGTTCAAGACGCAGTGGGAGGAATTCTTGCGGCACGTGCTCGAGGACGGCCCCAACCGGTTCGACTTCCTCGCGGGTGCCCGAGGCGTCCAGCTGGCCGAGCTCGGGCTGCGCTCGTCGCGGGAGGGGCGGCGGATCGAGCTGCCCGAGGTGACGTTCGACACCACTCCGGCACCGACCGCGGGCGCGGCAGACCTGGAGGCGGCGGCACGATGACGGCCGCTGCGCTCTCCACCGCGACCGCCGTCACCCTGATCGGTGCCGACGGCGCCACGTCGTCCGTCGACCTCGGCTCCGCCCCGGTGTTCACGCGACCGGCCGCGCCGCTGCGGTCGCGGGTCGCCTACGCGGCGGCTCACGTCATCCCGAAGCCCTGGGCGGAGAACGTGCCCGGAGCAACCGCCGACATCGACTGGGAGGCGACGCTCGCGTTCCGCCGGCACGTGTACTCCTGGGGGCTCGGTGTCGCCGACGCGATGGACACGGCCCAGCGCAACATGGGTCTGGACGCGGCGGCGACGCGTGAGCTGATCTCGCGGAGCGCCGCCGACGCCCGGGAGGTGGGCGGCTCGGTCGTCGCCGGCGTCAACACGGACCACGTCGACGAGCCGATCATTCCGCTGGATGCCGTCATCGACGCCTACAAGACGCAGCTGCACTTCACCGAGGATGCCGGTGCGGGGGTCGTCCTCATGGCCAGCCGGCACCTGGCCCGAGCGGCGGAGTCGCCGGCCGACTACGAGCGCGTCTACGGCGAGGTGCTCGCCGCGGCCTCCACGCCGGTCGTGCTGCACTGGCTCGGCCCGGCGTTCGACCCCGCGCTCGACGGGTACTTCGGCTCCGCCGACGTCGCGACGGCCGGGGAGACAGTGCTGCGGATCATCGAGGCCGCCGACGGCCGGGTCTCCGGGATCAAGATGAGCCTCCTGGACGCTGCCGCGGAGCGCTCGCTGCGGGCGCGCCTGCCTGAGGGCGTGCGCATGTTCACCGGCGACGACTTCAACTACGTCGAGCTGATCGAGGACGACGGTTCCGGCCACTCGGACGCCCTCCTCGGCGCGTTCGCGGCGCTCGCGCCGGCGGCATCCGCGGCGATCCAGGCGCTCGACCGCGGCGACTCCGCACAGTACCGGAGCGTCCTCGCGCCGACGCAGCAGCTCTCGCGCCAGGTCTTCGCGGCGCCGACCTTCTACTACAAGACCGGCGTCGCCTTCCTCTCCTGGCTGAACGGGCACCAGCAGTCGTTCTCCATGGTCGGCGGACTGCACTCCGCGCGCAGCCTGCCCCACCTGTCGGAGATCGTCCGGCTCGCGGGGGAGTGCGGTGCACTGGAGCGACCGGACCTCGCCGCCGAGCGCTGGACGTCGCTGCTCCGGCTGAACGGGGTCGACACATGACGGCCGATCCGCGCCTGTCGATCAACCAGGCGACCATCAAGTACGCGAACCTCGCCGAAGCGCTGCGCGTCGTCGGCTCGGCCGGAGTCGAGGCGATCGGCCTCTGGCGCGAGCCCGTGGCCGACGTCGGGCTGCATGTGGCGACGCGGATGGTCGCCGACTCCGGTCTGCGCGTCTCGAGCCTGTGCCGTGGCGGCTTCTTCACCGCGCCGGAGGGCGCCAAGCGGCGCGCGGCCCTGGACGAGAACCGGCGCGCCATCGAGGAGACGGCGGCGCTCGCCGCGGCCGGCGCCCCCGGCTCGGCGGCCGTCCTGGTCCTGGTCGCCGGCGGGCTGCCCGAGGGCTCGCGCGACCTCCCCGGCGCCCGCGCCCGGGTCGCGGACGCGATCGCGGAGCTGGAACCGGAGGCCCGCGCCGCCGGCGTCACCCTCGCCATCGAGGCGCTGCACCCGATGTACGCGGCCGACCGCGCCGTCGTGTCGACGCTCGGGCAGGCACTCGACATCGCGGAACCCTTCCCGGCCGAGTCCGTCGGCGTCGTCATCGACACCTTCCACCTGTGGTGGGACCCCGACCTGTTCGCCCAGATCGCCCGCGCCGGTCGTGGCGGTCGCATCGCGAGCTACCAGGTGTGCGACTGGGTGACGCCGCTCCCCGCCGACGTGCTGCTGGCGCGCGGGATGATGGGCGACGGCCACATCGACTTCGCGCCTATCAGCGCGGCGGTCGGACAGGCCGGGTACGCAGGCGATGTCGAGGTCGAGATCTTCAACGAGGCGATCTGGGCGGCGGACCCCGCAGCGGTCGTCGCCCGCACGGTGGAGGCGTTCGACCGCGCGGTCGGACTGCGGTCGGCCGAGCGGGCGTGATCCGCCGGCCGGTGTCGAAGCGCGGCCACCGCATCCATGCGAAGGTGGGGGAATGAGCGTCATCGTCGTCGCGCCGGACTCGTTCAAGGGCTCGGCGTCCGCCGCCGAGGTCGCCGCTGCTCTCGCGGAGGGCTGGGCCTCGGAGCGCCCGGGTGACCGCGTCGTGCCCGCGCCCATGGCGGACGGCGGCGAGGGAACCCTCGACGCGTTCGAGGCGGCGGTGCCCGGCGCCGTCCGGCATCCCGTCCGTGTGGTCGGCCCCGACGACACGCAGGTGGATGCGTCCTGGTTGATGCTCCCGGACGGCACGGCGGTCGTCGAGCTCGCCGAGACGAGTGGGCTGGGCAGGATGCCGCGGCTGGCGCCGTTCGCCGCGCACACGGTGGGGTTCGGTCAGGCGATCGCGGACGCCCTGCACGCGGGGGCCGGCTCGCTGCTCCTGGCGATCGGCGGCAGCGCATCCACGGACGGCGGGGCGGGAGCGCTCACCGCGCTCGGCGCGCGGTTCGTGGATGCGGCCGGGCGCGACATCCCGCGCGGCAACCGGGGCCTGGCGTCGCTCGCGCAGGCCGACCTTTCGGGCCTCGCGGCGCTCCCGGCCGGTGGCGCCCGCATCCTCAGCGATGTCACGAGTCCCTTGCTCGGGTCGCTCGGCGCGGCCGCCGTGTTCGGACCCCAGAAGGGCGCGGACGAGCAGGATGTGCCGGTGCTGGAGGCGGGACTGCGCCGCCTCGCCGAGACACTGCGGGCGGCCGGCGCTGCGACCGACCCGGACGAGCCCGGCGCCGGAGCCGCCGGAGGGACCGGCTTCGGGCTGCTCGTCTGGGGTGCGCGGATGGCGCCGGGCGCGGCCGCGGTCGGGGAGGCGCTGGGCCTGCCGTCGACGATCGGCGCGGCGGATGCGGTCATCACGGGGGAGGGACGCTTCGACAGCCAGTCGGCCTCGGGGAAGGTGCCGACCTATGTCGCGGCGCTGGCGCGCGACGCGGGCGCGCGCGTCCTTCTCGCTGCCGGCAGCATCCAAGCGCCCACCGCCGGCTTCGCCGACGCCGTCGCGCTGGCCGACCTCGCGGGCACGTCCGCCGCCGCGATCGCCGACCCCACGCGCTGGGCGCGCGCCGCCGGCGCCGCCCTGGCCCGCCGCTTCCGCCCCTGACCCTCGCCCCCTCCCGAAAAGTCCCGTCCCCAACCGCCAGCTCCTGAGTTTTTCGGCCCCTGGCGCGGTGTGTCGGGCGAAAAACTCAGGAGCTGTTGGCTGCGGGGTCAGCGGGTGAGGGCGGCGCTCGCCTCTTCGACGATCGCGCGCATCGCGGCCTCGGCGGCTGCGGCGTCGCCCCGACGAACCGCCGCGGCGACCTCTTCGTGCAGCCGGATCGCCTCCGGGTTCGCCGTGTCGGGCATCAGCGCGTGCACGGTCCGCCCGTTCAGCGCCTCCGCGACGGCGTCGCTGAGCGCCGCGAACACCGGGTTGCCGGATGCCTCCAGCAGCACCCGATGGAAGTCGCGATCGTGCGCCAGATACTCCTCGCGGTCCGCCGACCGCTGGGTCGCCGACATCCCGACGATCGCGGCGGTGAGCTCGCCGCATTGAGCCGGCGTCGCCCGGGCGCTCGCCAGCCGCGCGGCGACCGGTTCGATCGCCATCCGCAGCTCGCCGAGCTCCGCGAGCGCGGTCAGGCGGTCGGGACCGGCGAGACGCCAGCTCAGGATGCGCGGATCGAGCGCCTGCCACGACGACTCCGGCAGCACGACCGTCCCTCGACGCCGCCTGGCCTGCACCAGCCCGAGCGACTCGAGCACCCGGATGCATTCGCGCAGCACAGTCCGCGAGATCCCGAGTCCCTCGGGCGTGAGCACCGCCCCGACCGGGATGTCGCCCGCGACGATGCGGGCGCCGAGGGAGGCGATCGCCTGCTCGTGCTGGGAGGCCTGCGCTGCCTGAGTCACGCTTCATTATCTGCGCACGGAAGTGATCGGGTCAAAGCGACACGCATTACGCATAAACCCGTCATTACCCTCCTTGATTAGACACAAATCAGGTTTATTCCTAGAGTGTTCGTGCCCTATCCGGATTCACGACCAAGGACGTTCATGACCCCCACCCTGCTCGCTCACCTGGCGGCTGCCGCCCGCGCCGCGGCTCCAGCCCCCGCTCCGACTCCCAGCGGCCCCGAGGGACAGCTCATCTTCGCCGCCCTGGCCGGCATCGCGGTCATCGTCGTGCTGATCACCTGGCTCAAGCTGCACCCGTTCCTCTCGCTCCTGCTCGGCTCCCTCGTCGCGGGCCTCGCCGCGGGACTGGCCGCGGATGCGGCGATCGCCAGCTTCATCACCGGCTTCGGAAACACGATGGGCAGCGTCGGCGTGCTCATCGGCCTCGGCGCGATGTACGGCAAGCTGCTCGCCGACTCCGGCGGCGCCGACCGCATCGTCGACACCCTCGTCTCGCGCACCAGCGCGCGTCTGCTGCCGTGGACGATGGGCGCCGTCGGCGCGATCATCGGTCTGCCGATGTTCTTCGAGGTCGGCCTCGTGCTCCTGATGCCGGTGATCATCCTGGTGACCCGCCGGTCCGGTCTCCCGCTGATGCGCATCGCCCTGCCGACCATCGCCGGCCTCTCCGCCATGCACGGACTGGTGCCGCCGCACCCCGGACCCCTGGTCGCGATCAGCGCGCTCGGCGCCAACCTCGGCCTCACGCTGGCCTTCGGCGTGCTCGTCGCCATTCCGACGATCGCGGTCGCGGGCCCTCTGTTCAGCCGTCTGGCCGCGCGCTGGGTTCCGGTCGGCGTCCCCGACCTGTTCGTCCCGGAGGAGGGCGACGGCCCCGCACGCCGCCGGCCGTCGTTCGGTGCCGCGCTGATCAGCATCCTGCTGCCCGTCATCCTCATGCTCGGCAAGGCCGTCGCCGACATCGCCGCCCCCGACGCGGCCCCGGTGTGGAAGGTCGTCCTCGACTTCCTCGGCACCCCGGTCATCGCCCTGACGGTCGCCGTGCTCGCCGGCCTGCTGCTGCTCGGTGTCGGCGGCGGGATGGACCGCAAGGCCATGCAGACCAGCCTCGGCGCCTCCCTGCCGCCGATCGCGGGCATCCTCCTCATCGTCGGCGCCGGCGGCGGGTTCAAGCAGGTCCTCGTCGACACCGGCATCGGTCAGGTGATCGCGGACTGGGCGACCGGTGCGAGCGGAATACTCGTGCTCCTCCTCGCCTGGACCGTCGCGGCGCTGATCCGCATCGCCACAGGCTCCGCGACGGTCGCGACCGTGACCGCCGCGGGCATCCTGCTCCCGCTCACCGAGCACCTGTCGACCCCGATGGTGTCGCTGATGGTGCTTGCCATTGGCGCCGGATCGGTGTTCCTGTCGCACGTCAACGACGCCGGCTTCTGGCTGGTGAAGGAGTACCTGGGCCTGAGCATCCCGCAGACCCTGAAGAGCTGGACCGTGCTGGAGTGCCTGGTCTCGATCGTCGGGCTGGCGGGTGTCCTGATCCTGAGCCTGTTCGTCGGCGGCCTCGGGTGACGCCGGTGCGCGCGGTCGTCGTCATGGGCGTCGCCGGATGCGGCAAGTCGACCGTCGCTGCGCTCCTCGCCGAGCGTCTGGGGTGGGAGCTGTTGGAGGGCGACGGACTGCATCCTGCGACGAACGTCGAGCGGATGAGCGCGGGGATTCCGCTCACTGATGAGGACCGCGCGCCCTGGCTCGCCGCGATCGCCGAGTGGATGCGCGAGCGGCTCGACGCCGGACGCCCCGTGGTCGTCGCCTGCTCCGCTCTCGCGCGGAGGTACCGCGATGTGCTGCGCCGGGACGATGTGCTCTTCGTGCACCTGACCGGCTCGCCGGAGCTCCTCGAGGCCCGCCTCGCGTCGCGCGCGCATCACTTCATGAAGTCGGGGATGCTGCAGAGTCAGCTCGCGACGCTCGAGCCGCCCGCCGGCGACGAACGCCACCTCACGCTCGACATCGCCGAGCCGCCGTCCGCTCTCGCCGCCCGAGCCGCATCCGCCCTCACCCCCTGACCCTCCACCGTCGAGTACGCAAACTTTGCACGCGAATCGCCGTCTGAGCGTGCAAAGTTTGCGTACTCGACGGTGCGAGGGTCAGGCGCGGGCGGCGGCGTACTGGGTGCGGATGACGGAGCGCGTGTCGACGGGGAGCGCGGCGGACGTCTCGACGGTCCAGGACGGACGCGTACCGGTCAGCGCCCACGCCGCCTGCACCGCGCCACCGTCCGCGACGTACTCGCCGGGCGCCGGCACCTCGACCGGCGCGTCGAACACCTGCGCGGCGACCTGCGCCACGGCCGGGTTCTGCGCCGCTCCGCCGATGAGCAGGATGCGGCGCTCGCGCACGCCGGCCGCCCGCACGGCGTCGAGTCCGTCGGCCAGCCCGCACAGCATCCCCTCGATCGCGGCACGCGCCAGGTTCGCCGGGGTCGTCGAGGCGAGGGTGAGTCCGTGGATGCTGGCCTTCGCGTCGGGCAGGTTGGGGGTGCGCTCGCCCTCGAAGTACGGGACGAGCACCACACCGCCGGATCCGGGTTCAGCAGAGAGCGCCAGGGCGGACAGTCCGTCGTGGTCGACCGATAGGAGATCGGCGATGGAGCCGAGCACGCGCGCGGCGTTGAGCGTCGCGATGAGCGGCAGGGACAGGCCGGAGGCGTCCGCGAAGCCCGCGACGGTGCCCGATGCATCCGCGATGGGCGCATCGGTCACGGCGAAGACCGTTCCGGAGGTGCCGATCGAGACGACGACGTCGCCTTCCGCGGCGCCGAGTCCGAGGGCCGCACCGGCGTTGTCGCCCGCGCCCGGTCCGACGAGCACACCGGATGGCGTCCGTCCGGCCGACTCCGACGGTCCAAGGACACGCGGGAGCACGACGGCGTCGCTCCCCGCACCGGCCGACGAGCCCGCCTCGCGGCCCGGCCGGCCGAGCGCCCGCTCGAACAGGTCGAGGTCGTACGCGCCAGAGGCCGCGGCCCAATAGGCGGTGCCGCTGGCGTCGGAGCGGTCGGTGGTCAGCGCCTCGAGGTCTGGTCCGAGCTCGCTCTCGCCCTCCGGTCCGTAGCCGCGGAGGCGCCAGGTCAGCCAGTCGTGGGGGAGCGCGACCGCGGCGACGCGGGCGGCGTTCTCGGGCTCGGCGTCCCGCAGCCAGCGCAACTTGGTCGCGGTGAAGGAGGCGACGGGCACCACGCCGACGCGGTTCGCGTACTCCTCGGCCCCGACCTCGTCGATCAGGTCGCGGGCGGCCTGCGCCGACCGGGTGTCGTTCCAGAGCAGGGCGTCGCGGATGACCCGGCCCTGTGCATCCAGCACCACCATCCCGTGCTGCTGCCCGGCGACGGAGATCGCGTCGACGTCATCGAGCCCGGCTGCGGACGCGATGGCCTCCTGCAGCGCGCTCCACCAGGCCGCGGGGTCCACCTCGGTGCCGTCGGGGTGCGCGGCGCGGCCCGACCGCACCAGCGCACCGGTCTCGAGGTCGCGCACGACCACTTTGCAGCTCTGCGTCGAGGAGTCGACGCCGGCGACGAGAGTCACGGGTGTCCTTTCACGGGCGATCCCACCCGCCGTCGAGTCCGCGAACTTTGCACGTTTTCAGAGTGAGGAACGTGCAAAAAGTGCGGACTCGACGGGGGTGGGAGCGGGAGGGATGGGGTGGATGCGGGTCAGCGCGCGCCGAGCAGGTGCTCGAGGGCGAGCTGCTGCAGGCGGACGAATCCGAAGCCCTTCGCGCCGAAGTACGCGTTCGGGTCGAAGTCCTCGTACGCACTGCGGTCGGCGAGCAGGTCGTCGTACGACTCGCCCTCGCCGAGGGTCGGGCGGGAGAGCTCGATGACGCGGGACGCCTCCAGCTGCTCCTGCACCTCCGGGTCGGCGCGGAAGGCCTGCGCACGCTCCTTGAGCAGGAGGTAGGTGCGCATGTTCGCCGCGGCCGAGTCCCAGACGCCGGTGATGTCCTCGGTGCGGGACGGCTTGTAGTCGAAGTGGCGCGGGCCCCCGTAGGCCGGGCCGCCGTCGGGGCCGCCGTTCTCGAGCAGGTCGACGAGGGCGAACGCGTTCTGCAGGTCGCCGTGGCCGAAGACGAGGTCCTGGTCGTACTTGATGCCGCGCTGGCCGTTGAGGTCGATGTGGTACAGCTTGCCGTGGTACAGCGCCTGGGCGATGCCGGCGGCGAAGTTGAGGCCCGCCATCTGCTCGTGTCCGACCTCGGGGTTGAGGCCGACGAGCTCCGGGCGCTCCAGCGAGTTGATGAACGCCAGCGCGTGGCCCACGGTCGGCAGCAGGATGTCGCCGCGCGGCTCGTTCGGCTTCGGCTCGATGGCGAAGCGGATGTCGTAGCCCTTGTCGGTGACGTAGTCGCCGAGCAGGTTGACGGCCTCGCGGTAGCGCTCGAGTGCGGCGCGGATGTCCTTCGCCGCGTCGTACTCCGCGCCCTCGCGGCCGCCCCACATCACGAACGTCTTGGCGCCGAGCTCGGCGGCGAGGTCGATGTTGCGGAGAACCTTGCGGAGGGCGAAGCGGCGGACGGCGCGGTCGTTGGAGGTGAATCCGCCGTCCTTGAAGACCGGCGCGCTGAACAGGTTGGTGGTCACCATCGGCACGATGATGCCGGTGTCGGCGAGGGCCTGCTTGAGGCGGTCGATCTGCTTCTGGCGCTCGGCGTCGGTCGAGCCGAACGCGAACAGGTCGTCGTCGTGGAAGGTGAGGCCGTAGGCGCCGAGCTCGTCGAGCTTGTGCACCGCCTCCACCACGTCGAGCTGGGGGCGGGTGGGGCCGCCGAACGGGTCGGTGCCGTTGTAGCCGATGGTCCACAGTCCGAACGAGAACTTGTCGGCGCGGGTGGGGGTGAGGCTCATGATGTTCCTTCAGCGTCGTCGGTGATTTGTTGTTTCAATAAACTTATACAGCACGGGCGGTGCGAGCGCGAGTCCGTGGAGCGAACTCGCACCGCACCGTCGGTCAGCGGGCGTCCGTGAAGACGGCACCCACGGTAGCCGTCTCGACGTCCGACGTCACCAGGCGCGGGTCCGCCGGGACGACCTGGTGCACCGGCCCGGTGATGGCCAGCGACGCCGTGGTCTCACGCAGGTCGCAGGACGGCGCGACCCACAGTTCCACCGTGCCGGGTTCGACGATGCGCGTCAGCGACCGGTCCGAGAAGGCGAGGCGTGTCGTCGGCACGGCGAAACGCACGACGGCCTCCTCGCCCGGCTGCAGCTCCACCCGGCGGTAGCCGAGCAGCTGCGCCACCGGACGAGTGACGCTCGCGTGCACATCCCGCGCGTACAGCTGGACCAGGTCGGTTCCGACGCGCTCACCGGTGTTGCGGATGCGGACGCTCGCGGTGAACGTCCCTCCGGCCGCGACCTCCCCGTCGACCACCAGGTCGCTGCGCTCGAACGTCGTGTATGAGAGCCCGTGGCCGAACGGCAGCACGGGGGTGCTGTCGGCGCTCGTGATCTCGTTCGGGCCGCCCAAGACGGGGTGCAGGTACGAGTACGGCTGCGCGCCGGCCGAGCGGGGGAGCGAGACCGGGAGGTGGCCGGAGGGCGAGATCCGCCCGGAGAGCACAGCGGCCAACGCTCGGCCGCCCTCCTCGCCGGGGAAGAACGCCTGCAGCACGGCCCCCGGCGCCGTGACGCCCTCGACGGCCCACGCGATCGCGTACGGACGCCCGGAGAGCACGACGAGCACCACGGGGGTCCCCGTCGCGACGACCCGCTCCACCAGCTCCCGCTGGATGCCGGGGAGCTCGAGGCTCTCCACGTCGTTTCCCTCGCCGACGGTCCCGCGGCCGAACAGACCGGCGCGGTCTCCGACCACGACCACCGCGACGTCCGCCGCGCTCGCCGCGGCGACCGCGGCGGGGATGCCCGAGCGGTCGTCGCCCTCCACGTCGCAGCCGCGCTCGTACGCGACCGACGCGGACGGGAACTCGGCGCGCACCGCCTCCAGCACCGAGGGCAGCTCGAAGCCGAGCGGCACCTCCGGGTGGTGCGCGAGCACGTGGTTCGCGAACGAGTAGCAGCCCATGAGCGCCTCGGGGGCGTCCGAGTTCGGGCCGAGCACCGCGATGCTCGCCGGAGCCGACGCGAGCGGCAGCGTGCCGTCGTTGGTCAGCAGCACGAGCGACTCCTCGGCCAGCCGCAGGGCGACATCCCGGTGGGCGGGCGTGTCCAGATCGATGGATGCAGGAGGCTCGTCGAAGGTCTCGTCCAGCAGGCCAAGCTCCTCCTTCTGCGCCAGCACACGGAGGACGGCGCGGTCGACCAGCGCCTCGTCGACCTCGCCCGACCGGATGCGGGAGGCCAGCGGCTCGAGGAACGCGTCGCCCGTCGGCAGCTCGACGTCGATTCCGGCCGCGAGCGCGATCGCCGCCGCCTCGCCGAGGTCGGAGGCGACGCCGTGCATGGTGTGGAGGAACGCGACCGAGAAGTAGTCGGAGACCACCGTCCCGTCGAAGCCCCACTCGTCGCGCAGCACGCCCGTCAGGTACTCGGCGCTCGCCGCGACGGGGACGCCGTCGATCTCGGCGTACGAGTTCATGACCGATCGGACGCCGCCGTCCCGCAGCGCCATCTCGAACGGAGGCAGCAGGGTGTCGCGCACCTCGCGCGGGCCGGCGTGCACCGGCGCGTGGTTGCGGCCCGCCTGCGAGGCGGAGTACCCGACGAAGTGCTTCAGCGTCGCGTGGACACCGGCGCCCTGCAGTCCGCGCACGTACGCGGTGCCGAGCGTGCCGACGACGTACGGGTCCTCGGCGATGCACTCGTCGACGCGGCCCCAGCGCGGGTCGCGGATGACATCCAGCACAGGAGCGAGCCCCTGGTGGATGCCCAGCTCGCGCATCGACATGCCGATCAGGCCGGCCATCTCCTCCACCAGCTCCGGGTCGAACGAGGCGCCCCACGCCAGCGGCGTCGGGAACGTGGCCGCCTTCCAGGCCGCGAGTCCGGTCAGGCACTCCTCGTGCACCAGCGCGGGGATGCCCAGCCGGGTCTCCGCCTTCAGCCGGCGCTGCTCCGCCCACAGCCAGGCGGCGCGCTCGACCGGCTCGACCGGTCGCGTGCCGTAGACGCGGGTGAGCTGCCCGAGGCCGTGCGCGGTGGCATCCGCGTACGCGCCCGGGTTGCCCATCTCGCCGGCCATCGGCGCCACGAGCTCGTCGCCCTTGTCGACCCAGAAGCCCACGAGCTGTGCGAGCTTCTCCTCCAGCGTCATGGAGGCGAGGAGGGCGCTCACGCGCTCGGAGGGCGCAGTGGAGCGCGGAAGGGATTCGGTCATGTCGATCTCACACTTCTTGACGTGCGGGCGTCAGCCCTTGACGGCGCCGGTCAGGCCGCCGACGATGCGGCGCTCGAACAGGCTGAAGAAGATCAGCGCCGGGATCATGGACAGGGACGTGAACGCCAGCACCTTGGCGGTGTCGACGGAGTACTGCGACGAGAACGCCTGCACTCCGAGCGGCAGCGTGAACGTCGCCTCGTTGTTCAGGAGGAAGAGCGGCAGCAGGTAGCTGTTCCAGCTGGCGATGAAGGCCAGGATGCCGACGGTGATGACGCCGGGAAGCGACAGCCGCAGCACCATCCGCCAGAAGAAGCCCAGACGGCTGCAGCCGTCGATGAAGGCCGCCTCCTGGATCTCGTCAGGGATGGCGCGGAGGAACGGCACCAGGATGATGATCGTCGTCGGCAGGGCGAAGGCGATCTGCGGGAGGATCACGCCGCCGAGCGAGTTCATCAGGCCCAGGTTGCGGACCACGATGTACAGCGGGGTGATCGCGACGGTGATCGGGAACATCAGGCCGGCGGCGAACAGCGCGTAGAGGGCGCCGCGGCCGCGGAACTGGTAGCGGGCGAGCACATAGCTGGCCATCAGTCCGAGGATGATCACGCCGACCGTCGTCACGACGGCGACGATGGTCGAGTTGAGCACCTCCTGCCAGAACACCCCGCCGGTGAGCACGCCGATGTAGTTCGCGGCGTTCCACGGGTTGGGGAATCCGGCCGGGTCGACGGTGATCTGGGAGTTCGTCCGGAACCCGCCGATCACGATGTACGCGATCGGCGCCAGCATCAGCGCGATGACGACGAGGGCGACGAAGTAGACGGTGGGGGAGCCCCAGGGCAGCCCCTTGGCCTTCTTGCGATCGGGCGCATTCAGGACGCCCGGCGCGTCCGGCGCGTCGGGGATGACGGTGAAGGCGCTCATCGCTTCTTCCTTCCGGTGCGCCTGTCACCCGTGAGCGCGCCCTCGGTGTCGCGCCGCAGCACGAACCGCTGGTAGAACAGGGCGACGATCAGGGAGATCAGGAAGATGACGACGGCGACGGCGTTTCCGTAGCCGAAGTTGCCGGCGTTGCGGCCGTTGGCGACCATGTAGGTCGCCATAGTCGAGGTGCCGGCGGTGGAGGCGACGTACTGGCCCCAGATGATGTAGACGAGGTCGAACAGCTGGAGCGCTCCGATGATGGAGAGGAACGCCCAGATGCGCAGCGTCGGGCCGAGCAGCGGAAGGGAGATCCGTCGCTGGATCTGCCAATACGACGCGCCGTCGAGGGCGGCCGCTTCGTACAGCTCCTCCGGGATGCCCTGGAGGCCGGCGAGGAAGAGGATGACGGCGAAGCCGACGTACTTCCAGGTCAGGATGGCCAGCAGCGTCCAGATGGCCAGGCTCGGATTCGACAGCCAGTCCTGGGTGAGGAACCCGAGCCCGAGGTTCTCCAGGAGCCCGTTGAGGGCGCCCTTCGTGGAGAGCATCAGGCTCCACCCGGTGCCGACGACGACCTCGGCGATCACGTACGGCACGAAGATCAGGACGCGGATCAGCGACTGCCCGCGCATCTTGCGATTGAGCAGGAGCGCCAGCAGGATGGCCGCCGGCCCCTGGAGGACCAGGGAGCCGATCACGATGATCCCGTTGTGCAGCAGGGCCTGCTGGAACGCGGAGTCCTGGAGGATCGTGATGTAGTTCTGCAGGCCGATGAAGTCGGTGGCCGGCCCGTATCCCTGCCAGCGGAAGAAGCCGTAGTAGGCGGCGATCGCGACCGGGAAGATCACGAAGGCCAGGAAGATGATGGCTGCGGGACCGGCCAGCAGCGCGATCTCCAGGCGCATGGCCCAGCCGGTGCGCTTGCGGCGGCGCGGCTGCGACGGGGGCGACGCGACTGCGCCGCCCCCGCCGTGCTGCGCGAGACCCGCGTTCGGCACGAGGCCGGGGGACGTGTTCTCGCGGATGTGTGTCACGAGGAGAGTCCTCAGCCCTTCTTGGCGGCGTCGTTGGCCGCCTGGATGAGCTGCTTCGGGTCGCTCTTGCCGGCCAGCATGTCGACGACCGCCACGTTGAGGGCGTTGCCGACGTTCTGTCCGAGAACGGTGTCGAGCCACTGCGAGACGTACGGGGCTGCGTTGTAGGCGGCCAGCACATCCTTCAGGTACGGCTCGGTGACGACCTTCTGCGCCTCGGCGTTGACCGGCGGGGCGTTGAAGGCCTTGTAGTAGGCCTCCTGCTGCTCCGTCGACGCGACAAAGTTGAGGAAGTCCGCGCACTCCTTCGGAGCCTTGACCGAGCACGAGTAGCCGTCGACGCCGCCCATGATCGAGCCGGGCTCGCCCTTACCGCCCGGAACCTCCGGGAACGGGTAGAAGCCGAGGTCGGGGAGGGGCTTCTGGTCGGGGGTCAGGGACGCGATCACGCCCGGGTCCCACGCGCCCATCAGCTCCATGGCCGCCTTGTGGTTGGCGACGAGACCCGCCGAGCTTCCGGCGCCCTGCTGTGCGGTCGTCGTGAGGAAGCCCTCGTTGAACGGCTTGGTCTTGGCGAAGTCGTTGAGGTCTTCAGCGGCCTTCAGCCAGCAGGGGTCGTTGAACGACTTCGAGTCGGCCGACTTCTCCATCGTCGACCCTGCGCACTCGCGCAGCGCGAACCAGTAGAACCAGTGCGCGGCCGGCCAGGCGTCCTTGGCGCCGAGGGCGATCGGGGAGACCCCGGTGCCCTTCAGTGCGGTGACATCGGCGTTGAGGTCGTCGATGGTCTTGGGTGCGTCGGTGATTCCTGCCGCTTTGAACAGGTCCTGGCTGTAGAAGAGACCGCCCGGGAGCACGGCGATGGGCATGGCCCACACCTTGTCCTGGTAGGTCTCGGCCTTGAACGAGCCTTCGGAGATGTTCTTCTTGGTCTCGGACGACACCTTGTCGGTGATGTCCATCAGCTGACCCGCGTTGACCATCGCCGCCATCTTCCCGCCGCCTCGCTGCAGGAAGATGTCGGGTGCGTCGCCGCTGTTGAGCGCGGTCTGCAGTTTGCCGTCGAGGTCCTCGTTCTGGATGGACTGGACCTTGATGGTGACCTTCGGGTTCGCCTTCTCGAATGCTGCGACGGCGTTCTTCCAGAACTCCTGGCCGGGGCCGGTGGTGGAGTTCTGCCAGAGGGTCATGTTGACCTTGCCGTCGCCGGAGCTGTCGGAGCCGCCGCTGCACCCGGTGAGTGCGAGTGCGCCGGCCATCACGACGGCGGCCCCGGTGAGGAGCTTGGTGCCTTTCATGTGATTCCAACCTGTTCTCTTCGTTGAGGTGGGGACGACGGAAGTGTCGCAAGCGGTGGGGGCGGTGTCAAACGTTTTCGAAAACCTTTTCTACGCTATGCTCGGTCGCCATGGGACGACGTCCGACGATCAGCGATGTGGCTGCCGCTGCAGGCGTCTCGGTCGCCACCGTGTCGAAGGCCGTGAACGGCCGCTACGGTGTCGCCGTCGAGACGGTGGAGCGCGTGCTGCAGGTGGTGCAGGAGCTCGGCTACGAGTCGAGCCTCGTCGCGAGCAGCATGCGCTCTCGCCGCACCGGCGTCATCGGAGTGCTCGTCGCCGACTTCGAGCCGTTCTCCGCGGAGATCCTGAAGGGCGTCGGCGCGGCGCTCCACGACTCCCGCTACGACCTGCTCGCCTACAGCGGGTCACGCCAGCCGTCGAGCGAGGGATGGGAGCGGCGGTCGCTGAGCCGGCTCAGCGGCACGCTCATCGACGGCGTGATCATGGTCACTCCGACGGTCGTGAACGCGAACGCCGACGTCCCGATGGTGGCCATCGACCCGCACGCCGGTCGCGCCGATCTGCCCACCGTCGAGTCGGACAGCTTCGGCGGCGCGCGCAACGCGACCGCCTTCCTGATCGGGCTGGGCCACCGCCGGATCGCCTTCGTCGCCGGTCGTCCGGACCTGCGCTCGTCGAGCCTGCGCGACGCGGGATACCGCCGCGCGCTGGGTGAGGCGGGCATCCCGTTCGATCCGTCGCTGGTGGCCGTGGGCCGCTACGAGCACGACACCGTGCGCGAAGTGGCACTACCGCTGCTGCGGCGGGCCGACCGCCCGACGGCCGTGTTCGCGGCGAACGACATCTCGGCGATCGCGGTCATCGAGGTCGCGGCCGAGCTCGGCCTGGACGTGCCGCGCGACCTCTCGGTGGTCGGCTTCGACGACATCCCTGAGGCGTCGCAATTCAGCCCGCCCCTGACGACCGTGCGGCAGCCGATGCAGGGCCTGGGCGCGACAGCCGCCGACCTCCTGATCCGGCTGATGAGCGGGGAGACGCCGGAGCGCATCCACGTCCGCCTCCCCACCCGCCTGGTGCGCCGCGCGACCACCGCTCCGCCCTCCTGACGCACATTCGTGCCGAATGTGCGTTTTCCGGCCCCGAAAGCGCACATTCGGCACGAATCAGCGCATTCTCGACGGGATGGTCCGGCACCGGTCCCGCCGCGATCTGGCGCAAATCGTGGCTTACGCGGCGTGATAACCGCGATTTGGCGCAAATCGTCCGGGGGGGAGAGAGAGAGGCAGGGGGCGCGCCGCGGGTCAGCGGAGGCGCGGGGCCAGCCAGGCGGCCTGCGTGCGCCAGTGGGCGCCGCCGCCGCCCTCGTGGTCGTTGAACGGGTACACCTCGATCGCGCGGTCGGACGCCGCGAGGTGGTTGTACGCGGCGAAGGTGGTCGATGGCGGCACCACCGTGTCCATCAGCGCCACCGAGAACAGCGAGGGCGCGTGGATGCGGCGGGCGAAGTTGACCCCGTCGAAGTACGACAGGGTCCGGAACACGTCAGCGACCTCGTCGCGATGCACCGACAGGTAGGTGGCGAGCTCCAGGAAGGGTCCACCCGCCGCGACCTCCGCGCCGCGCCGGAACGCGCACAGGAAGGCGACGTCCGGCATCACCGCACGGACACCGCCCGCAAGCGCACCCGCCGCGAGCGCGATGCCGCCGCCCTGACTGCCGCCCGTCACAGCGATGCGGTCAGGGTCGACGAACGGCAGCGACCGCGTGGCGTCCACGGCCCGCACGGCGTCCGTGAACACGCGGCGGTAGTAGTACGTCTCCGGCGAGTGGATGCCCCGGGTCATCACGCCCGGAGTGGCCGGACCCGAGCCGTGCGGGTCGGGCGTGTCTCCGCCGCTGCCCCATCCACTGCCCTGTCCGCGGGTGTCGACGAAGACGTGCACGTAACCGGCCAGCGCCCACGCCACGTTCTCGCCCGGCAGCCCCCGGCCGCCGCCGTACCCCTGGTACTGCACGACCGCGGGGAGCGGCCCGTCGTCGTGCAGCGGCCGCGACACCCAGGCGCGCACCGGCTCCCCTCCGAACCCGGGGAAGACCAGGTCGTCGATGCGCAGCTGGGTCACCGGCGAGTCGGCCGGGGTCAGCTCCGGCACGCCGCCCGCGGCCCGCGCCTCGGCGATCGTGCGCTCCCAGAACGCGTCGAAGTCGGCGGGCTCCTCGACCTCCGGGCGGAAGGCGAGCAGTTCGGAGTGGGTCAGGTCGGTGAGCGGCATCGGTCTCGCTTTCTGAACGGTTTTCGCACGAACGGCAGCAGGCTGGGCGTCATTGTGACACAGCCAGGGCCGAGCGTCGCAGCGGCCGGACGAGTCGCCGCGTGTGCGACAGTGGCTGCATGCCCGCTCCGACACGCCCCACCCTGGAGGCCATCGCACGTGAGGCGTCCGTGTCGCTCTCGACGGTGTCGAAGGTGCTCAACGGCCGCCCCGGCGTGTCCGCCGACACCCGCCGACGCGTCGAGGAGCTGCTGCACGACTCCGGGTACGCCCGCCGCGGTGTGGATGCGGAACGCGGAGAGACCGTCGAACTCGTCATCGAGGACCTGGGCAGCGAGTGGTCCGTCGAGGTCATCCGCGGCGTGGAGCGCGTCACGCGTGAGAACGGTTTGGCGATGACGCTGTCGACAATCGGCGACTACCACGCCGTCGGAGACGAGCTGATCACCGGGGTGCTCCGCCGCAAGCCGATCGCGATCGTGCTGCAGTTCTCCAATCTGACGGCCGACCATCGGCGCCAGCTGCGCACCCGCAACATCCCGTTCGTCGTCGTGGATCCGGCGGGCGATCCTCCGGCCGACGTTCCCGCGATCGGAGCGACGAACTGGGCGGGAGGCGTCGCGGCGACCCGCCACCTCCTCGCGCTCGGCCACCGGCGCATCGCCGCCATCGCCGGGCCGGCCGACCTGATGTGCTCGCGCGCTCGAATCGCCGGTTACCAGTCCGCGATGCAGGAGGCGGGTCTCCCGGTGCCGTCGGAGATCGGCGGCGGAGGGTTCTCGCGCGAGGACGGCGAACGGGAGGGCCGCAGCTTGCTCGCGTCGCCGGACCGCCCGACCGCGATCGTCTGCGGCAACGACATGCAGGCGCTCGGCGTGTACGACGCCGCCTTCGCGCTCGGCCTCGACATTCCCCGGGATGTGTCGGTCGTCGGCTTCGACGATGCACCGTCCGCGGCGTGGGCGCGTCCGCCGCTGACGACCGTGCGGCAACCGCTGCAGGAGATGGCGGAGGAGGCGACGCGCCTCGCGCTGCGCCTCCGCGCCGGCGATGTGGACAATACCCGGCTGGAGCTCGCGACCGCCCTGGTCGAGCGTGGGTCGACGGCAGCGCCCACCACCTGACGAAAGTTTTCCAACACCGTCGGGAAACTTGCCTCGCTCGTCGAGCGCGAACTACCGTCGCACGGGTACCGCCAGACGAAGGGCCGACGATGACCGACGACAAGCCGCAGCTCCGGGTCGCCATGATCGGATACGGGTTCATGGGCGCAGCGCACTCGCAGGGCTGGCGCACCGCACCCCGCTTCTTCGACCTCCCCGCCGAGCCGGTCATGTCCGTGATCGTCGGACGCGACGCGGCGCGGGTCGAGGATGCGCGCCGCCGGTTCGGTTGGCAGCGCGCCGAGACCGACTGGCGCGCCGTGATCGACGACCCCGACATCGACGTCGTCGACATCTGCACGCCCGGCGACAGCCACGCCGAGATCGCGATCGCCGCCCTCGACGTCGGCAAGCACGTGCTCTGCGAGAAGCCGCTCGCCAACACCGTCGCGGAGGCGGAGGCGATGACCGCCGCCGCCGAGCGCGCCGCCGCCCGCGGCATCCGCTCCATGGTCGGGTTCAGCTATCGCCGGGTGCCGGCCATCGGCTTCGCCCGCTCCCTGGTTCAGGAGGGCCGCCTCGGCGCCATCCGCCAGGTGCGCGCGCTCTACCTGCAGGACTGGCTGCGCGACGAGGACGGCCCGATGACGTGGCGCCTCGACAAGGCGCTCGCCGGTTCCGGCTCGCTCGGCGACATCGGGGCGCACGCCGTCGACCTCATCGAGCACCTCACCGGCTCCCACCTCGGCGCGGTCTCCGGGACCCTGACCACCTTCGTGGAGGAGCGCCCGCTGCTCGGCGAGGGCGTCGGACTCTCGGGCACCGCATCCACCGAGCGCGGGAAGGTCACCGTCGATGACGCCGCCTGGTTCACCGCCCGGCTCGAAGGCGGGGAGGCGGACGGCGCCATCGGAGCCTTCGAGGCCACCCGGTACGCGACCGGCCGCAAGAACGCGCTCCGCATCGAACTCAGCGGATCGCGCGGCGCCATCGCGTTCGACCTCGAGGAGATGAACGAACTGCAGTTCTACGATGCGACCGCTCCGGCCGGGGAGCAGGGCTTCACGCGGATCATCGTCACCGAGCCCGAGCATCCCTACATGGCCAACTGGTGGCCGACCGGTCACGCCATCGGCTACGAGCACGCATTCAGCCACGAGGTCGTCGACTTGGTGACCGCCATCGCGTCCGGCACCGACCCCGAGCCGTCGTTCGCCGACGGCCTCCACATCCAGCGTGTACTCGACGCCGTCGAGCGCAGCGCCGCCGACGGCAGCGCCTGGACCCCGATCCCCTGAACCACGCCCGCAGCTCCTGAGTTTTTCGGCCGAATGGCGTGCGAAAAGCAGAGAAACTCAGGAGCCGGCGGCGACCACCGGAAGGAAGCATGAGCAAGCAGGCACTGATCGTCCGCGGAGGATGGGATGGGCACATGCCCGTCGAGACCACGGAGCTGTTCCTCCCCTTCCTGCGCGAGAACGGCTTCGACACCCGGGTCGAGGAGGGCACGGCCGTCTACGCGGACGACGCCTTCATGGACACCGTCGACCTCGTCGTGCAGGTCAACACCATGAACACGATCGAGGAGCCTGAGTTCCGCGGCCTCCAGCGGGCCGTGCTCAACGGGACCGGGATGGCCGGCTGGCACGGCGGGATCGCCGACTCATACCGCAACAACGCCGACTACCTGCACATGATCGGCGGGCAGTTCGCCCATCACGCGGGCAAGGATCCGGCCGAGCGCGTCGGCGAGCAGTCGGACAACTACATCCCGTACACCGTGCACATCACGGACTACGGCCGGACGCATCCCATCACGCAGGGGATCGACGACTTCGACCTGGTCACCGAGCAGTACTGGGTGCTCAGCGACGAGTACAACGACGTCCTCGCGACGACGACCCAGAGCGTCCGCCCCTGGGATGCGTGGAATCGGCCGGTCACCGCGCCGGCGATCTGGACCCGGCAGTGGGGCAAGGGCCGCATCTTCGTCTCCGCGCCGGGCCACCGCCTGGAGATCGTCGAGAGCCAGCCCGTCCGCACCATCATCGAGAGGGGGATGCTGTGGGCGTCCCGTTGAACATCGGCGTCATCGGCGTCGGCAACATCAGCCGGCAGTACTTCGAGCACTTCCCGCAGCTGCCGAACCTGCGTCTGACCGCCGTCGCCGACCTGGATGTGGAGCGCGCCTCCGCGGTCGCCGCCGAGCAGGGCGTGCTCGGGCTTTCGGTCGACGAGCTGCTCGCACATCCCGACGTGCACGCGGTGCTCAACCTGACCATCCCGCAGGCGCACGCCGAGGTCGCCCTTCGCGCGCTCGCAGCGGGCAAGCACGTCTACGGCGAGAAGCCGCTGGCCCTCTCGACCGCGGAGGCGGCGCCTGTCCTCGAGCGGGCTGCTGCGCAGGGCCTGCGGATCGGCAGTGCTCCGGACACCGTGCTGGGAACCGGCATCCAGACCGCGCTCGCGCTGCTCGACGACGGGCGGATCGGCGACCCGGTCGCCGCGGCCGTCGCCTGGAGCGCCCCCGGTCACGAGCTGTGGCATCCCGCCCCGGCGTTCTACTACCAGCCGGGCGGCGGCCCGCTGTTCGACATGGGGCCGTACTACCTGACCAGCCTGGTCAGCTTCTTCGGTCCGGTTGTGCGGGTGTCGGGAGCGACCGGCCGGTCGACGCGCGAGCGCACGGTCGCGACCGGCCCGCTCGCCGGCTCGACCATCCCGGTGGAGGTGGACACCCACGTCACCGCCCTCCTCGAGCACGCGTCCGGCGTCATCTCGACCGTGACCGTCTCGTTCGAGGTGTGGGCGACGCGCACGCCGAAGTTCGAGGTGTACGGGACCGCAGGGACCATCGCCGTCCCCGACCCGAACATGTTCTCGGACCCGGTGGAGCTGGCGACGGCGGACGATCGGGAGTTCCACGAGGTGCCGGTGGCCGCAGGCTACGCGGACGCCGGTCGCGGCTACGGTCTCGCCGACATGGCGCGGGCGATCGAGACGGACCGCCCCCACCGGGCCTCCGGCGAGCTCGCCTTCCACGTGCTCGAGATCATGGAGTCGGTGATCCGGGCCGGGTCGACGCACACCGTGGTGGAGCTCTCGTCGACCGTCGAGCGGCCGGCCCCGGTGCCGCTGGGTGCGCGTCCCGAGAGCTGGTGAACGAGCGAACCCGGTGACCGGGCGGCCGTTCGCCGCGCGTTATGGTCATTCCATGTCCGCATCCGAGCTGAGCACCGTGCGCCCGTCCTCGGGCGGCGCCACGGACGCACTGCGCCGCAGCAACCTGGCGACCGTGCTCGGTCTGGTGCACCGCGACGGCGCCCTGTCGCGCAGCGACCTGACGCGCCTGACCGGGCTGAACCGATCGACGGTCGGAGACCTGGTGGCCGAGCTGGCCGCCCTCGACCTGGTCGAGGTGGACGAGACACCCGGCGGCGGGCGGGCCGGCCGGCCGAGCCCGGTCGTCCGGGTCTCGGGCAGCGTCGCCGCCGTCGCCGTGAACCCCGAAGTGGATGCGGTGATCGTCGGCCTCGTCGGTCTCGGCGGCCGTGTGCTCAAGCGGGTCCGCATCGAGACCGCGTCGGCCCGGTCGGCCGCGGAGACCGTCACCCTGGCCTCTGCCGGCATCGCCGGGATGCTGGCGGGGGAGTCGGGCATCCGCATCGCCGGGATCGGCGTCGCCGTTCCCGGCCAGGTGCGGCTATCGGACGGCATGGTCCGGGAGGCGACGCACTTCGGCTGGGTGGACGAACCGCTGGCCGGGATGCTCTCCGCCGCTACCGGGTACCGGGTCTGGGCGGCGAACGCCGCCGTCCTGGGCTTGCGGGCCGAGAGCGCGTTCGGCGCCGGGCGCGGCGTCGACGACCTCGTGTACATGATCGGCGGAGCGTCAGGGATCGGCGGCGGCGCGATCGGCGGCGGCCGTCTGCTGACGGGTGCCGCCGGGTACGCGGGGGAGTTCGGGCACACGTTCGTCCGGTCGGACGGCCGGCACTGCTCCTGCGGATCGCGCGGGTGCCTGGAGGCCGAGGTCACCCAGGCGGAGCTGCTGGCGGCGGTGGGCCTCGCGTCGGCGGAGGCCGCATCCCTCGCCGACCGGCTGGTCGCCACGAAGGACCCGACGGCGCTCGCCGTGATCGAGCGCGACTACGCACTGCTGTCGATCGCGGCGCGCAATGCCGTCAACGTGTTCAACCCCTCGCTGCTCGTGCTCGGCGGTTTCCTCGCGGCGCTCTATCGTGGCGCGCGCGCGCACGGAGCACCCGACCTCCTCGACGATGTCGTGCACTCGGCGAGAGAGGGCGTCACCGTGGTCGAGGCGGAACTCGGGACGGACCAGCTGCTCATCGGCGCGGCCGAACTGGTGCTGGCGGACCTGATCGCGGATCCCGCCCGAGCTCTCGCCGCTGCCTGAGCCCGCGGGTGCCGCCGGGCGAGAATGCGCCCGTAACGGCCCGTATGTTGTTGCCGGAAACTAACTGTTCTACCCAGGAATTATGCGGGTTAGCATCCAAACGCAGACTTGCGTTCACTTCTCTCGTCGCTTATGTTGTGTTCACCAACAAAATGCATCGGAGTGGCTGCGAGGCCTGCAGACGCGCGTCCACTCCACTACAAGGAGGTAACAGATGCGCAAGAGGCACCTCGCAATCGGCGCCGTTCTGGCCGCCGGTGCCCTGCTGCTCGCCGGATGCTCCGGCACGTCCGGTTCGTCGTCCGACAGCACCGACGGGAAGGGCAAGACCCTCACCCTGTGGCACTTCGAGAGCGAAGACTCGGCGATGGGCAAGGCCTGGAACGAGGCCATCAAGGAGTTCGAGTCGGAGACCGGAGCCAAGGTCAAGTTCGAGGCGAAGGCCTTCGAGCAGATCCGCTCCACCGCGTCCCAGGTCCTGAACTCGGACCAGGCCCCCGACATCCTCGAGTACAACAAGGGCAACGCCACCGCCGGCCTCCTCGCCAGCCAGGGCCTGCTCAGCAACCTCGACGACGCCGTCAAGAAGTACGGCTGGGACAAGAAGCTCGCGCCGAGCCTGCAGACCACGTCGCGCTACGACGACAAGGGAATCATGGGCGCAGGTTCCTGGTACGGCATCCCGAACTACGGCGAGTACGTCGAGGTCTACTACAACAAGGACATGTTCGCGAAGTACGGCATCGAGGTGCCGAAGACGCAGGACGAGTTCGTCGCCGCGCTGCAGAAGTTCAAGGACAACGGGGTCACCCCGCTCGCCGAGTCGGCGGCCGAGTACCCGCTCGGACAGCTCTGGTACCAGCTCGCACTGACCAAGGCCGACCGCTCCTTCGTCGACGACTACCAGCTCTACAAGGGCAAGCTGAACTGGCAGGGCAGCGAGCTCCTCTCCGCCACCAAGACGGTCGACGAGTGGGTGCAGAAGGGCTACATCTCCAAGGACGCCTCCGGCCTGAAGGCCGAGGACGCCGGCACTGCGTTCATCTCGGGCAAGTACCCGATCTTCTTCTCGGGCAGCTGGTGGTACGGCCGCTTCCAGACGGAGATCAAGGACTACCAGTGGGGCACGTTCCTCTTCCCCGGCGCGAAGCTCTCGCCCGGCTCGGCCGGCAACATGTGGGTCGTCCCGGAGAAGGCCAAGAACAAGGGCCTCGCCGAGAAGTTCATCGACATCACCATGCGGCCTAAGATCCAGGCGATCCTCGGCAACAACGGCGGCATCCCGGTGGCGGCGAAGCTGAGCGACATCACCGACGAGAAGTCGAAGGAGCTCATCGCGAACTTCAACGCCCTCACCGGTGAGGACGGCATCGCGTTCTACCCCGACTGGCCCACGCCGACCTTCTACGACCAGCTGAACGCCGGTCTGCAGGAGCTCATCAACGGCACGAAGGACCCGTCCGCGGTCAACAAGGAGCTCGGCTCCGAGTACCAGGACGGCGTCGACCAGATCGTCAACCAGTAACACTCCCAGGCCATCCGCTCCTGAGTTTTTCCGCCCCCAATCGGCGTGTTGAGGCGAAAAACTCCGGAGCGGATGGCCACGAGGGAACGCAAAGGAGAGAACGCATGGTCGACGTGAGCGTGCGCGCGCCGGAAGGGCGCAAGCGGAGGGCGCAGAGCGAAGCGCTGGTGCCCGGCCGAGGGCACGGCCGGTTCTGGCTGTATCTGCTGCCGGGATTCGTCCTGCTGACGGTGATCGTCCTGGTCCCGCTGGTGTGGAACGTCTACCTCAGCTTCACGAGCTACCGCGGCATCCGCCCGCCGAAGTTCATCGGGCTGAACAACTGGGTCCGGCTGATGGGCGACGACAAGTTCTGGACATCGTTCGGCAACTCGATCGCGATGATCATCGCGATGGTCGTCATCCCGACCCTCGTGGGCCTCATCCTCGCCGCCATGCTGTTCGATCTCGTCGGCAAGAAGTTCGGCGGCAAGCTCGCCAGCTTCCTGCGGGCCACCTACTACCTTCCGCAGATCCTGCCCGTCGTCATCGCGGCGATCGTGATCGGCTGGATCCTGCGGCCAGACAACGGCGCGCTCAACACCATGCTGCAGGCCGTCGGTCTGGGGCAGTTCGCCCACAACTGGCTGGGCAGCCCGGACACGGCGCTCGCCTCCATCATGGCCGTGATGGTCTGGGTGCAGATCGGCTACCCGGTCGTCATCTTCATGGCGGCGCTCCAGCGGGTCGACCCCGAGCTGTACGAGGCGGCCGAGCTCGATGGCGCCAACTGGTTCCAGCGGTTCCGCTCGATCACCGTGTCCATCATCCGGCCCGAGATCTTCGTCGTCACCCTGACCTGCACCATCGCGGCCCTCAAGGTCTTCGGCCCGGTCTACACGCTGACCCGCGGAGGCCCCGGCACGGCGACCATGGTGCCCAGCTACTACTCCTACAGCGAGTTCTTCCAGAGCCAGCAGGTGGGATACGGCGCCACGATCGCGACCGCGCTGACGGTGGTCATCATCGCCGTCTCCGTCCTCTTCATGATCGCCCAGAACCGCGCGGAGCGCAGGGAGAACCAGATCTGATGTCGACCACCATCGAGCGCCCCCGCACGGATGCGGCGACGGCCCAGCCCCGTTGGCTGAAGCGGCAGAAGCCGCGCAAGACCGTGACCGACTGGGTCATCCTCGTCGTCGCGATCCTCATCGGGATCGGCATCGCGTTCCCGTTCCTGCTGATCCTCATCAACTCGTTCAAGAGCCCGGCCGACTACAACTCGGGCGGTCCGCTGCAGCTGCCGACGTCGTTCTACACGGACGGCATCGTCAACTTCTGGAACCGCGTCAACTTCCCCGAGAAGCTGTGGAACTCCATCTTCATCTCCGGGATGGTCGCCCTGCTGTCGGTCGTGCTGTCGGTCCTCAACGCCTACGCGCTCGGCATCGGCCGGGTGAAGGCGCGCACCTGGATCATCGTGCTGTTCCTGCTGGCCAACATGCTGCCGCAGGAGGCTCTGCTCTACCCGCTGTACTTCATGTTCAAGCAGGTCGGCCTGTACGACAATCCGTGGGCGGTCATCATCATCTTCACGGTGATCCAGAGCGCATTCGGCACCTATCTGCTGTCGAGCGTGTACGGCACCTTCCCGAAGGAGGTGCTGGAGGCCGCGTCGCTCGACGGCGCAGGCCGCTGGCGCATCCTGTGGCGGGTCGTCGTCCCGATCTCGCGCCCGACGCTGAGCGTCCTGCTCATCTTCTTCTTCATCTGGACGTGGAACGAGTTCCTGATCCCGCTGACCTTCCTTGTGTCCAACGACAACCAGACGGTCCCGGTCGCGATCAGCGCCCTGCAAGGCGACCGGCTGATGGATGTGACCACCACATCCGCGTCGGCGCTGCTCGGCCTCATCCCCACGCTCGTCTTCTTCCTCATCTTCCAGCGCACCCTGACCCGCGGCATCACTGCCGGCGCGGTCAAGTAACCGGAGCAGTCACCGCATGAAGTTCACCGATGGTTTCTGGATGCTGCGCGACGGCGTCACGCCCGTCTACGCTCAGGAGGCGTACGACGTGGTCGCCGGCGGCGGCAGCATCACGATCACCGCACCCGCCAAGGTCATCGAGCGCCGGGGCGACACCCTCAACCGCCCGACCCTGACCGTCACGCTCACCTCGCCGCTGCCCGGCGTGGTCGGCGTCCGCGTCGACCACTGGCAGGGCACGCGGCCGGAGCGCGGCTTCGATCTCAACGTCGAGGAGGGGCACGCGCACGTGTCCGTCGACGACGCGGCGGGCGTGCTCACCACCGGCGGCCTGACGGCGACGGTGAAGCGCGGCGCGCCGTGGTCGCTCACCTTCTCAGCGGGGGATCGCGTGCTCACCTCGAGCGGGCACAAATCGCTCGGCTACATGACCGTGGACGGCGAGGGCACGTTCGTTCACGAGCAGCTGGCGCTCGGCGTCGGCGAGCTGGTCTACGGCCTGGGTGAGCGCTTCGGACCGCTGGTGAAGAACGGCCAGGTGGTCGACATCTGGAACGCCGACGGCGGCACCTCCAGCGAGCAGGCGTACAAGAACATCCCGTTCTATCTGACCAACCGCGGCTACGGCGTGCTCGTCAACCACCCCGGCCACGTCTCGTACGAGATCGGGTCGGAGTCGGTGGAGCGCGTCCAGTTCTCGGTGCCCGGCGAGACCCTCGAGTACTACCTCGTGTACGGCCCGACGCCGAAGGAGATCCTGGAGCGGTACACCGCACTGACGGGCCGGCCGGCGTCGGTTCCTGCCTGGTCGTACGGCCTCTGGCTGTCCACCAGCTTCACGACCGACTACGACGAGGCGACCGTCACCTCCTTCATCGACGGCATGGCCGAGCGCGACCTGCCGCTGTCGGTGTTCCACTTCGACTGCTTCTGGATGCGCGAGTTCAACTGGTGCGACTTCGAGTGGGACCCGCGCACGTTCCCGGACCCCCAGGGGATGCTCGCGCGCCTGCACGACAAAGACCTCCGGGTCTGCGTATGGCTCAATCCCTACATCGGGCAGCGCTCGCCGCTGTTCGCGGAGGCGGCCGAGGCGGGCTTCCTGGTGAAGCGACCGAACGGTGATGTCTGGCAGTGGGATCTCTGGCAGGCCGGCATGGGCCTCGTCGACTTCACGAACCCGGATGCGACCCGCTGGTACCAGGACAAGCTGCGAGGGTTGGTGGCCCAGGGCGTCGACTGTTTCAAGACCGACTTCGGGGAGCGCATCCCGCTCGAGGTGGACTACTTCGACGGCTCGTCGCCCGAGCGCATGCACAACCTCTACACGCAGCTCTACAACGAAGCCGTGTTCGAGGTGCTGCAGGAGGCGAAAGGTGTCGGCGAGGCGGTGCTGTTCTCGCGGTCGGCCACGGCAGGCGGGCAGCAGCTGCCGGTCCACTGGGGCGGGGACAACACCTCCAGCTACGAGTCGATGGCCGAGACCCTGCGCGGCGGTCTCTCGCTGGCGCTGAGCGGCTTCGGCTTCTGGAGTCACGACATCGGCGGCTTCGAGGGCACCCCCGACCCGGGCGTCTTCAAGCGTTGGACCGCGTTCGGGCTGCTGTCGAGCCACTCGCGCCTGCACGGCAGCGACTCGTACCGGGTGCCGTGGGCATTCGACGAGGAGGCCGTCGAGGTCACCCGCCTGTTCACGAAGCTGAAGCTGCGGTTGATGCCGTATCTGTTCGCCGCGGGCCAGGAGGCGCACGTCGCCGGGACGCCGGTCATGCGGCCGATGCAGCTGGAGTTCCCGGGCGACCCGGCCGTCGACTACCTCGACCGCCAGTACATGCTGGGAGCCGACCTGCTGGTCGCGCCCGTGTTCTCGCCGTCCGAGGTCGAGTTCTACCTGCCCGACGGCACCTGGACCGAGTACTTCTCGGGCCGCACGGTGGAGGGCGGACGCTGGCTGCGCGAGACCCACGGCTTCGACAGCATCCCACTGTTCGTGCGCGAAGGGGCCGTCCTGCCGCTCGGCGGCCGCGACGACCGCCCGGACTACGACTACCGCACCGACCTCACGCTGGCGGTCTATCCCGGACCGGACGGGGAGCGCACCGTGACGGTGACGACCCCCGACGGCGAGGTCGCCGACTACACGGTGACCCGTCGCGGCGAGGCGCTGACCGCGACCGGGCCGAGCGGGAATCCCTTCACGCTGCGGGATGCGGTCACCGGCCGCACTGCGGCCTCGGAGTCGGGGACGGCGACCCTCGACTGAGCCGGAGCATCCGGCCCGGCGGACCGGTGACGTGGGCGCGCGCCTGGCGCCCGCGTCACCGGAGCCCCGCCCCGACGGTACAGTTACGCGGAGAATGAACGGCAGGGCGACGGGGACGAACCTCGACACGGTGCGGCGGCACAATCTTGCGACCGTGCTCGGGCTCGTCCACCGCGAGGGCCCGCTGGCCCGCTCGGCGCTCACGCAGGCGACCGGGCTGAATCGGTCGACCGTCGGTGCCCTCGTCGCCGAGCTGGCGGAGCTGGGCCTCGTGCAGGAGCGCGAGCCGGAGCTCAGCAACCGGGTCGGGCGGCCGTCTCCGGTCGTCGCGCCGGACGGCC
The DNA here is from genome assembly GCF_043083605.1 of Leifsonia sp. NPDC014704. Taxonomy (NCBI): domain Bacteria; kingdom Bacillati; phylum Actinomycetota; class Actinomycetes; order Micrococcales; family Microbacteriaceae; genus Leifsonia; species Leifsonia sp. NPDC014704. The sequence continues at coordinate 1,939,052 of NZ_JBIBYW010000001.1, read as the reverse complement.
GCGTCGTCGCGCTGGCCATCAACCCTGAGATCGACGCGGTGACCGTGGGCGTGGTCGGTCTGGATGCGACCGTGCATCGGCGCGTGCGGTACCCGACCGGGCATATCCCCTCGGCCGCGGAGGCGGTGGCGATCGCCGCGGCGGTCGTCGATGGACTGCGCGCCGACCTCGCCAAGGCCTCGCGCGTCGTCGGGATCGGCGTCGCGGTTCCCGGGCTCGTGCGGGAGGAGGACGGCGTCGTGCGGCTCGCTCCCCACCTCGAATGGGCCGAGGAGCCGTTCGCCGCAGAACTCGCCGCCGCGACCGGGTACCGCGTGCTCGCCGCCAACGATGCGAGCCTCGGCGCCGACGCCGAGCGCCTCTTCGGCGCAGGACGCGGCGCGAGCGACCTGGTGTACCTCAACGGCGGCGCGTCGGGCATCGGGGCCGGGGTGATCGTCAGCGGCGCGCCGCTCACCGGGATCAGCGGGTATGCGGGTGAGCTCGGGCATACGCTCGTCAACTCGGCAGGCGTGCGCTGCCACTGCGGCGCCATCGGCTGCCTCGAGACCGAGGTGAGCCAGGGTGCGCTGCTGCGCGTGCTCGGGATGGATGCGGCCGACCCCGAGGAGCTCGACCGGGCGCTATCGGCGGCGATCGCGGCGGGGGATCCGGCCGTGACGGCGGAGGTCGACCGCCAGGTCGGCTTCCTCGCGACGGCGCTGCGCAATGCCACCAACGTCTTCGACCCGCAGCTGATCGTGCTGGGCGGGTTCCTCGGTGCGCTCCACGCGCTCGACCCCGAGCGGCTGCCGCGCCTCGTGGGGGAGCAGGCGCTCGCCGCCAGCGCCGAGCGGCTCTCGATCGTGCGTGCGGGGCTCGGCGCGGACATCCTCATGATCGGCGCGGCCGAACTCGCGTTCCGTCCGCTGCTGGCCGCGCCCGCATCCTGACCTGACCTGACCTGACCGCATCCCTCCGCCCCTCTTCCGCAAGATTTGGCGCAAATCTACGTTTTGGCGCCTCCACAACCGAGATTTGGCGCAAATCTGCGCTTCAAGCGGGCAGGCAGGGCGGACATTCGTGCCGAATGTGCGCTTTGTCGCCGCCATAACGCACATTCGGCACGAATCTGGGCGAACGGAAAGTCAATGCGCACGTTCACATTCGGGGCCTGCACGGTATAGGATTCCTTGTAGTCGATCAATCGAATCGATTCGAACCACCACTCCCGACAGCACCGCTTCCCCGCGGTGCTGTTCTCATTGCGTCCGACGGCGGGCGCGGCCTCATCCACCTCGACCTGCCAAGGACCCTTTCGTGACCACCGTCGTGCATCCCGGAGACTCGCTCTCCGGTCGCCAGCGCCTCGCCTACATCCTGATCCTCGGCGCGCTCACCGCACTGGGCCCGTTCACGATCGACACCTACCTGCCCGCGCTGCCGACGCTGCAGAACGACTTCAACGTCTCCACCGCCGCCATCCAGCTGACCCTCACGGCCACGACGATCGGCTTCGGCGTCGGCCAGCTGCTGGTGGGCCCGTGGTCGGACAAGATCGGCCGGCGCACGCCGCTCATGGTCGCAACCGGGGTGCACATCATCGCGTGCCTGGCCGCCGCGATCGCCCCGAACGTCGAACTGCTCGGTGTCGCGCGCGCCCTGCAGGGCATCGGCGCCGCGGCGGGCGGCGTCGTCGCGATGGCCATGGTCCGCGACCTCTTCGGCGGGCGTCCGCTGGTCCGGATGCTGAGCCGCCTCGCGCTCGTCAACGGCCTCGCGCCGGTGCTGGCGCCCGTGCTCGGTTCCTGGCTGCTGCTCGTCATGCCGTGGCGCGGGATCTTCGTCGTGCTCGCCGGCTACGGCCTGTTCGTCATCATCTGCGTCGCCCTCTGGATCGTGGAGACACTGCCCAAGGCACGGCGCCAGGACGCCGGGCATTCGACGGTCGGCCAGCGGTACAAGGCCGTGCTGAGCGACCGCGTGTTCGTCGGCATCGCGATCGTCGGGGCCGCCAACTTCACCGGCCTGTTCTCCTACCTCTCGTCGAGCTCGTTCATCTTCCAGGAGATCTACCAGTTCAACGCGCAGGAGTACGGGCTGCTGTTCGCGATCAACTCCATCGGCATTATCATCGGCGTCCAGTCGTCCGCGCGCCTCACCAAGTACGTGGGCCCGCAGTGGATCCTGGCGTGCTCCACCGTTGTCATGTTCGTGGCGTCCGTGACCATCGTGGTGCTCGACCAGTCGCACGTCGGACTGTGGGGCACCGTCATCCCCCTGTGGTTCTTCATCGCCGCCTGCGGTTTCGGCTTCCCGTGCGTCCAGGTGCTCGCGCTCAACGGCCACGGTCACGAGGCCGGGACGGCCGCGAGCCTGCTCGGTGCGGCCAACTTCGGCATCGCCGGGATCGTGTCGCCGGTCGTCGGCATCCTCGGCGTCGGCAGCGCAGCACCGATGGGCGCGGTCATGGCCGTCTGCGCGCTCGTCTCGATCGCCTCACTGTGGATCGTCGTCCGTCCGCGCAGCGTCCCGCAACTGGCCCACTAGCGCCGACCGCCCACCGCCCCACCGTCGAGTACACGAAAACTGCACGCGCGCGCGGCGATTCGTGTGCAGTTTTCGTGTACTCGACGGTGGGGCGGACATGCCGGCGCGGGTACGTTTGGGCGCATGACAGAACCGCATCCCGTTCCGCCGCCCGAGGACGCCGAAGGACACGACGTCGTCAAAGCGGCCCGGGTGACGCGGAGGTGGCCCGTCGTCGCCGGGTCGGTCGCGGTGGTCGTCGTGGTCGGACTCGGGCTGATCATCGCGCTCCGCCCCCGGGAGCCGTTCGCGATCGACGCCGAATGGATGGGCGAGATCGTCGAGCACCGCTCCCCGCTCTGGCTCGGACCGGCGCTGTTCTTCAACTACGTCGGCGGCAGCATCCTCGGATCGGTGGTCATCCCCGTCCTGATCTTCCTGATGCTGCTCGCGTTCCGAAGGCCGTGGGGCGCCGCGTTCTTCGCCATTGCGAGCGTGCTGTCGGTCGTCTGCGTCCAGCTGATCAAGCACACCGTTGGTCGGGCGCGGCCGACGGAGATCCTCGTGAACGCCGACACCGGTTCATTCCCATCCGGGCATACGGCGAATGCGGCGACGATGGTGGTCGTGCTCGGCATCCTGTTCCCGAGGGTGTGGGTGTGGATTCTCGGGGTGGTGTGGGCGGTCCTCATGGCGGTCAGTCGTACCTATCTCGGCGCGCACTGGATCAGTGACACGATCGGCGGGCTGCTGCTCGGCGCCGGGGTCGCCGTGATCGTCTGGACACCGCTCGCGCACCGCCTCGCGAGAGAGGCCGCGGAGCCGCATCCCTTCTGGCTCGCACACCGTCACGCGCCAGTAGAGTGAGCCGCATGAGCGACGCGGACGCGCTGGCGAAGGCGCAGGCGGAAGCACTGGCGGCGGCCGAGGAGGCCGAGCGGCTGCAGGCGGAGGCGGCCGAGGCCGTCCGGAGGGCGCAGGAGGCGTCGGCCGCGGCGGAGGCTCAGGCCGCGTCGCTGCGGGAGGCCGCTTCGACCGCGGCGGCCGCGGCGACCGCATCAGCAGCGTCGACCTCGACACCCGGATCCGCGGCGCCCACGACCGCCCCGCCGCCGACCTCCGGCCCCCTGGATGCCGCAGCCGTCGAGACGATCCGTGCCGGCTACGCGTTCGAGGGCGACGTGCTGGAGTTCGGCGCCCTCGTCAACGGCGACCCGCTGCCGGATGTGCCGATCCGCATCCCGATCGCCATGACCAACCGTCACGGCCTCGTCGCCGGAGCGACCGGCACCGGCAAGACCAAGACGCTCCAGGTGCTCGCCGAGCAGCTGTCGGCGGCGGGTGTCCCCGTGTTCGCGGCCGACATCAAGGGCGACCTCTCCGGCATCGCGGCACCAGGCGAGGCGAACGACAAGCTGCTCGAACGCACCCGCGGCATCGGCCAGGACTGGGCACCGCACGCGGCGACGACCGAGTTCTTCTCACTCGGCGGCGTCGGCCGCGGGGTGCCGATCCGGGCGACGGTCGCCGGGTTCGGACCGCTGCTGCTGTCGAAGGTGCTCGGCCTCAACGCGACGCAGGAGTCGAGCCTCGGGCTGGTCTTCCACTACGCGGAGCAGGCGGGGCTGCCGCTTCTCGACCTCGCCGATCTGCGCGCCGTGCTGACCTATCTGGCGAGCGACGACGGCAAGGAGGAGTTGACGGGGCTGGGCGGGCTCTCCGGCGCGACCGTCGGCGTCATCCTGCGCGAGCTGATCGCCTTCGCCGACCAGGGCGCCGAGGCCTTCTTCGGCGAGCCGGAGATCGACACGGCCGAGTTCCTCCGCACGGCACCTGACGGCACGGGCGTCGTGAGCCTGCTGGAGGTGCCCGGCGTGCAGGACAAACCGGCCGTCTTCTCCACGTTCCTGATGTGGCTGCTCGCCGACCTGTTCAACGACCTCCCCGAGGTCGGCGACCTCGACAAGCCGAAGCTGGTGTTCTTCTTCGACGAGGCGCACCTGCTGTTCCGGGACGCCTCGAAGGACTTCCTTGCGGCGATCACCCAGACCGTCCGCCTCATCCGCTCGAAGGGCGTCGGCATCTTCTTCGTCACCCAGACGCCGAAGGATGTCCCGTCCGATGTGCTCGCGCAGCTGGGCTCGCGGGTCCAGCACCAGCTGCGCGCGTTCACACCGGACGACGCGAAAGCGCTGAAGGCCACGGTGTCGACGTATCCGACCTCCGGCTACGACCTCGCCCAGGTGCTGCAATCGCTCGGCACCGGTGAGGCCGTCATCACGGTCATGAACGAGAAGGGCGCACCGACGCCGGTCGCCTGGACGCGCCTCCGCGCACCGCAGGGCTCCATGTCTCCGGCTCCCGAGCAGCAGGTGGATGCGACGATCGCCGCCTCCCCGCTGCAAGCGAAGTACGGCACCCCGCTCGACCGCGACTCCGCCCGCGAGATGCTCGGCCGCAAGCTGGACGCTGCCGCGGCCGCCGCGGCGAAAGCGGACGCTGACGAGGCCGCGGTCAAGGCGGCCGCCGAGGCGCAGAAGGCAGCCGAAGCGCAGGCGAAGGCCGATGCGAAGGCGCGCGAGGCGGCCGAGCGCGCCGCGCAGAAGGAGTACGACCGGATCCTGCGCCAGACCTCGCCGCGCAGCACGACGCGGCGCACCTCATCCGGCTCGTCGAAGACCGTCTTGGAGCAGGTGCTCGGCTCGAAGGCGACCCGCGACATCCTGGGCAGCGTGGTCGAGGGCATCTTCGGCACCCGCCGTCGCCGCTGAGCCGCGGCCGGAACGTGGAGCCGGGCTCAGAGCCCGAGGAGCGTTCGCGCCCGTTGCGCCACCCCGGCCGCCGAGGCGTGCGCGGCGCCGTCCTGCTCCGCCCAGACCGTGGACAATGCACCCCAGGCGAGCGCCCAGCGCAGCACCCTGTCCTCGCTCCAGCCCGTCTCCGCAGCGATCACCGTGACCGCGCGCTCCAGACGTCCTGGCGCGAGCGCCGTCGCGGGGTCGGGGTTGCAGAGGATGTTGGCCACGTCGAAACCGGGGTCGCCGTGCAGGGGCTTCGGATCGATCGCGAGCCACCCGCGCGGCCCGAAGTCGAGTACGTTGCCGTGGTGCAGATCGCCGTGCAGCACGACGTCCCCGACGGGATGCCGCAACAGCTCCTCGGCGACCTGCGCGGCGACGTCGAACAGCTCGCCGCCGGCCGCATTCCCTCGGCGCAGGAGGTCGCGGAACCAGCGGCGGAGGTCGAAGAGGCCGTCCGGCCGCTGCCCGGCTCCCGCTGCGTGAAGCCGGCGACCGGCCCGGCAGAGGATGCGCGTCGCCTCGTCGTCGCCCGCGGCGCCCGAGCGCGAGAGCTGCCCGAGGTTGCGGGCCCCGGTCGCACGCTCGAGGAGCACAGCATCCGCGTCGGCTTCGACGACGGCCGCGGCTCCCTCGCCGCTCCACCAGGCGATCACGGCTCCGCCCGCCCGTTCCTCCTCAGCGGTCGCGACCTTGAGGAAGAGGGGCTCCCCACGGTGCCGGACGGGCTGCAGAACGCTCGACGGTGTCGCGAACGCCGCCCCGTCGGGGTCGAGTCGCCAACGTTCGCGCCACGGCGACAGCGCGGCGTCGAGGTCGGTCACTCCTGCCCCTCGGCCGCGGCGTAGGCGCCGGGGGTCGCGCCGATGACCGACGTGAAATCCCGGCTGAAGTGCGCCTGGTCGGCATAGCCCAGCTCGGCGGCGAGATCTGCGAGGGAGGGAGGGGCGCTCGAGCGCAGCGCGGCCGCCGCCTCCTGCAACCGGTAGCGCTGGATGAGCCATTTCGGCCCGAAGCCGATGTGGCCCGCGACCAGGCGCTGCAGGTGCCGGACGCCGAGCCCGAAGCGGTCGGCGAGCTGTTCGACGCGGAGCAGGGTGCGGTCGCCCTCGACCGCTGCGACGATGCGGTCCACAAGGCGGGCGTCCCCGTCGGGCTCCGGGATGCCGTCCAGCCACGCCTCGAAGGCCGCGATCGCGCCCGCGTCGTCGTCGCCGGCCATGCGCTCGCGGACAGCGGCGACCATCCCCGCTGCGCCCTTCCCGATCGGCAGCCGGTCGAGCGGGACGACGGGCGGCAGACCGCGCAGGGATGCGCCGGTCCAACCTTGCGAGACGCCGGGATGAAGGAGCACGCCGAGCGCCCATCCCGAGCCCTCCAAGGTGCGGGAGCTCATCCCGCGGTGCGCCCGGTACAGCGCGGCGGACCGCTCCTCGACGACGAGGTTCGCCGTCGGGTACTCGAGCACGTCCTGTCGGATGCTCGTCCCGTCCGGGAGCTGCCAGCGGGGGAGCCAGTAGTGCCGCACGAACGCGGCTGCACGTCCCTCGGCGGCATGCCGCGCGATGGATACGGGCGCGGCCGGGGCGACACGGCTCGGAGTGAGCAGGCCCTTGCTGCGCGGTTCGACCTCGGTGCGCGGCGTCACCCTGTCATCCTGGCACGCCGGCTCGGCGCATGACGTGGGCTCCGGCGGGCAGCGCTCGGGTGGCTCAGCGACCGACCGGGATGCGTTCGAACCAGTACAGGAGGCGCGGCCACGCCCGACGCAGCTGTCCGTGCGTCATGGGCTCCTCCGGCCGGGTGACCGGCACATCCAGCTCTTCCGCGATGCGCTCCATGTCGTCCGCCGACCAGAACTGGCCACGCATGCGGATGAGCAGCCGACCTTCGGGTGACGCCACGAAGAGCTGGGGGAGGACGTCGAGGGTGCTGCGCTCGTAGACCTGAACCAGGATCACCGCGCCCGCCTCGCCGTGACCGACGTGCACCGTCCGCCCGAAGAATCCGCGCTCGCGCACGCCGTCCGGCCCATAGCTGATGGTCGTGTTGAGGAACGAGGCCACGCCGACGACCGTCGCCGCGATCACGACGAGGTGCGCGATGAGGACGAACACCCAGGCGCCGGAGGGGATGGTCAGCCAGTAGAGGACGGCGAACACCGGTGTCGTGAGGGCCAGCACCGCGACGATGCCGCGTGTGAACAGGTGCCGGTGCGGGCGGAGGACGGTCTCAGGGGTTACTGCCACATCCGTCCCCACCTCGGCTGGTTCACTCACCAGACGAGCCTCGCCCAAACCGCACACGTCCGGTAGCGGCATTTTGGGGGACACCCATTCGTGGGACGGGCGGCACCGCCGCCCGCAGGATCAGCCGGCGGCCCTGCCCACCAGTTCGCGGACGCGCTGCTCCTCCTCCGGCCCGAGGTCGAGGATGGCGAACGCCGTCGCCCACATGGGCCCGTCGTCCAGCTTCGCCGGGTCGTTGAAGCCGAGTGTGGAGTACCGCGTCTTGAACTTCGACGCGGGCTGGAAGAAGCAGAACGTCTTGCCGCCGATGGCGTAGGCGGGCTGCCCGTACCAGAGCTTCGGCCAGACGTCCGGCACCGTCTCGGTGACGATCGTGTGGATGCGCTCCGCAAGTGATCGGTCGTGCTCCGGGAGCTCGGCGATCTTGGCGAGCAGGTCGCGGGTATCGTCCTCGCGCGTGGTCTTGCCCTTGCGCGCGGTCTTCACCTCCTTCGACCGCTCCTTCATGGCGGCGCGCTCCTCGTCAGTGAAGGCGGGAGCCGCGGATGAGGTCTCGGTTGTCTTCGTCATAGTCCGACCGTAGAGCGGACAGGGTCTGCGGCGCTTCTCCGAAACTGCTCAGCTGACCGCTATGCGGTCGCTGCCGACTTCTTCCCGTCGGTCCGTGCGGTGCCCCGCTTGCGGACCTCGCGCAGCACGATCTGCTCCGGGCAGACGGTCGATAGGAAGTCGCCGACCGAGAGCGCCAGCCGTTCCCCGGCCAGCGAGTAGAGGATGCGGTTCGCATCCCGTCGTTCGGTGACGAGACCCGCCTGACGCAGCACGCTGAGGTGCCGGGAGATGGTCGGCCCTGTCGCGTTGAAGCGGGCCGCGATCTCGCCGGCCGCGAGCTCCCCGTCTTTCAGGTCCTGCAGGATCTGCCGCCGGGTCGGGTGGGCCAGCGCTGCGAAGATGTCGCTCGCTGAGTCTGTCATGTTTGCACTATAGCACCATTGCTATATACAGTTTAGCTACATTGCTAATAAGCGAAGGAGTGAGAGATGCGGACAGCCATCACCGGCGGCACCGGTTTCATCGGCCGCCACCTCGCCGAGCGTCTCGGCGATGAGGCCATCGTGGTCTCGCGACGCACCGGAGTCCAGATCGACGACGTGGATGCGCTCGCCGAGGCCTTCGCGGGCTGCGACACGGTCGCGCACTGCGCCGGGATCAACCGCGAGATCGGCGACCAGACGTTCCAGCGCATCCACATCGACGGCACCCGAGCGGTGATCGAGGCAGCGCGGCGGGCCGGCGTGCGCCGCATCGTGATGGTCAGCTTCCTGCGGGCACGGCCCGACTGCGGTTCGGGATACCACGAGTCGAAGTGGGCGGCCGAGGAGCTGATCCGCGCCTCGGGGACCGACCACACCATCCTGAAACTGAGCATGGTCTACGGCCCGGGCGACCACATGGTGGACCACGTGACCCGGGCGGTGCGGACGCTTCCCGCCTTCGCCACCGTCGGCTTCCGCGAGCGGACCGTGCGCCCGGTCCCGGTCGCCGACGCCGTCGACGTACTGGTGGCGGCACTGGAGGGCCGGGTCGCGGAACCGACCGTCGCCGTGATGGGGGCGGAGGAGTTCACCCTCGGCGAGGCCGTTCGCCGCATCGCGCGCGTCGCCGGCCGCCGTCCGATCTTCTTCCCGGCGCCGGTCTGGACGATCCGCGCGCTGGCGCAGCTGACCGAGTGGACCATGGTGGTGCCGCTGGTGGCGAAGGCGCAGGCGCGGATGCTCGCGGAGGGTGTCGCCGAGTCGGCACCGCACGCCCCCGAGCTGCCGCCCGAGCTGCGGCCATCACGACCGTTCAGCGACGACAGCATCCGCGCAGCAATGCCCGATGGCCGTTTCTCGCTCGACGACCTGCGGATCGTGCGCGCCGTCGGCTGACGGCGCCGGGCGCTCGCGCACTGATCGACCCTCCCGGGGCCGCGGTCAGGGACCGATCAGCGCGGGTCGACCCGGACAGTGGCCGCCCGGGTCTTCGCGGTCACCATCGGCGGGTAGTAGGGGCTCGAACCGTACTTCGCCTCGTAGGCGCTGTCGATCCGGTCGTTGAGGGCCGTGTCGTCGATCGGCGTGAACGCGACGTCCTTCTGGATGCCGTCCGCGGTGATGCGCCCCGCGCGCTGCGCCAGCGCCGACTGGTACCAGCGCGAACCCGTCCCGTTGTAGGCGCGCACGTAGACGCCGTCATCGACGACCACCGACCAGATCCAGGTGAGGGTGCCGAGCGTGACGCCGTCGGACCGGAAGGGCGCGATGTGGAAGTCGTCGGTCGCCGCGATGGCGTGCAGCTCGTCGGGTGTCCAGGTTCGCTCGTCCATTCTCTCGAACCTAGGTCGCTGCGACCGGGCATGGGATGCCCTGCCAGTACACCTCTCGTCAGGGACTCCCTCGATGGCGCCGATCACGGTGTGCTTGAGTGCGTGACAGCCTCCCTCACTTCCCCCTCCGTCTCCCGCGTGCGCGTCGGCCGCCCGCTGGCGACCCTGCTCCTGGTGCTCACGGTGTTTGGGCCCATCTCGATGGACCTCTACCTTCCTGCGCTGCCCGCACTGACGAGCGAGCTCGGCGCGGCGACCTCGCTGGCGCAGCTGACCGTGACCGCGTGCCTGATCGGCCTGGCCGCGGGGCAGCTGATCGCCGGTCCGCTCTCGGACCGGTTCGGACGGCGCGGACCGGCGCTGATCGGGGTGGCGGCGTACATTGTCGTCTCGGCGCTGTGCGCGGTGAGTCCGACCATCGAGATACTCGTCGCCGCCCGGCTGGTGCAGGGTCTCGCGGGCGGGGTCGGCATCGTGATCGCCCAGGCCGCCGGCCGGGACGTCTACGAGGGCGGCCGTCTGATCCGCTTCTACGGACGGCTGACCGTCATCGGCGGGTTCGCCGCGATCGTCGGCCCGCTCCTCGGTGGGGCTCTGACCGCCGTTCTCGACTGGCGCGGCCTGTTCGTGGTCCTCGCCGTCATCGGTGCGGTCATCCTCCTGTGGGTGGCGGTCGGCTTCCCGGAGACCCTCGGCCGGGACGCTCGCACGGCGGCCGGCTTCGCGGTGATCGGCCGCGACATCCGGCTGCTGCTCTCCGACCGCCGGTTCGTCGGTGCGGTGGTCGCGCAGGGCTTCGTCTACGCCGCGCTCTTCGCGTACCTGAGCGGCGCGACCTACGTGCTGCAGGGCGTCTACGGTCTCTCCCCGCAGGGCTACGCCCTCGCGTTCGGCCTCAACTCGGCCGGATTCATGGTGTTCGGCTACCTGGCCGGACGGCTCAGCGAGCGCTGGAGCGTCACCGGCACGCTGATCGTCGGCCTCGTGGTCGCGGGTGTCGGCGCGGCGGGACTCCTGTTCGCCGGCCTCACGGCCGTGCCGCTGGGGGTGGTGGTCGTGTCGCTCTTCCTGCTCGCGGCGGGCACCGCGATCACGAGCCCGCCCTCGACGACGCTGGCGCTCGCGGACTATCCGCAGATCGCGGGCACGGCGTCTTCCCTGCTCGGAGCCGCGCGGTTCGCGTTCGGGGGAGTGGCCGCTCCGCTCGTCGGGGTCGCCGGGTCGTTGAGCATCCTCCCGCTCGGCGTGGTCACCACCGTCTCCATCGCTCTGGCCGCCGTCGCCGCGACGGTCTTCCTGGTCCGCCGGTCCGTGCAGACGCCCTGACCGCGGCCCTCCGTCGGAGATCCGGAACCCAGCGGAGATCCTGCGGCTCACGCCCCGAATCTCCGTCCCCGCCGCGGCCCGTCGGAGATTTCGGCCACTTTCTCCTACGCAACCGGACGGTCATTATGATCACGACATGAGCGATTCTCGCCCGGCGGTGGTCGCATGCGCCTGGGCCTTCGTGGTGCTGGCCGCCGCTGCCCTAGGCGGGTGGCTCCTCCTGAACTCCGACGGTGCCCGGAGTGCGTGGTTGCTGTTGCTGGTCGCGTTCGTCTTGATCGCGTGGGCGGTCTTCCTGTTCATCGCACTGAGCCGCGATCCTTCTCGACGGTCTGTGCGGCGTCGTCCGGGGAAAGTCGTGACTACGCACACGCTTTCGTTCACCGTCGGCCAGGACGAGAAGCATGTCGTGGACTTCGCGTTCGACCAGATGTGGGGCTGGCTGACGATCGCCGTCGACCGCGCGGTGATCATCAAGAAGTTCATCACCTTCAGCCTTCATCTCCGCCGGACCTTCGAATTCACGGTCGGGAATGTGGAGCGCCACGCCATCCGGATCGAGAAGTCGCGCCCGCTCTTCGCATCCTTCGCTCGCCCCCAGCCGACCCGGGCGTTCTGCGACGGCGTATTGGTGGCGGAGGACGACGGCATCTCCTAGAAAGACGGCGATGGCCCGCTCGGAGTGTCGTCGGCCGGAGCGTGAGTACGGTGGAGTTCGTCCACACTCCACATGCCCGGGAGGTTCGAGGTGCACATCCAGGACGCCGAGTTCACGTGACCGCCATGCTCCCGACCGACGCCGAACGCCGCCTCGCCCTGCGGCGGATGAAGGCGCTCGCGACAAGCTTGCTCGCTGTGGCCGCCGTCGTGTTCGCCGTCGCCTTCGCACTGCAGGACCGTTACCCCTGGCTCGGCTTCGTGCGCGCCGCCGCCGAGGGGGCGATGGTGGGAGCGCTGGCGGACTGGTTCGCTGTGACCGCCCTGTTCCGGCATCCGCTCGGGCTCCGCATCCCGCACACGGCGATCATCCCGACCCGAAAGGACGAGATCGGGGCGACCCTCGGCGATTTCGTGGAGACCAACTTCCTCTCGGACGAGGTCGTCGCCGGCAAGCTGCGGAGCATCGACCTCGCCGGCGCGGTCGCCGACTGGCTCTCCGAGCCGCAGAACTCGCGCCGCGTGGTGGCGGAGTCCTTCCGCGGCATGACCGGGCTCGCCGCGCTGCTCGACGACGACCGGATGCGGGAGGCGATCGAGTCGGTCGTGCGCACGCACGTCGTCGCGCCGGAGTGGGGCCCGCCGCTCGGACGGCTCGGGGAGCGTGTGCTCAGTTCGGGCGGCCACCATGAGGCGGTCGACCTCCTGCTGGACCGGCTGGACGAGTGGCTCGCCGCGAATCCGGAAGCGTTTGGACCGGTGGTCTCGCGGCGTCTCCCGTCGTGGCTGCCGTCGTTCGTGGATCGCGTCATCGATGAGCGTCTCCACGCGGAGGCGCGGCGGTTCGTCCGTGAGATGCGCGACGACCCCGACCACCGCCTCCGCCGCTCGCTCGACGACTACCTCGCCCAGCTGACCGACCGGCTGCAGCACGACGAGGCGACCATCGAGCGCCTGGAGGCGGCGAAGGGTCGCGCGTTCGATGACCCCCGGATCCGCGAACTCGCCGCATCCACCTGGTCAGCCGCACGCACGGCCGCCCTGGATGCGCTCTCGGAGGAGGACAGCGACCTGCGCCGCCGCGCGGAGGCCTTCGTCGCCGACGTCGCCCGCCGCGTCCTGGCCGACGACGACATGCGGGCATCCCTCAACACCCGGCTGACCGATGCCGCGCTGCACCTGGTGACGACCTACCGCAGCGACATCTCGCACGTCATCACCGAGACGGTGCAATCGTGGGATGCGGCCGAGACCACCGACAAGATCGAGACCCAGGTCGGCCGCGACCTGCAGTTCATACGGATCAACGGCACGGTCGTCGGCGCGCTCGCGGGGCTCGCGATCTACAGTGTGGCGACGGGTATCTCGGCGCTGCTCTGAGCGTTGGTCTCGAACGGGAATCCGAACCGCGGATGAACGCTGCGAGCACACGGTGGCGCATCCCAAATGGCGGAGAATGGGGGATTCGAACCCCCATCAAGGCCCCAGAGCGACTTGGAAAGAGGGCTACGTCCGCGTAATCCCGCGAAAGTCGCATCTCCCGTTATCTCAGTAATTCGCCCAGATCTCAAAAGGCGATGCGGTTCCTCGCTGTCGTATCAAACGCCTCTTCGGTTCTCATGATCGTCGGTAGCACTTTGGAGGGCATCATTCTCCTCTCGATCGAGTCACGATGCGCTCGTGATGGGTGGAGACCATTCCCAGAGGCGTGCGGCCTTCCGGTTCGCGATCCCACCGCCGACGAGACGCGTGAGCCGGGTCATCAGCCCGTACGTCAGCGGGCTGGTGGACAGGCTCACCTTCGGGTCCTGCCTCGCCATCCGCGCAACCATCTGGGTCCGCGCGCGCCGATCGCCGTCGTAGCGCACCAAGGCCGCTGGGAGGTCGGAGGCGCGGTCCAGCTCGGCGGAGAGGCTGGTCGCATCCTCCAGCGCCTGGCATGCGCCTTGCGCGAGGAAGGGTGTCATCGCGTGAGCTGCGTCACCGAGCAGAGCGACGCGCCCGTTCACGAATGTCTGCAGGGGGTCGAGGTCGAAGATGTCGTGGCAGAGCACGGCGGTCGGCGGCGTGGCGGTGAGGAGCGCCGGGATCGGGTCGTGCCACGCACCGACGCGGCGGCGTACCTCGGCGAGATTGTCGCCGTACCGCACCCCGGGTTGCTCCTGGCGCACAGTGAGGAACCAGAACACGCGCCCACCGGTGAGCGGATGCGCGCCGAATCGGGCGCCCCGGCCCCAGGTCTGGAAGCCTCCTGGACCGCCGTCCGGCCACGCGAAACCCGGTTCGGTCACGCCCCGCCAGCACAGGATGCGCTGGAAGACCGGGCCGGGCGCGTCCGGCCAGACCGCGCGACGCACCGCGCTGCGGATGCCGTCCGCTCCGACCAGCAGATCGCCCTCGGCCGTTCGCGTCCCCGCGGAGGTCTCGTAGGTGACGCTCGCCGTCTGCCCGGACTGATCGACGGCGGTAACCCGCGCGCCCGTGCGCACGACGTCCGCGGGGAGCTGGTCGGCGAGTACGCGTTGCAGGTCGGCTCGGTGGTTGGCCAGAAGGGGCGTATCCCGCCCGGGCTGGAAGCGCATCAGGTAGTCGCCGTTCGGGATGCGCAGCGTGGACCCTGCCGCTGTCGGCACCGAGACCTCTCGGAACCGTTCGCCCACGCCCAGTGCGTCCGCCGCCCGCACAGCGTTCGGAGCGAAGGACCAGCCGGCGCCGAGCTCCTGCAGTTCGGGCGCCTGCTCGAGCACGGTCACCGACCATCCCGCGCGCCGGAGTCCGACCGCTACCGCGAGACCGCCGATTCCGGCACCGACGATGATCGCCTTCCGGGTCATCTGCTCGTCCTCTCCGTTGGCCTGCCTTCGGTGGGTCGCGGAGCATCGGTGAACCGGTCGACCATCCAGTCGTAGACGTCGTGCGCCACGCGGAGACGCTCAGCGCGACCGCCGTCGGCTCCGGCCAGTGTCATACCGTCCGCGGCGATGTCACGGAACTCCGTCAGGCTGGCGACCCGACGGCGGATCACCATCTCCCAGGCGTCGTCGTCCACGCGGTAGTAACTCGTCCGCTCGCGTGGACGCGTACGCCGGCGCACGAACTGCGCGTCCATCAGCACTCGCATGTTGGTCGCCAGCGACGCTTTGCTCGCGCCGATCGCTGCCGCGATCTGCCCGGCGGACTGCTCCGGGGGGTCGCAGATCATCAGCCATCCCAGGATGCGGCCCGCGATCGGAGGGACCCCGTATTCGGCGGCGCAGAACATCGCCATCCGCTCGACCCACTCGAGCACGCGCTCGTCGTTCTTCATCCCGCCTCCGTAGTCCAGTAAGTTCAGTATGTTCCGAACTAACTGGATGCACAACGGGTCGAGGGGCCGGCGGTCGTTAGGATCGAGCCGGCGGAGAGGGGGGATCGCACATGCGAGCAGTCATGGCGGAGCAGTATGGCGGGCCGGAGGTCCTGCATCTGACGGAGGTGACGGAGCCGAGGCCAGGGCCCGGGGAGGTCACCGTCCGGGTCGAAGCCGCCGCCGTCGGTCTGATCGATGTGCTGTTCCGCCGTGACGGCTTGAACGGGCTGGTCGGCGTCCCGTTCATTCCGGGGATCGAGGTGGCGGGTCGTATCGCCGAGGTGGGGCTGGGCGTCGGCGGATGGGTGCCGGGCCAACGGGTCGTCACCATGAGCCGGCCAGGAACCGCGGGCTATGCCGAGGTCGTGGTCGTCCCCGTCAACGTCGTCCTCCCGCTCGGCCCTGAGGACGGCATCCAGGCCGAGACCGCTGTGGCGACCGTCCCGAACACGGTCACGGCACTCGCAGCTCTGGGCGAAGCGGCTCGACTGCGTGCGGGCGAACGGGTGCTCGTGCTCGGAGCGACCGGAGGTCTGGCTGGCGTTTTCCCGGCAGTCGCGCACATGCTGGGCGCCGGAGAGGTCGTCGGCGCGGTCTCACGCGCCGCGTCCATCCAGGACGCCCGGGCCCTGGGATACGACGACGTCGTTCTCATCGAGAACCTGAGTGGGTCGCAGGCTTGGTTCGATGTCGTCGTCGATCCGATCGGCGGCCCGCTCCGGGCGACGGCCCTGAGCCTGCTACGACCGCTCGGGCGGCTGATGGCGGTGGGGAACGCCTCCGACGCCGATCAGTTGATGGTGGGGACCACCGATATCTGGCTCAACAACGTCGGAGTCGTCGGGCTCAACATCGCCGCCTTGATCGAGGCCGAGCCGGAGCGCGTTCAAGCCCTCGCCGCCCGGGCCGTGGAGCTCGTCCGGTCGGGCGAGGTTCTCGTCCCCGTCGAGGCCGTTCCGCTGCATGCCGCCGCGGACGCGCACCGACGGTTGGAGAACAGAGAGGTTCGCGGTCGCATCGTGCTCACACCGTCCCCCATCGCCGGGGTGATCGACGGCGCCCCTGCGGCCGCACCGGGCTCACGGGCGGGGACACGATCATCGCCCTGAACGGCGCACCAATCGCCTCGGCGCAGGCGTTGACCCAAGCGCTGAGCTCGCTCACCCCGGGCCAGTTGATCAGCCTGACGTGGACCGACGCCGCCGGCGCCTCTCACACGGCCGACATCACCCTGGCGAGCGGGCCTGCCGCGTAACGATCGCCCGGATCCACCATCGCCGTTCCCAGGTGTGCACATTTTTTGCCCACGATTGAATCGCAAACCGGCTTGACCGTGCTCGACGGAGCCGGGCTCGAACGCCTCACTCCTCACGACCTCCGGCACACCGCTGCGAGCCTGGCCGTCAGCTCTGGCGCGAATGTCAAAGCCGTCCACAGGATGCTCGGCCACAAGTCCGCTGCGATGACCCTGGACACCTACGCCGATCTCTTCGACGACGACCTTGACAAGGGTCGCGATGCGTCTCAATGAGGGTGGGCATCAGAAAAATTTGGGCAAAGTGTGGGCACGGAGGGCTGACTCGGCATCCGTAACAAACAGCAAAGGCCCCGACTTCCGTGTAATCACGCGGAAGTCGGGGCCCTTTGTAGTCTGGGGAAATCGGCGGAGAATGGGGGATTCGAACCCCGGATGGACGCTGCGCGCGCACCGGGCGGCGCATCCTTGAATGTGGCGGAGAATGGGGGATTCGAACCCCGGATGGACGCTGCGCGCGCACCGGGCGGCGCATCCCGAATGGCGGAGAATGGGGGATTCGAACCCCGGATGGACCCTGCGCGCGCACCCGGCGGCGCATCCTTGAATGGGGCGGAGAATGGGGGATTCGAACCCCGGATGGACGCTGCGCGCGCACCCGGCGGCGCATCCTTGCATGTGGCGGAGAATGGGGGATTCGAACCCCGGATGGACGCTGCGCGCGCACCGGGCGGCGCATCCTTGCATGTGGCGGAGAATGGGGGATTCGAACCCCCGAGGGCTTGCACCCAACACGCTTTCCAAGCGTGCGCCATAGGCCACTAGGCGAATTCTCCTGGTCGTCGCCTTTCGCTGTCGCGGCCGGCGGCTCCCAGTATCTTACCCGAACGCCGGAGGGCTTCGTGCACGCGGCCTTCATCCGCAGCCGCTACAATCGTTGTTGGCTCCCCACGTGGCGCCATCCAGGCCAACTCCCCCAGGGCGGAAACGCAGCAAGGGTAACCGGGCTCTGGCGGGTGCGTGGGGAGTCTTTTCATGTCCAGCCGTGTGTCACCGCCGCCGCGTATATTGTGGCCAGCAGTCCCGGATCTTCTACACCCCGTAGAATGATTCGTGTCTCCCGTGGAGCGATGGATGGACGGGGTGCCGCAGTGACCGAACAGCTGACCGAGCTGGCGACCGAAGCGTACGTGGTGGGCTTCCCGCTCGTGTTCGACCTGGAGCAGGTCGTGCGGTTCACGGAGGAGGGCATCGGGTCGGTTCCTCCGACGCCGTACAACTCGTTCGGGCACGCTCGCGAGCTGGCGGGACCCGATGACACCTTCGTCTCGATCAACAACGACACCGTCTACTCGATCGCCCAGGTCGATCTGGGGGTCGGGCCGGTGAGGCTCAGCGTTCCGCCTGCCGGTGACCGTTATTTCGTCCTGCAGTTCGTGGACGCCTGGACCAACAACTTCGCCTACATCGGCACCCGGGCGACCGGGGGAGGCGGTGGCGAGTTCCTGCTGCTTCCGCCCGACGATGAGGTCGCGCCCGACACCTCCGGCCTCCCGGCCATCCGCTTCCCCACACGCGTCGCGACGATCGTCGGACGCTGGGCGGTCGACGGCGCCGACGACCTGCCCGCCGTCCACGCGTTGCAGGACGCACTCACGCTGACGCCACTCCACCAGACGCTCGTTCCGCCCCAGGGCGTCCCCGCGGTGGACGGCGGACAGGGCGAGGCACTCGACTTCTTCGAGAAGCTGCGCGTGTGGTCGCAGGAGTTCCCGCCGGCGCTGCGCGATCGGCCCGCGCTCGAGTCGTACGCACCGCTCGGGCTGGTGAGCCCGTACACGATCGCTGAACAGCCGGAGGGTGTGCGCCAGGCGCTCGCCGCCGGGTACGCCCTCGGCAAGGACGCACTGGAGTCCGCCCTGCGCACCTCCGGAACCCTGACCGACCATTGGGCGGTCAACCTCCACGTCTTCGACTACAACCTCGACTTCTTCGAGCTCGGCGCCATCGACGCGCCCGAGTGGAAGCTGCACGACCCGCGCACCCGGTACGCGCACCGCGCCGCGGCGGCGCTCGGCGGGCTGTGGGGCAACCACGCCTACGAAGCGGCCTACATCATGACCTACGAGGATGCCGACGGCGAACCGCTCAGCGGCGAGCACGTCTACCGCCTGCGGCTGAGCCCTACGCCGCCGGTGGGCGCCTTCTGGTCGCTGACCATGTACGACCTCCCGCACTACTACCTCGTCGCCAACCCGATCGACCGCTACTCGGTCGGCGACAGGACCCGCGGGCTCGTGTACGACGACGACGGAGGATTGACCATCACGATGAGCGCCACCCGACCGACCGACGAGAAGGCGGCTGCCAACTGGCTGCCGGCGCCCAGCGGGCGCTTCCGCCCCATCCTCCGCCTGTATCTGCCGGGCGACGAGGTGCTGGACGAGCGCTACGGCATCCCGGCGATCGAGCGGATCGGCTGACGTGGCGCGCTCCATCTACATCACCTCGGCCGAGGGTCACACCGGCAAGTCGACCGTCGCCCTCGGCGTGCTCGAGTCCCTGCGTCACTCCGTCGAGCGGGTGGGTGTCTTCCGCCCGATCGCGCGGTCGACGGACGAACGCGACTACGTTCTCGAGCTGCTCCTCCAGCGGATCACGGCGGACATCTCCTACGAGGACGCGCTCGGTGTGACGTATGAGGACGTCCACACCGACGCAGACGCGGCCCTCGCCGAGATCGTGCAGCGCTTCCGCGCTGTGGAGGCGCGCTGCGACACCGTGGTCATCCTCGGCTCCGACTACACGGACGTGGGCAGCCCCACCGAGCTCGGGTACAACGCCCGGATCGCGGCGAACCTCGGCGCGCCGGTGCTGCTCGTTCTGGGCGGCCGCATCGGCCAGGGCTTCGGGGAGCGCCTCGGTCAGGCCGACCCGCGCTCGCCGGAGGAGCTCCGCCAGCTGGCCGAGATCGCCGTCGCCGAGCTGCGCACCGAGCACGCCGGCCTGCTCGCCGTCATCGCGAACCGGGCGGACGACGGGATGCTGGAGCAGATCGTCTCCGCCGTCGGATCGGTCGTCGGTGCGGCGGCGGTCGCGGCCGGCAGTGCGGACCGCCCGCCGGTGTGGGCGATCCCGGAGGACCCGTTCCTGGTGGCGCCGAGCATCCGCTCCATCATGGAGGAGACCGGCGCGACCCTGATCGCCGGCGAGGAGGCGCTGCTGGCCCGCGAGGCGCTGGGAGTGGTCGTCGCCGGGATGTCGATGAACAACGTCCTCCCGCGCCTGGTCGACGGCGCCGTCGTCGTCGTGCCGGGTGACCGCACCGAGGTGCTGCTGGCGGTGCTGATGGCGAACGCGTCCGGCACCTTCCCGTCGATCGCGGGCATCGTCCTCAACGGCGGGTTCGACCTGCCGGAGCCCATCCAGCGGCTGCTCGCCGGTCTGCGCTCGCCGCTGCCGATCGTGCGGACCGGGCTCGACACGTACGACACGGTCGTGCGGATCACGCACGCGCGTGGCCGGCTCGCCGCCGACTCGCAGCGCAAGTACGACACCGCGCTCGCCCTGTTCGAACGGCATGTGGATGCGGGCGCACTTCTCGCGCGCCTCAACGTCTCCCGGCACGACGTGGTCACGCCGCTGATGTTCGAGTACGACCTGATCGAGCGCGCGAGGGCCGCGAAGAAGCACATCGTGCTGCCCGAGGGGGAGGACGACCGCATCCTGCGCGCCGCCCACACCCTGCTGGCGCGCGGGGTCGCGCAGCTGACCATCCTCGGTGAGCCGTTCGAGGTGCGGTCGCGGGCGATCGAGCTCGGCCTCGACCTCTCCGGAGCCGAGGTGCTCAGCCCGTTCGACGATGTGATGCGGCTGCGGTTCGCGACCGAGTACGCCCGGCTGCGCGCGCACAAGGGCATCACGATCGAGCAGGCGTCCGACACGATCACCGACACGTCGTACTTCGGCACGATGATGGTGCACCTGGGGCTCGCCGACGGGATGGTGTCCGGCGCCGCGCACACGACGGCGCACACCATCCGGCCGGCTTTCGAGATCATCAAGACGACCCCGGGCGTCTCGGTCGTGTCCAGTGTCTTCCTGATGGCCCTCGCCGACCGCGTGCTCGTCTACGGGGACTGCGCCGTGATCCCGGACCCGACCTCCGAGCAGCTGGCCGACATCGCTGTCTCGTCCGCGCGGACGGCCGAGCAGTTCGGGATCGAACCGCGCGTCGCGATGCTGTCGTACTCGACCGGCGACTCGGGCGCCGGGGCGGATGTCGAGAAGGTCCGGACGGCGACCGAGCTGGTACGGGAGCGCGCGCCGCAGCTCGCGGTGGCGGGGCCCATCCAGTACGACGCGGCGGCGGATGCGGCGGTCGGCGCCGCGAAGATGCCCGGATCGGAGGTGGCCGGGCGGGCGACCGTGTTCATCTTCCCGGACCTCAACACCGGCAACAATACCTACAAGGCGGTGCAGCGGAGCGCGGGCGCCGTCGCGATCGGCCCGGTGCTGCAGGGTCTCCGGAAGCCGATCAACGACCTGTCCCGCGGGGCGACCGTCGACGACATCGTCAACACCGTGGCGATCACCGCGATCCAGGCGGCCCTGTCATGAGCGCCGTCCTGGTCGTCAACAGCGGCTCGTCGTCGTTCAAGTACCAGCTGATCGACAGCGAGACCGAAGAGTCGCTGGCCTCGGGCCTGGTGGAGCGCATCGGCGAGTCGAGCGGGCACACCACGCACCGCGGGCCGAACGGCACGAGCGAGCGCACGCTCGAGATCCCGGACCACACGGCGGGGTTCCGCGCCATGCTCGACGCGTTCGCGGCGGACGGCCCCAGCCTCGACGAGAACCCGTTGGATGCGGTCGGCCATCGCGTGGTCCACGGCGGCAAGCGGTTCTTCGAGCCGACGATCGTCACGCCGCTCGTCGAGATCAACATCGAGGACCTCTCCGACCTCGCTCCGCTGCACAACCCGGCGAATCTCGAGGGCATCCGTGCCGCGAAGAAGGCGTTCCCGGACGTCCCGCACGTCGCCGTGTTCGACACCGCGTTCCACCAGACGCTCGCGCCGGAGGCATACACGTACGCGATCGACGCTGAACTGGCGGAGCGCCACCGCGTGCGGCGGTACGGCTTCCACGGCACATCGCACAAGTACGTCTCCGAGACGGCGGCGGCCATCCTCGACCGCCCGCTCGGCGAGCTGCGCCAGATCGTCCTGCACCTGGGCAACGGCGCGTCCGCGTGCGCGGTCGATGGCGGGCGCTCGGTGGAGACGTCGATGGGGATGACCCCGCTGGAGGGCCTCGTCATGGGCACGCGGTCGGGCGACCTCGACCCCGCCGTCCTCATCCACTTGGCGCGGCGCGCGCAACTGTCGACGGACGACCTCGACGAGCTGCTGAACCGCCGGAGCGGGCTCCTCGGCCTCTCCGGCACAGGCGACATGCGCGACGTCCGGCAGGCGGCGGGCCGCGGGGATGAGGCTGCGCGGCTCGCGCTGGATGTGACGGTTCACCGCCTCAAGCACTACATCGGTGCGTACACCGCGCTGCTCGGACGCCTCGACGTGCTGACCTTCACAGCCGGAGTCGGCGAGAACGACGCGGCGCTCCGCGCGGAGGTGCTCTCCGGGCTGGAGGTGCTCGGCATCCGGCTCGACCCGGAGCGCAACGCGAGCCCGTCGCGCGACGCGCGGGTCATCTCGGCCGACGACTCCGCCGTGACCGTGCTGGTGGTGCCCACGAACGAAGAACTCGAGATCTCCCGGCAGTCGCTCGCGGCGGTCCGGGAAGCCACCGGGGGCTGACAGGAGCAGAGGCCATGCGGCGACGGCGCGGCGACGGCGAACGGCACGGGATGCCGCGACACGTGTCCACCGCGCGCCGCCCACGACTGCTGCCGCGGATCGCGGCCGCTGTCGCCTCCGCGCTGGTCGCGATCACCGTGCTCGTCGGATGCGGCGCAGGGGATGCGGGTGCCGGCGCGCGGTTCGTGACCTCTCCGCTCGTCCGCTACAGCGCGGTGCTGTGGCCCTTCCCCCTGGAACTGGTGGGCGCCGAGCCGGGGGCGCGGCTGCGCCTGACCGCGCGCCTCGCCACGGCGCACGGAACGTGGACCTCCGCGGCGACCTACACGGTCCCGGCGTCGGGGACGCTCGATCTCGCGTCCGCCCGGCCCCAGCTTGCGCCGTTCACCGAGCCGGACTCGGCGGGGCTGTTCTGGACGCTGCGCGGACCGCAGCTGTCGGGCGAGGCTGCTGCCCGGCAGTGGATGCGGGACACCATCCGCGTCACCGTCGCGGCCTCCGACGCGGGCCGGGTCGTCGCCTCCCGTTCGTTCGAGCTCGACGGGCTGGCATCGTCCCTGGCGGCGCGCACGATCTACACGCGCGATCTGCGGCCGGCGATCGATCCGCGCCTGCCGCGGCAGACACACGAGGACGTCGCACTCGCCACCTTCTACAGCGCCGCGAGCCTGGAGCACCCGCAGACGCCGGTGGTCCTGATGTTCGACGACGCGCGGCCGGGCGCGTCCGGAGACTACGTCGCCCCGGTGATCGCGCAGTTCGGCGCCTCGGTGCTGCGCATCCCGGTCGCCGCGGCGGCGGACGGCGTCCGCTCGACCGGCATCGTCGCGGACACCACAGTAGAGGCCGTGTTCGACTGGCTCGCGGAGCGCCCCGATATCGAGCAGGACCGCGTCTACCTCTACGGAACAGGGGCGGCCGAACAGCTGGCCGTCTGGGCGGCGACCCGTTTCCCCTCCCGCATCCACGGCTTGTTCGTGGCCGGCGGTTCGCCTGCACTGCTGTGCCTGCCGGCGGCACGGGTGGCCCCGGTGTTCGAGGACTCGTCCGGCCTTCCCTGCCTCTCGGACGCGGGAACGGTCGTCCCCACCGCGGTGCCGTCCATCGCCGGCGTCGACGGACCGGTCGTCCTGGCGTGCGGGACGCAGGACATCACTCTGCCCTCAGCGTGCGCCTGGCAGCGCGCCCTGGCGGCCACCCGAGAGCCGCGCCCCGGTGACAGGACGATCTACGCCGACGGGGCGACGCATCCCGTCAGCGTGCCGCCGGGTCTGCCGATCGACCTCCCGGCGGTCGGTGGCCAGCCGACCGAGAAGGCTCGCATCGCGTTCTGGAACGCGGTCGGCCGCGACCTGCTCCGGGCGGTGCTGGGATGACCGCGCGCATACCCGTGAGACGGCTGCTGCGGGTCGCGGTCGTCGCAGCGGTCGCGGCCCTCGTGCTCTCGGCCTGCGCGACGGGCCCGGGAGCGGGCGCGCGGTTCGTCTTCAGCCGCTTCGGTGACGGGATCACAGAGCCCGTCGGCATCCAGGTCGTCGGGCTGCAGCCGGGCGAGCCGGTCGTGCTCACCGCGCGGGCGCGCTCCAACGCCGGAGCGTGGTCGTCGCGGGCGGTCTACGCGGTTCCGCCCACGGGGACCGTCCGCCTGTGGTCGCAGGAGCCGACGGCCGCGCCCTACCCGCGCCCGGACAGCTCCGGTCTGCTCTGGAGCCTGACCGGACCGTCGCTCAGCCAGCAGCAGCTGGAGGCGCAGTGGGTGTACAGCCCCCTCGATGTGCGGTTCTCGGCGGAGCAGGCGGGACACCAGGTGGCCTCCGGCGAACTCCACCGCGCGCCGCTCTCGGCGGGGACGATCAGCCGAGACCTGCTGGGAAGCGACCTGATCGGCACCGGCGACCCGGAGGCCAGCGGCCTCGCGCCGACCGCGTCGGTCGGAACACTGGTCGACTCCGTGCCCACGCCGGTCGACCTGCGCCCCGGCGTCATCGTCATCGACGGAGACGACGGGGGAGCGTCGGGGGCGTTCGTCTCGCGCCGGATCGCGTCGGCCGGTTTCCCGGTCGTCGTGCTTCCGGCGTTCGTCCCTGCCGGACGTATCCCCGGATCCGCCGCGCTCTCGGTCGAGACGTTCGACGCCGTGCTGACCTGGTTCTCCTCCCTTCCCGTCGTGGACGAGGGACGCATCTTCGTGTACGGCACCGGTCGTGCCTCGTCGCTGGCCCTCTGGTTCGCCGCGAACGACCCGGATCGGGTCCACGGCGCGTTCGCCGCGAGCGGGGCGACGGCGCTCCAGTGCACGTCGTCCGCCGGCAGCCCGCTGCTCATCCAGCACGGGAGGGCGCTGCCGTGCGCCAACCCGGAGCGCACGATCGCGGGCACCGACATCCTTGCACTGCAGCGCATCAGCGGACCGCTCGTGCTCGCCTGCGGCACCGACGACCGGCTGCTGCCCACGGCGTGCGACTGGACGCGCGCGGGGGAGCAGGCGCGCGGCGACGAACCGGGGGACGCCTTCCTCTACGCCGACGGCGCCGGCCACGACATCACCACCCCGCCCCTGCTGCCCATCGGACTGAGCGACCTGGATCCCGCGACGGCGCAGGCGACGGAGCAGGCGCGCGCGCAGTTCTGGCAGGTCGTGATCGCGAAGCTGGCGGGGGCGATGCGGCCATGAGGCGGCCATGAGGCGAGCGGTGGTGGGCGTGGTCCTCGCGCTGCTGGTCGCATCCCTCGCCGGCTGCGTCGGGGTACCGGGTGCCGGCGGACCGCGCGTCGAGGTCAGCGAGGAGCCGAGCGGCGTCTGGAAGCCGGTCCACATCCGTGTCGTCTCGCTGCCGCCCGGTGGACGAGTGACGGTTCGCGCGACGGCGCGATCCGGCTCTGCGGTCGGCGAGCGGTGGACCTCGCAGGCCGTCTACAGCGTCCCGTCCTCCGGTGTCGTCGACCTCGACCACGACGTGCCCGCGGAGGCCCCGTTCGGCGGAGCGGACGGGATGGGCCTGTTCTGGACGCTGCAGAGCGAGTCGGGTCGCGAGGCGAACTCCCCTCAGGTGTGGGGCGGATCGACGATGACCGTCGACCTGGAGGCGGTCATCGACGGACGTCGTGTCGCCGCCCGCCGCCTGCATCGGGTCGGGCTGACGTCGGTGGCGCCGTCGCGCGCCGTGTTCGACGACGGCATCACGGGCGACTACTTCCAGCCGGCGTCCGCCTCGGCGGCGCCCCGCCCGGCGGTGCTCGTCTTCGACGGGACAGAGCCGGATGTGCAGACCGGCGTGCTTTCGGCGGCCACGCTCTCCGCGATGGGGTACCCGGCGCTCGCTCTGTCGACCTACGGATCGGCGGGCCAGCTCGGACCGGTCCGCGTCCTCCCGGCCGAGCGCGTCGTCGCCGCCCTGAACTGGCTGCGCGCGCAGCCGGGTGTGGATGCGCGGCGCGTGTTCGTCTTCGGGACCTCGCGCGGCGCGCAGCTCGCCCTTTGGACCGCGGTCGCGCATCCCGAGCTGGTCTACGGCGCCATCGCGCCCGCCGGGACTACCGGGCTGGTCTGCCCGTCGCCCGTGCCCGGTCCGGCGATCACCGTCGGAGGCTCGTGGGTGCCCTGTCTCAGCGGCACTCATGTGGTGACGCGGGCGGCCGTGCTCGATCTGGACCGCATCCCCGGTCCGGTGGTCCTGGGATGCGCGGGCGAGGACGAGCAGCTCGGGAACGGCTGCCGGTGGCTCGACGTCGCCGCCGAGGTGCGGCCGGCGCGCGGGGGAGACGCGTACCTCCGGGCGCCGAAGGCGACGCACACCTTCTACCTCCCGCCGTACACGCCGCTCGACCTGCCCGCCGCGCCGCAGGCGCAGCCGACCGAGGACGCCCGGGTAGCGCTGTGGTCGGCGATCGGCCGCGCCCTCAACGTCCGCGGCCCGTGATCGCCCGCGACCCAGCCGAATGTCGGCGGCGGTGAGTAGCATGTGTGAGTGGTAACCGCCCTGTATCGCCGCTATCGGCCCGACACCTTCGCCGAGATGATCGGCCAGTCTCAGGTGACGGAGCCGCTGATGACGGCACTGCGCACCAACCGGGTGAATCACGCCTACCTGTTCTCGGGTCCCCGCGGTTGCGGCAAGACCACCTCGGCCCGCATCCTGGCGCGCTGCCTGAACTGCGCGGAGGGGCCCACCGACACCCCGTGCGGGAAGTGCGCCAGCTGCATCGAACTGAGCCGCGACGGCGGCGGCTCCCTCGACGTGGTCGAGATCGACGCGGCCAGCCACAACGGCGTCGACGACGCGCGCGACATCCGCGAGCGTGCGATCTTCGCCCCCGCCCGCGACCGCTACAAGATCTTCATCCTCGACGAGGCGCACATGGTCACGCCGCAGGGCTTCAACGCCCTGCTGAAGATCGTGGAGGAGCCGCCGGAGCACGTGAAGTTCATCTTCGCGACGACCGAGCCCGAGAAGGTGATCGGGACGATCCGCTCCCGAACCCACCACTACCCGTTCCGGCTCGTCCCTCCCGCGCAGATGCTGGAGTACGTGCAGAGCCTGTGCGACAGCGAGGGCATGACGGTCGCACCGGGAGTCCTCCCGCTGGTGGTGCGTGCGGGCGGCGGTTCGCCGCGCGACACGCTCTCCCTGCTCGACCAGCTGATGGCCGGGTCCGAGGGAAGCGCCATCGACTACGAGCGGGCGGTCGCCCTCCTCGGCTACACGCATGCCGCGCTGCTCGACGACGTGATCGACGCGATCTCGGCTCGGGATGCGGCGGGCGCCTTCGCGGCGGTTGACCGCGTCATCCAGACCGGTCAGGACCCGCGGCGGTTCGTCGAAGACCTGCTGGAGCGGCTGCGCGACCTGATCGTGGTCGCCGCCACGAGCGTCGAGGGGGCGGCGGCCGTGCTGCGCGGCGTCCCGCAGGACGAGCTCGACCGGATGGGCGTGCAGGCCATGAAGTTCGGCGCCGCAGAGCTGAGTCGTGCCGCCGATATCGTGAACGCCGCGCTCACCGAGATGACCGGCGCGACATCGCCGCGGCTCCACCTCGAACTCATGATCGCCCGCGTACTGGTGCCGTCGAGCGACGAGAGTGAGCGCGGTGCGCTGGCCCGTGTCGAGCGGCTGGAGCGCCGCGTCGGCGTGAGCGACGCCATCGGCTCCGAGCCCGGTCGTGCCGAGTCCGGTCGGACGGAACGTGTGGCCGCCGAGCGCGATGCACCGGCCGTAGCGAGCTCGGCTCCGTCTCGTGAGCCGGCCCGTGCCGCGGCCCCCGCGGCTTCTTCGGCTGCGCCGGCGACGCCTTCTGCTCCTGCGCCCGTCGCATCCGTTGCGGCTCCCGATGCTGCCCCGGCAGAGCCGGTCGCCGAGGCGGAGGCCGCCACGCAGGCCGCCACGGCCACGCCGTCGGCCGACGAGAAGCCCGTAGCGGCTCCGGCCCCGACAGAGCAGCCCTCCGCGACCGCCGCGTCGCAGGCTCCGGCGGCACCCGTCGGTCCCGTCACCACCCAGCAGGTCAAGGACGCCTGGCCGCAGATCCTCGACGCCGTGCAGCGTGCCAAGCGCAGCGCCTGGATGGTCGTGTTCACCGCGCAGGTGCGTTCGCTGAGCGGCGACGTCTTGTCTCTGTCGTTCCCCAGCGACAACGATGTCCAGAGTTTCCGGCAGCCCGACGCAGGCGGCGCCCCGGGCGTCAGTGAGTACCTGCGTCAGGCGATCGTCGATGTCCTCGGCATCCGCGTGAAGTTCATCGCGAAGGCCGACTCGGCTCCCGGGTCCGGTGGATCGCCCCGCCCCTCCGCCGGCGCGCCCGCCGCGCCTGCGGCCGAGACGTGGCCGGGTGGCGCCCGAGAGGCGGCGCCGGCCGGCCCCACTGCATCCGCTCCGGGCGTCTCCGCCCAGGCCGGCACCGGCTCTCCGCGGTCGACCGAGCCCGACGCCGGGTCCTCGGGCTCGGCCGCTCCGACCGCCGCCACTCCGGCTGCTGTCGTCACCGAGTGGGCGACCGTCACCATCCCCTCGTCGAGCGAGACCGCTGAGGCGGCCGCGACGGTGACCTCCGCCGTGGTCACCATGGAGCGTCCGGTCGCGCCGTCCGCAGCACCTCAGGCACCCGCGCCTGCCGCCGCTCCGCCGAGCGCCCCAGCGCCGGAGGAGCCGCCGTTCGACGACGTCCCGCCGCCCGAGATCGAGCCGCCGTTCGAGCCGCCCGTCCCGGAGGAGCCCGCGGGCGACTGGGCCGCCGCCCCGTCCGCTACGGTCGTCGCTGCTCCGCCGACGACACCGTCGGCGCAGGCCGCACGCAGTGCCCAGAGCGCGTCGTCCGGCGACGCCGCACGCGGCGCGCGTCCGTCCTCCGCCCCGGCCGCGGGTTCCCGCACGCCGACCTTCCAGCAGCCGCAGCGCTACGGCGAGGCGGTTGTCCGGGAGATCCTGGGTGCCACCTTCATCGAGGAGCAGCCCGCACCTCCGACCCCGGGGATGAGGTAGCCGGTGTACGAAGGCATCGTCCAGGAGCTGATCGACGAGCTCGGGCGGCTGCCGGGCATCGGCCCGAAGTCCGCTCAGCGCATCGCGTTCCACATCCTGCAGACCGAGACGTTCGACGTCACCCGCCTCGCGGAGGTGCTGCTCGAGGTGCGCGACAAGGTGCGCTTCTGCGAGATCTGCGGCAACGTGACGGAGGAGTCGACCTGCTCCATCTGCCGCGACCCGCGCCGCACGCCGACCCTCATCTGCGTGGTCGAAGAGGCGAAGGACGTCGTGGCGATCGAGCGCACCCGCGAGTTCCGCGGGCTGTACCACGTGCTCGGCGGGGCGATCAGCCCCATCGACGGTGTCGGACCCGACGACCTGCGCATCCGCCAGCTGATGCAGCGGCTGGCGGACGGCACGGTCCAGGAGGTGATCATCGCCACCGACCCGAACCTGGAGGGTGAGGCGACGGCCACCTACCTCAGCCGCCTGCTCACCACGCTCGAGATCCGCGTGACGCGGCTCGCCTCCGGTCTGCCGGTCGGCGGAGACCTCGAGTACGCCGACGAGGTCACCCTGGGCCGCGCGTTCGAGGGCCGTCGCCAGGTCTCCTGACCTCGCCCGGCCTGACCACCTCCGCCCGGCCCCCACCTCCGCCCGCTGCCCACCTCCGGCCAGTCCCCACTCCCGCGGTGCAGAACGGAGGAGTTCACACCTCCGCGGCCGGGCATGGACCTCCGTTCTACGTGGATCCCGTCCATCTCGCGCGCAGACTCCTCCCTTCCGCATCACGTCGTGCCACGTCCGGAACGGAGGAGTCCCCACCCGCCACGCCGTGTGCCGCTTCTCAAAGGAGGAAGACGGCTCCGGAACGCCCCGCGAACTCTTCCGTTCGGGCACACCGCACGCACACCTCCTCCGATGACCTCCCCTGTCAACAGGTGTCGTCACATGAAGGAACGGTCATATCCCGATCGGTAGGATGGGAAGCCCGTGAGTTCAGGAGAGTCTGTGGCCCTCATCGTCCAGAAGTTCGGCGGTTCGTCCGTCGCGACAGCTGAGAGCATCAAGCGCGTCGCGAAGCGCATCGTCGAGACGCGCAAGGCCGGCAACGAGGTCGTCGTCGCCGTCTCTGCGATGGGCGACACGACGGACGAGCTCATCGACCTGGCGCACGAGGTCACCCCGATCCCCGCGCCCCGCGAGCTCGACATGCTTCTCACCGCGGGCGAGCGCATCTCGATGGCGCTGCTCGCGATGGCGATCAAGAGCATGGGATACGACGCCCGTTCGTTCACCGGCAGCCAGGCCGGCATGATCACCGATGCGCAGCATGGCTCCGCACGCATCGTCGACGTCACGCCCGGCCGCATCCAGGATGCGCTGACCGAGGGCGCCATCGCGATCGTCGCCGGATTCCAGGGGTTCAGCCGGGAGTCGCGCGACATCACCACCCTCGGCCGGGGCGGGTCCGACACGACGGCCGTCGCCCTCGCCGCGGCCCTCGGCGCGGAGGTCTGCGAGATCTACACCGACGTCGACGGCGTCTTCACCTCCGACCCCCGGCAGGTCCCGCTCGCCCGCAAGATCGACCGCATCACCAGCGAGGAGATGCTGGAGCTCGCGGCCGCCGGCGCGAAGGTGCTGCACATCCGCGCCGTCGAGTACGCACGGCGACACAACGTGACGCTGCACGTGCGCTCGTCGTTCTCCAACAAGGAGGGCACGTATGTCCTCAATGAAGCAGCGGCCGCCGAGGCCGCCAAGAAGGATGGAACCGTGGAAGAGCCCATCATCTCCGGCGTGGCCACCGACCTGAGCGAGGCCAAGATCACCGTCGTCGGCGTGCCCGACGTGCCCGGCAAGGCCGCGCAGATCTTCAAGATCGTCGCGAAGGCGAACGCGAACGTCGACATGATCGTCCAGAACGTGTCCGCTGCGGCCACCAGCCTCACCGACATCTCCTTCACCCTGCCGAAGTCGGAGGGCCAGCGCGTGCTCACCGCCCTCACCGCCGAGCGCGACGAGGTCGGCTATCAGTCCCTCCAGTACGACGACCAGATCGGCAAGCTGGCCCTGGTCGGCGCCGGGATGCGCACCAACTCGGGGGTCTCGGCGAAGCTCTTCGAGGCGCTCTACGACGCGGGCATCAACATCGAGATGATCTCCACCAGCGAGATCCGCATCTCGGTCGTCACCCGCGCCGACACGGTGGCTGAGGCCGCACGCGTCGTCCACACGGCCTTCGGGCTCGACGGGGATGAGAAGGCCGTCGTCTACGCCGGCACCGGCCGGTAGTTCGCACGCCGAACGGGAATGGCCGCGCGACCGGCGCGGTTGACCACACGAAACGACCCAAGGGGCTGACATGACCGAGTTCACCGATTTCGACAGCAACGGCGTCCGTCTGGCCGTCGTCGGCGCGACCGGCCAGGTGGGCGGCGTGATGCGCCGGCTGCTGGAGGAGCGCGCGTTCCCGGTGAAGAGCATCCGCTTCTTCGCCTCCTCGCGCTCGGCCGGCACGACGCTGCCGTTCAAGGGCCAGGAGATCACGGTCGAGGATGTGGCGACCGCCGACGTCTCCGGCATCGACATCGCGCTGTTCTCGGCGGGTGCCACGGGCTCCAAGGCGCACGCCCCCCGGTTCGCCGAGGCGGGCGCCATCGTGATCGACAACTCGAGCGGCTGGCGCATGGACCCGGACGTCCCGCTCGTGGTCTCGGAGGTCAACCCCGACGCCATCGCCGACGCGCGCAAGGGCATCATCGCGAACCCGAACTGCACGACCATGGCGGCAATGCCGGTTCTGAAGCCGCTGCACGACGAGGCCGGCCTGTCGCGTCTCGTGGTCAGCACCTACCAGGCGGTCTCGGGCTCCGGTCTCGCCGGTGCCGAGGAGCTCGCCGAGCAGGCGCGTGCCGCGATCGCCGACGAGCACCTGCTCGACCTGGTGCACGACGGCTCGGCGGTGACGCTGCCCGAGCCGGTCAAGTACGTCCGCCCCATCGCCTTCGACGTCATCCCGCTGGCCGGCTCCATCGTCGACGACGGGTTCAATGAGACCGACGAGGAGAAGAAGCTGCGCAATGAGTCGCGCAAGATCCTCGACCTGCCGGGTCTCCTCGTGAGCGGCACCTGCGTGCGCGTCCCCGTGTTCACCGGTCACTCGCTCTCCATCAACGCCGAGTTCGAGAAGCCGATCAGCCCCGAGCGGGTCGCCGAATTGCTGGCCGACGCCCCCGGCGTGCAGCTGACGGACGTCCCGACCCCGCTGCAGGCCGCAGGGAGCGACCCCAGCTTCGTCGGACGCATCCGCGCGGACGAGGGTGCGCCGGAGGGCCGCGGCATCGCGCTGTTCATCAGCAACGACAACCTGCGGAAGGGCGCGGCGCTCAACGCGGTGCAGATCGCCGAGCTGGTGGCCGAGCGCCTGACGAATCCTGTCACCGCCTGATCGACTCGGGCCATTCGCCGGCCGAGCGCAGTTATCTCGATATCGAGATAACCGCGCGGCGGCGGACCGCGTCTGCTCGCGCGGGCGGTCTGGTCGTCGCCGCATCATAGGATTGTCGGGTGAGCAATTCTCCCATCGACGTCGTCCTGATCGGCGGCGGCATCATGAGTGCGACGCTGGGGGCCATGATCCAGCGTGTCCAGCCCGACTGGAGCATCCGCATCTACGAGCGCCTGGGCGAAGTGGCCCAGGAGTCGTCGAACCCGTGGAACAACGCCGGCACCGGCCACGCCGCCCTGTGCGAGCTCAACTACATGCCCGAGGCCTCCGACGGCACCGTCGACCCCGCCAAGGCGATCAGCATCAACGAGCAGTTCCAGCTCAGCCGGCAGTTCTGGGCGAGCCTCGTGGCCGCCGGCGACCTCCCCGAGCCGCACACCTTCATCAACTCCACGCCGCACATGACCTTCGTGCGCGGCCGTGACAACGTGCGCTACCTCCGGAAGCGCTACGAGGCGCTGAAGGACCAGCCGCTGTTCGCGGGGATGGAGTACTCCGAAGACCCCGCGGTCATCGGCGAGTGGACCCCGCTGCTGACCAAGAAGCGCAACGCGAAGCAGCGCATCGCAGCGACCCGGCAGTCCTCCGGCACGGACGTCGACTTCGGTGCTCTGACGCGTGCACTCATCGACAACTTGATCGAGAACGGTGCAGAGCTCGCTCTCAATCACACCGTCCGCAGCATCAAGCGCACCAAGGACGGCCTCTGGCGGCTCAACGTCAAGCACGAGGTCGGCAACACCCCTCACGTTGCGACCGCACGGTTCGTCTTCGTCGGCGCAGGCGGCGGCGCGCTGCACCTGCTGCAGAAGTCCGGCATCCCCGAGATCAAGGGCTTCGGGGGGTTCCCGATCTCTGGTCAGTTCCTGCGGACCACGAACCCGAAGCTGGTCGCCCAGCACCAGGCGAAGGTCTACGGCAAGGCCGCCGTCGGCGCCCCGCCGATGTCGGTGCCGCACCTCGACACCCGTGTCGTCGACGGCCAGGCATCCCTGCTCTTCGGCCCGTACGCCGGATTCAGCCCGAAGTTCCTGAAGACGGGCTCGTGGTTCGACCTTCCCGGCTCCGTCCGCCCCGGCAACATCGGCCCGATGCTGGCCGTCGCCCGCGACAACTTCGACCTCATCAAGTACCTCGTCGGCGAGCTGCTCGCCAACCGCGCGAAAAAGCTGAAGGCTCTGCAGGAGTTCATGCCGACCGCGAAGATGGAGGACTGGGAGCTCATCACCGCGGGCCAGCGCGTACAGGTGATGAAGAAGGATGCCAAGAAGGGCGGGGTCCTCCAGTTCGGCACCGAGGTGGTCGCGGCGGAGGACGGCTCGATCGCCGGTCTCCTCGGAGCCTCGCCGGGCGCGTCCACCGCGGTCCCCATCATGGTCGACCTGCTGAAGCACTGCTTCCCCGACCGTTTCGGCGACTGGCTTCCGACGCTGAAGGAGCTCATCCCGACGGTCGGCACGACGCTGAACGACCGCCCGGACGAGGCCAAGCGGGTGCTCGACACCACGGCGGAGACCCTGCAGCTGCAGCAGTAGTCCTCTGGACGCGTCCTCTGGACAATAGCGTGGACGACCTGTTATGGTCGTCCACGCTATGAAGTGAGAACCTCCTGACGTCCCGCGCCTGAGGCGCCGTCGATGTGAGTGAGGACCCTTCGGTCGCTGCGCTGCCCGGTCAGGCACCTGGGCGCTCCGGCGCCACTCACGACGGAGATCGCCCGGCGGGAAACCGCTCCTCGTGGAGCGCCCGGAAAGGCGGTTCCCCATGCCAACGATCACTCTCACCCCGCTTCGCGCTGAGGGCGTCTCGGTCGCCTACGGCGATCGTCGCGTGCTCACCGACGTCTCCCTCACGGTCGGACCCGGCACCCGGCTCGGCCTCATCGGCGAGAACGGCGCGGGCAAGTCCACTCTGCTGCGGGTCCTGGCCGGCGCCGAGGCGCCCGACGCGGGCTTGCTCACGCGGCCGGAACGGACCGGCTTCCTCTGGCAGGAGGTGCAGTTCGAGCCCGGTGACACCCTCGCGGCGCTGATCGAGCACGCGCTCACCGACGTTCGTGCGATCGAGCGTGAACTCGAGGAGGCGGCCTCCGCGCTCGGCTCCGGCGACCCGGCCTCAGACGCACGTTATGACGCCGCCCTCGCGGCGGCCGAGCGCGCCGAGATCTGGACCGTCCGCCGTGACGAGTTGCTCGACGGACTCGGTGTCGGTGGTATTCCGCTGTCGCGGACGCTGGGCGAGGTGTCCGGCGGTCAGCGCAGCCGGTTCGCGCTCGCCGCTCTGCTCCTCGCCCGCCCGGAGGCCCTGCTGCTCGACGAGCCGACGAATCACCTGGACGACGAGGCGGCGTCCTTCCTGGAGCGACAGCTGCGGGGATGGACGGGACCCGTCGTGTTCGCCAGCCACGACCGCGCGTTCCTCGACGCGGCGGCCACCAGCCTGCTCGACCTCGACCCCGCGCGCTCGGGCACCACGGTGTTCGGCGGCGGATACAGCGCGTACCTGGCAGAGAAGGAGGCGGAGCGCGCGCGATGGGAGAAGCAGTACGCAGACGAGCAGCACGAGCTCAAGGAACTCGAGCGCGCCGTTGACGTGACCGCGCGATCCATCGCCTGGTCCGGGAAAGTGCGCGACAACGACAAGTTCGCGAAGGCGTTCAAGGGCAACGCTCTCGATCGCCAGATCAGCCGGCGCATCCGCAACGCGGACGGACGGCTGGAGGAACTGCGCGCCGGTCAGGTGCGCAAGCCGCCGGCTCGCCTGGAGTTCGCGGGCATCCCGTCGGGGTTCCAGGTGCTCGGCGACGGATCGGGGCTGCTGGTCCAGGCGCGCCAGGTGCGCATCCCCGGGCGTCTCCAGGTCGACGAGTTCGCCGTGGGGGCGTCCAGCCGCATCCTGGTCACGGGCGCGAACGGGGCGGGCAAGTCGACGCTGCTGTCCGTGCTCGCCGGTCGCCTCGAACCCGCGAGTGGGGCCGTTCAGCGTCGGCGCGGGCTCCGCGTCGGACTGCTGGAGCAGGATGTGCGGTTCACCGACCTGGCGCTCTCGCCGCGCCGGATCTACGAGGCGACGGTCGGGGAGCGGAGGGCGGAGGCGGTGCCGCTCACCTCGCTCGGGCTCGTCGCCCCGCGCGATGCCGAGCGGCCGGTCGGCGCGCTGTCCATCGGTCAGCAGCGCCGGCTCGCGCTGGCTCTGATCCTCGCCCGCCCGCCGCATGTGTTCCTGCTCGACGAGCCGACCAACCACCTCTCCCTGGCGCTCGCGACGGAGCTGGAGGATGCGCTGGGCGCCTATCCGGGCGCGGTCGTGGTCGCGAGCCACGACCGCTGGCTCCGCTCCGGCTGGAAAGGGGAGACGGTGCACCTTGCTTAAGATTCGAACATATGTTCGAATGGAGGCATGCGCTGGAGTGGTCAGGAGTTGTCGGTCGATGAGCCGTCCGCCCTGCCCGGGCTTGCGCGGCTGAACAATCTGGTGCGCTCCGTGCGCACCCCCGACTTCGCCGGCATCACGTTCCACGAGGTGCTGGCGAAGTCGGCGCTCAACCGCATCCCGGGTGGCGGAGGGCCGATGCCGTTCGGATGGACGATCAATCCGTACCGGGGGTGCTCGCACGCCTGCGTGTACTGCTTCGCGCGGCCGACTCACACGTACCTCGACCTCGACTCCGGCAAAGACTTCGACAACGAGATCATCGTCAAGGTGAACGTGGCCGATGTGCTGCGCAAAGAGCTCGCCAAGCCCAGCTGGGGTCATCATCCGGTGGCTCTCGGCACCAACACCGACCCGTACCAGCGGGCGGAGGGGCGATACGGGCTGATGCCCGGGATCATCGACGCGCTCGCCGACTCGGGCACGCCGTTCAGCATCCTCACGAAGGGGTCGCTGCTGCGGCGCGATCTCGACCGACTCGTTGAGGCGAACAAGCGTGTGCCCGTCGATCTCGCCATGTCGATCGCGGTCTACGACGACGACCTGCAGCAGTCGGTCGAGCCCGGCACTCCGACCACCAAGGCCCGACTCGCGACGGTCACCGCGGTGCGCGAGCACGGCCTGGACTGCGCTGTCTTCCTGATGCCGATCATCCCGTACCTCACCGATACACGCGCGCACCTCGACGAGGCGCTGCGGCAGGCGAAGGAGGCGGGCGCAACTTCCGTGCTCTATTCGGCGCTTCACTTGAAGCCGGGCGTCAAGGAGTGGTTCTACCTGTGGCTCGGGCGCGAGCATCCCGAGCTGCTTCCGCAGTACCGGCGCATGTACGGGCGAGGAACTTATGCGCCGCAGGAGTATCGTCGATGGCTCGCCGGGCGTATCAAGCCTCTGATCCGAGCGCATGGTCTGGAGCGCGGTCGCGAAGATCCGATGACCGGCGGCGTCCGCTCCAGCGCGCTCGGGATGCTGCGCGACGACGAGGGAGAGCGGCAGCTGGTGGGCTCTGCTGTGCGTGCGACGGGGTCCGCCTCGGCGGGATCCGCTCCGCGCTCTGCCGGATCGGCCGCGTCGCAGGGAGAGGCGCCGGACGCGGCGTCGATCGTGAGTGCATCCCTGACCGGATTGGGGGTTCAGCCGACCCTGTTCTGAGAGTGGTCCTCTCCGAGTCAACTCCACAGCGACATCGTGCGGTCGCGATGTCCGGACGCGCACCGATCGGGGTACGAGCGGCCGGGGTACACAGAGTCCGCGTCGGATGCCATAATCCGGGAGGGACCGAGGAGTGCTCGGGTCCGGAAGGGACGACGACGTGTCGCTCGGTCTGCCCAGCCATCTGGCACGACCTGCGAACTCGCGCGCCCTCGCCACGGCAGCCCGCTGGGCCGGCCTGATCTGCCTCGCCGCCGCCGTCGTGAACGTCGGCACCGCGAGCCTGGTCGATGGCAACGTGACCTCCTGGGTGACACTGCTCGTGCTGATGCCGATGGTCGCCCTGCTGCTGGCGCTAGCGCGCGGCCGAACGGCCGGTCTCACGATCGCGTATCTCCTCGTCGGTACCGTCTGCACGTACTTCTACGTCGTCGCCCTGTTCACCAGCACGCCGGCATACACCGACACCAATCTCTTCGTGGTCGCTCTGCCGGTGGTCGCGATGACGCTCGTCGGTGGGACCGGCACGGGGGCGCTCGCGGGAATCCTCTGGGCGACTCTCGGCTTCGCCCTCGCCGAGGCGGCCGTGATCCTCGGTGCTGCGACGACCGGGCGTGCGTACATCCCCGACGCCATCTCACTCGGGGCGTACCTCCTGCTGGTCGGCGTGCTCACCTACGACGGACTGACCCGGGGAACGCGGTCCCGTGCGCAGGCGGCCCTGCATCGCGCGGTGCGCGACGCCCGGCTGGTCGATCTCCGCCGAGAGCTGCTGGCCGCATCCACCGCCGATCTCCACGACACGGTCCTTAGCGAGCTGGTGGCTGTCGCCGGTGCGCAGCCCGGGCCGCTGGACGAGCGACTCGCCCGCCGTATCGACGCCGACCTCAGTGGGCTCGCGGCCGTACCGACAGCGGATGGCGTCGGCGTTGCCGGGGTCCCCG
Source organism: Leifsonia sp. NPDC014704 (assembly GCF_043083605.1). Classification (NCBI taxonomy): domain Bacteria; kingdom Bacillati; phylum Actinomycetota; class Actinomycetes; order Micrococcales; family Microbacteriaceae; genus Leifsonia; species Leifsonia sp. NPDC014704. The sequence continues at coordinate 1,901,220 of NZ_JBIBYW010000001.1, read as the reverse complement.
GGGCCGCTGGGGTCGCCAGGGTTCCACAGGTCGCCAGGCTCGCAGGGATACGAGAAGCGGACCCCTGGTACGACAGCGAGCTCCACCGCGCCATCGAGGCGGCGCGCGACGAGGGGCTCACGGTCGACATCTCGGGCGACCGCACGGCGTACACGACCCTCGGTGACGACGCCCGTCGCGCCCTCGGGCTGGCCGTCCGGCAGTGCCTCGTCAACGTCGTGCGGCATTCCGGGAGCCCGAGCGCCGAGGTGGCGCTGTCGGCCGGCAGCGGCTCCCTCTCCGTCATGGTGGTGGATGGCGGCAGCGGCTTCCCGACGTCGGCTCCTGCCGCCGATCGGCTGGGTCTCCGGCAGTCCGTCGGCGACCGCATCGCCCGGGTGGGCGGCACGGTCGACATCTACTCCAGCGCCGATGTGGGGACCACCGTCATCCTGACCGTTCCGATCGGCCCGGAAGCCGCCGTCTCCGAGGGGCGCGCCGGATGACCGCCCTGAACCCGCGCACGATCGTCGGAGCGCGCTCCGTGACGCTCGAGCGGACGCCCCAGCGGCTGGATCCGCTCGGAGCCCAATCGGCCTGGCCGCTGGTGCCCCTCCTCGGAGGCGTCGCGCTGGCGTACGCGGTGTACTCGACGATCATCCATGCCGACCAGTTGCGCAGCGTCTCCCTCGCGATCGTCGCCATCGGCGTCCTCCTCCTCTCCGTCGTGATCGCCACCCTCCGCACCCATCCCGGGCTCGCCCCGTTCGGTCGCTGGTCCCACTTCTCGGTGGTCGGGTTCGCCGTCACTGCCGCAGCACTGTTCGACTCCTCCGTGTGGGGCCGCAACGAACGCATCCAAGACGACTGGGGTCAGATCGCCGTCGCGCTCCTGCTCATCGCCATGCCGCTGTACCGCCCGATCGGCGAGGTCGCCGGCTCGGCCGTCGTCGCCGCGGTCGTCCTCGGCGGGCTGGCCGGAGCCCAGCACTCGCTCGTCATCGCGAACGTCCCTCTGGTGTACGCCACGGTGGCGGCGACGCCCATCCTCGCCCTGGCCGCCGGTGGCGCCGGATACGCCTGGACGCTGACGGGCGAGACGCTGCGCTGGCGCGAGGTCGCGCGCGAAGGCCAGCTCCGGTTGGAGGGCGAACTCCGCCAGGCCGCCGAGAGGATGATCGCGCAGGAGCGCATGACCGCGCTCAACGCCGAGGCGGTGCCGTTCCTCACGGCGATCGCTCATCGGGGCGCTGTGACCGAAGACGACATCGTGCGCGCACGAGGCATCGCCGAGCGTCTCAGAGGGATGTCGGTGCGCGCCGTCTCGCGAACCTGGCTGGAGGACACCCTCGAACTCGCGCTCGCACCTCGGCTGGTGGAGGTGCCCGCCGCATCCATCGACGAGGAGACGGGGCCGCGGGTCGACGACCCGGACCGCCTCGAGCGGGTGCTGACCGCCGACCAGCGAGCCATCGTCGGCGCCCTCATCGCGACGGTGGCCGCCCGGCCAGGCCTCGACCCCCGCTCCGTCCTCCTCGAAGCGACCGAACCCGAGCGGCCGTCGTTCGCGCTGCATGCGAAGATCGCCGAGCCCCGCGCCGAGCTGCGTCGCGAGCTCCTGCCGTTCGTCAGCTCCCTCAACTCCGTCGCCATGCGCGCCACGATGCGGCTGCGCGGTGACGGCGTCACGATCCGATTCGCCTACCCCGAAGGCGGATTCCCCGACAGCGAAGGCAGAAGACGATGAGACTATTGCGTCCGGACGAACCGGGAGCGACGGCGACGTCGGCCGCCGGACGATCGGCGGAGCTGCCGATCCGTCTGGCGATCCTCGACGACCACGAGATCCTCCTCGACAGCCTGGCGTCGTGGATCGAGAAGAACGCACCCGAATTCGACTTGGTCGTCCGGGCCGGGAGCTGGCTGGAGCTGGTGCACAGCGACGCCTTCCCGACCGACCTCGTCATTATGGACCTGCAGCTGAAGGAATCCGTGTCCATCGGAGCCCGCGTCCGCACCTGCCGCGCCGCCGGCGCGAAGGTCGTCGTCCTCAGCGCCGTCGACACCCCGGAGGACCGGGATGCGGCGCTCGCCGCCGGTGCCGTCGCGTACGTCACCAAGTCGCAGCCGATGACGGAGCTCGTCGCCGCAGCCCTGTCGGCATCGGGTCGCGGAGTCGGCAGGGCCGCCGCCGCACCGACCGCGTGGCGGCCGAAGCCTCTCATCCCCGAGTCCGCCCGTCCGCGGTTGAGCGATGGTGAGCGGCAGGCGCTCATCCTCTACGCCGATGGGCGGACCACGTCCGAGGTGGCACGCGCCATGAACGTGCAGTACGAGACGGCCAAGACGTACCTGCGGCGGGTGCGCGAGAAGTACGGGAAGGCCGGTCGTCCGACGAGCTCCCGCGCGGACCTGATCCGCCGGGCCGCGGAGGACGGGTACCTCACCTGACGCGCCATCGGGCTTCCGGCATCCCCGCCACATAGGATCGGTGCGTGGCAAAACTGTATTTCCGCTACGGAGCGATGAACAGCGGCAAGAGCACGGCCATGCTTCAGGCCGCCTACAACTACGAGGAGCGCGGCCACCGCGTCCTGCTCACGAAGCCGTCGATCGACACGAAGGGTGACCTGGGCATCCTGTCCCGACTGGGTGTCACTCGCGAAGTCGATTTCCTCATCGCGCCCGAGACCGATGCTTATGGAGCCTTCCAGCGGCACCGCGAACGCACCATCAAGCGCTTCGACACCGACATCAGCGCCCTTCTGGTGGATGAGGCGCAGTTCCTCACCGAGGCGCAGGTCGACGATCTGCTGCGCATCGCGCTGCTCGACAACGTCCCGGTGCTCGCCTACGGCATCCGTACCGACTTCCAGACGGTCGCGTTCCCCGGCAGCCGTCGACTGCTGGAGGTCGCGCACAGCCTGGAGGAGCTGAAGACGATCTGCCGCTGCGGCCGCAAGGCGATCTTCAACGCGCGCAAGATCGACGGGGTGTTCGTCTTCGACGGGGACCAGGTCGCGATCGACGGTGCGTCGGTCTCGTACGAGTCTCTCTGCGGAAACTGCTACCTTCAGGAAAGTCGAGGGGTGCTCAACAACGGTCGCCGGCACTGGCCGGTCGAGGCGGCTCCCGCCTACGTCGACGAGCCCGACCCCGACTTCACCTGATCCTCACCACGCCCGAAGGCGACTTCACCCGAAGGAACTGCACACCATGAGAATCTCCGTGATCGGCTGCGGCTACCTCGGAGCGGTTCACGCCGCGTCGATGGCCCATCTGGGCCACGACGTCGTCGGCATCGATGTCGACGCGGCCAAGATCGCCCTCCTCTCCGCCGGTCGTCCGCCGTTCTTCGAGCCCGGCTTGCCGGAGGTCCTCGAGTCGGCGGCTCCGTCGGGGCGTCTGCGCTTCACGACGGACTTCTCGGCCGTGTCCGAGGCCGACGTCCACTTCGTCGCCGTGGGCACACCGCAGGTCGCGGACGGGGATGCGGCGGACATGCGCTTCGTCGACGCCGCGTTCGCCTCCCTCCTGGAGCACGTGAAGCCCGGCGACCTCATCGTCGGCAAGAGCACGGTCCCGGTCGGGACCGCCGCACGTCTGGCGGAGCTGGTCGCACAGGCGCAGCCGGAGGTTACCCTCGCCTGGAATCCCGAGTTCCTCCGTGAGGGATTCGCGGTGAGCGACACCGTGAGCCCGGACCGGCTCGTGTACGGCGTGCCCGAGGGCGAGGCGGGGGAGCGGGCCGCCCGGCTGCTCGACGAGGTCTACGCGTCCGCGGTCGCCGCGGGGACTCCGGTCATCGTGACCGACTACGCCACCTCCGAACTCGTGAAGGTCTCGGCCAACGCCTTCCTCGCCACGAAGATCTCCTTCATCAACGCGATGGCCGAGATCGCCGAGGTGACCGGCGCGGATGTGACCAAGCTCGCCGATGCGATCGGCCACGACGCACGCATCGGCCGCCGCTTCCTCAACGCGGGCGTCGGATTCGGCGGCGGCTGCCTGCCCAAGGACATCCGCGCGTTCAGCGCCAGGGCCCGCGAGCTCGGCAAGGGCGACGCCGTCCGCTTCCTCGACGAGGTGGACCAGATCAACCTGCGCCGCCGGACGCGCGTCGTCGAGCTGGTGCGCGAGGAGGCCGGTGGGCTGGCCGGCGTGCGCGTCGGTGTGCTGGGACTCGCGTTCAAGCCGCACTCGGACGACATCCGCGACTCCCCGGCGCTGGACATCGCCATGCGACTCGCCGACGCGGGGGCCATCGTCACCGCGACAGATCCTCAGGCCGTCGACAACGCGCGACGTCGTGCGCCACAGCTGCGGTTCGCCGACACGGCGGAGGAGGCCGTTTGGGATGCGGACGTCGTCGTCCTGATCACGGAATGGCCGGAGTTCACAGGCCTCGATCCGGCAGCGGTCGGCGAACTCGTGGCACATCGCACGGTGATCGATGGGCGCAATGCACTCGACCCGACGGCGTGGCGCGGAGCCGGGTGGACGTACCGCGGTTTGGGCCGCTGAACAGCCTCCTCATAACTCGCCCCATTTGGGGGCCGCCAAAAAAGTGAGGATTTGTTAGATTTGTCGCATGGCGACAGGTCTCACGGAGCCGGACGCGCCGCCGCGTCCCGCGGTCGGGCCGTCGGTCGCGCCGCGACGACGTCGAAGGCTGCGTCATCCCGTGCTCGTCGGCATCCTCGTGGGGTTGGGCGCCATCCTGCTTTTCACCATCGTGTGGATCGGTGTCCGCGGCTTCCTGGCCCAGCGCGCCCTCACGGACGCCATCCCGGCGGCCGAGCAGGTGAAGTCCGCGATCGCGACGGGAGACCTCCCCGCCGCGGGCCGCGCCGCCGACTCGCTGAGCCGGAAGACGCACGAGGCCGCGGCGCTCACCTCTGACCCGGTCTGGGTCACCGTCGAAGCCGTCCCGTGGCTCGGGCCGAACCTCGCGGCGGTCCGTACGGCCGCAGCCGCCTCCGACGATGTGGCCTCGCGCGTTGTGCGTCCGTTGGTCGCCGCGGGCACCGGCGTGGACCTCCGGGCGCTGGCCATCACGGACGGCCGGATCGACCTCGCGCCCATCACGGCAGCGCAACCTGCTGTCGCGAAGGCGCGGACCGCGTTCATCGCCGCCCGCGCGAGCGTCGCGACGATCGAGACCGGCGCTCTCGTGAGTCCCGTCGCGTCCGGTGTGGATCGCCTGCACGATGTGCTCGACAAGGCGGCCCCGGAGATGGACGCTCTGGGCAATGCCGTTCGGCTTCTTCCCTCGATGCTCGGCGCCGATGGCCCGCGCGACTACCTCCTGGCCGCGCAGAACCCGGCAGAGCTCCGTGCGACGGGCGGCCTGATCGGCGCCGTCGCCCTCGTGCACGCCGACAACGGCGCCGTGACGCTGCAACGCCAGGAGGCGGGCACCTCCATCGGTCCGTGGAAGACCCCGGTCGCCGACGTCCCGCTGAACACCGAGGGCCTCTATGGACCCCTCGTCGGGCGATACCTGCAGGATGCCAACCTCACTCCCGACTTCCCGCTCGCCGCAGCGACCGCCTCGCGGATGTGGACCACGACCTACGGCGGCACCGTCGACGGCGTGGTCGCCGTCGACCCGGTCGTGCTCAGCGGTCTTCTCAAGGCGACGGGCCCGGTGACCTTGCAGACCGGTGATCGGCTCACCTCCGCCAATGCCGTGAAGCTGCTCCTGAGCGACGTCTATCAGCGCTACGAGGATCCGGCGCAGCAGGACGCCTTCTTCGCGTCCGCCGCGAGTGCCGTGTTCGATCGGATGTCGTCCGGCGACGTGGATGCGAAGAAGCTGCTGACGGCGCTGGCGGATGCCGGCGAGTCGCGCCGGGTGCTGATCTGGACCGCCCACTCCGAGGACCAGAAGGTGCTCGCAGGCACGACGCTCGCTGGCGGCCTTCCCGCATCCGATCTGTCGACCGCGGGCATCGGCGTGTACTTCAACGACGCGACCGGCGCCAAGATGGACTACTACCTCCGCACCTCGGTCGCCGCCGGATCCGCCGTCTGCCGCGCCGACGGCAAGCCATCGACCGTCGTCACCGTGACGCTGACCAACAGGGCGCCTGCAGACGCCGGGACCTCTCTTCCGCGCTACGTGACCGGTGGCGGGACATACGGCGTGACACCGGGCAACATCCGCACGCGGGTCGCCGTCTACGGACCAACGGGAGGTCTCCTCGCCGCGACGCTGAGCGGGGGAGAGAACTACACCACCGTCGCCGGCGTCGATCGCTCCCGGCCGGTCAGCCTCTACACGGTCGAGCTGGCTCCGGGCGAGTCGAAGACCGTCACCGTGCAGTTCCTGAACGACCAGCAGACGTCGTCGGACCTCAGCGTCGTGACCACGCCGACGCTTCCGGGGGACGGCACGACCCCCGATGTGGGGGCACGCAACGCCGTCGCCCCCATTGTCGTCCAGTGCTCGTCCGTCGTAAAGTGAGAATTACTCATTAACCGGACCGCGAGCCGGGCCCCAACAGAAAGGCGGCCGATGTTCAAGAAGATTCTGGCGGCTATCGCCGTGACCGCGGGGCTGCTGCTTGCGGCTCCGGCCGCGGCGAACGCCGTCAACTACACCGACGGCGCCCAGTGCAAGTTCGACGTCAGCGTCGCAGAGGCGGGCGGCACGGCCACCCTCATCTGCATCCCGGGCACGTGGTCGCCCGGTGAGGCGATCAATTGGACCGTGACAGGGCAGGACGGCGCCGGCTTTAAGCTCGCCTCGCTCCGCACCGCCGACAGCAGTCTTTCGTTCGTGAAGCACGCGAACGCGGACGGCAGCGATGTGCTCACCGTGACACTCCCCGCGAGCGCCTCGGGCACCTACAGCGTCGTCGGACACGGACAGAGCAGCGGCCACGAGTGCCCCGCCTCCCTGACCGTACTGCCGGCCGACCAGGCGAGCACCGTCCTCGACCCGGGCAGCAGCGACGGACTGGCCCACACCGGCTCCGTCGTCGCCACCTGGGCGGCATGGATGGGCGGCTCGCTCGTCGTCCTCGGACTGATCGCCCTGGCGATCGTGGGCTGGGTGCGCAAGCTCAAGGCGTCCTGACGATCCAAACCCGGTGATTCCCGGTCGGCCTCGAGCCGGCCGGGAATCGCTGTGTCCGGGGCTGCGTTGCACCTGGGGTGAGCAGCATCCCCCTCAACGTCCTCGACCTCGCCAGCCGCCCCGCCGGGGGCACCAACGCCGATGCCGTCGCCGGCACCATACAGCTGGCGCAAGCGGCCGAACGGCTCGGCTACGAGAGGTTCTGGGTCGCCGAGCACCACGGCATGCCCGCCATCGCGTCGAGCGCTCCGGCCGTCCTCATCGCCGGAGTCGCTGCGGCGACCGAGCGCATCCGCGTCGGCAGCGGAGGAGTGATGCTGCCCAACCACGCGCCGCTGGTGGTGGCCGAGCAGTTCGGCACCCTGCGCGCCCTGTACGGCGACCGCATCGACCTCGGCATCGGCCGCGCGCCGGGCACCGACGGGGCCACCGCGATGGCCCTGCGCCGGAGCCCGGAGGGACTCGGCGTCGAAGACTTCCCGCAGCAGCTCCTCGACCTCTTCGGCTTCTTCTACGGTGGCATGAGCGACGCCAACCCCCTGCACGGCATCACCGCCATCCCCGGCCTCGGCGACGCACCGCAGATCTGGCTGCTGGGCTCGAGCGGCTACAGCGCCCAGGTGGCCGCCGCCCTCGGCATCCCGTTCGCGTTCGCCCATCACTTCGCCGGTGAGAACACCGAGGCCGCGCTGAACCTGTACCGTTCGCGATTCGAGCCGAGCGACACGCTGGCCGAGCCGCACACGATGATCGCGGTGAACGTCATTGCGGATGAGGACCCGCAGACCGTGCGCGCGCTGTCGCTTCCCGGGCAGCTGTCCTTCCTGCGGATGCGTCAGGGACTGAAGCCCGAGCCGGTCAGTGTGGAGGAGGCGCTCGCCCACGAGTTCACGCCGCTGGAGGAGGAGTTCATCGCCGCCCGCAACGCCCGTCAGGCGATCGGAACGCCCGACGAGGTGAAGGGGCGGCTGGAGGCCCTGCTGGCGTCCACCCAGGTGGACGAGCTGATGATCTCGTCCGGCGCCGCAACGTTGGAGGGGCGCATCCGCTCACTCGAGATCGTCCGGGAGCTGTACCCCGCAGCATGACGGACCGTGACGCCGCCCCGAGCGATGCGGGGCGGCTCCGGGTACCGTTGGGCGAAATCCCGGTCCCCAGCCAGAAGGCGGTTCCCACATGTCGCATCCACTCAACGTGGTCGGAGTGAGCGGAAGCCCGACCCACCCGTCGCGCACCACCGTGCTCGTGGACGAGGTCACGCGCGCCTATGCCGAGGCGTCCGGGGGCATCGCCCGCACCATCCGGCTTGCGCCCCTTCTTCCGGAGCTCGGCGCCGGTCCCTTCCGGAACAGTCTCAGCCCGACGGTCACGGAGGCCCTCGAAGCGGTCGAGAACGCCGACATCCTCGTGGTCGGGTCGCCCGCCTACCGCGCCACGTACACGGGCCTGTTCAAGCTCTTCTTCGACCATGTCGGCCAGTACGCCCTGGTCGACAAGCCGGTCGTCCTGACGGCGACAGGAGGCAGCGACCGGCACGCGCTGCTGGTCGAGCACCAGATGCGTCCGCTGTTCGGGTTCTTCCAGTCGCTGACGCTGCCCCTGGGCATCTACGCTGCGGAGAGCGACTTCGAGGATTACGCGATCCGGTCTCAGGACCTGCGGGATCGCATCGACACGGCTGTGGCGCGGACGCTGCCTCTGGTGCGCTCTGACGACTCCGTGTCGCGGCTCGCGGAGCCGGAGTTCGCTCGGCCGGACGCGTTTTAGGTCTACCGCTTCTCCACGGATGTCGCGCGGTGCGCCCCACCCGCTACCCCGAACGCCGTCCTCGCTGGCGCTCGGAGCGGCGCCCGGGGCCCCTCGCGGGCGGGGACCCCAATAGACATCAGCGAGTAATGGAGAAAGAGGAAGCCCCCCGGCTCGATGCGAGCCGGGGGACTTCCTCTTTCTTCATTACGTCGGGGTGACAGGATTTGAACCTGCGGCCTCTTCGTCCCGAACGAAGCGCGCTACCAAGCTGCGCCACACCCCGAAGGCCTCATCCAGGATACACGAGCGGGGGAGTGGTCATGACCACAGCACCCTGCTCGGCACCTCGCTTCACGGCGCGGGCGTCAGCGTGACCAGCGACGCCTCCGGGCGGCAGGCGAAGCGCACCGGCGCGAAGATCGACGTGCCGAGGCCCGCCGACACATTGAGGTACGCAGAGCGGAAGGCATGGCGCCAGACGCTCAACCCCTTCACCTGTGCGCGTGGGATGTCGCAGTTCGTGACCAGCGCGCCGAACCCCGGAACGCAGACCTGACCGCCGTGCGTGTGGCCCGCGAAGATCATCGACGCACCGTAGGTGACGAAGGCGTCGAGGATGCGACGGTACGGCGAATGCGTGACACCGATGGTGACCGCCTGCCGCTGCTCGCTCGGGCCCTCATCCGGCCAGGCGTTGTCGTCCGAGAACGGGTCGTCCTCGCGCAGCTGGTCCAGAGCGCCGGGGATGGCCTCCACCCGGTCGAAACGGATGTGCGGGTCGTCGACACCGAAGAACTCGAGGTGCGTTCCCCGGACCTCCAGGCCGGCTGCGCGGTTGTCCAGGTCGGTCCAGCCCAGATCGCGGAAGTACGCCGTCAGGGCGGCCGTGTCGAGCCGCGGGGCGGTCGACGGGCGCTTCTTCGACGGGCCGAGGAAGTACTTCAGCGGGTTCTTCGCCTGCGGGCCGAAGTAGTCGTTGGATCCGTGCACGAAGACGCCCGGTATGCCGCGGAAGCCGTCGTAGGCGGCACGGACGCCCTCGAGGCCCCGGGCATGGCCGAGCACGTCCCCGGTCTCGACGATCAGGTCCGGCTTCAGCCGGGCGAGGGACCGGATCCACTCCTGCTTGTCCCGCTGCCAGGGCGCCATGTGCAGGTCGGAGAGGTGGAGCACGCGGATCGGCTGCGCCCCGGCCGGAAGCACCGGCGCGCTCACCTCGCGCAGCGTGTACGCGCGACGCTCCACCAGCGAACCATAGGCGAACGCGGCAGCGCCCGCCCCGGCGACAAACGCCAGGGCGGACGCCGCCGGTCGAAGGACTCCGCGCGCCACTATCCGCCCGTGCCCGGTGTCGGCTGGACGGCGGCCAACGTCAGGGTGACTTGGGTTCCCGGCTTGGCGGGGGCATTGCCCGCCGGATCCTGTGCCTGGACGACCGCGGTGGGACTATTGCCGCCGGCGGTCTTCACCTTGAATCCGGCAGCGGTCAGCGTTGCGAGCGCGTCACCGTACTTCTGGCCCACCACATTCGGCACGGCCACGAGGGAGCCGTTGCTGGTGAACAGGGTGATGGCGGTTCCCTTAGTGACCTGGGTTCCCGGGGCCGGATCGGTTGCCGAGATCGTTCCTGCGGGGGCGACCGAGTCCTGCGGGCCGCCGTCGGCCGAGTCGAGTCCGAGTCCGGTCAGGATCGACTTCGCCTCGTCGGGCGTCTTACCGGTCAGATCCGGAACAGCGACCTGGACACCGCGCGTCAGCTTGTCGGGAGCAGCCGGGAAGTCGTCGCCGCCGTACTTGCCGACAGCGGCCGTCATCATGGTGCGCATGACCGCCGTACGGGCGATGGCCGGGGTGGTGCCATGGGTCGGGTAGATACGTCGCATGTCCTGGTGGCCCGAGATGTTGCCGACCCAGTAGGCGCCCGCGACCTTCGTCGTGGACGCGACAAGCCAGAGCTGCTCGTTGCCGTCGGTGGTTCCGGTCTTGCCGAGCATGTCCTTGCCGGTGCGGTTCATGTTCGCCGCGGTGCCGTTCTGGATGGGCCCCTGAAGCGCCTTGGCCATCGTGTTGGCGATCGCAGGGTCGACCGACTGGGTGCACTTCGTTGCAGGCGGAGGAACCTCCTTGCCGTTGCCGTCGACGATCTTGTCGATCGCGATCGGCGAGCAGGTGAGGCCGTTGTTGGCGATGCCGGCGAAAGCGGTCGCCATGGTCAGCGGAGCGATGTTGTTCGTCCCGAGAACGGAGGCGGGGTTCGAGTCGAGGGGGCTTCCCGTGGCAGTGTGCACGCCGAAGGCCTCAGCATCCTTTTTGATCTCGCACAGGTCGAGCTGATAGGCCATCGCCACGAACGCGGTGTTGATCGAGTTGGTCGTCGCGTTCTGAGCGCTTCGCATCCCTTCCTCGCCAGGGGAGTCATTGGTCGGCTTCCAGGGGCCGCCCCATGCGGCACCGGGGCAGCTGTCCTTGAAGTTCGCCTGGTTGTAGGTGCGGACGTTGGCGTTCACCGTCTCGTTGAGCGAGTGGCCCTGCTTGAGCCACTCGGCGAGCGTGAACACCTTGTACGTGGACCCCACCTGGAAGCCGTTCGAACCGCCGTACTCCTGATCCGTCGCGTAATTGACGGAGGTGTACTCCTTGCTCTGGTTCAGGACCTCGGGGTCTTGGCTGTAGGTCTTGTTCTGCGCCATGTACAGGACGCGGCCCGTGCCGGGCTGCACGCCCACGAGCACACCGCCGAGATCGATCTCCTTGTAGACCTTCGGCACATAGGAGTTGATGGTCTCCTCGGCGACCTGCTGCAGCTGGAGGTCGAGGCTGGTGTAGATCTTGTAGCCGCCGCGGTTGAAGTTGGAGGCGCGGGTGTCTTTGTCAGCGCCGAAGGTGGGGTCGTTGAGGATGATCTTCTGGACATAGTCGCAGAAGTACGCCGACCCGCCCGCGGTCTGGCATCCCCGTTCGGACGGCGTGATCGCCGGCTGGATGGGGGTCTTGACCGCCTCCTCGTACTGCGCCTTCGTCAGGCGCTTGTACTGGTACATCTTCTGGAGGATGTAGTCCCGGCGGTCCTTGTTCTTCGCGTACCCGTTCGCGGCGCCGTTGGTCTCCGACTCCGGGTTGTCGATCTTCAGGCTGGTCGGTTCGTTGACGATCGCGATCAGGCTGGCCGCCTGCGCAGGGGTGAGCGCTGCCGCGGTGGTGTTGTAGTAGTAATGCGCTGCGGCCTCGATGCCGTAGACGGTGCCGCCGAAACCGGCGATGTTGAGGTATCCGACCAGGATCTGGTCCTTGGTGTACTTCTTCTCGATCCCGATCGCGTACTTCATCTCCTTGACCTTGCGGTCAGGGGAGACACCCGTGGAGTCATCCACGCACTGCTGGTATTTGGCCTTCTGCTCCTTGGTCTTCACCGGGAGCGCCTCGCACTTCTGCAGCAGCACGTTCTTCACGTACTGCTGGGTGATCGAGGAACCGCCCTGCACACCACCGCCGGCGACGGTGGAGAGCACACCGCGCACCGTGCCCTGGATGTCGACACCGCCGTGCGTGTAGAAGCGAGGATCTTCACCCGCGATCGCGGCATCCTTCGCCGCCTGCGAGATCTGGTCGAAAGCGACCGGCAGGCGGTTCTGGGAGTAGAACGTGGCGAGCGGGACGTCCTGGTCGCCGTTCTTGGCATAGATGGTGGTCGGCTGGGCCAACTGGTCGACGTTCAGGTACTCCGGGAGTCCCTCGAACACGCCGATGCTGTTGTTGGCCGCCATCCCCGTCACAGCGATCGCGGGCGTGACAGCGGCGGTGACCAGAAGACCGGCCACAACACTCATGCCGATGAACGCACCGGCGGCGCCGAGCACACCTCTAGCCTGTGGTTTTTGCGCAGACATAGGATCAGAGTAGGTGATGAACCTGCAAAATCCCCCGATCCGAGGAGCACGATGCCGCGCTGGGAGTACCTGACCACCCCGCTGATGATTCACAACACCGCAGCGATCCTGAACAATTGGGGGTCGGAGGGCTGGGAGCTGGTGCAGATCGTCACCGGTCCGGAGGGCGGACTCGTCGCCTATCTGAAGCGCCCCGTGACGGACGGGGAGCAGGCCTGATGGCGGACGTCGACGCGCGTCTGGCGCAGCTCGGTATCAACCTGCCCGACGTGGTCCCGCCGGTCGCGGCATACACGCCGGCGGTGCTCGACGGGCACCACATCTACACCTCGGGGCAGCTGCCGATGGTGGCCGGAGCCCTTCCCGCGACCGGCAAGGTCGGCGAGGGCGCCGGTCTCGTCCCGCCCGCCGATGCCAAGGAGTACGCACGGATCTGCGCGCTGAACGCGCTTGCCGCCGCGAAGAGCGTCCTCGGCTCTCTCGATCGAGTGACCCGGGTGGTGAAGGTCGTCGGCTTCGTCTCCTCCGACCCCGCGTTCACCGGCCAGCCCGCGGTCATCAACGGGGCGTCGGAGGTGCTCGGCGACATCTTCGGCGACGCCGGCGTCCACGCCCGCTCCGCCGTTGGCGTCGCGGTGCTGCCCCTCGACGCGCCGGTCGAGGTGGAGCTGATCCTCGCCGTGGACTGAGCCCGGATACGACAAAGGGGCGGCACCCACCGGTGCCGCCCCTTTTAGTCGTCTGCGGCTACGAGAGCTTGGCCTGGATCGAACTCATCACCGCGGTGTCCGCCAGGGTCGTGGTGTCGCCGACCTCCCGGCCCTCGGCCACATCCCGTAGCAGGCGCCGCATGATCTTGCCCGATCGCGTCTTGGGCAGCTCCGTGACGATGAAGATGTCACGAGGCCGCGCGATCGCGCCGATCTGCTCGGCGACGTGCTTGCGCAGCTCGGCCGCGACATCCATCGCACCGGCCTGCTCCAGCTGGTTCTGCTTGATGATCACGAACGCGACGACGGCCTGTCCGGTCGTCTCGTCGTTCGCCCCGACGACCGCGGCCTCGGCCGTGAAGGGATGCGCGACCAGCGCGGACTCGATCTCCGCTGTCGACAGGCGGTGGCCGGAGACGTTCATGACGTCGTCCACCCGGCCGAGCAGCCAGATGTCGCCGTCCTTGTCGTAGCGAGCGCCGTCGCCGGCGAAGTACTTGTCGCCGAACTTCGACCAATAGGTCTCCTTGAAGCGCTCCGGGTCGCCCCAGATTCCGCGGAGCATGCTCGGCCACGGCTCCGTGACGACGAGCAGGCCGCCCTGGTCCTTGCCGACGGGCGTGCCCGCCTCGTCGAGGATGTCGATCGAGATGCCCGGCAGGGGCACCTGGGCGCTCCCCGGTTTCAGCGTCGTGACACCCGGGAGGGCCGAGACCATGATCGCGCCGGTCTCGGTCTGCCACCAGGTGTCGACGATCGGGGTCACGTCGCCGCCGATGACCTCGCGGTACCACATCCACGCCTCCGGGTTGATCGGCTCACCGACCGAACCGAGGACCCGCAGGCTCGACAGGTCGAACTTCTGCGGGTGCTGCCGGCCCAGCTTCATGAACGAGCGGATCGCGGTCGGCGCCGTGTAGAAGGTCGAGACCTTGTACTTCTCGATCAGCTCCCACCACCGGCCGGGGTGCGGCGTCTCGGGGGTGCCCTCATACATCACCTGCGTGGCGCCGTTCGCCAGCGGCCCGTAGACGACGTAGGTGTGGCCGGTGATCCATCCGACGTCGGCGCTGCACCAGTAGACGTCCGACTCCGGGTGCAGGTCGAAGACGAACTTATGGGTGAAAGAGGCCTGCGTCAGGTATCCGCCGGTGGTGTGCAGGATGCCCTTCGGCTTCCCCGTCGTCCCGGACGTGTAGAGGATGAAGAGCGGCTGCTCGGCCGGGAAGGCCTTCGCCACGTGGTCGGCGTCGACCAGCGCGATCTCGTCGTGCCACCACAGGTCCCGACCCTCGGTCCAGGCGACCTCGTTCTCGCCGCGCTTGACCACGAGCACGTGCTCGACCGTGGTGGCGTCGCCGGTGAGCGCCGCATCCACCGCATCCTTGAGGGGGAAGACGCGGCCCTTGCGCCAGCCGCCGTCCGCGGTGATCACCAGCTTCGCCTCGGCGTCGTCGATGCGCGAGCGGAGGCTCTCGGCGCTGAAACCGCCGAAGACGACGGAGTGGACGGCACCGATTCGAGCGACCGCGAGCATGGCGATGACGGCCTCGGGGATCATCGGGAGGTAGATCGCCACGCGGTCGCCGGCGCGGATGCCCAGGCTGGTAAGGAGATTGGCCGCCTTCTTCACCTCGGCCGTGAGCTCGGCGTACGTGATCGTCCGGGTGTCGCCGGGCTCGCCCTCCCAGTGGATCGCGACGCGGTCGCCGTTGCCGGCGAGCACGTGCCGGTCGAGGCAGTTGTAGGCGACGTTCAGCTCGCCGTCGTCGAACCACTTGGCGAAGGGAGGCTCGCTCCAGTCCAGCGTGCGCGTGAACGGCGTGTGCCAGTGCAGCAGGTCGCGAGCCTGGTCGGCCCAGAACCCCAGCCGGTCGGCGGCCGCGCGCTCGTACAGGCCCGCGTCGGCGATCGCGTTCGCAGCGAACTCGTCGCTCGGCGGGAACCGGCGGGCTTCGTGCAGCAGGTTGTCGATTGTGTTGCTCATGGGGAGTCTTTTCGCTCCTTTGCGATGCGGTCGATACGAGTCGTGGCGCGACAATGCCTGACTCTACAACCTGGTCGAGCGGCCGCCCCAGGAGACTTGCGTTTGCATCGATTCTGCGTAAACTGGACCCCGGCCGAATGTAAATTCGTGCGTGCGGCGCAATCGATTCCCCCCAATCCTGCGCCGCAGTGGCCGCACCTGTTCCCCCCAATAGGTGCGGCCCCCCTTCTTTAACCGGCAGGCCGGCTCCTGCGGCAGTTGTTCACAGTCGGATGCGGCGGCGAGTTCTCCACCGATATGGCGAGCAGTCGCCGGACGCCTGTCGGGCATCTTTAGCGTCGTCGCATGACGAACCACAAGCGTGGCGACGAGTCTCCCGGACTCTGGCGCACCTTCGGACCACTCGCTCCCTACCTTCTGCGGCCGGGTGTCACCGATCTCTTCGTGACCGCATCGGGGGAGCTGTGGAGCGACGGGCCACCGGACGGTTTGCGGCGGGAGGACGGCTGGCGCGCCGACAGGCAGACCGCGCGGGAGCTGGCGGTGCGACTGATCGGCGCGGGCGGTCGGCACATCGACGAGGCGACGCCCTTCGTGGATGTCCGGCTGACCGGGGGCGTGCGGGTCCATGCCGTCCTCCCGCCTGTGTCCACCGGAGGCGCCCTGCTCTCGATCCGCGTGCCCGCGCGGGAGCAGCCGACTCTCGACGAGCTGGTCGCCCGCGGAGGAATGGACCCGCTCGAACGGGATCGGCTGCTCGAAGCCGTGCGGGCCAGGACGAATCTCCTGATCACCGGCGCAGGCGGCGCGGGCAAGACGACGCTCCTGGCGGCGCTCCTCGGCAACGCCCCGCCGGATGAGCGGATCGTCGTGATCGAGGATGTAGCGGAGCTGCGCATCCCTCATCCGCACGTCGTCGGTCTCGAGACCCGGCAGCCGAACCTGGAAGGTGCCGGTGGAGTCGACCTGCGCAGGCTCGTGCGCGAGGCCTTGAGGATGCGCCCGGACCGGCTTGTGCTCGGAGAGTGCCGGGGTGAGGAGGTGCGCGACCTTCTGGCCGCCCTCAATACGGGCCACGACGGTGGCGCCGGCACCCTGCATGCGAACTCGCTGGAGGACGTTCCCGCGCGTCTTGAAGCGCTCGGCGCATTGGCCGGGTTGGACGACCACGCGTTGGCGAGACAGGCCGTGAGCGCGATCGGGCTGGTGGTGCATCTTTCGAGGGCCGACGGCGTCAGGGGGGTGTCGGGCTTCGGGCGCTTGCGGCTGGATGCCGCGGGCCGGTTGGCCATCGTGGAGCTCGGCACGGATGGCGTCGGGACAGTCGGTGCCGGCGATGCTGGCCGCGTCGGTTCACGCCCGTGAGACGAGTGCCCGCGCCGGCGGGGACGCGGCCGGATCGCCTTGCCGCGCTCGCCGAGTCACTCGCCGTGCTGCTCGACGCCGGGCTGCCCCCGCGGTCCGCCTGGGAAGCCGCTGCCGTATATGGCGCCCATCCGCTTGCGGAGCGGGTCGCGAACGCCCTCAAGGATCAGCCGTCGTGCGCGTCTGCTCTTCTGCAGGCAGCGGACGACGGCGACATGCGGATGCTGGCGGCGGTGTGGCGGGTCGCCGAGCGGACGGGCGCTCCGCTGGGCCACGCATTGCGCGCGATGGCGGAGACGCTCAGGGACGCTGCGGAGACCGAACGTGAGGTCGACGTCGCCCTGAGCGGTCCCCGCGCGACGGCGAGGCTGGTCTCGTGGTTGCCGGCTGTCGGGGCCGTGCTCGCGGGAGCGCTCGGGGCCGACCTCGTGGGCGCACTGGGATCGATACCCGGGGCGACGGCGGTCGGCACCGGAATCCTCCTCATGCTGGCAGGCCGGTGGTGGATGCGTGCGCTGGTCACGCGCGCGGTCGCACGCCCCCGTCCGCCAGGGCTCGCGGAGGATCTCGTCGCCGTCGGTCTAGCGGGTGGCATGTCGGCACGCGCGGCCGAGGAGATCGCCAGAGAGGCTGCGGAGGAGTCCGGAGTGGGCTCGGTGGAGGAGGGAGGTGTCGCGCAGGTGCTCCGGTTGGCCTCCGCGGCCGGAGCGCCCGCGAACCAGCTCCTCGTTGCCGCCGCGCGCCAACAGCGCCGAGCGGCGCGGGCGGACGGCCGTCGGCGAGCGACAACCCTAGCGGTCCGACTGATGGTGCCCTTGGGCGTCTGCGTCCTTCCCAGCTTCCTGCTGGTGGCCGTCGTACCGCTCGTGCTGTCGCTGTTGTCGTCCACAACGGCGGGACTCCGATGACTTTCCACAGATCGGCGCCCAGGCGCCCGGCCGCGAGCCTCGGAACGAAGGATGGAGTCATGAACCACATGACGAGCGAAGAACGAACAGCCGAGGTCGCCGTGCGCGCGGGTGGCACCGGCAGGCGACCACTTCGGCGGCGGATCGGGCGACGATTAGGCCGACGGTTTCGGCGACGCCTCGCCGACGATCGAGGCGCGGCGACCGCCGAATACGCCATCACGATCGTGGCCGCCGTCGGATTCGCCGGTCTCCTGGTCGCCCTGCTGAAGGGCGATGAAGTGAAGGCGATACTCTCTGACCTGGTGCACCGTGCGCTGTCGGGCGGATGACCGCCAGAGCGGCGTCCGGCCGCGAGATCCGCGACGATCGGGGCAGTGTGACGGCCGAGTTCGCGGTCGCTCTCCCGGCGGTGCTCGCCTGTCTCGCGCTCTGCGTCGGTGCTCTCTACGGAGCAGTGCAGTATGGCGCACTCGCGGGCGGGGCGGCGACGGCGGCGCGATTGGAGGGCCGGGGCGACGACCCGGGTGGTTCGATCCCGGGTGGAGCGGCGGCGGTGACCGAGAGGGAAGGGCGGACGGTGTGCGTGCGGCTGACGGCGGAGGGCGATACGGTCCTGAGTCGACTCGGCATACGGCTCAGTGCGCGGGCGTGCGCTCTCGACGAGGCGGCCGTGGGATGAGACGGAGAGTTCCCGAGTCGCCGTGCTGCCGCTCGACGCTCGTGGCGGCATTGGCTTCGCACGACCGGGGGAGCGGCTCTGTGCTCGCGCTGGCAGCAGTCTGCGCGGTGGTCACGGTGGCATCCAGCGGAATCGCGGTGGTCGGAGCCGGAGCGGCGCACGCGCGTGCGGCGATGGCAGCCGACCTGGCGGCACTGGCCGGCGCCGACGTGGCGAGCGGCCGCGCAGGTGGGGTGCCCTGCGACGTGGCGCAGGGCGTCGCGCAGCTGAACGGGGCTGCGTTGACGGGCTGCGAGCAGAACGGGGTGGTCGTCACGGTGACCGCGTCCGCTCCCTACCTCGCCTTCGCGGCGACCGCCTCGGCACGCGCCGGACCGCCCGGCGGGTCATAACCCGGGCCGGGAGGTGTCCGCGCGCCTCGGTGCGGTTCCGGTCAGTCGAAGACGGTCTCGAGATAGCGGTACGAGACGGCAGTGGGGCGCTGCCCGCGGCCGTCATCGGACGCGTACTCGAGCTCCGCTCCCGACGCCCTCACATAGAGGTAGTGCTTGGAGCCTGCTGGTGCCGAGATCTCCAGTCGGGGGCGGGCATCTCCGGAGTCGAGGAAACCGGTCGAGATCGTCTTGCCCTCCAGGGGTCCGTCGATCAATTTGGCGGTGTACGTCATCGTCGTTGCCATACCCGCATTGTCCTCCCCAGAGGATCGACGGCATAGGGTCGGCGGACGGTACGCGCGGCTGCGCCGACGGCGAACGCCGAACACTCGATTAGGCGGACAAGCGGCGAAGGTGTGTATGGTTTGCCTGTCGGCCGCACGGACCATGCCAGGCGTGGACCGGCGTCTGCAGGGGGAGCGCGCCACGCCGGTCCAGTCGTGACGACAACCGTGAGCTGTGGCGACACAGTCTGTGCATATATAAGAGGAGTCAGGTGCCTGACACGAAGAAGCTCGTCATCGTCGAGTCTCCGAACAAGGTGAAGTCGATCGCCCAGTATCTCGGCGACGGCTACGAGGTCATGGCCTCGGTCGGGCACATCCGCGACCTCATCGAGCCGAAGAACCTGCCGCCCGAGCTCAAGAAGGGCTCGCTGGGCAAGTTCTCCGTCGACGTCGAGAACGAGTTCGAGCCCTACTACGTGGTGTCCGACCAGAAGAAGAAGACGGTCGCCGACCTCAAGCGCGCCCTCAAGAACGCCGATGAGCTCCTCCTCGCAACGGATGAGGACCGCGAAGGAGAGGCCATCGCCTGGCACCTCGTCGAGGTGCTGAAGCCCACGGTGCCCGTCAAGCGGATGGTGTTCCACGAGATCACCCGCGAGGCCATCGAGAAGGCTCGCAACAACACGCGGGAGATCGACACCGCGCTCGTCGACGCCCAGGAGACCCGCCGTATCCTCGACCGCCTCTACGGCTACGAGGTGTCGCCCGTGCTCTGGCGCAAGGTCGGACCGGGCCTCTCAGCCGGTCGCGTGCAGTCGGCGGCCACCCGGCTCGTCGTCGACCGCGAGCGCGAGCGCCTGGCGTTCGTCCCCGCCTCGTACTGGGGACTGACCGCACAGCTGGCACCGGAAGACGCGAACGCCTTCGAAGCGCGTCTCGCCCGGATCGACGGCGACCGCGTGGCCACGGGCCGCGACTTCGACGACCACGGCCGCCTCACGACGAAAGCCCGGACGCTCGACGAGGCCTCCGCGACCACGCTCGCGGCGGCGATCCGGCAGCCGACCACGGCCGTCGCGGTCTCCAAGGTCGACTCCAAGCCCTACTCGCGGCGTCCCGCGGCCCCGTTCACCACCTCGACCCTCCAGCAGGAGGCGGCGCGCAAGCTCCGCTTCTCCGCGCGGCAGACGATGAGCGTCGCCCAGACCCTCTACGAGAACGGGTACATCACCTATATGCGCACCGACTCCGCGTCGCTGTCGCAGCAGGCGACGAATGCTGCGCGGACGCAGGCGGCGAAGCTGTACGGCCCGGAGACGGTTCCCGACAAGCCGCGCACCTACGCGTCCAAGAGCAAGAACGCGCAGGAGGCGCACGAGGCCATCCGTCCGTCGGGCGAGACCTTCCGCACCCCTGCCGAGCTGGAGCGCTCGCTTCGGGGTCCCGAGCTGCGACTCTACGAGCTGATCTGGAAGCGGACCGTCGCCTCCCAAATGGCCGACGCCAAGGGCCAGACCGCCTCCGTCACCGTCGAGGCGCGCGTCTCGGAAGGACCGCTCGACGGGACGGTGGCCGAGTTCACGGCCAGCGGCACCGTGATCACCTTCCGAGGCTTCCTGAACGCCTACGAGGAGAGCCGCGACGAGGAGCGCAACAGCAACGACTCGGCCGAGGCCAAGCTGCCGCCGCTCACCGAGAAGCAGGCTCTGACCGTCCGCGACATCGCCGCCGACGGCCACGAGACCACCCCGCCGCCGCGGTACACGGAGGCGAGCCTCGTAAAGACGCTCGAAGAGCTCGGGATCGGGCGCCCGTCCACCTTCGCGAGCATCATCTCCACCATCATCGACCGCGGATACGTGACCCAGCGCGGCCAGTCCCTCGTCCCCAGCTGGGTCGCCTTCTCGGTCGTCCGGCTGCTCGAGGACTACTTCGGCGACCTGGTGCAGTACGACTTCACCGCCGAGATGGAGGACGACCTCGACCGCATCGCCGACGGCGAGGCCGAGCGCATCGACTGGCTGAACAGCTTCTACTTCGGCAGCGACAAGCACAAGGGTCTCCGACGGGTCATCGACAACCTCGGCGACATCGACGCCCGCAGCATCAACTCCATCGCCATCGACGACGGAGTGACGCTCCGCATCGGCAAGTACGGGCCGTACCTCGAGGTGTCCGAGCCGGAGGCCGGTCCCGACGCCCAGCCGCGCCGCGTCAACATCCCGCCGGAGCTCGCCCCCGACGAGCTCACCCCCGCCAAGGCGCACGAACTGATCGAGGCGCCGGTCCAGACCGACCGCGTGCTCGGCACGAACCCCGAGACCGGCAAGCTCGTGCTCGCCAAGGACGGCCGTTTCGGACCATACGTCACCGAGGCGGACCCCGAAGAGGAAGCTGCGGCCGACCCCAAGACGGGCGAGGTGAAGGAGCCGGCGAAGACCACCAAGAAGGCCGCCGCCGCCAAGCCGCGTACGGCATCCCTCTTCAAGTCGATGGATCTGGCGACCCTCGACCTCGACACCGCGCTGAAACTGCTCGACCTCCCGCGCGTCGTGGGAGCCGACCCGGAGAGCGGCGAAGAGATCCAGGCGCAGAACGGCCGCTACGGCCCGTACCTCAAGAAGGGCGCCGACACCCGGTCGCTCCCGAGCGAGGACGACATCTTCGACATCGACCTGCCGGGCGCTCTGGAGCTGTTCGCGCAGCCCAAGTACGGCAACCGCCGGGCATCCAGCGCCCTCAAGGAGTTCGACGCCGATCCGGTCAGCGGCAAGCCGATCCGCGTGAAGGACGGGCGCTTTGGCCCGTACGTCACCGACGGTGAGACCAACGCCACGATCCCGCGTGGCGAGACCGTGGACGAGGTCGACTTCGACCGCGCGGTCCAGCTGCTCGCCGACAAGCGGGCGAAGGGACCGGCCAAGAAGCCGGCGCGAAAGACCGCAGCAGCCAAGACGACCGCTAAGACGACGACCGCGAAGACGACGACGGCCAAGAAGCCCGCCGCCAAGAAGCCGGCCGCCAAGAAGTCCACGACCGCCGCGGCGAAGAAGTCCGCCGAGTGAGCGAGGGCCTCTTCATCACGCTCGAGGGCGGAGACGGGGTCGGCAAGTCCACGCAGGCGGCCCTCCTCGAGGAGTGGCTCACCGGGCGCGGGCGCACCGTCGTGCGCACCCGCGAGCCGGGCGGCACCGACGCGGGCGTTGAGATCCGTGAGATCGTCCTCCACCACCGGGGAGACATCGCCCCGCGCGCAGAAGCTCTGCTCTACGCGGCCGACCGTGCGCACCACATCGCCACGGTGGTCCGTCCGGCCCTGTCCCGCGGCGACATCGTCGTCCAGGACCGCTACATCGACTCGTCCGTCGCCTACCAGGGCGCCGGGCGCGTCCTCGACGCCCAGCAGATCCGCGACCTCTCCCTGTGGGCGGCCGAGGGGCTGCTGCCGGACCTCACCATCCTGCTCGACCTCGACGAGGACACCGCACGCACCCGACTCGACTCCGCGCGCACTCGGTACGACCGGCTGGAGGCGGAGCGCTCGGACTTCCACGCGCGCGTCCGCGCCGGCTACCTGGCGCTGGCCGCGCAGGAGCCCGAGCGCTTCCTCGTCGTAGATGCGAGCCGGCCCGTCGAAGAGATCGCAGCAGAGATCCGCGACCGCCTCGCCGCGCGCGTCTGAGGGCCGTCGTGCGGAGACCGAGCGAGGGTGTCCGTCGTGCCAGCTAGCCTGGAGACCATGACGGTGTGGGACGAGCTCACGGGGCAAGACGAGGCGATCGAGGTCGTCCGCGCTGCCGCGATCGGCTCCGCCGCAGGCACCGGAGCAGGCGCTCCCGGCCGCGGGATGACGCACTCCTGGCTCATCACCGGTCCGCCCGGATCCGGCCGGTCGAACCTCGCCTACGCTTTCGCCACCGCGCTGCTCAGCCCCGGCACCCCCGAGGGCGATCTCGCGACGCGCCGTCAGGTCGACGCCCGCACCCACCCCGATCTCGCCGTCCTGAGTACCGAGCGCGTCATCATCTCCATCGACGAGGTCCGCGCCCTCGTCGCCAGCTCGCAGTTCGCGCCGTCGGTCGGCCGGTACCGCGTGATGGTGATCGAAGACGCCGACCGGATGACGGAGCGCACCTCCAACGTGCTGCTGAAGGCGCTCGAGGAACCGCCGGAGCGGACCGTCTGGATCCTCTGCGCGCCGAGCGACGCCGACCTGCTCCCGACCATCCGCTCCCGTGTCCGCACCGTGCGACTGCGGGTGCCCAGCGTCGACGACGTCGCCCGCCTCATCCAGCGACGCGATGGGGTGGATGCGGAGACCGCCGAGCGCGCCGCCCGCCACGCGCAGAGCCACATCGGCATGGCGCACCGCCTCGCCACCCACGAGGAGGCCCGCCGCCGACGCGAGCAGACGCTCGAGCTGGCGCTCGGCATCCGCTCGGTCTCCGACGCCGTCCTGGCAGCGGCATCACTGCTCGAGATCGCCGGCGCCGACGCGAAGGCGATCACCGAGGAGCGGGATGCGGAGGAGCGCGAGCACGCCCTCCGCTCGCTCGGTATCGAGCCGGGCGGCACGATCCCGCCGGCGCTTCGCGGCCAACTGCGCCAGCTCGAAGAGGACCAGAAGCGGCGTGCGACCCGCAGCCTCCGCGACGGCATCGACCGCATCCTCGTCGATCTGCTCTCGCTGTACCGCGACGTGATGATGATCCAGCTCGGCAGCGACAGCGAACTGGTGAACCGCGAGCTGCGCGCCGAACTGGACGCTCTCAGCACCCACACGACTCCGGCCGCTACGCTCGCCGCGATGGACGCCGTCGCGACTGCGCGCGAACGCATCGACGGCAACGTCGCCCCGGCCCTCGCCCTCGAGGCCATGCTGACCACCATCCTGCGCGGCACGACCGCCCGAAAGGGGAACGACCTGTGATCACCCGACCCGGCCGTGCCCCGGTACGCGACCAGGCCGCGCGACGGCGCACCGGCCGCACCGCTCTCGTCGCCCTCGCGGCCGTTGTCGCGCTGACCCTCAGTGGCTGCGTGACCTGGTTCCTGCCCGCGAAGACGGTGACGACGTCCACGCCGGCTCCCGAGGACGTCTCCGCCGAGCTGCAGCCGTACTACAGCCAGGTGCTTCACTGGACGAACTGCAGCGGCGGCAAGCAGTGCACCACCGTCAAAGCCCCACTCGACTGGGACCACCCCGGCAAGGGCGACGTCGAGCTCGCGCTCATCCGTCAGCCGGCGAAGGGGACCAAGCAGGGCTCGCTGCTCACCAACCCGGGCGGACCCGGCGCGTCCGGCTTCGACTTCGTCAAGGACTCGGTCGACTTCGTCGCGGACGACACCCTTCAGCAGCACTTCGACATCGTCGGCTTCGACCCCCGCGGCGTCGGCCGGTCCACCGCGGTCAAGTGCTACGACGCCGAGCAGATGGACCAGTACCTGTACGGCATCACCCCCGGTGAGCGCGGCTCCGACCAGTGGATCGCCGAGAACACCACCATCGCCAAGGACTTCGGCGAGGCGTGCAAGAAGAACACCGGCGCTCCCCTCCCGAAGGTGGACACCGTCAGCGCTGCGCACGACCTCGATCTGCTCCGGGCGACGCTCGGGGACAAGAAGCTCAACTACCTCGGCTACTCGTACGGCACCTACCTCGGCGCCGTCTACGCGGGGTTGTACCCGGGCAAGACCGGCCGGCTCGTGCTGGACGGCGCGCTCGATCCCGCCGCCAGCAATTTCGATGTGACCGAGGTGCAGGCCAAGGGATTCGAGAGCGCGCTGCGCGCCTACCTGACCGACTGCCTGACTCGGAAGGATTGCCCGTTCACCGGTTCGGTGGACGACGCGATGAGCACGGTGGGGCAGCTGCTCGCAGCGGTCGAGAAGAGCCCGATCCGCAACTCCGACGGCCGCGAGCTCGGCGCCAACACCCTCGTCACGGCGATCATCACGCCGCTGTACGACGCGACCGCGTGGTCGTACCTCGACAAGCTTTTCGAGTCGGTGATGAAGGGGAGCGCATCCGTCGCCTTCTCCTTGGCGGACACCTACAACAACCGCGACGCCGACGGCACGTACTCGGACAACTCCACCGAGGCGTTCGTGGCCATCAACTGCCTGGACTACAGCTACGACGCCGATCCCGCACTCATGCGCCAGCAGGCGGCGGAACTGGCCAAGGCCGCCCCCGTGATCGGGCCGTACATGGCCTACGGCGACATCGGCTGCGCCAACTGGCCGTACCAGTCGACGGGCCAGCGCGGGCCGATCTCCGCGGACGGCTCCGCGCCCATCCTCGTCGTCGGCACCACCAACGACCCCGCGACGCCGTATGTCTGGGCGAAGAACCTCGCCTCCGAGCTCCAGAATGGACACCTGCTCACCTACAAGGGCGAGGGGCACACCGCGTACAACAAGTCGAACTCCTGCGTGAACGACACGGTGGACGACTACCTCGTCAAGGGCACCGTTCCGACCGACGGGAAGACCTGCTGACCCGCAGGCGTCCACCGTTCGGGTGAGTGGTGCAATTTTGCAGGGAGTGAAATAATCGAAGGCGTGTCAGTGGCCCCCGATTCCACGCTGAACGAGCTCGGACTTCGCGAGCGGAAGCGCATCGCGACCCGTCGCGCGATCCAGCTCGCCGCCGTCGAGCTCGCCAGCGAGCGCGGCTTCGACCGCGTGACGATCGACGAGATCAGTCACGTCGCGAACGTGTCGCCGCGGACCTTCTTCAACTACTTCCCCTCGAAGGAGTCCGCCATCATCGGCGAGCTCCCGGAGCTCCCGGACGAGGAGACCATCGAGGAGTTCGTCTCCGCGGGGCCCAGCCAGCCGATCCTCGACGGGATCAGCACCCTGCTGGTCGCCGCGATCGACTTGGGCGAGACCGGGGACGGGGAAGCCGAAGCGCCGCAGGCGCCCGAGAGCGTCCACCGTCTGCACACCCTCCGCCGGGCCCTTCTCAAGGACAACCCGGAGCTCTTCGCGCTGCGCATGGCCAGCATGCACAAGTTCGAGGATGCGCTGAGCGGTGTCGTCCAGCGCCGTCTCGCTCACGACGACCCGGATCTCGCCGCCGACGAGGAAGCCCTGCACCAGCGCGCCCAGTTGGTGACCTACGTCGCGTTCGCGGGCATGCGGCACGCGTGGTCCTGCTGGGCCGACCACGGCGGTGTCGAGCCGCTCTCCGACCGCCTGCGCAGCTCGTTCGAGCAGCTCTCGGCGCTCGGAGCGCAGGTCCGCTGAGACTGTTCCGGCATGGTCGGCAGTACCCCGCGTGATCGGGTAAGCTATCTTCCTGTGCGCCGGACGGATGTCCGGCCCACGCCGCCCTAGCTCAGTCGGCAGAGCATCTCACTCGTAATGAGAAGGTCAAGGGTTCGATTCCCTTGGGCGGCTCCATCACTTCCTTCTTCCGAAGATCCGGACAGATTCCTCGTGCACATGCGCGCCCCTCGGAGTAGCCTGAGGGCACAAACTGAGGATCAATCAAGTCTGCCCGAGGCTGTCATGGATGCAACATCGAAGTCCCGCCGGGCGCGTGCGCTCGGGCTGTTCACCGCGGTGCTGAGCGCGCTGCTGCTGATCGGAGGAGGTGTCGCGGGCCCGGCGACGGCGGACACCATGCCACCCGATCCGAACGATCCCGCCTCTCCGCCCACCGTGGGGGCGACCGCGCTTCCCACCGTCCAGATCGACGGTGTCGCCTGGGCGCAGACCGTCGTCGGTGACACGGTATACGTCGCCGGCAAGTTCGGCACGGCGCGGCCGGCTGGTTCGCCCGCCGGATCGAACACCACCCCGCGCAGCAACTTCCTCGCCTACAACATCACGACGGGCGCGCTCGTCACGAGCATCAACGTGCCACTGAACGGGCAGGCGCTGGCGATTGCGGCATCCCCAGACGGCGCCCGCGTATACATCGGCGGCGACTTCACGTCGGCAGCCGGGGCCACGTACTACCGCATCGTGGCGATCAGCACGGCCACCGGCCAACCCATCGGCTCCTTCCGGCCGGTCATGGAGAGCCAGGTCCGGGCACTCGCGGTGACGAACACGGCCGTCTACGCGGGCGGGACGTTCTCGAGCGTCAACGGCGTCTCCCGCGGATACATCGCCAAGATCGACGCGTCCAACGGGTCGCTCGTCACCTCGTGGTCGGCGTCGGCCGACAACGTGGTCGACGCGCTCGCGGTGAGCCCGGACGGGAACCGCGTCTACGCCGGGGGCCGCTTCAAGAACGTCAACGGATCCGCGCACTACGGCCTCGCGATGCTGAGCGGTTCGACCGGTTCGGCTCTGCCCTTCCCCGCGAACAGCGTGGTCCGGGATGCCGGAGCTAACGCCAGCATCACCTCCCTCCAGGCGACCAGCGACCGGGTCTACGGCTCCGGTTACGTGTTCGGCAGCGGGGGCAACCTCGAGGGCAGTTTCGCGGCGGACGGCGTGATGGGCTCCCTGATCTGGCTGGAGGACTGCCACGGTGACACCTACTCGATCGTTCCGCTGGGCAATGCGCTGTATGCGGCCGGCCACCCGCATGACTGCCGCAATGTCGGCGGCTTCCCCGAGACCAATCCGCGTACGTTCCACCACACGATCGCGTTCTCGAAGGCCCGCACCGGGACGCTGACCAACGACGGCAACTCGTCGTACGCGAATTTCCGCGGCCAGCCGTCGCCGACCCTCCTCAACTGGTTCCCGGACTATGTGACGGGGTCGTACACCGGTCAGGGCCAGGCGGCGTGGAGCGTCGCGGGGGACAGCCGCTACCTCGTCGTCGGCGGTGAGTTCCCGGCCGTCAACGGGACGGCCCAGTACGGGCTCGTCCGGTTCGCGGCCGACTCGGTCGTGCGCAGTACCACCGGCCCGAACAACAACACGGCACTGACGCCGAACGCCACCTCGCCGACGGCCGGGCAGGCGAAGATCAGCTGGACGGCGACGTACGACCAGGACAACGTCTCCCTGACCTACGCACTCGCGCGGGACGGCGACACGGCGCATCCCATCTCTCAGGTCACCCGCACCTCCACCTTCTGGAACCGGCCCGGGATGTCGTTCACCGACACGGGACTCGCAGGCGGCAGCGCGCACACGTACACGCTGACGGTCACGGATCCCGACGGAAACCGGATCGCCAGAACCGGCAACCGCGTCGTGATCCTCGGCGGCGGAGCGAACCAGCCGCCGACGGCCAGCTTCACCGCCGGAACGAACGGTCTCGCGGTCGCGGTAGACGGCAACGCCTCGAGCGACCCCGACGGCGCGATCGCCTCGTGGAACTGGAACTTCGGCGACGGCGGCACCGCCACCGGGGCGACCGCCGGACACACCTACGCGAACGCCGGTACGTACACGATCACGTTGACCGTGGCGGACAACGTCGGCGCGACGGCGTCGACGACGCGCCAGGTGACCGTCGCAGCGACCAGCGGAAGCACGGTCGCGAAGGACGGCTTCGAGCGGACGCTGACCAGTGGATGGGGATCGGCGGAGGTCGGCGGCGCGTGGACGGCCTCGGGCACGACATCCTTCTACTCGGTCTCGTCCGGGACCGCGCGGATGAACGTCCCGGCCGGTTCGACGCGCACCGAGATGCTCGGCAGCGTGGCGTCGAGCAGGTCGGACACGACGGTCACGTTCACGACGGACTTCGCCCCGACCGGCGGCGGGATCTTCGTCTCGGCGATCGGGCGGCAGCTCGGTTCGGACGTGTACGAGGGTCGTGCGTGGCTCAGCGGCAGCGGGGCCGTGCAGGTGCAGCTGCTCGCCAACGGGACGACCCTGCAGGCGGTGCCCGTCAGCGGGCTGACCTACACTGCGGGGCAGCAGCTCTCGCTGCGGGTCCAGGCTGTCGGCTCCTCACCCACGACGTTGCGCGCGAAGGTCTGGCCGTCGACGCAGGCCGAGCCGGCCGCGTGGCAGGTCACGGCGACCGACTCCACGGCGGGTCTGCAGTCGGCCGGGGGCGTCGGCCTCCGTGCGTACCTCTCGGCCTCCGCGACGGCGACGCCGGTCACGGTGCGTTTCGACAACTTCCTCGTCACCGCGGTGCCCTGACCCTCGCGCATGGTCGCTGTCGGTGGTTGGCTGCGGTCATGGCGGACGAACTGAAGCATGGCGACCATGTCGAGTGGTCCTCGCACGGCGTGGATGTGCCCGGCGAGGTCGAGAAGAAGCTCACCGACGACACTGAAGCGGCCGGACGGACTGTACGGGCGTCGAAAGACGACCCGCAGTACCTCGTGAAGAGCGACAAGACCGGCAAGGAGGCCGTGCACAAGCCCGACGCGCTGCACAAGAAGAAGTGACGGACGGCTCCCGTCAGCCTCGAAACCATCCGTGCTCATACCCTCTACTGTCTGCAGGCGCGCGGATCGTTCCCTTTTCGTGCTGAGGGAATCGCCGCGTTCACCGGCCGGGGGAGCGTAGCAGCATTCAGAAACCCCAGGTAACATACCCGGATGCACGAATCGGACCAGCCGGTCACCGGACCCGACCCGTCGAACCTCCCGACCACTCCCACTCCGCTCGCCGACTCCTCTGCCGGCTCGGAGCCGCCCGCGACCACGGGCTCGGGCCGTCGCGCCGCTGCGCGGCCCGCGCAGTCCGCCGGCCTCGCGGGTGTTGCAGCCGGGGTGCTCGCGACGATCCGGAAGCACCCGAAGACGTGGATGGCCGCAGCCGCCGCCGTCGTCTTCCTGCTGCTGGGGACCGGGAGCGTCGCCCTCGGGGCCACCGTCGGGTCCCCGGCGGCGGCAGCGGGAGCGATCAACAGCGCGACCCCGTCGCCGACGCGGACCGCGACCGCCACCCCGACCCCCACGCCGACCGTCGACCCGGCGCGTCCCGTCCCGGCGAACCAGGCGGCGGCGACGCGCATCCGCACCTGTTCCGTCGCCGGCCTCGCTGCCGACGGCCGCCTCGGAAACCTCGAGGCACAGGTCGTCAACGCCAAAACGGGTCAGACCCTGTTCGACCGCAACGGCGTGAAGCCCGGTCCGACCGCCTCGGTTCTGAAGACGCTCACCTCGGCTGCGGCACTCGCGACCCTGGGCCCGGACTACCGGGTCTCCACGACGGTCGTGGCCGGCAGCACGCCCGGCCAGGTCGTCATCGTCGGCGGCGGAGACGTGACCCTCTCGCGGCTGCCCGACGGTCAGGCGTCCTTCTACACCGGAGCGCCGAAGATCCAGGACCTCGCCAACCAGGTGAAGCAGGCCATGGGCGGCCAGCAGATCACCTCGATCGTGGTGGACGCGTCCCTCTTCGGGGCCCCGTTCTGGCAGCCGAGCTGGGACGAGCGCGAGGAGCGGGTCGTCGAGGGTTCGACCCCGTACATGACCGCGCTCATGGTCGACGGTGACCGTGACGACCCGACCGCCGTCGAGTCACCGCGCAGCACCGATCCGGTGGGTCGTGCCGTGCAGTACTTCCAGCAGTTCCTCGGCACCAACGTCGGCGTGAGCCACGGAGTCGCGCCGGCCGGCGCCCGCCAGCTGGGCGTCGTGCAGTCGCAGCCGGTCACGACACTGATCGATCAGGCGATGCGCGTCTCCGACAACACGATCATGGAGGAGCTCGCCCGCCTCGTCGCTATCAAGAACGGCGCGGGCAACACCTTCGACGCTCTGAACGCCGGCGTGCTCGCCGGGCTGAAGGGCTACGGGATCGACACCTCCGGGATCCACATCGCCGACGGCTCCGGCCTCAGCGGCGACAACGCCGTTCCGCCGTCGTACCTGACGCAGCTGTTCATCAAGGTGCTCAACCGCCAGAACGGCCTCGGCGTCGTCTACGACGGACTGCCCGTCGCCGGGCAGTCCGGAACGCTCGGCCCCGGCTACAACCGGTTCACCGGAGCCAACTCCGTCGCGCGCGGCGCGGTGTTCGCCAAGACCGGCTGGATCGACAACGGGTACACCCTCTCCGGCATCATCAACGCGGCCGACGGCACACCCCTGACCTTCGCCGTCTTCGCGCTCGGACCGGTGAGCGACAACGCGAAACAGGCGATCGACACGCTCGTCACCGGCTTCTACAAGTGCGGTGACAACCTCTCCAACGGCTGAGCCGGCCGGCGCAGCGACGACCATCACCGGGAGGACGGGAATGGGCAAGGCGCTCTTCATCGTGGACGTCCAGAAGGACTTCACCGAGGGAGGCGCGCTCGGTGTCGAGGGAGGGGCCGCGGTCGCGGCGGGCGTCACCGCCTTCCTCCAGGAACACGCCGACGAGTACGAGGTGATCGTCGCCAGCCGCGACTGGCACGACGCCGGCAACGACAACGGCGGCCATTTCGCGACGGACGACGAGCCGGATTTCGTGGAGAGCTGGCCGCGGCACTGCGTCGCGGGCACTCGCGGTGCCGAGTATCACCCGGCGTTCGACACCTCGCGCGTGACGTTCCACGTCCGCAAAGGACAGGGCGTGCCGGCGTACTCGCTGTTCGAGGGCCGTACGGAGGAGGGCGCCACGGTGCACGAGATCCTCGAGGAGCGGGGCATCCACACCATCGACGTGGCGGGGATCGCGACCGACTACTGCGTTCGGGCGTCGGCTCTGGATGCTCTCGCCCACGGTCAGCACGTCCGCGTGCTGACCTCACTGGTCGCTGGAGTGGCGGAGACGTCCTCGCAGGCGGCGCTCGCGGAGCTGGCGCACGCAGGGGCGGAACTGGTGGACTGACGCCCGCGAGCTTCCGCGTGGACGCTCGGCGGCATCCACGGTAGGGTGATTGCTAGCTCATCTAGTAATCAGGAGGCGAAGTGTCGAAGCACGCTCCGGAGCGGACCACGGAGGCTCGCGTGCCCGCCCGCTGGCTGCGCATCGTCGTACCGACCGTGCTGGTGCTCATCTGGCTGGTCCTCGCCGGTATCGGCGGTCCCACCTTCGGCAAGTTGTCCGGTGTCTCCAGCAACGACCAGGCGGCGTTCCTCCCGGCCAGTGCCGAGTCGACCGAGGTGCAGGACTGGCAGAAGCGGTTCACCGACTCCGGCTCCATCCCCGCGATCGTGGTCGTCGAGGCCGACGAGAGCATCCCGAAGAGCGAGCTGGGCACGACGTATGCCGACCTCGGCGAGAAGCTCGGCGAGGTCGACGGAGTGGAGCCTGCGCCCGAGGGGCAGCCCACGAGCGTCGCGGGGCCCATCCCCTCGGAGGACGGGCTCGCCGTCGAGTACATCGTCCCGATCTCCGACTCCGATGAGCTGAAGTCGGTCGTCGCGGACCTCCGCGCGGTCGCCGATGACGCCGTGCCCGAGGGTGCGCAGGTGTGGGTCACCGGTCCGGCCGGCCTCACCGCGGATCTGGTGAACGCGTTCGGCGGCATCGATGGCATCCTGCTCCTTGTCGCCGTCGCGGCAGTCTTCGTCATCCTCCTGCTGGTCTACCGGGCCCTGCTCCTGCCCTTCCTGGTGCTGCTGACCTCGGTCTTCGCCCTGTGCGCGGCGATCCTGATCGTCTACCTGTTCGCCCTCTGGGGATGGATCAAGCTGTCCGGCCAGAGCCAGGGCATTTTGTCGATCCTCGTGATCGGGGCTGCGACCGACTACTCTCTGCTGCTCGTCTCGCGCTACCGGGAGGCGCTCGAGGTCGAGGAATCGCGGTGGGTGGCCATCGTGCGCGCCTGGAAGGCGTCGTTCGAGCCGATCGTCGCCTCCGGCGCGACCGTGATCCTGGCCCTGCTGTGCCTGCTGTTCTCCGACCTGAACTCGAACAAGAGCCTGGGGCCGATCGCGGCGATCGGCATCGTGTTCTCCCTGTTCTCGGCTCTCACGTTCCTCCCCGCCCTGCTGGCCGTGTTCGGGCGGGCGTCGTTCTGGCCGTTCCGGCCGGTCGTCGGCGGGCAAGCGCACAAGCACGTCGAAGGCACCACACTGACGGGTCTCGAAGGCGTTCGCGGGGTCTGGCGGCGCGTCGGCGGCCTGATCGCCCGACGCCCGCGCGTGACCTGGATCGTGTCGTTCGTCCTGCTCGTGGCCTGCGCGTTGGGGCTCACGCAGCTGAAGGCGAACGGCGTGCAGCAGACCGACGTCATCCTCTCGCAGTCCGACGCCGTCGACGGGCAGGCCGTGGTCGCCAAGCACTTCGACGCGGGTTCCGGCTCACCGGTGCTCATCGTCGCGCCGGAGAGCGAAGCGGAGGCCGTGCTCACCGCGACCGAGAAGACGGACGGCATCGCCTCCGCCGCCTTCTACACCGGGGGAGGTCGGCCGCAGCCAGGAGTGCCGGCCGATCCCGTTGTGAAAGACGGCCACGTCCTCATCCAGGCGACCCTCGCCTCCGAGCCCGACTCCGCTGAGGCCGAAGACGTGGTGAAGGGGCTCCGCGACTCGCTCTCCAGTGACGGCTCGGTGCCGGTCGGCGGAGTGACGGCGATCGCGCTCGACACCAACGAGACGGCGCAGAGCGACCTGATCAAGATCATCCCGATCGTGCTCGCGGTGATCCTCCTCATCCTGATGCTGCTGCTCCGTTCCATCGTCGCGCCGGTGATCCTGATCGGCAGCGTCGTGCTGTCGTACGCGGCCGCGCTCGGGGTCTCGGCGCTCGTCTTCAACCTTGTCTTCGGCTTCCCGGGGGCGGATGCGGCGGTGCCGCTGTTCGGGTTCGTCTTCTTAGTGGCGTTGGGCGTGGACTACAACATCTTCCTGATGACAAGGGTGAGGGAGGAGTCGCTGCGCATCGGAACCCGGCCCGGGATCCTGCGCGGTCTGGGACTGACCGGCAGCGTGATCACGTCGGCCGGGATCGTGCTGGCGGCGACCTTCGCAGCGCTTGCGGTCATCCCGATCCTGTTCCTCGTGCAGATCGCGTTCATCGTCGCCTTCGGTGTCCTCCTCGACACCGTGGTAGTGCGGTCCCTGCTGGTGCCGGCGGTGTCCTACGACATCGGCCGCGCCATCTGGTGGCCGTCGAAGCTGTCACGTAGCAAGATGCATAGCGAGAGGGCGGAAGTCTCGTCCTGATCGGGCAGTCTGACCAGCCCGGACTGTGCGTCTTGCTCGATCGCGGCGGGTGCGCGAAAGTGGCGTCATGACCATGACCACCACCGAGCGCGCCGCCGCGGCGCGCCCCGACGATGCAGCACTGCTCCGGCGGCTGTACCGGACGATGGCGACCGTCCGGCGCCTCGACCTCGACGGGGTCGCGATGCAGCGCCAGGGCATCATCCCCGGCTACGCCCCGATGCGCGGTCAGGAGGCCGCCCAGGTCGGCAGCGCCGCCGCCCTCGACCTCACCCGCGACTTCGCCTTCCCGACCTACCGCGAGCTCGGCGTCGCGGTCGCCATGGGCGTCGACCCGGTCGCCTACCTGGCGTCGCACCAGGGCGCGTGGCACGGCGGACTCTGGGATGCGGCAGCCGCGCGACTCGCGCCCATCAACGCCGTGGTCGGCGGGGCCGTCACGCACGCCGTCGGCTGGGCGCTGGGCGCGAAGCTCGACCGCACCGGGGGAGTGGCGATCGCGTACTTCGGCGACGGCGCCAGCTCGCAGGGCGACATCCACGAGGCCATGAACACCGCGGCTGTCTCGCAACTCCCCGTCGTGTTCTTCTGCCAGAACAACGGCTGGGCGATCTCCGTGCCCACCGAGCAGCAAGTCGCCGGCGGGTCCGTCGCGGCGCGCGGCGCCGGATACGGGATGCCGGGCGTGCGCATCGACGGCAACGACGTCCTCGCCGTCTACGACGCCACCACCGAGGCGCTGGAGCGTGCCCGCACCGGCGGCGGCCCAACCATCATCGAGGCGATGACCTACCGTATGGGCCCGCACTCCACCTCCGACGACCCCGGCCGCTACCGCACCCTCGACGAGGAGCAGAGCTGGCTCGCCCGCGACCCGCTCGCCCTCTGCGAGGAGCAGCTGCGCCGGACGGGCACCGTCGGCGACGAGTTCTTCGCCGAGGTCGCCGACACCGCCGGCGCCCTCGCCGACCGCGTGCGCGACGACGTGGCCGCCCTCGGGGGCCGCCCCGCTGAGGAGATGTTCGACTTCGTCTTCTCCGACCCGCCCGCCGCCCTGCTCGGACAGCGCCGAGCCTGGGAGGAGTCCCGTCTTGGCTGAGCTCACCACGATGCAGCGGGCCCTGAACCGCGCGCTCGACGACGCGCTCGCCGCCGACGACCGCACCCTCGTCTTCGGCGAAGACGTCGGAACCCTCGGCGGCGTCTTCCGCGTCACGGACGGTCTCAAGGCCAAGTACGGCGGCGACCGCGTCTTCGACACCACGCTCGCCGAGTCCGGGATCATGGGCATGGCGGTCGGGCTCGCGATGGCCGGCTGGCGGCCGGTGCCGGAGATCCAGTTCGACGGCTTCTCGTATCCCGCCGTCGACCAGATCGTCAACCAGGTCGCGCGCATGCATTACCGCAGCCGCGGCGCGTTCGGGATGCCGATCACGCTGCGCCTGCCGAGCTTCGGCGGCATCCGCGCGCCCGAGCACCACGGCGAGAGCCTGGAGGCGCTGTTCGCGCACGTGCCCGGGCTCAAGGTCGCCGCACCCTCGACGCCTGCTGAGGCCTACACGCTGCTGCGGCAGTCGATCGAAGACCCGGACCCGGTCATCTTCCTGGAGCCGAAGTCGCGCTACTGGCACAAGGAGTCGGTCTCGCTGGACGAGCCGGAGGAGCGCCTGCCGGTCGGGACCTCCCGCGTCGTCCGCCCGGGCAAGCACGTCACCCTGGTCGCGTGGGGCGCCATGGTCGCCCGTTGCCTCCAGGCGGCGGAGCTCGGCGCCGAGGACGGCGTGGAGATCGAGGTCGTCGACCTGCGCTGGCTCAAGCCGATCGACGCCGACGGGCTCGCCGCCTCCGTGGCCCGCACGCGGCGTGCCGTCGTCGTCCACGAGGCGCCGCTGACCGCCGGGCTCGGCGCCGAGGTGAGCACCCTCATCACCGAGCGCTGCTTCGACGACCTGAAGGCGCCCGTCCAGCGCGTCACCGGGTGGGACGTGCCCTACCCGTCGCCGGTGCTGGAGGATGAGTACCTGCCGTCCATCGACCGCATCCTGGACGCCGTCCAGAAGACCCTGGAGTACCGCCGTGGCTGAACGAACCTTCGACCTCCCCGACCTGGGTGAGGGCCTGCAGGAGGCAACCGTGCTGGAGTGGCTGGTCGCCGAGGGCGACCATGTCGAGCGCAACGCTCCGCTCGTCGAGGTCGAGACGACCAAATCGGCCGTCGAGCTGCCGTCCCCGCAGTCCGGCGTGGTCGCGCGGTTCCACGTCGCCGAGGGCGAGGCGCTCGAGGTGGGCGCCCCGCTCGTGACGTTCACCGTCGAGGACGACCAGGCCGGCATCGTCGGCACCGTCCCGACGGAGGAGGCCCCGCGCCGCCGCGTGCGTCTCTCCCTGCCGGAGGACTGACCCGCGATGCGAATCCACGTCGAGAGGCACCCGGGCGAGGACCCCGTGCTGCTGGTCCACGGCTTCGCGTCGACCGGCTCGCTCACCTGGGACGCGACCGGCTGGATCCGCGCGCTCGCCGAGGCGGGTCGCGGCGCGATCGTCCCGGACCTCCGCGGTCACGGCGCCAGCGAGGCGCCGCACGACGCCGACGCGTACTCGCCCGACATCCTCGCCGGCGACCTCCTTGCCGTCCTCGACGAGCAGGATGTCGAACGCGTGGATGTGATGGGCTACTCGATGGGCAGCTGGGTGTCGCTCGCGCTCGCCGCACTGGCGCCCGACCGCGTCCGCCGGCTCGTGATCGGCGGCGTCGGCACGGTCGAGCAGTTCGGACATTGGGGGGTCTCGGCGGTGCAGTCCGCCCTGCGCGACGACGCCTCCGCGCTCGACCCCGCCAGTCCGCTGGCGCCGCTCCTCGCCTCCCTGCGCCAGGCGCCGGGCGTCGACCGCGAGGCGCTCGCCGCCTGCGCCGCCGGGATGGCCGCCCACCCGCTCCCGCTCGCGAGCTCCGTCCCCACGATGCTCGTCGTCGGCGACGCCGACCCGGTGGCCGACGGCGCCGAGGAGGCCGCGCGCCTGCTGGGCGCCGAGCGGGTCGTCCTGCCGCGCCGCAACCACGTCACCACCCTGAGCGCCCGCGGCTTCAAGCAGGCTGCTCTGCCCTTCCTGGGAGCTTCGGTCAGCGTGCCGTAATCTTCCATCTGACATTCGCGTCATGAACGCGAACGGGATGCGTCGTACTAATCGTGCGGCGCATTTCTCATAGTTCCTTCGCAGCTTCCCGGCTGGTTCTCTCCTTCATCGCCACAGCGCTGCTCTGCGCTGGGCTGACTTTAGCCGCTGCGCCGCTCGCGGCCACGGCATCCACATCTGCAGCAGCACCCTGTCCCGCCACGGCTGACGTCTCCGCGTGCGACGCTGATCGGGACACGATCCCGGACACGGTGGAGCGGACCGTCTGCCGTTCTGCCACCTGCGCGTCCGGCCGTGAGGACCGCGACCAAGACGGTGTCCCCGACTGGGTCGAGGTCGTGGCGTGCAACTCGAACACGTGCGCGTCCTCCACGAAGGACTCTGTCGGCGACGGCATCCCGGACTTTGCGCGCCAGATCGTGTGCGGGTCCGCCACCTGCTACACAGGCAACGCCGACGTCAACGGCAATGGCGTCCCCTTGTGGGCCTCGGTCGTCATCTGCGGGACAACCGCGTGCGCAACCGGACACGAGGACTATGACGCCGACGGCGTGTCCGATGCGATCGAACTAACGGCCTGCGTGGTCCCCAGGGGTGGGCTGGCAAGCACTGGATCCACCATCGCGATCTGGCTCATCGTCGCACTGGGCGCCGGACTGATCACCACGGGGCTGGTTCTGGCGCGCAAGCGTCACCTGTTCGCCGCCGCCGTTCGCACGGACGCGGTCGTCTGATGCGCGCAACCATCCTGCGCGGCCTCGTGGCCGCGACGGCGATCACCGCGCTGACCGTCAGCGGTACGGCGACTCCCGCAGAGGCGTCGCCCTGGGAGAAGGCTCGGCGTACTGCCGCCGCGACGCTCGCCGAGGTGCGCGCAGCGGCGACCGAATCCCAGGTGCGTATCGCTGCCGCTACGCAGCCCCCGGCGCCGGAGGCTGAAGGCACCGTCCGGCCGGACAAGGGGACGATCGTCGCCGCCGAGGGTGCCGGAGTCTCGGCGACGTTCTCGGGCAACGATCTGCCCGGGGAACTCTCCATCTCCGTCGGCGCGGCCGCACGAGACGCCCTCGTGTCCGCGCAGGCGGAGCAGCCTGGAGGCGGAATCCCGGTGTCGGAACCCGTGCAGATCAGCGCGGTCGATGCGGCGGGCAAACCCCACACCGCGTTCCCGGCCAAGCGCGTGCACACCCGCGGCGGTGGGAAGAAGGGCCCGATCGTCTCCGACATCGTCCCCGGGGTCGCCTTGACCATCGCCCCGGACAAGGATGTGATCGAGGCGCAGGGCGTCGACCCCTCGACCTTGAAGATCTACACCCGCGAGAAGCCGGGCGAGCCTTGGGCGGCTCTGCCCTCGTACTACGACGAGAAGAAGGGCGTCGTGCGCGGGGAATCCACGCATCTCTCGCAATTCGTCGTCATCGGCATCAAGTTCGTGCCACCGCCGGGCCCGGTCGTCGTCCTCGATCCGGACAACGACGAGGGTCATGTGACGACGCCGGCTCCGCCTGTCTCGGAACTCGGATACAACATCCGGCTGGCCCAGCAGGTCGCAGCGCTCTTGCGGCAAGACTGCCGCGCCTCCGTTGTGATCACCCGGGAGGACCCGTCCGTCCCGTTCATCAGCCGCGAGACGCGAGCGGGCATGATCGGCGCGTCGAACCCGGTCGCGACATTGGGCGTCGGCTTCAACACTCTGGACGGCGAATCGTGGGGCGGCGTCGATCCTGCGTTGGGCGGTTCTCAGGTCTACTCGCGCGGAGGGGCTTCCGACGACGCTCTGTCGAACTCGCTGGTCGGCAATCTGCCGACCTACACGACGCGCCCGGCGAAGAACATGGGAAACAACGGGAACTTTCCCGGCAGCGAGTTCGACGGCGTACCGGGAGCATTCACGCACCTCGAAGCGTTGTTTCTCGACAACAACCTCGACCGGGCGATGGCGGATGACGGCTTCTCCTACATCGCAAGCGGAGTGCTCACCGGCCTGGGTAAGTGGCTCGAGACGCAGGGATTCGACTGCACCGACCCGGTTACCGGCGGCTGGCCCTCACCGCCGACGGCAGCGGAAATCGCTCGCTGGCGGATGCTCGGACTCCAGAACTACCTCACCTACGGTGGCGAGCCGTTCTCCTTCTCGACCGGAAACCTCGTGGAGCAGGAAAAGCTCTTCTCCTTGCCCGGCCTTGGCGGATCCACCACCGAACTGACCCTCTTCTACAACTCGCAGGACGGCCGGCTCTCCCGCGTCGGGGCGGGATGGTCGTTCGGTCTGAGCGCGCGAGCCCAACGGTTTAGCGACGGCAGCGTGATGGTGGTCCGGGGCGACGGAGCGAGCTTCGTCTTCGCGCCGGACGGCCACGGAGGCTACTCCGCAGAACCGGGGTTGCATCAGACACTTTCCGAACAACCCGGGGGACACCTGCAGCTGAAGGATGTCTCCGGCGAGTCGTGGGTTTTCGATGCCGGCGACATCGAGGGCATCGGCGAGTTGATCTCTCACACGGACGCGAGCGGGAACATCACCACGCTGAGCTATGGCCCGGCGAATCCCGAGGTGCACCAGTTCGCGCCGCTGAGCTCGATCACCGTCCCTGGAGGCCAGGTGATCCAGGTCGAATCGGATGCCGTCGGTCGCGTGGCGGCCTTCGTCCGACCCGGCGGAGACCGGTGGTCGATGTCGTACGACGCGTCGGGTGACCTCACCACCGTGACCCTCCCGGACGGGCGGACGCATCGCTTCGGCTACGACGGCACGCACCAGCTGGTGACGGCGATCGATGCGACGGGCACGCAATACCTGAAGAACGAGTACGACTCCGCCGGCAGGATCACCAAACAGTGGGATGCGGCGGGCAAGCTCCGGACCCTCGACTACTCCACGCCGGGCCAGACGACTTACACCGACACCCTCGGACGTGTCAGCATCTACTACTTCGACGCCTCGTTCCGGGTGACGAAGGTGAAGCATCCGGACGGTACGACGGCGTCGTTCCGCTTCGACAGCCAGAACAACGTCACGCAATCGACGGACGAGAACGCGCACACCACGACGTACACGTACGACGGCTCCGGCAACATCCTGACCGAGACGGCTCCCAACGGCCGGGTGACCAAATACACCTACACACCCTCAGGTCTTGTCGCGACGAAGACGGACGCCGGCGGGGTGAAGGGCGCAGCCCGTGCGTGGGCGTACGAATACGACGGGGCCGGTCACCTCACGGTGATCCATCAGCCCGATGGGACCACCGTCACGAACCGGTACGACGCGAGTGGGAATCTCGTGTCGGTCACGCAGCCGTCGGGTGGCGCAACGACGTACGGCCATGACGCGTCGGGCAACGTCACGACGGTCACCGACCCCGCGGGCGGCGTCACGCGCTACGCCTACGATGACGCCGGGCGCATCACCTCCGCGACGGACCCGAACGGCCACGTGACCGCTTACGCGTGGGATAACGGCGACCGGGTGACGCGGGTGACGGACGCTGGCGGCGGAGTGACGGCCTACGCGTACGAGCCGAACGACCATGTCGCCGCGGTGACCGATCCACTCGGCGGAAAGAGCACCTTCACGTGGGACGCGCTCTTCCATCTCACGGCTGCGACCACCCCGAGCGGAGGATCGAGCGCCTACGCCTACGATTCCGAGGACTCCCTGCTGAGCCAGACGGATCCACTCGGTGCCGCCACGACGTACGCGACAGACGGTCAGGACCGGGTGACCGCGACGACCGATGCCAACGGAGGGACCTTTACCCGGGCGTACGACGGCGTGGGGAACGTGACGTCCGTCACGTCTCCGAGCGGCGCAACGACCACCTACCGGTACGACGCCATGGGCAACCTCACCGAGCAGAAGGACGCCACCGGCGCGACGACACGGTACGGCTACGACGCGGTCGGCCGGATGGTTCAGCAGATCGATCCGGACGGGGTCCGGACCCGTTACACGTACGACGTGATGGATAGGGTCACCCGGATCACGGACGGCTTGGGCAAGCACGCGGACTATGGGTACGACGTCGACGGCAACCTCATATCGGTGACGAACCGCAACGGCAATGCGACAGTCTTCAGATATGACGCGGCCGGTCGCGTCACCGCATCCACGTCACCCCTGGGCGAGACGACGACCTTCGCGTACGACGCTGCCGGCAACCTGACCGCGACGACCGACCCGCTGGGCCGGACAACGAGCACCGCCTACTCTCCGACGGGCCAGGTCGCGTCGACGACCGACCCTGCGGGCAACGTCACGACGTACGCCTACGACGCCGCGGGGAGACGGACCTCGGTGACGGATCCCAACGGCCACACCACGCAGTTCGCATTCGATGCGGATGGCAGGCAGACGTCGGTGACCGACCCGACCGGCGCGGTCACCGCGTACGGCTACGATGCGGCCGGCCAGCAGACCTCGGTGTCGACGCCGAACGGCAGCACAACGCGCTACAGCTACGACCCGTCGGGCCAGCTGATCACGGTGGTCGAGGCGTACTCGAAGGGTGGGAAGGCCACTCCGACCGCGAACGTGGCAACTAACTATGCGTATGACCCCGACGGCAATCTGATCCGCGTCACCGATCCGAACGGTCATGCCACCACGTACACGGCGGACGCCGCCGGACGGGTCACGAGTGAGCGCAACGCCGTCGGCAACACGACCAGGACCACCTACACCGCAGGGGGCCGGACGGCTTCGGTCGTCACCGGGACCGGTGCGACGACGGCGTACAGCTACGACCGTCGCGGAAGCGTGACGCGCCAGGACGCGGCCGGTGTCATCGCGACCTTCGAATACGACGCCGAGCAGAACCTCATCGCCGTGAAGGACCCCGCCGGCATCACCGGCTTCGTCTATGACGAGGACGGGCGCACGACGATGCAGGTGGACCAGCAGGGTGGCAGACTGTCGACCGCCTACGACAAGGCGGGCCAGACCACTCAGGTGACGCTTCCCACGGGACAGAAGCTCTCCTACACCTACGACCAGGCGGGCAACGCGACGTCGCAGTCGTCGCCGTGGGGCTCCTTGTCCTACCGATGGGATGCGGCAGGGCTTCTGACGGAGCAGGCTCGCTCGACGGGCGTGACCAGCCGTTACGCCTACGACGCCGCCGACCGGGTGACCGGGATCACGCACACGGCACCGCAGCCGGCGACGACGTCCTCGCCGTCGCCCACTCCGACAGCTGCGCCCTACGCGAAGGGCGACGTGACGGCAACGAAGTGCACGGGCGTCGCGGGCTACCTGGGTGCGCGCGCCCGGTCGACGAGCTCGGCCCCGCTCTGTAAGAGCACCGACGCGTACCTGAACGGTCGGACGGTGCCTTCTCCCGCGAATCCGGTGGCTGACGGCGGCTCGCTCTCGTACGGGTACACCTATGACGGAAACGGCAACGTGGTCGCCGCATCGCGGTCGATCCAGTCGGCGCCGAACGAGTTGGCGGAGGCAGGTTCTGACAGACCCTCGAAGCCGGCCTCGGTGAAGAAGTCGACGGTGACCTATGC
Organism: Leifsonia sp. NPDC014704; assembly: GCF_043083605.1. Lineage (NCBI taxonomy): Bacteria > Bacillati > Actinomycetota > Actinomycetes > Micrococcales > Microbacteriaceae > Leifsonia > Leifsonia sp. NPDC014704. The sequence continues at coordinate 1,858,578 of NZ_JBIBYW010000001.1, read as the reverse complement.
GTATGACGCTTTGGACCGGTTGACCGCGTCCACCTCGTCGTCGGGTGAGAAGAACACGTACGCGTACGATGCGGCCGGGAATCGCATCGGGTGGTCGCGCTCGGGTGCGAAGGATGGCGATTTCCGTCAGCGGGCGACGTTCAATGACGCCAACCAGCTGACCCAATCCGAGACGACCGGCCGGGGTCGGGGCGTCGCGGCCGGGATCGCGTCCTACTCCTACGACCGTGCCGGCAACCGGGTGTCTCAGTCGGTGGGTGGAACCGCGACCCGGTTCGGCTACAACCCTGCTGGGCAGACCACGCAGGTGAGCCGGGAGGGCCGGACCACTTCGTACGGGTATGACGGTCTGGGTCGCCGGACCACGGCGACGGAGGAGTCCCGGTACGGTACCTCGACCACGCGCACGAGCTTCGACGGAGGAGTCCCGGTACGGTACCTCGACCACGCGCACGAGCTTCGACGGCCTGGATCCCGTGCAGTCGACCACGGCCGGTGCCGGCACGACGACGTTGATCCGGGATGCCGTGGGTGCTTTGGCCGAGCATGTCGCCGCGAACGGGGAGCCGACCTGGGACCTGCTGGACCGGTTGGGTTCCACCGTCGCCGGCGCGACGGGTGCGTCGATCACGCAGTTGTCGTCGTACGACGACTGGGGTGCCCAGCAGTTCGAGACGACGGGCTGGTCGGCCCCGGAGAACTTCACCGGTGAAACCACGGACCCCACCCAGGGCCTGAACCACTACTACGCGCGCGCCTACGACCCGTCGGCCGCCGCCTGGACAAGCCAGGACCCGTGGCGCGGAACCACGGATGAGCCGCGGTCGCAGCACCGATACGGTTATGGCTGGAACAACCCGACCAGCAATCGTGACGTCGACGGCAACCTCTGCGCACGCGTCAACCCGAAGTCCGATGCCCTCCCGGTGGGTTGTGGGGCGACTCCGGTGCAGGCACGAGACAACGTCGTGGACCGCTCCAAACCACCTGTCGCACCGCAACCCCCACGCGAGCACCCGAAGGCAGACAAGCCGAAGGCGGAAGGCCCCAACTCGCAGAACAACATTCAGGATCGGCATACCTGGGAAGTGGTGGCAGATATCTTGGGGATTGTGGGTTCCATCGCCGGATTGGCTGCCCTAATCCCATCCCCAATTCAGTCAGTCTTGGGCGCAGTTGCGGGTATCGCATCCTCGGCTAGCACAGTCATTTCATGTCTACTCGGTGGAAGTCAGCTGTCCGGTTGCATCATCGGAATCGTGCTGGCGCTCATTCCCGGGATCGGCGCGGCGGCGAAGGTGGCCGTCAAGGGGTGGGTGAAGGACGCTGTCAAGGGCATAGTCGATGCGTTGGGTGCATCGGGTAACGCTCTGGGACTCGCCATGAGTGGGGGTGACCTGTATGTCAAAGCACGACCGTAGTCTTTCGAATGTTCCACTCGTCCCTGGACCGTCTGCTTCTGCCTTGCAAACCGTGGTTTTGGTTTGCGCACTTGCTTGCCTGGGCACCTTCATCGTGGGTGGGTTAGCCGTTGTAGTGCACGCCCCTCACGACATATTGCTGTGGTGTCCGCCAATCATGCTGGGCGCCGCGCTTCTCACCGGTGTCGCTGCAGGTATGTGGGGGTTGGTAATCAGAAGAGAGGCTCGCTACGGATATACGACCCTTGGGGGACGATTCCGTCATCTTGCTCAGATTGATGCTCGCACCGGGCACACGATCCGCCGCGCCGGCGACCCTTTTCCGACGGAAGGCGAGAGGCCCCGATGAGCGATGCTGTCATTATCGGAGCGGGGTTTGCGTTTTTGGTCTTGCTCGGGCTTGGTCTCGGCGTCTATTTGTTGGTTTTGAAGAGGCTAATTCTCGCGCAACGCTTGGCGATAGGCGGCCGATACCCAGGGGCAGTCGTTGTGTCGGCTCAGGCGGGGATGGAGACCGATCGGGCCCTGCGGCGAGTAGCGCGAGCGCGCGGAGTTGAATATGGCAGAACTGGGAAGGTCTATTCGGTTTCGGCTTCTCCCGGCCACCTTCGCTTGCATGTAGCGCGATCAGCTCGCGAGATCGTCGACATCAGCGCTGCAGAGCTCGTCGATTTTCGCATCGGAAGAACCTCCGTTGCTTTTGCCAACTACACGACCGTGATCTTTGGCGTTCGAGCTGCGAACACGACGTTCGAATTGCCACTTCGAGTGATGGGTCCGCGTCCCAGCTCGATGATGACGGCGAACAAGGAGTGGGCTGCGGCCCGCGGGACTGAGATGATGCGAGCCATTTCCGGGCAGCGATGAATCCTGTAATGCTCCATTTGACCGCGTCCACGTCGTCGTGCTCTCGGGGGCTGTCGCCCACGCGCTGGTGACCCGGCGCCCCTGGCGCGACGGTGAGCCGGCACGAACGTCGAATGTCCGAAACCTCGCGGGACCGGTGCAGACGTTCAATGCCGTCTGGGGCGTGGACACGACTGCATGCGATCAGGAAGATCGCGAAGCTCCGCGGCGAGACCGAAGGCCCTCGGGTGAGCCCCCACTTCGTGGTGGCTGTGTCGAGCGGAGGCCTGTCGATCTTTCACGGGCATCGGGGCGACCAAGGGCTCACGGTTGTCCATCCAGCCGAGTTCCGGTCCATCCGGGCAGGTGTGGCCGGTCCCGGCGCTTACACCGCTTGGTACCTCTCCTGCGAAGTCGAGGGACCAACGTCACACTCCCGATCCGGGTGCGCCATCCCTCGAGCCACTTCCTCGTCGCCGAGTATGCCTGGGCTCAGGAGGCTGCTGCAGCTATTTCCGAGATCCTTGGACCACAGCCTCCACCACGTTGAGCGCCCGCGGCTTCACGCAGGCTGCTCTGCCCTTCCTGGGAGCTTCGGTCAGCGTGCCGTAGGCGCGTACCCTGCGTCGTACGATGTGCGAGGACCGAAGGAGGCCGCATGATCGACAAGCTCGACGCCGATCTGATCGCGCTGCTCACCGAGGAGCCGCGGCTCGGCGTGTTCGAGGCCTCGCGGCGTCTCGGGGTGGCGCGGGGGACCGTGCAGGCGCGGCTGGATCGGCTCCAGCGGTCCGGGGTCGTGCGCGACTTCGCGCCGACGATCGACACCGACCGGCTCGGGTACCCGGTGACCGCTTTCGTGACCGCGGAGATCGCCCAGGGCGACCGGGATGTCACCGTCGTCGAGCACCTGCAGGCCATCCCCGAAGTGCTCGAAGTGCACACCATCACGGGTGCCGGTGACCTGATGATCCGCGCCGTCGCCCGCTCCAACACCGATCTGCAGCGGGTGATCGACCGCATCGTCAGCGCCCCGGGCATCATGCGGACGTCGACGGTCATCGCCCTCGCCACCAAGATCGACCACCGAGCGGTGCCGCTCGTTCAGGCGGCGGTGGCCCCCGACGACGACACCAACAACGACGCGAAGAACGAGGAGGAACGCGGCTGATGGATGAGAAGGCTCTGCTGGAGCGTGTGCCGGACGGACTCTACATCGGAGGGGAGTGGACCACCGGATCCGCGGGCACCTTCCCGGTGTACGACCCGGCGACGGGCGACAAGCTCATGGACATCGCCGACGCGTCGCCGGAGGACGGCATCCGTGCGCTCGACGCCGCCGTCGCCGCAGCCGATGCCTGGGCCGCGACGCCTGCCCGGACGCGCGGCGAGATCCTCCGCCGCGCCTTCGACCTGCTGCAGGAGCGGCGCGAGGAGTTCGCGCTGCTGATGACGCTCGAGATGGGCAAGCCCCTCGCGGAGGCGAGCGGTGAGGTCACCTACGGCGGCGAGTTCCTCCGTTGGTTCTCGGAGGAGGCCGTCCGCATCTCCGGCCGCTATGGGAGCAACCCGGAGGGCACCGGGCGCATGATCGTCTCGCAGCATCCCGTCGGCCCGTGCTTCCTCATCACCCCGTGGAACTTCCCCCTCGCGATGGCGACCCGGAAGATCGCCCCGGCGCTCGCCGCGGGCTGCACGGTCGTGATCAAGCCGGCGGAGCTGACGCCGTTGACCACCCTCTACTTCGCTAAGCTGCTGGAGGATGCGGGGCTCCCCGGCGGCGTGCTCAACGTCGTCACGACGACGACCTCCGGCAAGGTCTCCGCCCCGATCATCGCCGACCCGCGGCTGCGGAAGCTGTCGTTCACCGGCTCGACGGAGGTCGGCCGGAAACTCCTGCAGCAGGCGTCCGAGAACGTGCTCCGTACGTCCATGGAGCTCGGCGGCAACGCGCCGTTCGTCGTATTCGACGACGCCGACCTCGACAAGGCGGTCGACGGCGCGATGCTGGCCAAGTTCCGCAACATCGGCGAGGCCTGCACGGCGGCCAACCGGTTCATCGTTCACGAAGACGTCGCCGACGAGTTCGCCCGACGCGTGACCGAGCGCGTGAACGGCCTGAAGGTCGGCCGCGGAACCGACGACGGCGTCACCATCGGCCCCCTCATCAACGAGGACGCGATCGACAAGGCGTCGGAGCTGCTCCAGGATGCGGTCAGCCGCGGCGCCTCCGTGCTCACCGGCGGCTCGCGCGTCGGCGGGACGGGCACCTTCTTCGAGCCGACGGTTGTGACCGGCGTCCGCGCGGGCAGCGAGATCCTCCGCCAGGAGATCTTCGGGCCGGTGCTGTCGATCATCCGCTTCTCCGACGAGGACGAGGCGGTGCGGCTCGCGAACGACACCGAGTATGGGCTCGTCTCGTACGTCTTCACCAAGGATCTGGCGCGGGGGCAGCGGATGATCGAACGCCTCGAGACGGGCATGATGGGCCTCAACGTCGGCGTCGTCTCCAACGCGGCGGCCCCGTTCGGCGGTGTGAAGCAGTCCGGACTGGGACGCGAGGGCGGCTTCGAGGGCATCCACGAATACCTGAACACGAAGTACACGCTCACCCCGAACCCGTTCGGAGCCTGAGATGGCGCTGTCCGAAGCGGTCATCGTCGACGTCATCCGCACCCCCTCCGGGCGCGGCAAGCCGGACGGCGAGCTGTCCGACATCCATCCGGCCGACCTCCTGGCAGGAGTGCTGCTCGAACTCGTTGGACGGACCGGAATCGATCCGGCCGTGATCGACGACGTGATCGGTGGATGCGTCACCCAGTCGGGCGAGCAGGCCGGCAACATCACCCGCACGGCGGTGCTGAGCGCAGGGTTCCCGGAGAGCGTCCCCGCGGTGACGATCGACCGGCAGTGCGGCTCCAGCCAACAGGCAGCGGCGTTCGCGGCGCAGGGCGTGATGTCGGGTGCGTACGACGTGGTGATCGCCTGCGGCGTCGAGTCGATGAGCCGCGCGCCGATGGGGTCGAACGTGCAGGGCGCATCCCTCGGCGGCGAACTGCTGAAGACGCGGTATCCGGACGGCCTGGTCAACCAGGGCGTCGCCGCCGAACTGATCGCCGACCGCTGGGGCTTCAACAGGGGGCAGCTGGACGACTACGCCGCCGACTCGCACGGCCGCGCCGCGTGGGCCGCGGCGAGCGGCGCGTTCGAGGGGGAGCTTGTCGGCGTCCCCACGCCCGACTCCGGCAGCGTCGTCGCGGACGAGACCATCCGTCCGGGGACGACCGTCGAGAAGCTGGCGCAGCTGCAGCCGGTGTTCCGCACCGACCGCCTGGCGGAACGCTTTCCGCAACTCGAGTGGCGCATCACCGCGGGCAACTCGTCGCCCCTCACCGACGGCGCCTCCGCCGCCCTGATCATGAGCGCCGATGCGGCCAAGCGGCTGGGTCTGCGTCCGCGAGCCCGTTTCCACTCGTTCGCCGTCGCGGGGAGCGACCCGCTGCTCATGCTGACCGGCATCGTTCCCGCCACCCGCAAGCTGCTCGACCGCAGCGGGGTGCGGATGGACGAGATAGACGCATACGAGGTCAACGAAGCGTTCGCGCCCATCCCGCTGCTCTGGCGGGAGGAGTTCGGGGCAGACCCGTCGCGGCTCAACCCGCACGGCGGGGCGATCGCGCTCGGGCACGCGCTGGGCTCATCCGGAACACGCCTGCTGGCGACGCTGCTCAACGAGGTCGAGTCACGCGGTGGGCGCTACGGCCTGCAGACCATGTGCGAGGGCGGCGGCACCGCCAACGCGACCCTCATCGAAGTGTTGCGCTGACCGCGCGTCGACGCAACGGCCCACGGAACAACACGAAGGAGAACCATGCTGCTCGACGGATGCTCGGCCATCGTCACCGGCGGAGCCAGCGGACTCGGAAACGCCACCGCGCGCGCTCTCACCGACGCGGGCGCCCGTGTCGTCATCCTCGACCTCCCCAGCTCGGAGGGCGAGAAGGCCGCCATCGCCCTCGGCCCCGGTGCCCGGTTCGTCGCCGCGGACGTAACCGACGAGGCGCAGGTGCAGGCGGCGGTGGACACCGCATCAGGTCTGGCCCCGCTGCGCGTCGTCGTCAACTGCGCGGGTATAGCCACCGCCGAGAAGGTGCTGGGGCGCGACGGCCTCATCCCGCTCGAGCACTTCGAGCGCGTCATCCGCGTGAACCTGATCGGCACGTTCAACGTCGTGCGCCTCGCCGCGGCGGCGATCGCGCAGACCGAGCCGGTCGGTGAGGAGCGCGGTGTGATCGTCAACACGGCGTCGGTGGCCGCATTCGACGGCCAGATCGGGCAGCCTGCGTACTCGGCGTCGAAGGGCGGGGTCGCGGCCATGACGCTGCCGTTGGCGCGGGAGTTCGCGCGCAGCCTCATCCGCGTGATGACGATCGCGCCGGGGATCTTCGAGACGCCCATGATGGCGGGGCTGCCGCAGGCGGCGCAGGACTCGCTGGCCGCGCAGGTGCCGCATCCCTCGCGGCTCGGCCGGCCGGCGGAGTACGCGGCGCTGGTGCGCGCGATCGTCGAGAACCCGATGCTCAACGGGGAGACGATCCGCCTCGACGGCGCGATCCGGATGCAGCCCAAGTAGTCCGAGCGCCCGACCTCCCGCCAACAGCTCCTGAGTTTTTCGGCCCCACGGCGGGGTGTCGCGCGGAAAAACTCAGGAGCTGTTGGCGTGGGTCGGCGGCACGCGCGTCACGCGCCCGAGTGCGCCTCCAGGAACGCGTAGACGTCCGAGTCGTCGACGCCCGGGAACGACCCGGACGGCAGCGGCGACAGGATGTGCGCGTGCAGCCGCGCGCTCGGCCACGCCTTGCCCGCCCACCGTCCCGACAGCGTCGCGGGCGGACGCTTGCAGCACGATTCGTCGGGGCAGCGCGACTCGGCGCGCACGGTCGTCTCGCGGCCGCGGAACCACTTCGCTTCATCGAACGGCACGCCGATGCTGATCGAGAAGCCGCCCTCCGCGGTCGTCCCGGTCTGCGTCGCACACCAGTACGTGCCGGCCGGGGTGTCGGTGTACTGGTACAGCTCCGTGGTCCGGTTGGTGTGGGTGAACGCCGTCCGCGCACCCCATTTCCGGCAGACGACCTGCCCCTCGATGGATCCGGTCACATCCGTCGGCAGCGGGAGCCCGTCGTTCTCGTAGCCCTTGTACAGCGCTCCGTCGTCGCCGACGCGGAGGAAGTGCATCGTCATGTCGAGGTGGCTCGTCGCCAGGTTCGTCAGCCGGAGCGCGGCCGCCTCGTGGGTGACGCCGAAGGCGTCGCGGAAGTCCTCGACGGCGAGGTCTTTGTCCTTCTTCGCCTGCTGCAGGAAGGCGACGGCGGCCTCCCGGGGCATGAGGCAGCAGGCCGCGAAGTAGTTGATCTCCAGCCGCTGCCGGAGGAAGTCCGCGTACGATGCGGGGCGGGTGTGCCCGAGCAGCCGGTGCGCCATCGCCTGGAGTGCCATCGAGCGGAGGCCGTGGCCACCGGGGATGGACGCGGGCGGCAGGTAGATCCGCCCGTTCTCGAGATCCGTGATCGACCGCGCCGACCGGGGGAGGTCGTTGACGTAGATGAGCTCGAAGCCCAGCTGCTCGGCCATGACGCTGACCTCGCGGTGCGTCAGGGCTCCGCGGACATGACCCGACGCGCGGACCCGCTGCTCCGCGAGCTCCTCGATCTCGGGCATGTAGTTGTGCTGGGCGCGCATCCGCTCGCGCAACTCGGTGTTCGCCCGCCGGGCCTCCTCGGGTGTCGCGATCGCCTCGCTCGCGCGTCGGCTCAGTTCGCGGTGCAGGCCGACGATGGCCCGGAGCGTCTCGGTCGGGGTGCCCTTGGTCGGCTTGACCGTCGGCAGGCCGAGTGAGGCGTACAGCGGGCCGCGCTGCGCCCGGGCGAGCTCGATCTCGAGGGCGGAGCGCTCGTCCGGCGGCTCGGCCGACAGCAGGTCGGCCGGCTGGACGCCGAGCGCGGCGGCGAGCGAACTCAGCAACGAGATGCGGGGCTCGCGCTTGCCGTTCTCGATCAGTGACAGCTGGCTTGCGGCGACACCGGCCGCCGCGCCCAGGTCGTCGAGGGTCATGCCGCGCCGGGTGCGGAAGTGCCGGATGCGGTGGCCGAGCGTGGCGACGTCGATGTCGCCCGTGTCCACGGAAGTGCTCATCGCTTCACGATAGCGAAAGATTCGTGATTCTTACAGAGGAAAACGTGGTCACCACCCCCGGAACCTCGCGGATGCTGGAGATGACTCCACTTCTTACGACGAAAAGGACTCCGTCATGAGCATCGCCGAGCTGACCCTCACCGACACGGCCCCGCCCGACGGGATGAACGCCGTGCGCGCCTGGGTCGACGACATCGCCGCTCTCACGCAGCCCGACGAGGTCGTCTGGTGCGACGGCTCCCTCGCCGAGACCGACCGGCTGACCAAGCAGCTCGTAGCGGAGGGCAAGCTCATCCGGCTGAACCCCGAATGGCGGCCGAACAGCTTCCTCGCGCGCACCGACCCCGGCGACGTCGCCCGGGTCGAGGACCGCACGTTCATCTGCTCGGAGGACGAGACGGACGCCGGCCCGACCAACAACTGGCGGGAGCCCGACGCGATGCGCTCCGAGCTCCGGGGCGTGTTCGCGGGCAGCATGCGCGGACGGACCATGTACGTCGTCCCGTTCTCGATGGGACCGGTCGGCGGTCCGATCTCGCAGGTCGGCATCCAGCTCACCGACTCGGCGTACGTGGCCGTGAGCCTCGGGATGATGACGCGCGTGACCGAGACGGTCCTCGACCTGATCGCGGCGGGGCAGCCGTGGGTTCCGACCGTGCACAGTGTCGGCTTCCCGCTCGTCGATGCCGACGGGACCCGTCGCGACGATGTGCCGTGGCCGTGCAACACGACGAAGTACATCGTCCAGTTCCCGAAGACCCGGGAGGTGTGGTCGTACGGCTCGGGATACGGCGGCAACGCCATCCTCGCCAAGAAGTGCTTCGCCCTGCGGATCGCGTCGGTGATGGCGCGGGACGAGGGCTGGCTGGCCGAGCACATGCTCATCATCAAGGTGACGTCGCCGGAGGGGCGGGTGTTCCACTTCGCTGCGGCGTTCCCGTCGGCGTGCGGCAAGACGAACCTGGCGATGCTGCAGCCGAGCATCCCGGGCTGGACGGTCGAGACGATCGGCGACGACATCGCCTGGCTGCGTCCGGGTCCGGACGGCCGGCTGCGCGCGATCAACCCGGAAGCGGGCTTCTTCGGCGTCGCGCCCGGCACCGGCGAGAGCACGAACCGCACGGCGGTCGAGACGCTGTGGGGCAACACGATCTTCACCAACGTGGCACTGCGCGACGACGGCGACGTCTGGTGGGAGGGGCTGACCGACGAGCCGCCTGCCCACCTGATCGACTGGGAGGGGAAGGACTGGACGCCCGACAGCGGTCGCCCGGCCGCGCATCCGAACTCCCGCTTCACCGTGAGCGCCGCGCAGTGCCCGTCCATCGCCGACGACTGGGATGCCTTCGACGGGGTGCCGATCGACGCGATCCTGTTCGGCGGACGGCGTGCGACGAACGTCCCACTCGTGGCGCAGGCGCGCGACTGGCGTCACGGCGTGTTCATCGGGGCCACGATCTCGTCGGAGCGCACGGCGGCGGCCGAGGGGACCGTCGGCGAGCTGCGGCGTGACCCGTTCGCGATGCTGCCGTTCTGCGGCTACAACATGGCCGACCACTGGGCGCACTGGCTGGAGATGGGAGAGCGGCTCGGCGAGCACGCGCCGGCCGTGTTCCAGGTGAACTGGTTCCGCACCGGGGACGACGGCCGGTTCCTGTGGCCGGGATTCAGCGAGAACGCCCGGGTGATCGAGTGGATCGCGCGGCGCGTGGAGGGCAGCGCCGGAAGCGTTGCGACGCCGATCGGGCAGCTGCCGGTGGTGGATGAGCTGGACCTGGAGGGACTCGACCTCCCGAACACGGATGTGGAAGCCCTCTTCGAGGTCGACCCGCAGAGCTGGCTCGCCGAGTGCGACCTGACGGACGAGTTCTTCGCCCGTTTCGGCTCCCGTGTCCCGGCCGCCCTCCGCGCCGAGCTCGCCTCGCTCCGTTACCACCTCCGCGCCTGACCGCCCCCTCAAGCCAACAGCTCCTGAGTTTTTCGCCCTTTTCGGTCGATCTGGGCGGAAAAACTCAGGAGCTGTTGGCGTCGGGGCGGGGAGGGGTTAGACGAGGAGTTGGTGCTTGGCGAGGTCGCGGTAGAGCGGCGTGGTCTCGACGAGCTCGGAGTGCGTGCCGCTGCCGATGACGCGACCGTGGTCGAGCACCACGATCTGATCGGAGTCGACCACAGTGGACAGTCGGTGCGCGATCACGAGCAGCGTGCGGTCCTCCGCCACGGCGTCGATCGCCTCCCGCATGAGCTGCTCGTTGCGCCCGTCGAGGCTCGACGTCGACTCGTCGAGAAGCAGGACGGGCGGAGCGGCCAGCAGCGCACGGGCGATCGCGAGACGCTGCCGCTCGCCGCCGGAGAGCATGATGCCGTCCTCGCCGACAGGTGCGCCAAGGCCGAGCTCGCTCCGCTCCAGCACCTCGGTCAGGTTGACGGCGTGCAGGACGTCGATGCACTCCTGGTCGGTCGCGTCCGGCGCCGCCAGCGTCAGGTTGTCGCGCAGCGAGCCGGCCAGCACGGGCGCATCCTGCTCGACATAGCCGATCTGGGAGCGCAGGGAGACGCGGTCGAGGGTGCGCACGTCCATCCCGCCGAAGCGCACCTCGCCCGCCTGCGGGTCGTAGAACCGCTCGACCAGCGCGAGGATGGTCGACTTGCCCGCACCGGACGGCCCGACGAGCGCCGTCCGCTTGCCGCGCGGAACCCGGAAGCTGACGCCCTGCAGCACTCCGCCGTGCCGGTGCGTTCCCTCGTCCGAGCCGGCTCCGGCCGCGGCCTCCGCCTCGGCGACGACGTCCGCTCCCGTCAGGGCTTCGAACGCGAGCCGCTCCGGCGTCGGCTGCTCGGGCGTCTGCTGCGGGCCGCCGCCGCTGGCCGTGCGGGACCCATCCGCCGCATCCTCCGTCGCGGTGCCCTCCGGATACGCGAATCGCACCTCCACGAACTCGATCGCGGGTGCCTCCGGCGCGAGTGCCTCATTCGCGGCGCCGACGGTCAGCGCCAGCGGCGCGATGTCGCGGTCGTGCTGGTCCTCGGTCGGAAGATCGAGGATCTCCTGGATGCGGCCCAGCGCCCCGAGCGCCGAGTTGACCGCCGCGATGGCGCCGAATGCCTGTCCGAGCGGCAGGATCATCATGAACAGGAACAGGATGAACGCGACCAGGTTCGCGACCGTGATGGCACCGCTCGCGACGCGGAAGCCGCCCACACCGAGCACGACCAGGAACGACACCTGCATGGCGATGCCCGCGACGGGGACGACGAGCGCCGAGATCTTCGCGACCCGGATGCCCATCCGCCAGGCTCCGGTCGCGTCCTCGTCCACCGCCGCGATCTCGCGCTCGGTGGCGTTGGAGGCGCGGATGGTCCGCACCGAGCTGATCGCCCGCTCGACCGCGGCGGCCAGATCGCCCACCTTGTTCTGCGCCTTCTGGCTCGCGACGCGGATGCGGCCGGAGAGCAGCACCACGACGACGATCGAGACGGCCACGACGAGCACGGTCAGCCCGAGCAGCACCGGGTCGATGATGAGCATCGCGATCAGGGCGCCGATGAAGGTGAGCGCACCGCCGATGGCCTCGACCAGGCCCTGCGTCAGGACGGCACGCAGCAGCGTGGTGTCCGATCCGACCCGGGAGACCAGGTCGCCCGTGCGCCGGGTGTCGAACTCGCTGATCGGCAGCCGGAGCAGCCGCCCGACGAGCTTGCGCCGCGACGACAGCACGACGCCTTCGCCGGTGCGCTGCAGCAGGTAGTGCTGGTACCCCGAGATGATCCCGGAGATCACCACGAGGGCGATGAGCCCCCAGACCAGGCCGCCGAACGGCTCCTGCTTTCCGACCACCTCGATGACCTGGCTGACCAGGAGCGGCTGGGCGAGGCTCGCCGCGGCGCCGAGGATGCTGAGCACGATGACGAACGCGAGGACGCGCTTGTGCTCCAGCAGGTAGGGGAGCAGCTGCGAGAACCGCGCGCGGGGGCCGGCGTCGTCGGTGGGCCGCCCGAAGCCGCGACGGCGGCGGGCGGGGGCTGACGTGGTGGACATGACGGTGTCTCCGTTCGGGGGAGGAGGAGGGGCGTCGGGATCGTTGCTTTGCGCTAACTCCGACCGTACTTCTTGTGAACTGCCTGTTTGCTGACACCGAGGGCCAGCGCGATCAGCTGCCAGGTCGCGTTGGCGTTGCGGGCGCGGCGCACGGCGACCGCCTCGAGTCGGTCGAGCTCGCGGTGCATCTTCGCGATGGCGCGGAGGGCGACGATCGGGTCGGCGGAGTCGGCGTCGCCGGCGAGGGTCTGCAGTGTTCCGGAGTCCATGGCGTCAACCATAGTTGACCTCACACGCAACGTCAACCTGGATTGACTTACCGACCCCTCCGAATGTCCCCGGTCGCGGCTACAGTGCTGAACTATGCCGACGCCCGTCATCGCCGCCCGAGACCTGGTCAAGAAGTACAAGGACTTCCCGGCCGTCGACGGCATCAGCTTCGAGGTGGAGCCGGGGGAGTCGTTCGGGCTCCTCGGACCGAACGGTGCGGGCAAGTCCACCACGATGCGGATGATCGGCGCGGTCTCCACCCGCACCGCCGGCTCGCTGAGCATCCTCGGTCTCGACCCGGACACCTACGGGCCGGAGATCCGATCGCAGCTCGGCGTCGTGCCGCAGGCGGACAACCTCGACACCGAGCTCCGCGTGCGCGACAACCTCATCGTCTACGGCCGCTACTTCGGCCTGCCGTCCTCCCGCGTGCGCGATCGAGCGGACGAGCTCCTCGCCTTCGCCCAGCTTGAGGACAAGGCCAAGGCGAAGGTCGACGACCTCTCGGGCGGGATGAAGCGCCGGCTCACCATCGCCCGCGCGCTCATCAACGACCCGCGCATCCTGCTTCTCGACGAGCCGACGACCGGTCTCGACCCGCAGGCGCGTCACATCCTCTGGGACCGCCTCTTCCGCCTCAAGGAGCAGGGCACGACGTTGGTGCTGACCACCCACTACATGGATGAGGCCGAGCAGCTCTGCGACCGCCTGGTCGTCGTCGACAAGGGCACCATCATGGCGGAGGGCTCTCCGGCGGCCCTGATCCGCGAGTACTCGACCCGCGAGGTGCTCGAGGTCCGCTTCGGCTCGGAGCGCAATGCGGAGGTCGCGGAGCGCCTCGACGGCATCGGCGACCGCATCGAGGTGCTGCCCGACCGCATCCTGGTCTACAGCGACGACGGCGAGGCCGAGCTGGTCCGCATCGCCGAGCGCGGCCTGCACCCGCTGACGAGCCTGGTGCGGCGGTCGAGCCTGGAGGACGTCTTCCTCCGGCTCACCGGACGGAGCCTGATCGAATGAGCGTGGCAGTCGGCCCCGCCGGGGGAGCGGCGGGCGATCCCGGCCCCGAGGCCCGCGCCGAGGCGCGGGAGGCGCTCGCCGCGGCCGCACGACCGAGGCGCTTCGGCGCCTGGTACGTGGCCGAGCACCGCTTCCGGGTGATGCGCTCGTACCTGCAGACGGTGCTGGTGACCGGGTTCGGCAACCCGCTGCTGTATCTGCTCGCGATGGGCCTCGGGCTCGGCTCGCTGGTCAGCGCCAACATGGGCCCGAACGCCGTGGACGGCGTGAGCTATCTCGCGTTCGTCGCTCCTGCGCTCCTCTGCACGGCGGCGGTCACGGTGGCGAGCGAGGAGTTCACCTACCCGATCATGCTCGGGTTCAAGTGGAACCCGACCTTCTACGGCATCAACGCCTCCCCGATCTCGCCCGGCCAGATCATCGACGGCGCCGTCATCGCCGTCGTCGCTCGCATCCTGGGCACGAGCGCCATCTACTTCGCGTTCATGGTGCTGTTCGGCGCGGTCCCGAGTCCGTGGGGCTGGGTCAGCATCCTCGTCGGCACTTTGGGCGGCCTCGCCTTCGGCGCGCCGATCATGGCGTACGTGGCGACACTGGAGCAGGACACCGGCCAGATCGCCATGCTGATGCGATTCGTGCTGCTGCCGATGAGCCTGTTCTCCGGGACGTTCTTCCCGCTGTCCTCCATGCCGCCCTTCCTGCAGTGGATCGGCTGGATCTCACCGCTCTGGCACTCCACCGAGCTGAGCCGCGTGTTCACCTACGGCATGAGCGAGCCGCTCTGGCTGTCGGTCGTCCACGTCGTGTATCTCGCCGCGCTCTTCGTCGCCTTCTGGCTGTGGAGCCGCCGCATCGCCGCGAGGAGGTTGAACAAGTGACCGCGACCGACCAGCGTCTCGCCGCCTCCACCGCGCGCCCGCGGGCGATGCGCGCGCTCTACGCGGGCAACGCGCGCTCGGTGATGCAGCGCGGCTGGTCGGCGACGCGCAGCACCAACTGGCTGGTGATCGTCTCGGGCTTCTTCGAGCCGATCTTCTACCTGCTGTCGCTCGGAATCGGTTTCGGGGCTCTCGTCGGCGACGTGCAGACCTCGTCCGGTCAGACGGTGCCGTACGCGGCCTTCATCGCTCCGGCGCTGCTCGCCACCGCGGCGATGAACGGCGCCGTGTACGACTCCACCTGGAACGTCTTCTTCAAGATGCACTTCGCGAAGCTGTACGAGGGGATGCTGGCCACCTCGCTCGGGCCACTCGACGTCGCGCTGGGCGAGATCCTGCTTGCCCTCCTGCGCGGTGCGCTGTACGCGCTCGGCTTCATGCTGGTGATGCAGGCCCTCGGGCTCAACCTGTCGTGGTGGGCCCTGCTCGCGCTGCCCGCGGTGCTGCTCATCGCGTTCGGCTTCGCGAGCTTCGGGATGGGCATCACCAGCTACATGAAGACGTTCCAGCAGATGGACTGGATCAACTTCATCCTGCTGCCCATGTTCCTGCTGTCGGCGACCTTCTACCCCATCACCGTGTACCCCGAAGCGATCCAGGTGATCATCAAGGCGCTTCCGCTGTGGCATGGCGTCGAGCTGGTCCGGGGCCTGACGACGGGGATGGTCGACTGGGGCATGCTCTGGCACGTCCTGTACTTCCTGGTCATGATTGTGCTCGGCCTGATCCTGACCACCCGTCGCCTGCGCGCCCTCTTCCTCGACTGAGCGGCGAGAGCCGGAGTGCGTCAGCTCACGTTGTCGGCGAAGTCGATGTCGCGCGTCTCCTTCGACAGCAGGAGGGCGATGAGCGTCAGAACGGCCGCCAGCGACAGGTAGACGCCGACCCAGACGGTGCTGCCGTCCGCGAGGGTCCACAGCCACACCGCGATGGTGGGCGCGACCGCGGCGCCGAGCACGCTGGACAGGTTGTACGAGATCGCGGAGCCCGTGTAGCGGACGTTCGTCGGGAACAGCTCTGGCAGCTCCGCACCCATCGGCCCGAACGTGAGCCCCATCAGCGTGAAGCCGATAATGAGCAGCGCCATGGTGCCGACGGTGCCGCCCGCGAACAGCGGGACGAACAGCAGGCCGAACACGATGATGCCGATGGTCACCCAGATCAGCGTCTTCCGACGGCCGAAGCGCTCGGCCAGGGGGCCGGCCACCAGCGTGAAGATGCCGAAGAACACGACGCCGATGATGAGCATGATGAGGAAGTCGTTGCGGCTGTAGCCGAGACCCGGGACGAACGTGGCGGACGAGAACGTCTTGCCCGCCTTCTCAGCTGCTGCCTGCGCCTGCTCGGCGGTCGCGGCGGTCGTGCCGTACGTCAGCGTGAACGCCGTCATCAGGTAGAAGAGCACGTACGTGGCCAGCATGATGAAGGTGCCGAGCACGATCTGCCACCAGCTGGTGCGGAAGACGCGGGCGAGGGGAAGCTTGGCCACCTCCCCGGTGTCGACGACCTTCTGGAACGCCGGGGTCTCGACGAGCTTCAGCCGGACGTAGAGGCCGACGATGACGAGCACGGCGCTCAGCAGGAACGGGATGCGCCAGCCCCAGGCGGCGAAGGCGTCGGGGGAGATCGTCAGGCTGAGGATGAGGAACAGCACATTGGCGACGATGAAACCGATGGGAGCGCCGAGCTGCGGGAACGTCCCGTAGATGGCGCGCTTGCCGGCCGGGGCGTTCTCGGTGGCGAGCAGCGCGGCGCCGCTCCACTCACCGCCGAGCCCGAGGCCCTGGCAGAACCGCATCACGACGAGGAGGAACGGCGCCCAGAACTCCCAGCCCGGCACCTGCGCGGTCGGCAGGCACCCGATGAGGACGGTGGCGATGCCCATGGTGAGCAGCGAGCCGACGAGGGTGCCCTTGCGGCCGATCCTGTCGCCGAAGTGGCCGAACAGGATGGAGCCGACCGGCCGCGCGATGAAGGCGACGCCGAACACGGCGAATGACGATAACAGGGCGGTCGTCGGGTTCTCGTTGGTGAAGAACAGTGCGGGGAACACCAGGACTGCGGCGGTCGCGTAGACGTAGAAGTCGTAGAACTCGATCGACGTGCCGATGAGGCTGGCGAGGATGACGCGCCCGCGGGTGTTCGCGGGTGCCGGCGTGGTGACGGGGGCCGTCGTAGACATGCGTTGGAGAGCTTCCGGTGAAGGCGAGAGAGGCCGCATGGCGTGCGCGGCGTCGGTCGGGCGGAAGGCGCGCGTGGGCGGGAGGTCGGAAAGCGCTTGTGGCGCACCTTCTACCCTATGCGGCCTTCGCGGGGTAGCCGAATCGGTGTGCTCGCTACGCTGGGGGCATGGAAACACTCTTCGCCGTGCTGCACGTCGTGACCGCCGTCTTCATCGTCGGCCCGATGGCCATCCTTCCCATGACGGCGATGCGCGCCGTCCGCGCGGGCGACGCCCGTCAGGTCGAGACGCTCGCGAAGTCGACCAACCTCCTGTCGCTGCTGTCCCTGCTGGTCGTGCTGTTCGGGTTCGGCGTCATGGGGCTGGCCGACAAGAAGTACGACCTCAGCGTGACGACGCCGTGGATCCTGTGGTCGATCATCCTCTACGTCGTCGCCCTGGCGCTGACCCTGTTCGTCGTCGTGCCGGCCATGCGCCGCGCCGCCGAGGCGCTGCGCGACGGCACCGCGTCCCGGTACCCGCAGATCGCCGCAGGGTCGGGGGTCGCGAGCCTGTTGCTTCTCGCGGTGGTCGTGCTCATGGTCTGGAAGCCGTAGCCGCATCCCATCGCTGCGCGCTCCGCTCTTGACGCGGGGCGCGCATTCTTCTATTCTCGTATTCAACAGAATCATTGATAAACGAAACGGTTGATCATGCAGGATGAGGACGGTCTCGACCGGGCGTTCGCCGCCCTGGCGGATCCGGTGCGCCGGGCGATCGTCGCCCGCCTCAGCCGGGGTCCGGCGACGGTGAACGAGCTCGCCGAGCCGTTCGAGATCACCCTGCAGGCGGTGTCGCGGCACATCGCCGTGCTCGAGGCGGCCGGCCTGGTCTCGCGAACGCGCGAGGCCCAGCGTCGCCCCGTCCACCTCGACGCCGCAGCACTGGAGCGCCTCACCTCCTGGATCGACCGCTATCGCCTCGAGGCGGAGTCGCGTTACCGCCGCCTCGATGCCGTCCTCACCCACCAGCAGACCAGCAGCACCCCGAACAGGGAGAAGAGATCATGAGCAACCCCGTCGTCATCGAAGCCGTACCGGGCACGTCGTACGCCGACCTCACCCGGGAGTTCGACGCTCCCGCGGAGGCCGTCTTCCGTGCCCACGCCGATCGCGAGTCCTTCGCCGAGTGGATCGGCCCGCGCAGCCTCAGCACCACCATCACCGAGTGGGACTTCCGCACCGGCGGCGCGTACGCCTACGAGCAGCGCGACACCGACGGATCCGTCTACGCGTTCCGCGGTGTGTTCCACAGCGTCGTCGAGAACGAGCTGATCATCCAGACCTTCGAGTACGTCGGGATGCCGGACGAGGTGGCGCTCGAGCGCATGCGCTTCGAGGAGCTGCCGGACGGTCGCTCCCGCCTGTCCGCACGGTCGGTCATGAGCTCGCGCGAAGCGCTCGAGAGCATGATCGAGAACGGGATGGAGTACGGCGTCCGCGAGGGATACGAGAAGCTCGACGAACTGCTGCTCCGGCGCGGTGCGTAAGCGGCGGAGCAGCAGAAGGGACGCGACATGAGCACGACCTATCTCCACGCGGTGACGTCGCTCGACGGCTTCATCGCGGACGACCACGACGGTGTCGGACCGCTGCACGACTGGTACTTCGACGGCGACCATCCGCTCGACGTGGAGGACCATCCCGAGGTTCACAGCGGCCCGTTCCGAGTCTCCGCCGCCTCGGTCGACTACGTCAGCGGGATGTGGTCGCGGCAGGGCGCGCTCGTCATCGGCCGTCGGCTCTTCGATCTCACGAACGGATGGGAGGGGCACCCTCCGGCGAGTGATCACGTGGTGGTCGTCTCGCATCGCCCGAAGCCGGACGGCTGGCATCCGGAGGCGTCGTACCACTTCGTCGACTCGGTGGAGGGCGCCGTGGCGCTCGCCCAGAGGCTCGCCGGCGACGGCGAGGTCGGCGTCACCGCGGGCGACATCGGCGGCCAGGCCCTCGCGCTCGGTCTCATCGACTACGTCGCGATGGATCTGGTGCCCGCCGTGTTCGGAAGCGGCAGGCGCTACTTCGGATCGTTCCCGGGCGGACCGCTCGTGCTCGACGATCCGGACATCGTGATCCAGGGGGAGCGTGTGCTGCACCTGCGCTACCCGGTGCGCCGCGGACCCGCGTCGCCGAACACCGACCAGGAGGCATCATGACCACCGCCGATCCGACCCCCAATCCCACCCCGCCCGTTCCCGCCGGGGCGATGATGCTCGAACTGGTGATGCTGCCGGTGACGGACATCGACCGCTCCATCGAGTTCTATCGGGATCACGTCGGCTTCACACTGGATGTGGATGTGCGCCCGGCCGACGGCGTCCGCGTCGTCCAACTGACGCCGCCGGGTTCGTACTGCTCGGTCACGATGACGAGCGGGATCGGGCAGGCGCCGTCGGAGCCCGGCTCCGTACGCGGCCTGCATCTGGTCGTCGCCGACATCGAGGCGGCACGCGCGACCCTCGTCGAGCGCGGCGTCGACGTCTCGCCGGTCCAGGACATGGGCGGCGTGTTCTACGCCTGGTTCGCGGACCCCGACGGAAACACGTGGGCGCTCCAGCACATGCCCTGGCGGGCATAGACCGGAGCGCCCAGGCGCTCGTCGTCGCGGTACGCCTCAGGCGCGCAGCGAGCGGAGGGCGACGGCCGTCGCGAGTGCTGCGTGAGCGGCCTCGGCGCCCTTGTCCTCCTTGGAGTCCTCGAAGCCGGCGCGATCGAGGCCCTGGGCCTCGTCGTCGAGCGTCAGCACGCCGAACCCGACGGGCTTGCCGGTGTCGATCGCGACCCGCGTGAGGCCGTCGGTCGCTGCGGCCGACACGTACTCGAAGTGCGGGGTGCCGCCGCGGATGATCACGCCGAGCGCGACCACCGCATCCGCCCCCGCCTCCAGCGCGGCCTTGGAGACGACAGGCAGCTCGAAGCTGCCGGGAACGCGGACGAGCGTGTGGGTCGCGCCTGACGCATCCAGGGTCCGCTTCGCACCGGCGATGAGGCCCTCGCTGATCGTCTCGTGCCAGCTGCCGGCGACGACGACGATATTCAGGCCGCTCCCGTCGATCCGCTCCTCGGCGTTCGGGGCTCCCGCTCCGCTCATCGTGCAGTCCTCTCCGCCGCGAGTCCCGCGGCCGTCTCGGTGGTCGGGGACACCGGGTCGATGTCTCCGATCGCGTGACCCATGCGGTCGCGCTTGGTCTCCAGGTAACCCTCGTTGAAGGCGCCGACGCCGACGACGAGCGGAACGCGCTCCTCCACCTCGATGCCGTGCTCCTCCAGCTGGCGCACCTTCTCGGGGTTGTTGGTCAGCAGACGCACCGACTCGATGCCGAGATCCTGCAGGATGGCCGTGGCCGCCCCGTAGTCGCGGGCGTCGATCGGGAGGCCGAGGGCGAGGTTGGCGTCGAGCGTGTCGAGCCCCTCCTCCTGCAGCTTGTACGCGCGCAGCTTGTTGATGAGGCCGATGCCGCGGCCCTCGTGGCCACGCAGGTAGACGACGACGCCGCCCTCCCGCTGGATGGTGTCGAGCGCGGCGTCGAGCTGCGGCCCGCACTCGCACTTCAGCGAGCCGAACGCCTCACCGGTCAGGCACTCCGAGTGGACGCGGATCAGCGTGCCCTCGCGCTGCGGGTTGCCCGCGACGATGGCGACATGGTCGGCGCCGGTCATGCGGTCGCGGTAGGCGCGCATCCGGAACGGCCCGTGCGTCGTCGGAACGGTGGTCTCGACCTCGAAGATCACCCGGGAGGTCTCCGGGATGGGCGTCACCGTCTCCAGCGGCTGGTCGCAGTGGAACTCCTGCAGGTACGCGATGAGCGACTCGATCGTGACGACGAGCACCCCCTCGCGCTGACCCAGCTCGATGAGACCGGGGAGGCGCATCATCTCGCCGTCGTCGGCGACGATCTCGGCGATGGCGCCGACAGGCGTCATCCCGGCGAGCTTCAGCAGGTCGACCGCCGCCTCGGTGTGCCCGTCGCGCTCGCGCACGCCGCCCTCCACCGCGCGGAGGGGCAGGATGTGGCCCGGCCGGTGCAGGCTCGACGGCGCCGAGTCCAGGTCGGCGAGCACGCGGAGGGTGTGCGCGCGGTCGGCCGCGCTGATCCCGGTGGAGAGGCGGTTGGCCGCATCCACGCTGACCGTGTAGTTGGTCCCGCGGTCGTCCTCGTTGTGGGCGACCATCACGGGCAGCTCGAGACGGTCGGCGATCTCGTTCGTCATCGGCGCGCAGATGAAGCCGGACGAGTTCTTCACCGTCCAGGCGATCCACTCCTGGCTCGCCAGCTCGGCGGCGAGCAGGACGTCGCCCTCGTTCTCACGGCTCTCATTGTCGACGACGATGACCGGCCGGCCGGCGCGCAGCTCCGTGAGGGCCTCGGGGATGGTGGCCAGGCTCATGATGCGCTCCGTTCGCTCAGTGCCGGTTCGAGCGCCAGCATGCGCTCCACATGGCGGGCCAGGATGTCCGTCTCGATGTTGACCCTGTCGCCCACTACGCGCTCGCCGAGGGTCGTCGCGGCCAGCGTCTCGGGGATCAGCGAGACCTCGAACCAGCCGTCGTCGCGTCCGCCGCCCACGGCGCTGACCGTGAGGGAGACGCCGTCGATCGCGATCGAACCCTTGCATGCGACCAGCGGCGCGTGCTCGGGGTCGAGGCTCAGCCGCACGACGCGCCAGGCGCTGCCGTCGGTGACCGCCAGCACGGTCGCCGTGCCGTCGATGTGGCCTTGGACGATGTGCCCGCCGAGGCGGTCGCCCACCTGCGCCGCGCGCTCCAGGTTGACCCGGCGGCCCGGCTGGACGCCGTCGAGGGTGCTGATCGCGAGTGTCTCGGCCATCACATCCGCCGTGAACGTCTCGGTGTCCTTGTCGATGACGGTCAGGCAGACGCCGCTGACCGAGATGGAGTCGCCGTGCCGGGCGTCGCTGACGGCCAGCGGTCCGCGCACGGTGACGCGGGCCGCGTCGTCGGTGTGCTCGACGGCGGTGATCTCGCCCAGCTCTTCGATGATTCCTGTGAACATGATCGTCAGCCCTCCTGGCCGGTGGGAATCGGGGGTGTGGGGAAGATGTCGGCGCCGGCCACGTCGACGTGGTCGTCGGCGCTGGTGGCGGTTCGGGGCGCCCCGTCGGGAACGGGGACGGCGCGGATGAGGAGGTCGCCGCCGAGACGCTCGACGTCGATCACGCGAAGCCGGCGCTGATCGGCGATGGTCTCGACGCCGATGTCGCCGAGGGCGACCCGGGGGCCGCCGAGGAGCGTGGGCGCGAGGTAGATCGCATACTCGTCGACGAGGCCGGCGGCGACGAAGGCGCTCGCCAGCGTCGGACCGCCCTCGACGTAGACCCGCCGGAAGCCGCGCTGGTGGAGGTCTGCGACCACCTCGTCCAGGTCGTGCGTTCCCTCGAAGATTACCGGGTTGGGGTGACGGAACACCGCAGCGTCCTTGGGGATGGCGCGGGTGCCCACCACGACCGGCGTCGGCTGGGTGCCCATCAGCTCTCCCGCGTCCCCGCGCGCGGTCAGGCTGGGGTCGTCGGCGAGCACGGTGCCGGTGCCGACCACGATCGCGTCGGACGCCTCCCGCTGCTCGTGCACGCGCTGGCGCGCGGCCGCTCCCGTGATCCACTTGCTCGTGCCGTCGGCCGCGGCCGTCCGGCCATCCAGGCTGCTCGCCCACTTGACGACGATGTACGGCCGGCCGAGGCGCGCGGCCGTGAGCCAGTCGCCGAGGAAGACCTCGATCTCGTCGCGGAGCACGCCGCCGATCACGTCGACGCCCGCTTCACGCAGTCGCAGCGCCCCGCCGCTCGAATGGTGGCCCGGGTCGTCCGTCCCGTAGACCACGCGCGCGACGCCGGCCTCGATCAAGGCGACAGAGCAGGGCCCGGTGTGACCCCAGTGGTTGCACGGCTCCAGCGTGACGACGGCCGTCGCGCCGCGGGCGCCGCCCTCGGGAAGCTTGCTCAGCGCATCCACCTCGGCGTGTGCCGTGCCGACGCCGCGGTGCCATCCCTCGGCCAGGATGTTGCCCTCCGCGTCGAGGATCACGCAGCCGACCCGCGGGTTCACGCCCGTGGCGGGACCGTTCGCGGCGAGCTCGAGAGCCGTGCGCATAGGGGCTTCCCACGTCATCCCGTTGCCATCCTGTCTCTCGTCGAGACGTGTCGCCGGGGTCGCGTGGGCGCCAGCCCATACAGGCTGCCCACCGTGCTTCCTCCCATCCGGACTGAGCGAGCGGGCGTTCGCCTGCACGCATTACCGTCGGTGCCGGAATTCCACCGGCTCAGCAGGACGCCTGGGCGTCCCGCTCGCGGACTGTCACCGCCGGTTCGGACTTTCACCGACCCCGGAGCACGTATTTCGTTGTCGAGTCTAGATCAACGCGCCGTCGCGCCGTCTATTCCCGGTCGGGTGCGACGTCGCGTTACGCGGCGGCGACGGCCGCGGGCTCGGCGGCTGACTCCACCGAGGTGGGCTGCGTCAGCTGCACGAGCGCCCGGGCCGTCCCCTCGTCGACGATCAGATCGGTGATCAGCCCGGCGGCGAGGGCGCCCCGCAGGCTGTGGACCTTGGACGGACCGGAGACGATGCAGACCCGGCGCGGCACGCGCTTGATCAGGTCGATGTCCGGGCCGCTGGCGCGTTCGTTCAGAGGGATGCCGTGGTGGCTGCCGTCCTCGCGGAAGAAGACGGTCGCGACGTCGCCGACCACGCCGGACTCGTCGAGCGACGCGTAGTCGGCCTGATCGAGGTAGCCGCCGGCATAGACGTGCGAACGCACCTCCGAGAAGGGGGATCCGAGACCGAACAGGGCCACATCCATGCGCTCCTGGATGTCGAGGATGCGCCGGGTGCTCCGCTCGCGCCACATGGCGATCTTGGTCTGCGGGTCGTCGAAGAGGGCGGGCACCGGGAACTCCTGGATCGTTCCCGAGTACGTGTCACCGAAGCGCCGGAGGATCTCGGACGCGTAGAGCACGCCGGTCGTATAGGTGTTGCCCGCGCCGTTGAGCTGCACGAACTCGACGTTGTGCAACTCCTTCGGGATGAGGTGCCGGCTCAGGGCGCTCATCGTCGAGCCCCATGCGATCCCCACCGTCTGGTTGGAGTCGATGAACCGGTCGAGAATTCGTGCAGCCGAGATGGCGACGCGCTCCAGGCGATCGACGTCGCTGATCGCGCTCGGCATCGGGACGATGTGCGCGGCGATGCCGTATCGCTCGTGGATCGTCTGCTGGATGCGGCTCGCACCCTCGTGCGGTTCGGCGATCTGGATGGTGACGAGACCGGACGCGCGCGCGTAGCTCAGCAGCCGGGAGACGCTGGAGCGCGACGTGTGCATCTCGTGCGCGATCGCCTCCATCGTGAGGTCCTGCATGTAGTACAGGTGGCCCGCCTTGAGGGCGTCGCGGACCTTGTCGGGCAGGTGCTCGGTGTCGGGCTGGGGCATTCGGGGCCTCTTTCTCCTCCGGCACGTTCTCTTCAAGCGGATCGAGGGGTGTGCACGTATGTGCATCCAGCTTGATCGAAGTTGTGCCGCCACGAAAACTATAGCTGCAGCACCACCCCAGAAGAGAAGCGATACAGGAGAAGACCGTGACGACGAAGTCGACCACCCGCACCGAGGTCCAGCGCCTCCGCGAACGCCCCCGAGCACAGGTGCTCGTCGTCGGCGGCGGCATCAACGGACTCGGCACCTTCCGCGACCTCGCCCTGCAGGGCGTCGACGTGATCCTCGTCGAGCGCAACGACTTCGTCTCCGGCGCATCGGCGGCCTCCAGCCACATGATCCACGGCGGCATCCGCTACCTCGAGAACGGGGAGTTCCGCCTCGTCAAGGAGTCGGTGACGGAGCGCAACGGCCTGCTGAAGATCGCGCCGCACTACGTGAAGCCCCTCGAGACCACCATCCCGATCTTCTCCACCTTCTCCGGCATCCTCGCGGCCCCGCTCCGCTTCCTCACCCACAAGCAGGGCAAGCCGAAGGAGCGCGGCGCGTTCCTCATCAAGACCGGCCTGACGATCTACGACTCCTTCTCGCGTGACGGCGGCTCGGTGCCGCGCCACACGTTCCACGGCCGCAAGAAGTCGCTGCAGACCCTTCCCGCCCTGAACCCGGACCTCAAGTACACCGCCACGTACTTCGACGCCTCGGTGCACGACCCGGAGCGTCTGGCCCTCGACGTCCTGGCCGACGGCCTCGCCGCCGGTCCGCACGCCCGTGCCGTCAACTACGTCGAGGCGATCGGTTCGCGCGACGGCGGCGTGCTGGTGCGCGACCGCGAGACCGGCGAGGAGTTCACCATCACGGCGGACGTCGTGGTCAACGCCTCCGGCCCGTGGACCGACCTGACGAACGAAGCGCTCGGACAGGAGACGAGCTACATGGGCGGCACCAAGGGGTCGCACATCGTGCTCGACAACCCCGAGCTGCTGGAGGCGTGCCAGGGCCGTGAGATGTTCTTCGAGAACAACGACGGCCGCATCGTCCTCATCTACCCGCTCAAGGGTCGCGTCATGGTCGGAACGACCGACATCGACGCGGACATGTCCGAGCGCGCGGTCATCACCGAGGACGAGATCGACTACTTCATCGAACTCGTCTCGCACGTTTTCCCACGCATCCCGGTCACCCGCGACCAGATCGTCTACACGTTCTCCGGCGTCCGCCCGCTGCCGCATCACGACGACACCGCTCCCGGCTTCGTCTCGCGCGACTACCGGATCGTGCCCGGCACGGTCGCGGGCCTCGGCGACACCACGGTGCTCAGTCTGGTCGGCGGCAAGTGGACGACGTTCCGCGCACTCAGCGAGCACCTCGCGAACGAGACGCTGAAGGCACTCGGCGCGACCCGCACCGTCCAGACCCTCGGACTGCCGATCGGCGGCGGCGCGGGCTTCCCGACCACCCCGCAGGCGGAGCGCGACTGGATCGCCCGCTACGGCGCGGACGTGGGGGATGAGCGGGCGGCCACGCTGCTGCACCGCTACGGCACCAAGGCCACGTATGTCCTCGACGCGATCGCCGGCTGGGACGGGGACGACACCCCGCTCGCCGCAGCACCCTCGTACTCTCGTGCCGAGATCGACCACGTCGTGCGCAGCGAGCACGTCGTGCACCTCGACGACGTCTTCCTCCGACGCACGAGCCTCGCGTTCACCGGCGCGGTCAGTCTCGAGCTGGTGCACGAGATCGCCGAAATAACGGCAAACGCGCTCGGATGGTCGCCAAATCGGCGCGCGGAGGAGGAAGATTCGTTCGTAGCGGACCTCGCCGACGCCCACCGGGTGCAGTTGAAGTCGGGGGACGGGAGCGAAGCCGCGGCGCTTCGATAATGCACGAACGTGCATGACACGGTTCTTGTCACGGTGGGCGTGACCGCAATAGCGTTCAAATGCCCACCCTGACAAGAGCCTCACCAGAACGCACAACAGGGTGCGGGTCAACTGAACAACTGGAAGGTCAACGTGGACAATATCGGTGTAGATTTCCTGTCCGAGCTGGTAGGCACAGCGATGCTGCTCCTGCTCGGTACCGGTGTCGTGGCGAACGTCGCCCTCATCAAGAACAAGGGCTTCAACGGCGGGTTCCTGATGGTCAACTTCGGTTGGGGCCTCGCGGTGTTCGCGGGTGTGATCGTCGCCTACAACTCCGGTGCGCACCTGAACCCGGCTGTGACGCTCGGTCTCGTCGCCAACGGCGCCAAGACGTTCGGATCGGCGGCGGCACACACGCTGGTGCCGGTGAACTTCATCACGGTGCTGCTGTACATCCTGGCTCAGCTGATCGGTGCCATCATCGGCGCCGTCCTCACCTACCTGGCGTACAAGCGGCACTTCGACGAGGAGCCGGACCCCGCGAACAAGCTCGGCGTCTTCTCGACCGGCCCCGCCATCCGCAGCTACGGCTGGAACCTGGTCACTGAGATCATCGGCACCTTCGTCCTGGTCTTCGTGGTGATCGCCTTCGGCCACCAGCCCGGTCAGGCGGCCGGTCTCGCCGCCCTCGGCGCGCTGCCCGTCGCCCTGCTCGTGGTCGGCATCGGTGCCAGCCTCGGTGGTCCGACCGGGTACGCCATCAACCCTGCCCGTGACCTCGGTCCGCGCATCGCCCACGCCTTCCTCCCGATCAAGGGCAAGGGCTCGAGCGACTGGGCGTACTCGTGGGTCCCGGTCGTCGGGCCGATCATCGGCGGTCTGGCCGCCGGATGGCTCGCGCTGCTGCTCCTCCCCATCCTCAAGTGACATCGGGGGCCGGCCGGGAGTGATCCCGCCGGCCCCTCCCCGTTCCACCCCCAAAGAACAAAGGAGTTACCTATGGCCGACTACGTCGTCGCCATCGATCAGGGCACGACCAGCACCCGGGCGATCATCTTCGACAAGTCCGGGTCGATCGTCTCGACCGGGCAGCTGGAGCACGAGCAGATCTTCCCGAAGGCCGGCTGGGTCGAGCACAACCCGATCGAGATCTGGAACAACACCCGCGAGGTCATCGGCCAGGCGCTCTCCAAGGCCGACCTGACCCGCCACGACATCGCGGCGGTCGGCATCACCAACCAGCGCGAGACCGCGGTGGTCTGGGACAAGAACACCGGCGAGCCGGTCTACAACGCCATCGTCTGGCAGGACACCCGCACGCAGCCGATCGTCGACCGCCTGGCAGCCGACGGCGGCACCGAGCGCTTCAAGCAGATCGTCGGTCTCCCGCTGGCGACCTACTTCTCCGGCACGAAGATCGTGTGGATCCTGGAGAACGTCGAGGGCGCCCGCGAGCGTGCCGAAGCGGGAGACCTGCTGTTCGGCACGACCGACACCTGGGTGCTCTGGAACCTCACGGGCGGCCCGGACGGCGGTGTCCACGCCACCGACGTGACCAACGCCTCCCGCACGCTGTTCATGGACCTCGAGACGCTGACCTGGCGTGACGACATCCTCGAGGTGTTCGGCGTTCCGAAGTCGATGCTCCCCGCGATCAAGAGCTCGTCCGAGGTCTACGGTCAGGTCGAGGCGTCCAGCCTTCTGCGCGAGGTGCCCGTCGCGGGCATCCTGGGCGACCAGCAGGCCGCGACGTTCGGCCAGGCCGCGTTCGACACCGGCGAGTCCAAGAACACGTACGGCACCGGCAACTTCCTCATCTTCAACACCGGTGAGGAGATCGTCCACTCGAAGAACGGTCTGCTGACGACCCTCGGATACAAGCTCGGTGACGCGGCGCCGCACTACGCGCTGGAGGGCTCGATCGCGGTCACCGGCTCGCTGGTGCAGTGGCTGCGCGACAACCTCGGGATCATCTCGAGCGCGCCGGAGATCGAGGAGCTCGCCAAGACGGTCGACGACAACGGCGGTGCGTACTTCGTGCCGGCGTTCTCGGGCCTGTTCGCGCCGTACTGGCGTGCGGATGCGCGCGGTGCGCTCGTCGGCCTCACGCGCTACGTGAACAAGGGCCACATCGCCCGTGCGGTGCTGGAGGCCACGGCCTTCCAGACCCGCGAGGTGCTGGATGCCGTCAACGCCGACTCCGGCGTCGACCTCACGGAACTCAAGGTCGATGGCGGCATGATCGCCAACAACCTGCTCATGCAGTTCCAGGCCGACATCCTCGGCGTGCCGGTGGTCCGCCCGGTCGTCGCGGAGACGACCGCCCTCGGTGCCGCGTACGCTGCGGGCCTCGCGGTCGGGTTCTGGTCGGACCTCGACGACCTGCGCAAGAACTGGCAGGAGGACAGCCGCTGGACGCCGAACATGGAGCCGGAGGAGCGCGAGCGTCAGCTTCGGCTCTGGAAGAAGGCCGTCACGAAGACCTTCGACTGGGTCGACGACGACGTGCGCAACGCCTGAGCCCGTCCCTCACCACGAAGCGCCGTCCGGCATCCGCCGGGCGGCGCTTCGCCGTTCGCCTGACGCAACACCGCCTGACGCAACACGCCGTGCGGGCGGCGCGGTGCGCGGCGTGTCGTGTCAACCAGCGAGGAGCGGGGGGAGGGCTGCGAGGGAGGGGATGGTGCGGACGCCGGCGGTGGCCGCGTCGAGTTCGTCCTCGGGGGAGGGGATGGCGTTCCGGCGGTTGAGCCAGACGCCGGTGAGGCCCGCCCGTGCGCTGCCGATCGCATCCGTGCGGAGACGATCGCCGACATAGGCGGCCTGGTCGGGGTGGACGCCGAAGACGTCGCACGCGGCGTGGAAGATCGCCGCGTCGGGCTTGGCCACGCCGACCTCGCCGGAGGCGATCAGGTGCTTCATGCGGGCGTCGAGTCCGACTGCCTCCACCTTCCGGCCCTGGAACGCCAGGTCGCCGTTGGTGATGAGGCCGAAGCGGACCCCCGGAATCGCGGCTTCCAGGGCGTCCAGCGCGGGCAGGGCGTCGTCGTGCAGCGACCAGGCGGCGACGTAGTGCTCGAAGTAGTCGGCGAACCAGGCGCTCGCCTGGGCGTCGTCGAGCTCGACCCCATGCCGGGCGGCGAAGTCGCGGGCGCGCGCCTGTCGCTGACCTTCGAAGTCGAGGCGGCCGGCGAGGTATGAGTGGTAGTGCTCCTCCTCGAGGTCGTGCCAGAGCGTCACGACCTCGTCCGCCTCGGCGGTGCCGTAGGGCGGCCCGAGCGTCTCTGCGTACCGCAGTATGCCGGCCTCGACGGCCGCCCGGTGCGCGAACAGGGTGTCGTCGAGGTCGAACAGGACGACCCGGAGGTCGCTCACGCCGGCGCCTGCACGTAAGAGATGTCCGGCCAGTCGCCCGCGGGGCGCCCCGCGTCCGCCGGCAGGAGGGTGCCGCGCCACTCGTCGAACCGCTCGCCGCGCTGCTCGGCGCCGCCGGGCACGATGCCGTCCCACCGGAAGCCCGCGCGTCGGGCGACGGCGGCGCTGGCGGCGTTTCCGGCGAGAGCGCGCCACACCAGCTTCCGCAGCGCCAAGCCGCTCGGAGCCGGTGCGAAACCGTAGTCGACGACCAGAGCGGTGGCCTCGGACATGATGCCCTTTCCGCGGGCTTCCCGTGCCATCCAGTAGCCGATCTCGCCCTGGTGCTCGCGGATATCGCCGATGCTGACCATGCCGAGGAGCGCATCGTCGACACGGACCGCCCACGTGCAGACCCGGCCGCTCGCCCAGCCGTCGGGAACCACGCTCGTCACGAATCCCACGGCGTTCTCGCGCGTGTACGGCGACGGCACGGTCGTCCAGCGAGCGATCGCCGGGTCGGCGCAGACCTCGGCGATCCGGTCGACATCCGCGTGCCCGGGCGTCGAGAGCGTCACCCGCGCGCTCGTCAGGACGACCGGCGCCGGCATCAGCGGGCTCGCCGGAGGAAGCCGATGCGCTCGTACGCCTTCTCGAGGGTGCCCTCCGCGACCTCACTCGCACGCTCGGCGTTGACCGCGAGGATGCGGTCGAGCTCGGCAGGGTCGGCGAGAAGTTCGAGCGCGCGCTGGCGGACGGGAGCGAACTCCTCGACCACCACCTCCACGAGGCCCTTCTTGAAGTCGCCGTAGCCCTTGCCCTCGTACTCCAGCTCGACGGACCCGATCGAGCGGCCGCTGAGCGCGGAGAAGATCGAGAGCAGGTTGGAGATACCCGGCTTGCCCTCCCGGTCGAACGACACGACGCCGTCGGTGTCGGTGACCGCGCGCATGATCTTCTTGCGGGTCACATCCGGCTCGTCGAGCATCCAGATGATGCCGGCGCCCGACTCGGCGGACTTCGACATCTTCGACTCCGGGTTCTGGAGGTCGTAGATGCGCGCGCTGTCCTTCAGGATCATCGCCTGCGGCACGACGAACGTCTGGCCGAAGCGGCTGTTGAAGCGCTCGGCCAGGTCGCGCGTCAGCTCGACATGCTGGCGCTGGTCGTCGCCGACGGGCACGATCTCGGTGTCGTAGAGCAGGATGTCGGCAGCCATCAGCACCGGGTACGCGAAGAGCCCGACCGAGGTCGCGTCGGCGCCCTGCTTCTGCGACTTGTCCTTGAACTGCGTCATCCGCGACGCCTCGCCGAAGCCGGTGATCGTGTTCAACACCCAGGCCAGCTGGGCGTGAGCAGGCACGTGGGACTGCACGTAGAGGGTGGAGGCGGACGGGTCGATCCCGGCGGCGATGTACTGCGCCGCCGTTCGGCGCGTCTTCTCGCGCAGTTCGGCGGGATCCTGCGCCACCGTGATGGCGTGGAGGTCGACGACGGAGAAGAACGCGTCGTGCGTGCTCTGCAGCTCCTTCCACTGCAGGAGGGCGCCGATGTAGTTGCCGAGGTGCAGCGAGTCTGCCGATGGCTGCATGCCGGAGTAGAGGCGGGGGAGTGTCGTCATGGTTCTGCTTTCGAAATCTGGAGGGATGCGGAGGCTTCGGGCCGTCAGAGCGCGTAGTCGACGACCACAGGCGTGTGGTCCGACCATCGCTCGTCGTAGGCGGCCGCACGGTCGACCGACCAGCCCGTGACCCGCTCCGCGAGTGCGGGGGTCGCCAGCTGGTAGTCGATGCGCCATCCGGTGTCGTTGTCGAACGCCTTGCCGCGCCACGACCACCATGTGTAGGGCCCGTCGACCTCGCCCGCGTGCTTGCGGACGATGTCGACCCAGCCGAGCCCGGCGCCGGCGTTGTACGCCGGGTCTCCTTCGGCACCGAGGATGCGGTCGAAGTACTCGCGCTCCTCCGGCAGGAAGCCGGCGCGCTTGACGTTGCCCTTCCAGTTGCGGATGTCGAGCGTGCGGTGACCGACGTTGAGGTCGCCCATCACCACGGCGAGCTCGTTGTGCTTCTGCAGCTCGGGGAGCCGCGCCTCCATCGCGTCGAGGAAGCGGTACTTCTCGGTCTGCTTCTCGGTCCCCGCCTCGCCCGAGTGGACATAGGCGCTGACCACGGTGATCACCGTGCCGCCGACCTCGTAGTCGGCCTCCAGCCACCGGCCCGCGCTGTCGAACTCGCTGGGGCCGAGCTCCACGCGGTGGATGGATGCGCGGTGCCTGCTCGCGATCGCGACGCCCGCGCGGCCCTTGGCGGTGGCGGGGTCGTGGACGATATCCCACTCCTCACCGAGCAGCCCCTGGAGGTCTTCGGACGAGGCCCGGACCTCCTGGATGGCAAGGATGTCGACATCGCGCCCGTCGAGCCAGGCGCCCATGCCCTTGCGGAAGGCGGCGCGGATGCCGTTGGCGTTGATCGTGGCGATGCGCAAGCGACTCGAGGGCATGCTTCCAGCCTACCGGGGGCGGCCGACACCGGTTCAGCCGACCGGTTCTCCGTCGAGGAGGTCGTTCAGCCGCTGCTCCGCGCGGGCGACGCGACGCTGCGCGGGAAGCCGGGAGAACCAACGCGCCGTCGCCAGATCGTCCTGCGCCTGCGCCAGCTCCGACCGGGCGACGAGCACGCGCGCCTCGTGCTCGGCCGCCGCACGCTCCGCGGCCGCCTCCTCCGGTGTGACGGCGCGCGGCGAGAGCCCGCTGTCGAACATCCCGATCGCGATCCACGACGCCGACAGCAGGATGACGCGCGAGATGAGGTTGAACCACAGGAGGAGACCGATGAAGACGGCGAAGGTCGCCAGCAGCGGGTTCTTGTACGCGCCGCGGAGCAGCAGACCGCCCAGGGCGCTCAAGCCGGCGAGCACGAGTGCGCCCAGCAGCGCGCCGAAGAAGAGATTGCGCCAGGGGATCGCCACCCGGGACATGACGCGGAACATCGCGCCGAGGGTCACGATGTTCAGCGCGACGGACACCACCAGACCCGAGAACCGCGCGACGGCGTTGGTCCAGAAGGAGTCGGACGACAGCCCGGCGAGGTCCAGGAGGAGGGTGAGCGCCTGGGTGCTGATGATGGTGAGCAGCGCCGACAGCACGAACAGCACGCCGAAGATGAGCGCCAGCCCCAGGTCGCGCACCTTCTGAAGCACGTAACTCGTGGTGTCGCGGCTGAGACGGAACACCGCCCGGACCGCCTGCCGCGTGTAGTAGAGCCAGCCGATCGCGGTCCAGATCAGGCCGATGGCGGCGATGACGCCGGTCCAGCCGAAGGAGGAGGCGTTGCGCAGCTGCTCCTGCGGGATGACCCCGACCGTTGCGCTCGTCTCGATCAGCCCGGGAACCGTCCGGTTGATCAGGGCCACGAGCGCGTCGAACACCGCCTCGTTGCCGGAGAGCCAGTAGCTCGCGACGGAGAACCCCACCCACACGGCGGCGAACACGGCGAACAGCGACTGGTACCCCATCCCGGCGGCGCGCAGATTGCCGTCCGAGTACGAGTAGTTGATGTACACGCGGTACGGCCGCAAAGCCTTGACCCACTTCGCCCAGCCGGAGACGCGCGCCACGGGCCGCTCGAACCGGCGCACCAGGGGGTCGGCACGCTCCACCAGGCGCTCGCGCAGCGACTCGTCGGCCTCCGGCTCCACGTTGCCCGCGGCGCGCTGGAGGTCCGGGTCCGGCGGGGAGGGCTCGCCTCGGGACTTCTTGGCCACGCCGTCAGGATAGCGAGCGGCCGTGCCGCTCGGAGATGCACGACGGCCCGCTCCGGTGCGG
The DNA here is from genome assembly GCF_043083605.1 of Leifsonia sp. NPDC014704. Taxonomy (NCBI): domain Bacteria; kingdom Bacillati; phylum Actinomycetota; class Actinomycetes; order Micrococcales; family Microbacteriaceae; genus Leifsonia; species Leifsonia sp. NPDC014704. The sequence continues at coordinate 1,825,139 of NZ_JBIBYW010000001.1, read as the reverse complement.
AGCGGGCCGTCGTGGACGTGTGCGGGGCTCGATCAGCGCTTTCCGCGCATGATCGCCTGCTTCACCTCGGCGATCGCCTGCGTGACCTGGATGCCGCGCGGGCAGGCGTCGGTGCAGTTGAAAGTCGTGCGGCAGCGCCACACGCCCTCCTTATCGTTGAGGATGTCGAGGCGCACCTGCGAGTTGTCGTCGCGCGAGTCGAAGATGAAGCGGTGCGCGTTGACGATGGCGGCCGGGCCGAAGTACTGGCCGTCGGTCCAGAACACCGGGCAGGACGACGTGCACGCGGCGCAGAGGATGCACTTCGTGGTGTCGTCGAAGCGGGCGCGGTCGGCGACCGACTGGACGCGCTCCTTGCCCTTCTCCGGCTTGGAGTTCGCGACGAGGAACGGCTGCACCTCGCGGTACGACTCGAAGAAGGGCTCCATGTCGACGATGAGGTCCTTCTCGAGCGGCAGGCCCTTGATCGCCTCGACGTAGATCGGCTTCGAGATGTCGAGGTCCTTGATCAGCGTCTTGCAGGCGAGGCGGTTGCGGCCGTTGATGCGCATGGCGTCCGATCCGCAGATGCCGTGCGCGCACGAGCGGCGGAAGGTCAGTGAGCCGTCCTGCTCCCACTTGATCTTGTGGAGGGCGTCGAGGATGCGGTCGGTCGGGTACAGCTCGACGTCGAAGTCCTGCCAGCGCGGTTCCGTGTCCACGTCCGGGTCGAAGCGGCGGATGATGAGCGTGACGGTGAACGACTCGACCGGGGCCTCGGGGGCCGGGGGAGTCTCGAGCACGGCGTTCGACATCAGTACTTCCTCTCCATCGGCTGGTAGCGGGTCACCACGACGGGCTTCCAGTCGAGCGTGATGTGGTCTGCGGCATCCGACGAGTGCGGGTCGCCGGTGAGGTAGGCCATGGTGTGCTTCATGTAATTCTCGTCGTCGCGCTTCGGGAAGTCGTCGCGCATGTGGCCTCCACGCGACTCCTTGCGGTTGCGCGCGGAGTAGACGACGACCTCGGCGAGGTCGAGCAGGAAGCCGAGCTCGACGGCCTCCAGCAGGTCGGTGTTGTAGCGCTTGCCCTTGTCCTGCACCTGAACGTTGCGGTAGCGGTCGCGCAGCTCGTGGATGGTCTGGGTGACCTGGGCGAGGGACTCGTCGGTGCGGAACACCTGGGCGTTCCGGTCCATCTCGTCCTGCAGCTCCTTGCGGATGGCGGCGATGCGCTCCGTACCGGTCGAGGTGCGCAGTTCGTCGATCATGCGGCGGACGGCGCCGGCCGGGTCCTCCGGCAGCGGGACGGCCTCGGCGGTCTTGACGTACTCCACAGCGTTGTTGCCCGCGCGCTTGCCGAAGACGTTGATGTCGAGCAGCGAGTTGGTGCCCAGACGGTTCGAGCCGTGCACGGACACGCACGCGCACTCGCCAGCGGCGTAGAGGCCCGGGACGACGGTGGTGTTGTCGCGCAGCACCTCTGCTGCGGTGTTCGTCGGGATGCCGCCCATGGCGTAGTGCGCGGTCGGCATCACGGGAACGGGCTCGACCACCGGGTCGACGCCGAGGTAGGTGCGGGCGAACTCAGTGATGTCGGGGAGCTTCGTCTCCAGCACCTCGGCGCCCAGGTGTGTGCAGTCGAGCAGCACGTAGTCCTTGTGCGGGCCGGCGCCGCGTCCCTCCGCGACCTCCTGGACCATGCAGCGGGCGACGATGTCGCGCGGCGCGAGGTCCTTGATCGTGGGGGCGTAGCGCTCCATGAACCGCTCGCCGGAGGCGTTGCGGAGGATGGCGCCCTCGCCTCGGGCGCCCTCGGTGAGGAGGATGCCGAGGCCGGCGAGGCCGGTCGGATGGAACTGGAAGAACTCCATGTCCTCCAGCGGCAGGCCCTTGCGCCAGATGATGCCGACGCCGTCACCGGTGAGGGTGTGGGCGTTGGAGGTGGTCTTGAAGATCTTGCCGAAGCCGCCGGTGGCGAAGATGATCGCCTTCGAATGGAAGACGTGCAGCTCACCGGTCGACAGCTCGTACGCGACGACGCCGGCCGGCTGCGGCACCCCGTCGACCTCGTTCATGATCACGTCGAGCACGTAGAACTCGTTGAAGAAGTTGATGCCGAGCTTGACGCAGTTCTGGAACAGCGTCTGCAGGATCATGTGTCCGGTGCGGTCGGCGGCGTAGCACGCGCGGCGGACCGGCGCCTTTCCGTGATCGCGGGTGTGGCCGCCGAAGCGGCGCTGGTCGATCTTGCCCTCGGGCGTCCGGTTGAACGGCAGGCCCATGTTCTCGAGGTCGATGACCGCGTCGATGGCCTCCTTGGCGAGGATCTCCGCCGCGTCCTGGTCGACGAGGTAGTCGCCGCCCTTGACGGTGTCGAAGGTGTGCCACTCCCAGCTGTCCTCCTCGACGTTCGCCAGGGCTGCGGCCATGCCGCCCTGCGCCGCACCCGTGTGGGAGCGCGTCGGGTAGAGCTTCGAGATCACGGCGGTGCGGGCGTGCGGCCCGGCCTCGATCGCCGCGCGCATCCCGGCGCCGCCGGCGCCGACGATGACGATGTCGAACTCGTGGTAGTGGACGCCGTCGATGACGGTGGATTCAGTAGCTTCTGTTGTCACAGGGTTTCCGTGTCGATTCGTCGCTGGTCGGGAGGCGGGGTCAGCGAGCCGGGCAGAAGGACGGCAGGTCGGCGGCAGCGGCGCCGGCCGGGCACGGGTCGAACGTGAAGATCACGAGCGTTCCGAGCACGATCAGCACGACGACCGCGGCGAGGATGGCCCACTTCAGGATGCGGTTCACGACCCGGTTGTACGCGTAGTCGTTGACGAGCGTGCGCATCCCGTTGCCGCCGTGGATCATGGCGAGCCACAGCATCAGGAGGTCCCAGACCTGCCAGAACGGCGTCGCGTACTTGCCGGCGACGAAGGCGAAGTCGATCTGCTTGACGCCGTCGCCGAGGACGAGGTTGATCAGCAGGTGGCCGAAGATGAGGATCACGAGCAGGACGCCCGAGAACCGCATGTAGATCCAGCCCCACTTCTCCCAGTTCTTGCCGCGGGAGGATCGGGCAGCGGGGGTGCGCGGCGCCTCGATGGTCGTCACGTCAGTTCACCTCCGAGAAGATGTGGACGAGCTGGACGGGCACGAAGCCGGCCATCAGGATCACCCAGAGCGCGATGACGATCCAGAACATGACCTTCTGGTACTTGACGCCCTTGCTCCAGAAGTCGATCAGGATGATGCGCAGGCCGTTGAAGGCGTGGAACACGATGGCTGCGACGAGGGCGATCTCGCCGAGCCCCATGATCGGGTTCTTGTAGGTGCCGATCACCGCGTTGTAGGCCTCGGGGCTCACGCGGATGAGCGACGTGTCCAGGATGTGGACGAGAAGGAAGAAGAAGATGGCGACGCCGGTGATGCGGTGGAGGACCCACGACCACATCCCCTCACGGCCACGGTACAGAGTTCCGCCGGGCCGGGTTTTGGCCGGCTGCAGGGTCCCTGTCGCTTGGTCTGACACGGACAACCCTCCCTGGTTGCTGATCGCTGATGCGGCGCGGTGAGCGCAGCGCCAGTCTATGCCGGGTGGGGTGCTGCCGCCTCTTAGGGTGACCTCAGTTATCTCGATGTCGAGATAACCCGCCCTGTACGTCAGGATCGGCCCGGCGTACCGTCCACCCCATGACACAGGACGAACCGATCATGCAGGGCAGCACCGATGCGACGGACGAGGGCAAGGTCGCCGGCATCGTCGAGCAGGTCCGCGCGGACATGCAGTTGCGGGGCTCCGAGGACAGCGAGCGGCTGCTGAAGCAGCGTCTCGACGAGACGGGCATCCAGCTTCCGCAGGAGGAGATCTCGCGGCTGGTCGCCGAGATCCAGAACGGCCCGTCGGTCGTCGACTGACCGACCGGCGGACGGGCTAGAGCACGTCGGTGGAACCGGTGATCTTCAGCGCGTCCACCACCGACTTCACCCGCTGGGCGTTCTCGCTGGTGGTGACGAGCAGTGCGTCCGGGGTGTCGACGACGACGATGTCCTTGACGCCGATCAGGCTGATCACCCGCTTGCTCTGACTCACGACGATGCCGCTCGACGAATCGGAGAGAACACGGGCGTTCTCGCCCAGGATGGCGAGGTCCGACTTGCGGCCGCCGGAGTTGAGCTTGGCCAGCGACGCGAAGTCGCCCACGTCGTCCCAGTCGAAGTAGCCGGGGATGACGGCAAGTCTGCCCGCAGCCGCCGCGGGCTCCGCGACCGTGTAGTCGATGGCGATCTTCTCGAGCTCCGGCCAGATCCGGTCGACGGCCGGGCCACGGGTCGCGGGGTCGTCCCAGGCCTCCGCGAGCTCCAGGAGTCCGGCGAGCAGCTTCGGCTTGTTGCGGCCGATCTCCTCCAGCAGCTTGTCGGCGCGCGAGATGAACATGCTCGCGTTCCACAGGTACGAGCCGTTCGCCAGGTAGCGCTCGGCGGTCTGCAGGTCGGGCTTCTCCTTGAAGGAGTCGACCGCCAGCGCGCTCGGGGCGCCGGCGATCTCGAGGCGCTCGCCGTAGTGGATGTAGCCGAAGCCGACGGCGGGCTCCGTCGGCTGGATGCCGATGGTCGTGATGTAGCCCGCGCGCGCAGAGGCGGCCGCCTCCCGCACAGCCGACTGGAAGAGCGGGAGGTTGTTGATCACGTGGTCCGCGGCGAACGAGCCGATGATCACGCCGGGCTCGCGGCGCTCCAGGATGGCGGCGGCGAGGCCGATGGCCGCGGTGGAGTCGCGCGGCTCGGATTCCAGCACGACGTTCGGGTCGGTGAGGGACGGCAGCTGCGACTCGACGGCGGCGCGGTGGGCGCGGCCGGTGACGACCATGATGCGCTGTTCGCCCGACAGGGGGGCGAGGCGGTCCCAGGTGTCGCGCAGGAGCGTCTGGCCCGAGCCGGTGAGATCGTGCAGGAACTTCGGGGCGTCGGCGCGTGACAGGGGCCACAGCCGCGAGCCGATGCCGCCGGCCGGGATCACGCTGTAGAAGCGCTCGATGGGCGGGCCCTGTGTGATCCTGCGCTTCTGAGTCATGCCGAAAGGATAGCGAGCGTCGCCGGACACCGGCTGTTCACGGTGACGACACCGGCGCCGCCTAGCGTTGCGGCATGCGGGTCGCAGTGGTCAGCGAGAGCTTCCTCCCCACCGTCAACGGGGTCACGACGAGTGTGCTGCGGGTCCTCGACCATCTGGCGGCCGAGGGGCACGAGGCCATCGTCGTCTGCCCGGATGCGGGGGCGCCGGCGGAGTACAACGGGTTCCGCATCCACCAGGTGCCGTCGGTCGCGTACCGGCAGTTCCCGGTGGGACTCCCGAGCCCGCAGGTTCAGCGCATCCTCTCCGGCTTCGGCCCCGACGTGCTGCACGCCGCCTCTCCGTTCTTCCTGGGGGCGCAGGCGATCGCCGCGGCCAACCGGATGGGCGTCCCCTCTGTCGCGATCTACCAGACGGACGTCGCCGGCTTCGCCCGCCGCAACGGGCTGGGCGTCACCTCGGCCATCGCCTGGAAGTACGTCCGCTGGGTGCACGAGGGCGCCGACCTCACGCTCGCGCCGTCGGCGGCGAGCGAGTACGACCTCCGCACGGCCGGCGTCACCCGGGTCGCCCGCTGGGGACGCGGCGTCGACCTGGTGCGGTACCACCCCAATAAGAGGAGGACGCCGGCGGCGGTCGCCCTGCGCGAGCGTCTCTCGCCGGACGGCGAGACGGTCGTCGGCTACGTCGGCCGCATTGCCCCGGAGAAGCAGGTGGAACGGCTGCGCGCACTCCGCGGGATCGGGGGAGTGTCGCTCGCGATCGTCGGGGACGGGCCGTCGCGCGACGCCGTCGCCCGCGAGCTCCGCGGCATCCCGGTGACCTGGCTGGGCCGGCTCGGCGGTGAAGACCTCGCTGCCGCCTACGCCGCCTTCGACGTCTTCGCGCACACCGGCTCAGAGGAGACCTTCGGGCAGACGGTGCAGGAGGCTCACGCGTCGGGACTCCCGGTGGTCGCGCCGCGCGCGGGTGGCCCGATCGACCTCGTCGAGCATGGCGTGGACGGGCTGCTGTTCCGCCCGTCCGACGACCGCGCCCTCCGCGCCGCCGTCTCGATGCTCGTCCACGACGGCGCCCTGCGTCGCCGCATGGGGGAGGCCGGACGCCGTGCTGTGCTCGGACGCAGCTGGGATGTCGTATGCGGCGAGCTGACGCGCTACTACGAGCGCGTCATCCTGAGCGCGGTGACCGCGACGGCGATCCGGTGACGGCGGAGCGCTCGATCTCCCGGTTGCCCGCCCGTTCGCCGCAACGGAGGTCGGCCGGCCATCGGGTCCCGACTCGGTCCTCCGTTCCTCGCGACGCGCCGAGCAGTGCGTGCTGATCGCCTCCCTTCTCTCTCGGCCCGCCCCGCGCACGAAAGGGAGGCGTATCCGTCACGAGATCGGCGGATCGGCGCGAAAGGGAGGTGAAGGGCGTGCGCACAGGCGCGGGCGACCTCCGCGTCCAGCGTCCGGAGGGGTCGCGAGCGTACAGTTAGGTGGCCCCTCGGGCCGCCCTGCACTCGTGTCGACTCGACGTCGTCCGGACCACGGAGGTGACTTATGGCCAACCAGAACCGACGCGGCATTCCGATGCCCTTCGTGACGCGCACCCGCCGGGTCGATCCTCCCTCTCCGGCCGTGGCCGCGCCGCCCGTCGAGACCCACCCGGGGCGGCGCAGCATGGTCGACAGCGCGATCTACGCCGACGGCGTCCGCGTCGCCTCCCCGACCTCCCTCGCCGAGACCTACGCGGCACTCGACCGCACCCCGGGCGGGGTCGCCTGGATCGGCCTCTACCGGCCGAGCGAGCAGGAGCTGCTCTCGCTCTCGGAGGAGTTCAACCTCCACCCGCTGGCGATCGAGGACGCCATCGTCGCCCACCAGCGCCCCAAGCTGGAGCGCTACGACACCGTCCTCTTCGTCGTGCTCAAGGCCGCGAACTACCTGGACGTGCCGGAGGAGGTCGACTTCGGCGAGCTGCACCTCTTCGTCGGACGCAACTTCGTCATCACGGTCCGCCACAGCGAGTCGCCGGACCTCTCGCACGTCCGGCAGAGGATGGAGGGCGAGCCGGAGCTGCTCGCGCTCGGGCCGCAGGCCATCCTCTACGCGATCATCGACGCCGTGGTGGATGCGTACAGCCCCGTCGTCGCGGGTCTCGCCAACGACATCGACGAGATCGAGACGCAGGTGTTCGGCGGAGACGCCCTGGTCTCCCGCCGCATCTACGAGCTGTCGCGGGAGGTCATCGACTTCCAGCGGGCGACGCATCCCCTCTCGGCGGTCATGCTGGCGCTCGAGCGCGGCTCCGCCAAGTACGGCGTGACGCAGGAGCTCGAGCGCCGGCTGCGCGACGTCGCCGACCACCTCACGCAGGTCAATGAGCGGGTGGACGGTTTCCGCTATCTGCTGCGCGACATCCTCACCGTGAACTCGACCCTCGTCTCCGAACGGCAGAACGAGGAGATGACGCGGTTGGCGCACTCCAGCAACCGGCAGGGCGAGGAGGTCAAGAAGATCTCGTCGTGGGCGGCCATCCTGTTCGCGCCGTCGCTCATCGCCGGCATCTACGGCATGAACTTCACGCACATGCCGGAGTTGTCCTGGCCGTTGGGGTACCCGCTCGCGGTCCTGGCGATGCTCGGGCTGAGCGGTCTGCTGTACTCCATCTTCAAGCGGCGCGGCTGGCTCTGAGCACCGTCCCCGAATGGGGGACGGGCTGCTCGAATGAGCACGTGCCAACCGCGTGAGCGTTTGTAACGCTTGCATGAAGAACCCGGATTTTCGAACGGAGTGGTTCGTCACATTCGGTAACGTGAACCGCAGAAGCCTGCGATTACCCGCGCGGCTACGCATCTTGGAGGAACAACCTTGTCAATCACAGCCCGAAAGGCCGGACTCCTCGGCCTCGCGGCGGTCGGCGTCATGTCGCTGCTCGCTGCCTGCTCGGCGGCCCCGTCGGACAGCTCGTCCGGCGGCGCCGCGAAGAGCGACTTCCTGCCCTGCATGGTCTCCGACTCCGGTGGATTCGACGACCACTCGTTCAACCAGCTCGGCTACGAGGGTCTGCAGCAGGCCGCGAAGTCGCTCGACGTGAAGTACAAGCAGGCGGAGTCGAAGAGCGAGAACGACTTCTCTCCGAACATCCAGAGCATGGTCGACGCCAACTGCAACCTCGTCGTGACGGTCGGCTTCCTTCTCAAGGACGCGACCGAGAAGGCCGCGAAGGCGAACCCGGACGTCGACTTCGCGATCATCGACGACAACGAGATCCAGGCGAAGAACGTCAAGCCCATCATCTTCGACACGGCCCAGGCCGCGTTCCTGGCCGGCTACGCAGCCGCCAGCTACTCGAAGACCGGCATCGTCGGCACCTTCGGCGGCATGCAGATCCCGACGGTCACCATCTTCATGGACGGCTTCGCCGACGGCGTGAAGTACTTCAACGACCAGAAGGGCAAGTCGGTCAAGGTCGTCGGCTGGGACGTCGACAAGCAGAACGGCCTCTTCACGGGTGGCTTCGACGCCAACGAGACCGCGAAGAACACCGCTCAGGGCATCATCGACCAGAACGCCGACGTCATCATGCCGGTCGGCGGCCCGATCTACCAGTCGGCCGCTCAGGCGATCAAGGACTCCGGCAAGCCGATCGCGATGATCGGTGTCGACGCCGACGTCTACGAGTCCGACCCGACCGTGAAGGACCTGCTCCTCACCTCGGTCATGAAGGGCATGAAGCCGGCGACCGACGACGTCGTGACCCAGGCGGCCAAGGACAAGTTCGACAGCAGCCCGTACGTGGGCACGCTGAAGAACGACGGCGTGGGCATCGCCCCGTTCCACGACTTCGAGTCGAAGGTCGACTCGGGTCTGAAGGGCGAGCTCGACAAGATCAAGGCCGGCATCATCGACGGCTCGATCAAGGTCACCTCGCCCTCGTCGCCCAAGCAGTAACAGCGACGAGAACGCTCGACGGGGAGGTCAGCCACGGCTGGCCTCCCCGTTCCGTTCCACCCCCGCCTTCCTTGCTCATCTGAGCACACACTGACATCTGCGCAGGAAGGTAGGGTTGAGGATGCGCGACGAGGCCACCAGCCGTTCCGCGTGCCCCCTCCTCACAAAGGCTCTTCGCTCCCCCCGGGCGAGTAGAGAAGGAAACCCACCCGAATGAAGCTCGAACTCCGCGGGATCACCAAACGGTTCGGTCCCCTGGTCGCGAACAATCACATCGATCTGACCGTCGAACCCGGTGAGATCCACTGCCTGCTCGGTGAGAACGGTGCAGGCAAGTCCACCCTCATGAACGTGCTCTACGGGTTCTACCAGCCCGACGAGGGCGAGATCCTGCTCGACGACGTCGTCCAGCACTTCGCCGGCCCGGGCGACGCCATGAAGGCCGGAATCGGCATGGTGCACCAGCACTTCATGCTCATCCCCGTGTTCACCGTCGCGGAGAACGTCATGCTCGGTCACGAGCAGACCAAGTTCGGCGGCCGGCTCGACCTCAACGCCGCCCGGGCGAAGGTTCGCGAGATCTCCGCCCGCTTCGGCTTCGACGTCGACCCGGACGCGCTGGTCGAGGACCTCCCGGTTGGCGTCCAGCAGCGCGTGGAGATCATCAAGGCGCTGTCGCAGGATGCCAAGGTGCTGGTCTTCGACGAGCCGACGGCCGTGCTGACGCCGCAGGAGACCGACGAGCTCATGGCGATCATGCGCCAGCTCAAGGAGCAGGGCACCGCGATCGTCTTCATCACGCACAAGCTGCGCGAGGTCCGCGAGGTTGCTGACCGCATCACGGTCATCCGGCTCGGGACGGTGATCGGCGAGGCGCAGCCCACCGCCACCAACGTGGAGCTCGCGTCGATGATGGTCGGCCGCGCGGTGTCGCTCACGGTGGACAAGAAGCCGGCGACCCCCGGCGCCCCGGCGCTCGTGGTCAGAGACCTCTCGGTGATCGACCCGATCGGCCAGATCGTCGTGAACAATGTGAGCTTCGAGGTGGCCGCCGGCGAGATCCTCGCGATCGCCGGCGTCCAGGGCAACGGCCAGACCGAGTTGACGGAGGCGATCATCGGCCTCCAGCAGCGCGTGCAGGGCCAGATCCTGCTCGACGGGAAGCCGATCCAGGGCCACAGCGTCCGCAAGGTGCTCGACGAGGGTGTCGGCTTCGTGCCGGAGGACCGCAACGAGGACGGCCTCGTGGGGGAGTTCTCGATCCAGGAGAACCTCATGCTCGACCGCTCGACGAGCGACCCGTTCGTGAAGGCCGGCAACATCCAGTTCTCCTACCTCAAGCAGTTCGCCGAGGAGAAGGTGCGCGAGTTCGACGTGCGCACGCAGTCGATCGACGAGAAGGTCGGCCGGCTCTCCGGCGGCAACGCGCAGAAGGTCGTGCTGGCCCGCGAGCTCAGCCGCGAGCTGCGGCTCTTCGTGGCGGCGCAGCCGACGCGCGGTCTGGACGTCGGCTCGATCGAGTTCGTGCACAAGCGCATCGTCGAGACCCGGGATGCGGGCATCCCCGTGATCGTGGTGTCGACCGAGCTCGACGAGGTCGCCGCCCTCGCCGACCGTATCGCGGTGATGTACCGCGGAGGAATCGTAGGAATCGTGCCGGGCGACACACCACGTGACGTGCTCGGCCTCATGATGGCCGGCGAGTCGCCGGAGCAGGCAGGAGCAGCAGCATGACGGGGACCCCCACGCCCGGCCAGCCCGTGGCGCCGGCCCAGCCCGTGGAGCCCGGGAAGCCGGCTCCGGCGGGCGAGGAGCCCTCGCGCTGGAACCAGGCGGTCCGCGAGATCATGAGCGGGCCCGTGGTCATCTCGATCCTCGCGGTCGTCCTCGCTCTGATCGTCGGCGCCATCCTCATCGCGGTCACCGACCCGGAGGTGCAGCGCGCGGCGGGCTACTTCTTCGCCCGGCCCGGCGACACGTTCGCCGCCATCTGGACGTCGGTCTCCGACGCATATGTCTCGATGTTCCAGGGTGCGATCTACAACTTCCGCCGACCGTCGTTCAGCGCGGGGATCCGGCCGCTGACCGAGACGCTCACCTTCGCCACTCCGCTGATCGTGAGCGGTCTCGGCGTCGCGCTGGCGTTCCGCGTCGGCCTGTTCAACATCGGTGGTCAGGGGCAGATCCTCATCGCCGCCGCCGCATCCGCCTGGGTCGGTTTCTCGTTCGACCTGCCGCCGGTCATCCACCTGGTGCTTGCCATCGTCGCCGGCATCGTCGGCGGAGCGATCTGGGCGGGCATCGTCGGTCTGCTGAAAGCGCGGACGGGCGCGCACGAGGTGATCGTCACGATCATGCTCAACTACATCGCGTTCTACCTCATCTCGTACATGCTGCGGACGCAGGGGCTCCTGCAGGCGCCGGGGTCGAACAATCCGAAGGCGCCGGCGGTGCACGCCAACGCGGTCTTCCCGCCGCTGCTCGGAGCGCAGTACAACCTCACCTGGGCCTTCGTGCTCGTGATCGGCGCGACGGTCTTCGTCTGGTGGCTGATCAACCGGTCGAGCCTCGGCTTCCGCTTCCGCGCGGTGGGTGAGAACCCGAATGCCGCACGGGTCGCGGGCATCAACGTCAAGAACGTGTACGTCTACGCCATGCTCATCGCCGGTGGACTGATCGGCATCACCGGCGCCAGCCAGGCGCTCGGGGTCTTCCCGCAGGGCATCAGCTCCGGTGTGGATGCGGGCATCGGCTTCGACGCGATCACGGTCGCGCTGCTCGGTCGGTCGCGGCCGTGGGGTGTGTTCATCGCAGGCCTCCTCTTCGGAGCCCTCAAGGCGGGTGGGTACACCATCCAGGCGGCGAACGACATCCCGATCGACATCGTGCTGATCCTGCAGTCCCTCATCGTCCTCTTCGTCGCCGCGCCGCCGCTCGTGCGCGCGATCTTCCGCCTGCCCGCTCCGGGGAGCACTCCCCGGAGACAGCGCCCCATCGTCACGAAGGAGGTGGCGGCCAAGTGAGCACCACCGCCCCCGTCGTTCCCGATTCCTCGCCGATCGTCCTGGAGAAGGCGGAGATCCGATCCTGGAAGGCGCCGATCGCGTTCGGCATCTTCGTGCTGGTCAGCCTCATCCTGTTCTTCGGGTTCTCCCGGCACGGCGAGAGCACGTTCCGCTTCTCGGAGAAGTCGGATGCCGTCCGGCTGCCCACGCTGACGGTCGACAGCTTCGTCACCACGACGGTCGTGACCATCCTGCTGATCGCGCTCACCCTGTGGAGCGCGTACCTCTCCTATCGCGCACGCAGGACGCCGATCTGGGTCGTCATCGTCTTCTCGCTGCTGTTCATGTTCGGCTTCCTGACCTGGGCCGACTCGGGCAGCCCGTACCCGGTTCCGGTGACGGGCCTCCTGCTCGGCACGATCAGCCTCGCGGTCCCGCTGGTGTTCGGCGCGCTCGGCGGCGTCGTCTCCGAGCGCGGCGGCGTGGTGAACGTGGCCATCGAGGGCCAGCTGCTCGCCGGCGCTTTCGTCTCCGCGATGACGGCGACGCTCACCGGCAGCTGGGTCGTCGGTCTCATCGCCGCGATGGTCGCCGGTGTGCTGGTGTCGTTCCTCCTCGGTGCGTTCGGGATCAAGTACCTCGTCGACCAGGTGATCGTCGGCGTCGTGCTCAACGTCCTCGTCGTCGGCATCACGAGCTTCCTCTACTCGAAGGTGCTCGCGGGTGACCCGCAGCTGCTCAACCACCCGCCGCGCCTGCCGAACTGGCCGATCCCCGTGCTCAGCGAGATCCCGATCGTCGGCAAGGTGCTGTTCGACCAGTCGATCATCGAGTACCTCATGTACATCGCCGTGTTCCTGGTCTGGTTCGGCCTGTTCAAGACCCGCTGGGGCCTCCGGCTCCGCTCGGTCGGTGAGCACCCCGAGGCGGCGGACACGGTCGGCATCAAGGTCAACAGCACCCGGTTCTGGAACGTCTCGCTCGCGGGCGCCATCGCGGGCCTGGGTGGCGCGTACTACACGCTCGGCTCCGTCGGAGCTTTCTCCAAGGAGATGACAGGAGGCGAGGGCTTCATCGCCCTCGCGGCCGTGATCTTCGGCCGCTGGGACCCGATCAAGGCCACTCTGGCCGCCCTGCTCTTCGGCTTCGCCAAGAATCTCCAGGGCGTTCTGAGCACCATCGGCTCGCCGGTGCCGAGCGAGTTCATGCTGATGCTGCCGTACGTCGTGACGATCCTCGCCGTGGCGGGCCTCGTCGGCATCTCGCGGGCACCCGCTGCGGACGGAAAGCCGTACATCAAGTCATGAGCACCGTGGATCAGAACCCCGATTCGATCGACTGGGATGCCTTGCGGTCCGCCGCGACGGAGGCCATGTCGCACGCGTACGTCCCGTACTCGAAGTTCCCGGTCGGTGCGGCCGCGCTCGTCGACGACGGCCGGGTCGTGAGCGGTTGCAACGTCGAGAACGCCAGCTACGGCGTGACGCTGTGCGCCGAATGCGGGCTCGTCTCGTCGCTCGCGATGACCGGCGGCGGCCACCTCGTCGCGTTCACGTGCGTGAACGGCGACGGCGACATCCTGATGCCGTGCGGACGCTGCCGCCAGTTGCTCTACGAGCACTCGGCAGAGGGGATGCTGCTCGAGACGGTCTCCGGCATCCGCACCATCGATCAGGTGCTGCCCGACGCTTTCGGGCCGCGCCAGCTCGCCGCCTACGCGGCCGAGCACGACAACGACTGAACAGAGGAACACCTTCGTGACCGACCGTGCAGGAGAGGTCGAGGCGTTCGACGCCGTCGACCTGATCAGGACCAAGCGCGACCGCGGCGAGCTGAGCACCGCCGAGATCGACTGGCTCGTCGACGCGTACACCCGCGGCTATGTCGGCGATGAGCAGATGTCGGCGATGACCATGGCGATCTTCCTCAACGGGATGACGCGCCGCGAGATCAAGGACCTCACGCTCGCGATGATCGCATCGGGCGAGCGGATGGACTTCTCGGGCCTCGGCAAGCCGACCGCCGACAAGCACTCCACCGGCGGCGTCGGCGACAAGATCACGCTGCCGCTCATGCCGCTCGTCGCGACGTTCGGCGTCGCCGTGCCGCAGCTGTCCGGGCGTGGTCTCGGTCACACCGGCGGCACCCTCGACAAGCTCGAGAGCATCCCCGGCTGGCGGGCGAACCTCAGCAACGAGCAGATGTTCGCGCAGCTGCGCAACGAGGGCGGCGTCATCTGCGCGGCCGGGTCGGGACTCGCTCCGGCGGACGGCAAGCTCTACGCGCTGCGCGACATCACCGGGACGGTCGAGGCCATCCCACTGATCGCCTCCTCGATCATGTCGAAGAAGATCGCCGAGGGCACCGGTGCCCTGGTGCTCGACGTGAAGTTCGGCTCCGGCGCGTTCCTCAAGGACATCGAGCGCTCGCGCGAACTCGCCCGCACGATGGTCGAGCTCGGCCGGGATGCCGGCGTCGCCACCTCCGCTCTGCTCACGGACATGAACGTCCCGCTCGGTCTCGCGATCGGCAACGCGAACGAGGTCCGCGAGTCGGTGGAGGTGCTGGCCGGCGGCGGCCCCGCCGACATCGTCGAGCTGACCGTCGCGCTCGCCCGCGAGATGCTGACCCTCGCCGGACGCCCGGACGAGGACGTCGAGGCGGCACTGAAGGATGGCCGCGCTATGGACAAGTGGCGCGAGGTCATCCGTGCTCAGGGCGGCGATCCGGATGCCGCGCTGCCGGTCGCGAAGGAGACGCACACCGTCGTCGCCGAGCAGGACGGCATCCTGGTCGAGCAGCAGGCGCTGCCCTTCGGCATCGCCGCCTGGCGGCTCGGCGCCGGACGCGCACGCAAGCAGGACCCGGTGCAGCACGCGGCGGGGATCGACCTGCACGCGAAGCCCGGCGACGAGGTCAGGGCCGGTCAGCCGCTGTTCACCCTGTCGGCGGACGAGCCCGCCCGGTTCGAGCGCGCACTCGAGGCTCTGGAGGGCGCCTACCGGATCGCCGCCCTCGGCACCGCGTACGAGCGCGGCCCGCTGATCGCCGACCGCATCGCCTAGGGTTGGACTCATGAGCGACGCCTGGAACGAGTACACGCTGGCCGACGGCACGGAGATCCGCCCGCTGCCGAAGGTCTCCCTCCACGACCACCTCGACGGCGGACTCCGGCCCGCCACGGTGATCGAGCTGGGCCAGGAGATCGGGCTGGAGCTGCCGGCGCAGGACGCGACCGAGCTGGGCCGCTGGTTCGGCGAGAAGTCGAACTCGGGCTCGCTCGTCGAATACCTGAAGACCTTCGACCTGACGACCGCCGTGATGCAGACCCGTGAGGGCCTGGTCCGGGTCGCTCGGGAGTCGGTGCAGGATCTGGGCGCCGACGGCGTCGTGTACGGCGAGCTCCGCTGGGCTCCCGAGCAGCATCTCGCCGGCGGCCTCAGCCTGGACGAGACCGTCGAGGCCGTTCAGGAGGGCATCGAGCAGGGCATCGACGACGTCCGCGGTGCCGGGGGACGCATCCGCATCGGTCAGCTCGTCACCGCCATGCGCCACAACGACCGCGGCCTCGAGATCGCCGAGCTCGCCGTCCGCCACCGCGACCGCGGCGTGGTCGGCTTCGACATCGCCGGCGCCGAGGCGGGTTTCCCCGCCTCCAACCACCGCGCCGCCTTCGACTACCTGGCATCGCAGTTCTTCCCGGCGACCGTCCACGCGGGCGAGGCCGACGGCCTCGACAGCATCCGCAGCGCACTCCTCGACGGCCGCGCGCTGCGCCTCGGCCACGGCGTGCGCCTGGCCGAGGACATCACGGTGGAGCGCCAGGACGACGAGAACACGTACGTGACCCTCGGCACGCTCTCGCAGTGGGTCAAGGACCGCGAGATCGCCCTCGAGACGAGCCCGACGTCGAACCTCCAGACCGGCGCCATCGCCGCGTGGGGTGACGACATCCTGGATCACCCGTTCGACCTGCTCTACCAGCTGGGCTTCCGCGTCACCGTCAACACCGACAACCGCCTGATGAGCGGCACGACGCTGACCCGCGAGCTGAGCATCCTCGCCGACGCGTTCGCCTACGACCGCACCGACCTGGAGATCTTCCAGCTCAACGCCGCGGCGGCATCCTTCCTCCCTCTGGAGGAGCGCGAAGAGCTCTCGGAGATCATCACAGCGGGTTTCGAGGGTTCGTAACCCCTCGGGCGTTACGCTGAAGATATGTCACTGCCACCGCTGCCTGATTCCGCCATCACCGTCGGCGCGCACGCCGCCGACTGGCGTGAGGCGGTCGAGCTGGCAGGGCAGGCGCTGGCGCGCTCCGGTGCGACGGAGCAGGGCTACGCGCAGCGGATGATCCAGGTCATCGAGGAGTTCGGCGCCTACATCGTCATCGCCCCGGGCCTCGCTCTCGCGCACGCGCGGCCCGGGCCGGACGTGAACGCGGACGGGCTCTCCGTCGTCACACTCGACGAGCCGGTGGTCTTCGGGCACCCCCACAACGACCCGGTCTCCGTCGTCCTCGGGCTGGCCGTCTCGACGCCGGAGGCGCACGTGACGAGCGTGGCGGAGCTGGCGAACGTGTTCAACGACCCGGAAGCGATCCCGGCCCTGGCCGCCGCGACCGACGTCGCCGACGTGCAGCGCATCCTCACGCTCAGCGAGGAGGCGTCGCGGTGAAGATCGTCGCCATCTGCGGCGTCGGCGTCGGCACGTCCGGCATCCTCAAGGTCAACGCCGAGCGCGTGCTCGACCGCCTGGGCATCGACGCGGACGTCACGGCGTCCGACGCGGCGAACATCGCCGAGGCGGCCTCGGACGCGCAGGTCGTGCTCACGTCGCCGGAGCTCGTCGACCGCATCGGTCGCACGAACGCCGACGTGATCGTGGTGGAGAACTACTTCGACCTGGACGAGCTGGAGCGCAAGCTCGACGAAGCGCTCGGCTGACTCAGCCCTGCAGCAGGGCCTCGACGAGCCCGGGGAAGCGCTCGTCCAGCTCATCCCGGCGCAGCTGGATCTCGTGCGTGCGGCCGGAGACGATGGTGCGCGTGACGCCGGCTTCGCGCAGCGTCTTGAAGTGATGCGCCATGGTCGACTTCTGGACGTCGACGCCCCATTCGGTCATGGACTTGGGATGCGGGCGGCCGTCCGCGAGGACCCGGACGATCTGCAGCCGGATGGGGTCGGCGAGGGCGCGCAGCACATCCACCAGCTGCACATCCACCATGTCGGGCGCGGGGTAGTCGGTCATCTCACCACAATTGTTTGACAATCATCGAACAATAGTCGTACCGTAACGGTATGACGTTCATCGAACAATCGTACCGCAGGACCCTCCCGGCTCTGCTGGTGCTCGCCCTCGCCCTGTTCGTCGTCGGCACGAACGCGTTCGTGATCGCGGGCCTCCTGCCGCGCGTCGGCGCGAGCATCGGCGCGACGGCGACCCAGGTCAGCTGGTCGATCACCACCTACTCGCTGGTCGTGGCGGTCGCCGCACCGGCCGTCTCCATCCTCCTTCCGCGCGTGCCGCGCGCGACCCTCATGGCCGCCGGACTCGCGGTCTTCGCCATCGGGACGGCCGCCTCGGCGCTCGCTCCCGACCTCCCCCTGTTCATCGCCGGACGCACCTTCTCCGGCCTCGGCGGTGCCGCCCTCGTGCCGACGGCCACCGCCGCGGCGGCCTCGCTCGCCCGGCCGGGCAAGCGTGGACAGGCCCTCGCGATCGTGGGAGCCGGTTTCACGCTGGCCACGGCGGTCGGCTCGCCGCTCGGCACCGCCCTCGGCGGCGTCGCGGGCTGGCGCTTCGCGCTCTGGTGCATCGTCGGGATCGCCGTGGTGCTCGTCGTGGCCATCCCGCTCGTCGTTCGCGGCGTGCCCGTCCCTGCGGCCGTCAGCCTGCGTCGACGGCTCGCGCCGCTGGCCGACCTCCGCATCGTCGCACCGCTCGGGACCACGCTGCTCATGGTCGCCGGCTTCAACGTCGTCTACATCTTCTCGGCGGCCGTGACCCGCGCCTCCACCGGCGGCTCGGGGGCGCTTCTCGCCATCCTGCTCCTCGCCTACGGGGTGGCCGGGGTGGCAGGCAACTCGGTCGCGGGGCCGCTCACGGACCGCTTCGGCAGCAGGATCGTCGCGATCGTCGCCCTCGCCGGTCAAGCCGTGATGCTTGTGGTCCTCGCGTTCGCGGAGGCGTCCTTCGTGGCCTCCGTCATCGTGTTCGCCCTCTGGGGCATCGCGGCGTTCGCCATCGCCATCCCGGTGCAGCACCGCCTCGTCCACGTCGACCCGGAGAGCTCGGCTCTCGCGCTGTCGTGGTACTCGACGGCGATGTACGTGGGGATCGCGATCGCGCCCCCGATCGGAGCGTTCGCCTTGGCGGCGGGAGGGGCCGTGGCCGTCCCGCTGGCCGGTGCCCTCGTCACTCTGGGAGCGCTCGGCGTCTTCGTCATCGGTTATCTGGCACGGGCTCCGCGCGCGGTGGCTGCCTGAAGCGGGCCGAACTCGTCATCACGAGCCGCCGTCTGACGCGGCCCCGTGAAAGCGGGGCCGCGTCAGACATCCGGGATCACGCCACGAGCAGGCGCATCGCCTCGGCCAGTGCGGCGACCCGGTCGGTCGCCGTCTGCCGGCGCTCCTCGACCGTGCCCTCGTCGCTCGAGGCGTCGATGTAGATCTTCAGCTTGGGCTCCGTGCCGCTCGGGCGGACCATGACGCGGGAGCCGTCCTCCAGCAGGATGCGCAGCACATCGCTCGGAGGCAGACCGCCGAAGCCGTCGCGCAGGTCGTCGATCTGCGTCACGCGCACCTCGCCCAGATGACTCGGCGGGGTGGACCGCAGCGCCGCCATGATCTCGCTGATCCGTGAGAGATCCGTCACCCGGAGCGAGATCTGGTCGCTCGCGAAGAAGCCGAAACGCTCGGCGAAGGCCTCCAGGCGTCCGGCGACCGTGACGCCGTCCGCGGCGAGCCCGTTCGCCAGGTCGAGCAGGGCGACGGCGGCTGAGATGCCGTCCTTGTCGCGGACGGTGTCCGGGTTCACCAGGTAGCCCAGTGCCTCCTCGTAGCCGTAGACGAGGCCCGGCGCGCGGGAGACCCACTTGAAGCCGGTGAGGGTGTCTGCGAAGTCGAGCCGGTACGCACGGGCGACGGCGGCCAGGGCGGGCGAGGAGACGACCGAGCAGGCCAACGTCCCGAAGGCGCCGCGCTCATCCGCTCGCGCCACCGCGATCTCGGCGGCACGCCAGCCCAGCAGTGCGCCGACCTCGTTGCCGGAGAGCCGTCGGTAGCCGTCGGGGCTCGACGGGTCCGGTACCGCGACGGCGAGGCGATCGGCATCCGGATCGTTCGCGATCACCAGGTCGGCCCCGTCCTCCCGAGCGGTCTGGAACGACAGGTCCATCGCGCCCGGCTCCTCCGGGTTCGGGAACGCCACGGTCGGGAAGGCGGGATCCGGGTCGATCTGGGCGGTGACCGGGGTGGGGGAGGCGAACCCCGCACGCGCGAACACCTCGCGCGCGGTGCGCCAGCCGACGCCGTGCATCGCGGTGTACACGAACGACACCGCATCGCGCGGGGTCTCGGTGACGGCCACCGCGACGGTCGCGTCGATGTAGGCCTGCTCCACCTCGTCGGAGGCGATCTCGTAGCGGTCGGAGCGCGGCAGGTCCGCCACGCTTCCCTGGGCGACATCGAGGATGTGGGCAGCGATCTCGGCGTCGACCGGCGAGACGATCTGCGAGCCGTTGTCCTCGCCACCGAGATAGACCTTGTAGCCGTTGTCGTTCGGCGGGTTGTGGCTGGCGGTCACCATGACGCCGGCGCTCACATCCAGGTGCCGGACCGCGAACGCGAGCACCGGCGTCGGCAGGAGGCGGGGGAGCAGCACCGCGCGGATGCCCGCACCGGCCATCAGCTCGGCGGTGTCGCGGGCGAAGACATCCGAGTTCTTGCGTCCGTCGTAGCCGATCACGACCGACGGCGTTCCGCCCTCGGCGTGCTCCAGCAGCCAGCGTGCGAAGCCCGCGGCCGCCTGGGCCACGAGCACCCGGTTCATCCGGTTGGGGCCGGCGGCGATGGCGCCGCGCAGACCGGCCGTTCCGAACGCGAGCCGCTCGTCGAACCGCGAGTGCAGGTCGGCGATCGCCTCGGCCGAGCCGGCCTCGGCGGCGACGATGAGCGCGTCCAGCTCGTCACGGGTCTCCGGGTCGGGGTCCTGGCTCATCCAGGCACGGGCCTCGGCGAGGAGTTCCGGGGTGTCCTTCTGGCTGGACGTCGCGTTGTCGGTCACAGGGCCTCCACGATCTGGGCGAGAAGGGCGCTGATCACCGGCTCCGCGGCACGACCGGCGTCGATGACCTCCTGGTGGCTGAGCGGCGTCTTCTGGATGCCGGCCGCCAGGTTGGTGATGAGCGACATGCCCAGGATCTCCATGCCCGCCTGCCGGGCGGCGATCGCCTCGAGGGCTGTCGACATCCCGACGATGTGACCGCCGATGGTCTTGGCCATCTGGACCTCGGCCGGCGTCTCGTAGTGCGGACCGCGGAATTGCGTGTACACGCCCTCGTCGAGGGTGGGATCGATGTTCCGGGCGAGCGCGCGCAGACGCGGCGAGTAGAGGTCGGTGAGGTCGATGAAGGTCGCGCCCTCGAGCGGAGAGTCGGCGGTCAGGTTGATGTGGTCGGAGATGAGGACGGGCGTGCCCGGCTTCCAGTGCTCCTTGATGCCGCCGGCGCCGTTGGTGAGCACCATGGTCGTCGCTCCGGCGGCCGCTGCGGTGCGGACGCTGTGGACGACCCGGCGGACGCCGTGTCCCTCGTAGTAGTGGGTGCGCGCGCCGATGACCAGCGCGTGCTTGCCGTTCGGCAGGCGGATGGAGCGCAGCGTTCCGACGTGGCCTTCGAGTGCCGGCTTGCTGAAGCCGACGATCTCGGTGGCGGGGACGGTGGCGACGGTCTCGCCGATCAGATCGGCGGCACGGCCCCAGCCGCTGCCCAGCGTGAGCGCGATGTCGTGGCGCTCGACGCCCGTCTTCTCGGCGAGCTGGCCCGCGGCCTCCTTGGCGACCTCGAACGGGTCGGCAGAGGGGTCGTCGAGCGGGTTCGTGATGGATTCCAGCATGAGCCAACTCTACTGAGCGGCCGGCTTTCCACAGGCTCGGAGCCGAATGCGCATCGGTGCACCCCATACGGAAGAATGGAGCACATGGCGTACGAATTCGAGCGGAAACAGCGCATCGCGGTCCTCGGCGGCGGTCCCGGCGGTTACGAGGCAGCACTCGCGGGCGCGCAACTCGGCGCCGACGTGACCCTGGTCGAGCGTTCGGGCGTCGGCGGGTCCGCCGTCATCACCGACGTGGTTCCCTCGAAGAGCCTCATCGCCACCGCCGAGGCGACCAATTCGCTCGCCGAAGCGGCCGACCTCGGTGTGCAGTTCTTCTCCCGGGGTGAGACGGGCAAGCCGGTGCGCCCCGAGATCGCCGTCAACCTCGCCGCGGTCAACAAGCGGTTGATGGGTCTTGCTCGCCAGCAGTCGGAGGACATGCGCGCCGAGCTCGTGCGCGCGGGCGTCCGCATCGTGACCGGAGAGGGCCGGCTCGACGGCTCGAGTGCGATCATCGTCTCCACCTCCAGGGATTCCGGCACCGACTTCGACCGGGTGGAGGCCGACACGATCGTCGTCGCCGTCGGCGCCCGTCCCCGGGTGCTGCCCTCCGCGGTGCCGGACGGGGAGCGCATCCTCACCTGGACACAGCTGTACGACTTGCAGACGGTGCCCTCGCATCTCATCGTCGTGGGCTCCGGTGTCACCGGCGCCGAGTTCGCGTCGGCGTACACGGCGCTCGGGTCCAAGGTGACGCTCATCTCGTCGCGCGATCAGGTGCTCCCGGGCGAGGACGCGGATGCGGCGCACGTCATCGAGAACGTCTTCAAGCGCAACGGCATGCAGGTCCTCTCGAAGTCGCGTGCCGAGTCCGTCGTCCGCACCGAGGACGGCGTCGTCGCCACGCTCACTGACGGGCGCACGATCGAGGGGTCGCACTGCCTCATGGCCGTCGGGTCCGTTCCCAACACCTCGGGCATCGGGCTCGAGGAGGCCGGAGTGCAGGTGACCACCTCGGGGAACATCCGGGTCAACCGGGTCGCGCGCACCTCCATCCCGAACATCTACGCCGCCGGCGACTGCTCCGACTCCCTGCCGCTCGCCTCGGTCGCGTCGATGCAGGGCCGCACCGCCGTGTTCCACGCGATGGGCGACGCGGTCAACCCGATCGAACTGCGCAACGTCAGCTCCAACATCTTCACCCAGCCCGAGATCGCGACGGTCGGCTGGAGCCAGAAGCAGATCGAGGAGGGCATCGCGCAGGGCGACATCTACAAGCTGCCCCTCAAGTCCAACCCGCGCGCGAAGATGCTCGGCATCCGAGACGGTTTCGTGAAGCTCTTCGCCCGCACCGGATCCGGCACCGTGATCGGCGGCGTCATCGTCGCCCCGCGGGCATCGGAGCTGATCTTCCCCCTCGCTCTCGCCGTCGAGCAGCGTCTGACGGTGGATCAAGTGGCGCGGGCGTTCACGGTGTACCCGTCCCTCTCCGGCTCGATCACCGACGCAGCGCGCGCGATGCACATCGTGCTCTGACGGGAAGGCCGGGGGATGGAGGTCGGGCTCGTCATCGGAGTGCTCGCGGTGCTCACCATCGCGGCGGCGACGACCTTCGGGCCGCGGTTCGGCGTCGCTTCGCCTTTGATCCTGGTGGTCATCGGCATCCTCGTGAGCCTGCTGCCGTTCGTCCCGGCGATCGAGCTCGAGCCCGAGTGGATCCTCGCCGGGGTGCTCCCACCCCTGCTGTACTCCGCGTCCGTGTCCATGCCGGCCATGAACTTCCGGCGCGAGTTCGGGGCGATCGGCGGGCTCTCCGTTCTGCTGGTGATCGTGAGTTCCGTCCTGCTCGGGCTGTTCTTCGCGTGGGTCATCCCGGGCCTGGGGCTCGGCTGGGGTATCGCCCTGGGTGCCATCGTCAGCCCCACCGACGCCGTCGCCACCGGGATCGTCAAACGGGCGGGCGTCTCGCCGCGCGTCGTCGCCATCCTCGAGGGCGAGAGCCTGCTGAACGACGCGACCGCGCTGGTGCTGCTGCGCGCCGCGGTGGCCGCGGCCGGTGCGTCGTTCACCCTCGGCGCGGTGACGCTCTCGTTCGTGTACTCGGTGCTCATCGCCGTCGTCTTCGGCGGGGTCGTCGGCTGGCTGAACCTGATCGTCCGCGCCCGGGTGAAGGACGCGACGGTCAACACGGTCATCTCGTTCACCGTGCCGTTCCTCGCCTCGATCCCGGCCGAGGCGCTCGGCGCGTCCGGCCTCGTCGCCGCCGTCGTCGCCGGGCTCGTGACCGGCAGCCGCGCGCCGCGCGTGCTCTCGCCGGAGCACCGGTTGTCGGACGCGCAGAACTGGCGCACGGTCGAGCTCATCCTCGAGGGGCTCATCTTCCTGACGATGGGCCTGGAGCTGTTCGGCATCGTGCAGGACGTGCAGGAGGACCACTCCGGCGTGGCGCCCGCCATCGGTGTCGCCGCGGGTGCGCTCGTGCTCACGATCCTGGTGCGCGCGGCGTTCGTCGCGCCCCTGCTCGCTCTGCTCGCCCGTCGCAGCAAACGGGGGCAACGGATCCGGCCACGCCTTGAGCAGTTGCAGGAGCACCTGACCGATCCGGAAGCGGTGCGGCGCGGTATCGCCGAGCGTCTTGCCAAGCCCGGGGAGCAGCGGGCGCTCGCCGCCGGCCCGTCGGCGCTCGACGGGGATGCGGGCGAGGTCGGAGACGAGTCCGGCGCGGGATCGGGTGCCGACGTGCCGGCGGATGTTGCGCCCGACACGGCCGCCGTTGCGTCCTCTGCGGTCGCGGCGAGCGTGGTTCCCGATCCGGCGTTTCCGGACCCGGCCTTCCCGGACCGCGCCTTCGGCGACTCCGAGGGCCGCCGCCCGATCTCGCCCAAGCAGGCCGAACGGCGGCGTCGCCGGCTCGCGCGTCGCGGCATCCCGACGGTCGAGAACCTGACGCGCTTCGGCACACGCCTCCGACGGCTTCTCGCCGACATCGAGTACTTCACGGGGGCCCCGCTCGGCTGGCGCGAGGGCACCATCGTGGTGTGGGCGGGGATGCGCGGCGCGGTAACCGTCGCGGCCGCCCAGTCGCTGCCCGGCGAGACCCCGGGGCGATCGGTCCTCGTGCTCATCGCCTTCCTCGTGGCTGCCGGCTCCCTGCTCCTCCAGGGCGGCACTCTCGGCCTCGTGCTGAAGGCCGTGAAGCCCGCGGCGGCTGACCCGGAGGCCGAGCGGCAGGAACGGCGCAAGCTGATGGAGCTCCTCTACGAGGCGGCGAAGACCGTCCCGGTGCCGAAGACCACCGAGCGCACGCCGGAGGCGTTCGCCGAGCACAAGAAGGCGCGCCTCGCCCAGCTGCGTGCCCAGCGCAACGCCCTCCTCGACGCGCGCGACGACGGCGCCTTCAGCGCCGACGTCCTCGCCGGCGCTCTGAGCAACCTCGACGCCGACGAGATCAGCATCGATCTGAAGGGCGACCCCACGGAGGCCACCGGCTGACGCCTGCGCTGGCCCGCCGGCGAAACGGAGGTGTTTCGGCGGCTTCCCGCTCCGATCTCCTCCGTTCGTGGCGTTCCGGCGGCGTGTCGGCTCCGATCTCCTCCCTTCCGTACCCCGGACACGAGGTGTGCACAGTCGACGCGCGGATGGATCTCTCCACAGATCGCCCCTGTCCGTCCCGACGGCAGGCACCCTTCCGCAGGATGGGGACATGAATTGGATGACGGAACTCACTCGCCTCGGCGGCGCAGCGTCGCTCGGCCAATTGAAGGAGGCCGGGGCACGAGGGCACGTCCTGTCCGCCGCCGTCCGCGAAGGTCGCCTAGTGCGCCCGCGGAACGGCCGCTATGCCCTTCCGGGAATCGGTGAGGCCGCGCTCACGGCGCTGCGGACCGGTGGCCGCCTGGCGTGCGTCACCGCCGCGCGCACATACGGACTGTGGGGCGGGAGGGACGAACGGACGCATCTGCTGATCCCTCCGCATGCGGGGCGCTCAGCGGCCGTCGATGATCGGACGGTCCGTCATTGGCGTCCCGCCGAACGGCACCACGAAGTGTGGCGGGTCTCACTGGCCGATTGTCTCCGCAGCGTCGTGCGGTGCGCGGACGAAGAGACCGCCGTCGCCGTGCTCGATACGGCGATTTCGAGCGGCCAGATTACCCGCCATCGGCTGCGACGGATCTTCGCGGATGAACCGCTGCAGTCCCGGAGTATCGCCGAACGCGCACGGCCAGGCTCCGACTCGGGTGTCGAATCCGTGCTGCGACAGCGTCTCACCGCCCGCGGACACATCGTCGAGCAGCAACTGGCCGTCGACGGAGTGGGACGGGTCGACGCCCGCGTGGATGGCGTGCTCTATCTGGAGATCGACGGCTTCGAGTTCCACGCCGATCGCGAAGCGTTCGAGCGCGATCGCCGCCGCGATGTGGCCATGACGCTGAGGGGTCTGCCGAGGTTGCGGCTGACGGCGCGTCAGGTGCTTCGGAGCCCGGAGGCGACGGTGGCGACCGTCGAAGAGTTTCTCGGATCGCTGGAAAGGGAGGAGTTCCGTCGTGCGGCGGCGGGGTGACGCGCGAAAGAGAGGAGCTTCAGGCCGAGTGTCGGCGGTGCTCCTCCCTTTCGGAAGGTGGTTGGCGGCGCGCCGGGCGCGCGCGGTGGCGCGGCTCGGGAGACGGACGCCGGTGTCAGGTGATGCGGTGGTGTCAGACGATGCGGTGGTGTCAGACGATGTTGAGCAGCAGGTGGCCGGACGAGACCGTCTCGCCGACGCTCGCGTTGATGCCGGAGACGGTGCCGTCCTTGTGGGCGGTCAGCGGCTGCTCCATCTTCATGGCCTCGAGCACCAGCACCAGGTCACCCTTGACGACCGGGTCGCCGTCGGCGACGGCGACCTTCACCACGGTCGCCTGCATAGGAGCGGTGACGGAGTCGCCGGTAGCCGTGTCGACCGCGTGCGCGGCGCCGCGGCGGCGCGGAGCGGGCGCTCCGGACGGCTCGCCGGCACCACCACTGAGGAGGCGAGCGGGAAGGGAGACCTCGATGCGCTTGCCCTCGACCTCGACGACGACGTTGCTGCGTCGCTCAGCGGCGGGCTGGTCGCCGAGCTCGCCCGACCACGGCTCGATCTCGTTGACCCACTCGGTCTCGATCCAGCGGGTGTAGACGGAGAACGGCTCGCCGTCCTGAGGTGCGAAGGCCGGGTCGCGCACGATCGCACGGTGGAAGGGGAGGACGGTCGGGAGGCCCGCCACCTCGAACTCGTCCAGCGCGCGACGGGAGCGCTCGAGCGCCTCCTCGCGGCTGGCGCCGGTCACGATGAGCTTGGCCAGCATCGAGTCGAACGAGCCACTGATCACGTCGCCCGCCTGGATGCCGCTGTCGACGCGGACGCCGGGGCCGCTGGGGGCCTTGAACACGTGGACGGGCCCAGGGGAGGGGATGAAGCCGCGGCCGGCGTCCTCACCGTTGATGCGGAACTCGAACGAGTGGCCACGGGGGGCCGGGTCGCCGTAGTCGAGCTCGCCGCCCTCGGCGAGACGGAACTGCTCGCGGACGAGATCGATGCCGGTGACCTCTTCGGAGACACAGTGCTCGACCTGAAGGCGGGTGTTCACCTCGAGGAAGGAGACGGTGCCGTCCTTGCCGATCAGGAACTCGCACGTCCCGGCACCCTGGTAGCCGACCTCCTTGAGGATCGCCTTGGACGACGAGTAGAGCTTCTCGGTCTGCTCGGGGGTCAGGAACGGCGCGGGCGCCTCCTCGACGAGCTTCTGGTGGCGGCGCTGCAGCGAGCAGTCGCGGGTGGAGACGACGACGACGTTGCCGTAGGCGTCCGCGAGGCACTGGGTCTCGACGTGACGCGGCTGGTCGAGGTACTTCTCGACGAAGCACTCGCCCCGGCCGAAGGCGGCGATCGCCTCACGCGTGGCCGACTCGAACAGCTCGGCCACTTCCTCGCGGGCGCGGGCGACCTTCAGGCCGCGGCCGCCGCCGCCGAACGCCGCCTTGATGGCGACGGGGAGGCCGTAGACGTCGACGAAGTCGAGCACCTCAGCGGCGTCCTTGACCGGATTGAGGGTTCCGGGGGCAAGCGGCGCGCCCACCTTCTCGGCGACGTGACGTGCCGAGACCTTGTCGCCCAGGCGCTCGATGGCCTCCGGAGACGGGCCGATCCAGGTCAGCCCGGCGTCGGTGACCGCGCGCGCGAAGTCCGCGTTCTCGGCGAGGAAGCCATAGCCCGGGTGCACCGCGTCCGCGCCCGACCGGCGCGCGACCGACAGCAGCTTGTCGATGACGAGGTACGTCTCGGCGCTCGTGGTCCCGTCCAGCGCGTACGCCTCGTCGGCGAGGCGGACGTGCAGGGCGTCCCGGTCCTGGTCCGCGTATACGGCGACGGAGGCGATCCCGCTGTCCTTCGCCGCACGGATGACGCGGACGGCGATCTCGCCGCGGTTGGCGATCAAAACCTTGGTGATACGTGGCACAGTTCCCTAGCCTATTGCTCGAAATCGGAGTCGATTTGGGCGATCCCGACAAAAATGGGCGACCGAAGACTCCGGCAGCCTACAACGCCTTGCGTCAGTGGCCGCGGTTCCAGAGCGAAGTCCACGACACGCCGAGTTCGCGAACGAGCTCCCGCAGCGTCGAGAGGGAGAGCCCCACCACGGTGCTCGGATCGCCGTCCACCCGCGTGATGAAGGGTCCGCCGAGGCTGTCGATCGTGAACGATCCCGCCACCTCGAGCGGCTCGCCGCTCGCCACGTAGGCGTCGATCTCGTCGTCGGTGACGTCCGCGAACGTGACGGAGGCGACGGCGGTCGCCCCGACCGCGGCGTTCTCCCGCCCGTCGCGGTGGTCGATGAGCCAGTGACCGGAATGGAGGGTGCCCGTGCGTCCGCGCTGCTGCAGCCACCGCTCGCGGGCGACCTCGGGCAGGTGGGGCTTGCCGTGGATGGCGCCGTCGATCGCGAAGGCCGAGTCGCCGCCCAGGATCAGCCCGTCGATCGGCTCGCCGTCCAGGGTGCCGCGCACCGCCTCCGCCTTCAGCCGAGCGAGGAGCTGGACCATTGCGTCGGCGCTCAGCGGGCCGTGCTCGGCCTCCGCCGCGGCGACGGCCGCCGGTTCGTCGACGTGCGAAGGGACGACCACCGGCTCGACGCCGGCGGCGCGCAGCAACGCGAGGCGGGCGGGCGAGGTGGAGGCGAGGTAGAGGCGCATGGTCACCTGTGGGATGCTCGAAGGATGCCCCAGAAGGACGAGGTCGAGCTCGACATTACCAACGTGGCCCACGGCGGGGTGTTCGTCGCACGCCACGAAGGCCGGGTCGTCTTCGTGCCCGACACGATGCCGGGCGAGCGGGTGCGCGTCCGCATCGCGGACACCAGCCACGAGCGGTTCTGGCGCGGAGAGGTCGTGGAGGTCGTCGAGCCCGCACCGGAACGGCAACCGCACGTCTGGGGAGCCGCTGCCATCGAGCGCCGTCCCGCCGATCGTGCGGGCGGCGCCGAGTTCGGGCACATCCGACTCGAGCACCAGCGTGAGCTGAAGCGCCGCGTGATCGAAGACGCGCTGCAACGCACCGCCAAGCTGTCCGGCGACGCCATCGCCGCGGCAGGGGTGGACGGAGGACCGGTCCGGGTGGAGGCGGTGGATGGCGAGACGGTCGACGGCACCGGATGGCGCACCCGCGTCCGCCTGCAGGTCGACGGCACCGGCCGCCTCGGTCCGTACGCTCAGCGCTCGCACACCGTCATCCCCGTCACCGACCTGCCCCTCGCGACCGACGCCGTCCAGGAAGCCACCCCGTTCGGGCAGCTGTTCCCCGGAGCCGAGTCGGTCGATGTCGTCGCCACCGGTCTCGGTGCCTCCCACGTGCTCGTCAACGACAAGCCCGTGCGCTCCGGCCGCCGGAACGTCCGGCCGCGGCGCCGCCCCGTCCCCATCCGCGAGCGCGTCGGAGACCGCGAGTTCCGTCTGGACGCGCGCGGCTTCTGGCAGGTGCACCGCGGCGCGGCGCAGACCCTGACGAGCGCGGTGCAGTCCGCGGTCGACGAGGCGCTGTTCGACCCCCGGGCGGCGAACCTCGACCTGTACGGCGGCGTCGGCCTCCTCGCCGCCGCTCTCGGCGACCGCTTCGGCTCGACGCTCCGCATCACCTCCGTCGAGAGCGACGAGGCCGCAACGGACGACGCGGCCGAGAACCTCGCCGACTGGGTCGGCGCCTCGGCGATCACCGACCGTGTGGAGCGCTACGTCACCCGGCTCGCGGGCGAGGCATCGGCTGCCGAGCGCGCCCGGCTCCGCGCCGCGACGGTCGTGCTCGACCCGCCCCGCTCCGGGGCCGGCCGCGAGGTCGTCGACGCCATCGCCTCCCTCTCGCCCGCCCAGGTGGTCTACGTCGCCTGCGACCCCGTCGCGCTGGCCCGCGACCTCGCCTTCTTCGCCGGGCACGGCTACGACCTGCGCGGGATGCGCGCCTTCGACCTCTTCCCGAACACCCACCACGTCGAAGCCGTCGCCACCCTCACCCGCTGAGGCGCTGAGCCGCAGAGGCGCTGAGGCGCTGAGCCGCAGAGGCGCTGAGGCGCTGAGGCGCTGAGGCGCTGAGGCGCTGAGGCGCTGAGGCGCTGACGGGCTGACGCGCGGGCGCATCGACGGCCGAACCCGCGCACCCGGACGCGCTGGCGCCCGGACGACCGTCCGCATGCATTCACCCCCTACGATGGTCAACATGGTGCGGGTGGCAATCGTCGATGATCACGAGTCCGTGCGTCTCGGGCTGAAGGCGGCCTGCCAGGACGCCGGGTACGACGTGATCGTCACCGCGCCCACGGTGGACGACTTCGTCGCCCAGCTCGGCTCGCAGGAATGCGATGTGGTCGTCCTCGACCTGTCCCTGGGCGACGGCTCGAAGGTGACCGACAACGTCAAGCGGGCCCAGGCGACCGGGGCCGCTGTGCTGGTGCACAGCATCGCCGACCGCGTCGCGAGCGTTCGCGAGGCGCTCGCCGCCGGAGCCGCCGGCGTCATCCCGAAGTCATCACCCACCACCACGGTCATCAGCGCCATCGCCACCGTCGCCCGCGGCGACGTCCTCAACAACCTCGAGTGGGCGACGGCGATCGACGCCGACAGCGACTTCGCCAAAGCGCAGCTCGGGCGTCGCGAGCGCGACGTCCTGCACCTGTACGCCTCAGGACTCCCCCTGAAGGCGGTCGCCGCCCAGCTGGGAATCGCGAACTCCACCGCCCGCGAATACCTCGACCGCATCCGCGTGAAATACGTGGAGGTCGGCCGGCCGGCGCCGACGAAGGTGGACCTCCTCCGACGCGCCGTGGAGGACGGCATCCTTCCCGGGCTCGACCCCGAGACGGGCAATGAGCGCTCCTAGCGGGGTTCGCCCCGGGGCGCCGCTCGAACCGGCCAAGCCCCGCAACCCCCTCAGCCGGGCGCGGATCGAGCGCATCTCCGACCGGACCGTGTCGGCCTTCGGGCTGGTCTTCGGGCTGCAGACCCTGCCGACGGCCCTCGGTCAGCTCAGCGCCCTCCGCGAACCGTGGGGTGCCGTCTGGATGATCGTCGTGTTCGGCGGCCTCGCTCTCACCGTGATCCTGGCGATCGTGCAGCGCGGGGTGAAGATCGCGATGGGCGTCCTGTCCATCCTGTACCTCGCCGCCATCGTCACGTGGCCGCTGCTCGTCCGCGACCCGAGCGCGTTCAGTTCGGACAAGCCGTGGCTGTGGTTCCTCTGCTCGGTCTTCACAGCTTTCGCCGCGGTCGCCTACCCGCTCTGGCTCGCGATCGTGTACACCTTCGTCGCCCCGATCGCCTACGGCGTCGTCCGGGCCCTGCCCGCCGGCGGCGGCGTCGGGTTCGAGCTGGCGGCGCTCGACACCATCTACGCCGTCATCCTGGGCGGTGTCATCCTCGCGATCATCGCCATGATGCGGCAGGCGTCCAGCGCCGTGGACGCGGCTCAGAGCCAGGCTCTCGCGCGCTACGCCACGGCTGTCCGCCAGCACGCCACCGAGGTGGAGCGCGTACAGGTCGACGCCATCGTCCACGACAGTGTTCTGACGACCCTCCTCTCGGCCGCATCCGCCCGGACGCCGGAGCAGAAGGAGCTCGCCGCCGCGATGGCCGCCGATGCGATCGGGCACCTTCACGCGGCCGAGGCGTCGACTCCGGAGGACCAGTCCCTCGTCGGCCTCAGCCAGCTCGCCGAGCGGCTGGCGACCTCCGCCAACGCCTTCTCGTCGCCGTTCGCTGTCGAGGTGCGCGACGTCGAGGTGCACATGCTGCCCGTGAACGTCGCGGAGGCGGTCTACTCGGCCGCCGTCCAGGCGATGGTGAACAGCATGCAGCACGCCGGCGGCCCGGAAGTGCACCGCAGCCTGTCGATCCGCGGGGGCGGCCCCGCGGCCACCGTCGAGATTATCGTCGGCGACGACGGACGCGGGTTCACCGAGGCGGAGGTCCCGGCCGAGCGGCTCGGCCTGCGGATCAGCATCCGCGACCGTCTGGCCAAGGTCGGAGGCCGTGCGAACATCCGCTCGGAGCCGGGTGAGGGAACGACCGTTACCATCCTCTGGCCCTCGGCCGAGCCGCAGCCCATCGGCGCCCAGGCGCCCGGAGCAGCGCGGTCCGACCAGCAGGGGTCCTTCGCCCCGCGTGAGCCCCGCGAGACGGAGGCGGCGGAGTGATCACCCTCAACCGCGTCCTCTTCCTGATTCTCGGCGCGCTCTTCTCCGCCTATCACCTGTTCCTCGCGCTGTCGTCGTTGTGGATGCCGCGCTCTGCCGGTCCGATCGTCGTCGCGATGGTCCTCTACGGCGTCGCGACGGTGATGAGCCTGTGGCCGACCAGCCCGACGAAGATGCCGCTCTGGCTCGCCGCGTTCGACCTCGCTGTGTGCGTCGTCATCCCGATCCTCGTGACGAGCCAGCTGGACGCGTCGAAGGACAACGGATACGCCACGTGGTACGTCGCCGCAGTCGGAACGCTGATGACCATCTGCGCGGTCCGTCGGCAGCAGATCGTCGCGTGGGCCGGTGTCGCCTTCCTCGCTGTGCAGACGGTCGTCTGGGCCGGTCTCGGCGCGCTCGCCGGGTTGGGCGTCATCGGATCGGTCGTGTGGGTCGGTGTGGCCGTCGTGATCTCCGGCTCGCTCGCGAAGGCCGGCCGGGACGCCCTCCAGTTCGCTCGAGCAGAACGCGAGGCGACCGAATGGCAGGCCGCGCAAGAGGCGCACGTCATGGAGCGCCAGCTGCGCCTCCGGCAGACGTACCGCGTCGCCGCCCCGATGCTCGCCGAGATCGTGCGTCGCGGGGGAGACCTCACCGAGGCGGAGCGCCGCGAGTGCCGCTACCTGGAGGGAGCGATCCGCGACGAGATCCGCGGACGCCGCCTGCTCAATGACGACGTCAGGCGCGAGGTGATGGACGCCCGTCGCCGCGGTGTCGTCGTCAGCCTGCTCGACGAAGGCGGTATCGACGACCTCGACCAGCGCGGCCTCGAGAGCGTGCTGCGGCGACTGGCCGACGCCATCCGCGGGACGACCACGGACAAGCTGATCATCCGGACCGTCCCCCGGTCGTCGAAGACCGCTGTGACGGTGGTCGGCCTGCGGATGTCGGACGACGGCGCGGCGAACGCGCTGGGCGCGGAGTCGGAGGACGACGAGGTCGATCTCTGGCTGGAGATCCCCCGGCCGGTCGGCTGACCCTCCCGAGAGCGGAACAAGCCCTTAACGAGGAGAAAGGGGCCGACACCCGAATTGTCGGCCCCTTTTCAAACCCCGAGTCAGGGCGACAACCCGAATATCGCCCTGACTCGCCCCCAAAGCACTCGCCCGCTTACCCTAGTCGGCGAGTGATTGGCGGTGTGACTCACGAGGAGAGACACCTAGCAATATCTATAGTGGCTTCGCTCTCAGAAAATACATAGTCGTCATTTTGGAGGACACCTGGGGGACATTTCACGACCCCCGTTCGCGGCACACGCCGAAGAATACGCGTGTCCCTTACTTGGGGGATGCCCCGATCGGGGTACATCTCAGCCCGAGAACGACCGCCAGGCACCCGCGCCGGGCCGGAGCTCGCCGCGCAGGCTGCGCTGCGTGCGTGCCCAGGCATCCGGGCCGCGCTCGGCCCTGCCCTCCCGACCGGCGGCCGCCTGCTCGGCGGCAGCAGCCGTCAGGACGGCGGTCACGGCGGCGATCTCCTCCGCGGTCACACCGCGGGTGACGAACCGCAGCTGCGACGGATCGAGCGGCACGCCGCCCTGGGCGTCTTTGCCGCTCACAGCGGGATGTTCCCGTGCTTCTTCGGCGGCAGCGTCGCCCGCTTGGTGCGCAGCGCGCGCAGCGCCTTGATGACCGACACGCGTGTCGCGGCCGGCTCGATCACGCCGTCGAGCTCTCCGCGCTCGGCCGCGAGGAACGGGCTCGCGACGTTGTAGGTGTACTCGTTGGCGAGCTTCGTGCGGACGGCCGCCACATCCTCGCCGGCCTCCTCCGCCCGCTTGATCTCACCGCGGTAGAGGATGTTCACCGCACCCTGGCCGCCCATCACCGCGATCTCGGCGGTGGGCCACGCGAGGTTCATGTCGGCGCCGAGCTGCTTGGAGCCCATGACGATGTACGCGCCGCCGTACGCCTTGCGGGTGATGATGGTCACGAGCGGCACGGTCGCCTCGGCGTATGCGTACAGCAGCTTCGCGCCGCGCCGGATCACGCCCGTCCACTCCTGGTCGGTGCCGGGCAGGTAGCCGGGCACATCCACCAGGGTGAGGATCGGGATGCTGAAGGCGTCGCAGAAGCGGACGAACCGGGAGGCCTTCTCGCCCGCGTCGATGTTCAGCGTTCCCGCCATCGCGCTCGGCTGGTTCGCGACGATGCCCACCGACCGGCCCTCGACGCGGGCGAACCCGATGACGATGTTGGGCGCGAACAGCGGCTGGATCTCGAGGAACTCGCCGTCGTCGACCACGCCCTCGATGATCGTCTTCACGTCGTAGGGCTGGTTCGGGGAGTCCGGGATGATCGTGTTCAGCCGACGGTCGGCGTCGGTGATCTCGAGCTCCGGCTCCGACTGGAAGGTGGGGAGCTCGGCCAGGTTGTTCTGCGGCAGGTAGCTGAGCAGGGTCCGCGCGTAGTCGAGGGCGTCCTCCTCGTCGCTGGCGAGGTAGTGGGCGACGCCGGAGACCTTGTTGTGGGTCAACGCACCGCCCAGCTCCTCGAAGCCGACGTCCTCGCCGGTGACCGTCTTGATGACGTCCGGGCCGGTGACGAACATGTGGCTCGACTTGTCGACCATGATGACGAAGTCGGTGAGGGCGGGGGAGTACACGGCGCCGCCGGCGGCCGGGCCCATCACGATGGAGATCTGCGGGATGACGCCGGAGGCCGCGGTGTTGCGGCGGAAGATCTCGCCGTACTTGCCGAGGGCGACGACGCCCTCCTGGATGCGGGCGCCGCCGGAGTCGAGGATGCCGATCATCGGAACGCCCGTCTTGAGCGCGTGATCCATGACCTTGATGATCTTCTCGCCCGCGACCTCGCCGAGCGAGCCGCCGAAGATGGTGAAGTCCTGGCTGAACACCGCGACGTTGCGGCCGTGGATGGTGCCGACGCCGGTGACGACCGCGTCGCCGTACGGGCGCTTGGCCTCCATGCCGAAAGCGTGGGTGCGGTGACGGACGAACTCGTCGAACTCCACGAAGGAGCCCTGGTCGAGCAGGAGGTCGATGCGCTCGCGGGCGGTCAGCTTGCCCTTGGCGTGCTGCTTCTCGATCGCCGCCTGACCGCTCGCGGTGACGGCCTCGTGGAACCGTTCCTTCAGGTCGGCGAGCTTGCCGGCGGTGGTGGTCAGGTCGGGGAGCTGATCGGTCTGACGAGGTTCGGTGTCGGTCACGTCGTTCACTCTACCGGCCAGCCGAATGGCCGTGCCGTTGACGAAACCCTACAAATCCGCCGCCCTGCGCTGGCAGACTGGCCCAGTGCGAGAGACTGACCCCGTGGACTTCCGACGCAGCCGAACCATCGTCCCCGTGCTCGAGGTGCTCCCCGAGGCCGGTTCCACCAACGACGTCCTGAGCGCCCGGGCCGGCGACCTCCCGGACCTCGCGGTGATCGTCACGGGCAATCAGACCGGTGGTCGCGGCCGGCTCGGCCGGGTCTGGGTGACGCCGCCGGGAAGGGCCCTGGCGATCTCCGTGCTGCTCAAGCCGGTCGGCCTGCCACCCGAGTCGTTCGGCTGGTTCCCGCTGCTCGGCGGACTGGCGATGAGCCGCGCGCTCGGCCGGTTCGTCCCCGGCGGGGTGCAGGTGAAGTGGCCCAACGATGTCCTCATCGAGGGCGACAAGGTGTGCGGCATCCTCGCCGAGCTGCTGCCGGGGATGTCGGGACTGGTCATCGGCGCGGGCGTGAACCTCACTCAGACGCGCGACGAGCTCCCGACCGAGACGTCGACCTCGTTGGCTCTCGCGGGCGCGCACGATGTGGACGCGGATGCGGTGCTCTCGGCCTACCTCATCCAGCTGACGACGCTGTACCGCGAGTTCCTGGCCGCCGGGGGCGATCCGCTCCGCAGCGCGCTGCGCGACGAGGTCGCGGAGGCCTGCCACACGATCGGCCGGCCGGTCCGTGTGCAGCTGCCGTCCGGTGACGACCTTCTCGGCACCGCTGTCGGCATCGACGAGAGCGGTCGGCTGATCGTCGAGTCGGATGCGGGCCGCACCGCAGTGGCGGCGGGCGACGTGACGCACCTGCGGTATTAATGGAGCATGAGCAGCAGCCCGGACGGGATACCCGCCCAGCCGCCCGAGCGCGTGGTGGCCCGGCTGCGTTCGAACGCCCGCCGGCTGTTCTTCCCGAGCCTCGTGCTGATCGCGACCGCCGGCGCGGTCGGATACCTCGCGGGCCGGGTCGGTGAGGTCTGGGAGATCGTCCTGCTGTGGTCCGCCGCGGCCGCTGTCGTGCTCCTGCTCTTCCTCCTGCCGCTGGCGGCGTGGCTGAGCCGCCGCTACACGATCACCAACCGCCGTCTGATCATCCGGCACGGGTTCTTCGTTCGCGTGCGCCAAGAGCTGCTGCACAGCCGTGGCTACGACGTGAGCGTGCGGCGCACCTGGCTGCAGAGCCTGTTCCGGTCCGGGGACGTGCTGATCAATTCGGGCCTCGACCATCCCGTCGTGCTGAAGGATGTGCCGAAGGCCGACCAGGTCCAGCGCGCGTTGTCCGAGCTCATGGACCACTCGCAGACCGTCGTGGCCGTGCGGCGTCAGCAGTCGCAGTCAGTCTCCGACGAGACCACGGTCTGGGGCGCTCGCTAGGGTCGAGCCGGTGATCGGCGCCTTCTCGCGTCCGAGTGACGGCACGTGCGGCCGGGCCGAAGCCGGTGCGCGACGGCCGGCGCGTGCGACCGCGCGGTCGGGCGAGAACACCCACCAGCGGTAAAACGCGAACCGGAACACCGTGCCGAGCGCGAGCCCGACCACGTTGTTGGAGATGTTGTCGGCCAGCAGGCTCTGGTAGCCGAGCAGGTAATGCGACACCCAGACGCACAAGAGAGGGATCGCCATGCCCGCCAGGCTCACGATGAAGAACTCGATGCCCTCGCGCGTTGCGTTCTCGTTGCGGTTGCCGGAGAACGCCCAGTACCGGTTGCCGATCCAGTTGGTGCCGATGGCGACCAGCGTCGCGATCGCCGTCGAGAAGAGGGTCTTGTGCGGCACGTTCACGAGGACGAAGAGCATCAGCACGTTGAACACGAGCAGATTGACCACGAAACCGACGGCTCCGACCGCGCCGAACTTGATCAGTTGCGGGAGGAGCCGCGCTCGGCGCGCCGGTGTGCTGGTCTCGGTCGTCATGCCCCTGCCTGAGATGCGGGAAGATGGTCAGTGCGTTCGTCACAGTACGCGGACCAGGTTTCGCGT
This sequence comes from Leifsonia sp. NPDC014704, assembly GCF_043083605.1. Classification (NCBI taxonomy): domain Bacteria; kingdom Bacillati; phylum Actinomycetota; class Actinomycetes; order Micrococcales; family Microbacteriaceae; genus Leifsonia; species Leifsonia sp. NPDC014704. The sequence goes on along the minus strand of NZ_JBIBYW010000001.1, from coordinate 1,788,128 downwards.
TCCTGTGAGTTCCCCCCGGCCAGCATGAAAAGTATCAGAGGAGCGGATGATCCATGGCTAGTCACATCGTCGGAGTGATCGGCGGAGGTCAGCTGGCACGGATGATGATCCCCCCGGCGATCGAGCTCGGGGTCGACATCCGTGTGCTGGAGGAGGCGGAGGGCATGAGCGCCGACATCGCCGCGTCGGGCGTCGGCGACTACCGCGATCTCGACACGGTGCTCGCGTTCGCCGAGACCGTGGATGTGATCACCTTCGACCACGAGCACGTCCCGCAGGCGATCCTTCGTGAGCTGGTGTCCCGCGGCATCCCCGTGCACCCGGGACCCGACGCGCTGCTGTACGCGCAGGACAAGCTGCAGATGCGGGCCAAGCTCAGCGAGCTGGGGCTGCCGGTGCCGGACTGGGCGGCGGTGGAGTCCGCGGACGAGCTGGGCGCCTTCCTCGCCGACCACGGCGGCCGGGCGGTCGTGAAAACAGCGCGCGGGGGCTACGACGGCAAGGGCGTCCGCGTGGTGTCCGACGCGAGCGGGGCCGACGACTGGTTCCTGGCGCTCGCCGAGGACGGCCGCGGAGGCGCGCTCCTGGTCGAGGAGCTCGTGCCGTTCCGGCGGGAGCTCGCACAGCTCGTCGCTCGTCGCCCGTCCGGGGAGATGGCGGCCTGGCCGGTCGTCGAGACCGTGCAGCGCGACGGCGTCTGCGCGGAGGTGCTCGCGCCGGCCCCGGGAGCGGCAGGCCGGGTCGCGGAGGCGGCCGCCGACATCGCGCGCAGCGTGGCGGAGGGACTCGGGGTCACTGGGGTCCTCGCCGTCGAGCTGTTCGAGACGACGGATGGACGGGTGCTGATCAACGAGCTGGCCATGCGCCCGCACAACAGCGGTCACTGGTCGATCGAGGGCGCCGTGACGAGCCAGTTCGAGCAGCACCTGCGGGCCGTCCTCGACCTGCCGCTGGGGTCGACCGAGCCGCGCGCCGAGTGGTCGGTCATGGTGAACATCCTCGGCGGTCCGTCGGAGGGCAGCCTCCAGGACCGTTATCCGGCCGCGCTCGCCGCGCATCCCGAGGCCAAGTTCCACGGCTACGGCAAGGAGCCGCGGCCCGGCCGCAAGGTCGGTCACGTGACCGTCGTGGGCGGGGAGGATGTCGAGGACGTCGTGTACCGCGCTCGCGCTGCGGCCGCCTTCTTCGAGGGCTGAGCAGGTCTGAACCGAACCGAACCGCGGGTGCGGTCTTCAGCCGGTCAGCTCCCCTTCGGCTTCGCCGTCGCGGGGTTCACCGCCTGCCGCACCAGCTCCTGGATCTGCGCGTAGTCCGGGTCCGTCGGATCGATCGTCGGCGGCACCAGCTCCAGCTGCTGCACGGGCAGCTTGCGGGTCTTCATGCCCAGGTCGACGAAGTAGCCGAGCATCGACTGCGGGATGTCGGTCTTCATCACCTGCGCGCCGGCCGTCGCGATGCCCTGGAACTTCGACACCACGTTGACCGGGTTGACCTGCTTCAGGATGGCGTCCTGCAGTTGCCGCTGACGGGCCATGCGGTCGTAGTCGCTGGAGCCGTGTCGGGCGCGGGCGTACCACTGGGCGTGGTAGCCGTCGAGATGGCGCTTGCCCGGCTCGATCCACTCGGCAACGCCGTTGAGGTTCTCGTCCCCGCCGATCGGCACGCGGTCCGTGACGGTGACGTCGACACCGCCGAGGGCGTCGATCAGGTCGGCGAAACCCTGCATGTCGATGAGGACGTAGTACTGGATCTTCAGGCCGGTCGCGCCTTCGAGGGCGTCGCGCATGGCCTCGATGCCCGGCTCGCTCTTGTTCTTCTTCGCGTTCGGGTACAGGTCCGGCTTGTACAGCTCCACCTCGGTGTAGATGGAGTTGAGCTGGCAGACGTCCACGTCGCAGCGGTCGTTGTAGCCGTAGCCGTCCGGGTACTCCTCGTGCAGTGGCGACGAGGTCGGGAACGGCACGGGGTCGAGGTCGCGCGGCAGGCCGATGGTGACCGCCTGACCGGTGTTCGCGTCGATGCTGACGATGGACATGCTGTCCGGGCGCAGCCCGTCGCGGTCGGGGCCGGCGTCGCCGCCGAGCAGCATGATGTTGTACCGGCCGTCGACGGGAGGCTGTGACGGCCCGGCCGAGAAGATGTCGCCGAGCGCACCCCTGGCGGACCCGGCGACGACCGAAGCATAACCGGCCGTGCAGGCGAGCCCGACGAGGACGAGCACCGAGAACGCGGCGATCCAGCCACGGGCGTTCGGCGCGGTTCGGATGAGGCGCACCAGTCGCAGGGTGTCGAGCGTGAGCACGACCCACAGCACCGTGTAGACGATCAGCAGGGTCTGGACGAGGGTCAGGCTCCCCGCCTGCGTGAAGAGCGTGTAGATGGACGACGGCGAGACCACGTAGACGACCAGCGTCACGATGCCGAGCAGCCAGAGCAGGAGCGTGGCCAGCACGCCGACCCGGCCGAGGAGACGGTTCCCCGCGACGACCTGGGCGGAGCCGGGCAGCAGGATGTTCATGGTGACCAGCCACCAGCCCCTCTTCGTCATCGTCTGGGACGAGGAGGCGTCGGGGTGGCGCAGCGGCGTGGCGATCGTCATCGGGCGGTTCTCACAGCTGGGCTTGCAGGGCCTGGTTCTTCTGCTCGACGCTCGCCTCGAGGTCGGCGGCGAAGCGCGCGAGAGCCTCGGCGAGAGCGTCGTCGGAGGTGGCCAGGATCTTGACGGCGAGGAGGCCCGCGTTGCGTGCGCCGCCGATGGAGACCGTGGCGACCGGCACTCCGGCGGGCATCTGGACGATGGAGAGCAGGGAGTCGAGTCCGTCGAGGCGGGCGAGCGGCACCGGGACGCCGACGACAGGGAGGGTCGTGACCGCGGCGAGCATGCCGGGAAGGTGCGCTGCGCCGCCCGCTCCGGCGATGATCACCCGGACGCCGCGTCCGGCCGCCTCCTTGCCGAAGGCGATCATCTTCTCCGGGGTGCGGTGGGCCGAGACGACCTCGACCTCGTGCGCGACGCTGAACTCGGTGAGCAGGCGCGAAGCCTCCTGCATGACCGTCCAGTCGGAGTCCGATCCCATGACGACGGAGACCAGCGGTGACGTGGATGCAGGCATAGCGAACATGGTAGGTGCCGCCTGCCATGTGGCCGTGCCGCCACGCGGATGGCCGCTCTCTCGCATCCAGCTGACCCCTGAACGGGTCACAGGAACTGCCCAGGGCCGATGGGTACCGTCGCCCGCCTATGACGGGTACAGGTGTAACGGTGGCAGAGAAGACGAAACAGACGACGGGCGGCCGTTTGGCCGCACTGGACGGTCTGCGCGGCATCGCCGCGGTGGTCGTCCTGCTGCACCATGCCATGTACACGAACCCGGACTTCCCGGGCGCTCCGGGCACCGGGTCCGCGCCGACGGGGTCTGCGATGTGGTGGATCAGCTACACGCCGCTGAAGCTCGCGACCGCCGGTGTCGAGTCGGTCATCGTCTTCTTCGTGCTCTCCGGCCTGGTGGTCACGCTTCCCGTGATCCGCCACCGCGGCTTCGACTGGGTCGCCTACTTCCCGCGCCGCGCCGTCCGACTGCTGGTCCCCGTCATGGCGTCCGTCCTGCTGGCCGCCGTCTGGGTGATGGCCATCCCGCAGGTGTCCACCCAGCCGAAGGGCACGTGGCTGAGCAGCTCCTCCACGCCGAACTTCAGCTGGGAGTACATCGTCAAGGCCTGGGACCTGCTGGGCGGCGACGGGCAGATCAACAACCCGCTGTGGTCGCTCCGTTGGGAGCTGCTGTTCTCGCTCGCCCTGCCGATCTTCGCCGTCGCCGCTCTCGCCGTGCGGAGGTGGTGGATGGGCGGCCTGGCCGCCGCGTGCGCCCTCACCTACCTGGGCGTGCACGCCGATTCCGGTGCGCTGCAGTACCTGCCGGCGTTCTTCGTCGGCGCAGTCATCGCGGTCCGCTTGGAGGCGGTGCGCAATGTCGCCGACCGCATCAACACGCACTGGTACCGCCACCCGCTGTGGGCTGCGCTCACCGTGGCCAGCCTGCTGCTGCTGATCGCCCCCTGGCTGGTCGGACCGAACGTCGGCGAGATCCCCGAGCTCGAGCCGGTGCTGAAGGGCCTGGTGCCGCTCGCCGCGGCCGGACTCGTGGTGGCTGCGCTCGGCTGGAAGCCCCTCCGCGCCGTGCTCGACACGCGCCCGGTGCAATTCACCGGGACGATCTCGTTCAGCCTCTACCTCGTGCACGTGCCGATCCTGATCTTCAGCACCTACCTTTTCGCGGACGAGCCCTGGTACGTGCCTCTGCTCTTCGGCATCCCCGTCGCTGTCGTGGTGGCCGTCGGCTTCACCTGGCTGATCGAGAAGCGCAGCCACGGCTGGTCGAAGGCCGTCGGCAACTGGGCGTCCGACCGGTACCGCACCTGGTTCGGCCGTGACGACGAGACCGAGGAGCGCCGGTCCGGCGGGCGGGGCGAAGCGACCGACAGCGGCCGGTCGGTCGAGGCCGGATCAGCGGGCAGCGCGCGACGGTAGCTCGGCGGGCTCCATCGGCTCTGCCGTCGCCGCCGCCTCGCCGGAGCGACGCTCGAAGGCGCGGGCGACCGTGCTGCCGAACAGCTTCGACAGGGTGTGCGAGCGCTTCTCGACCAGCTGATAGAACAGGGTGCCGACAATGAGCGCGACCGGGATGGCGAGCGCGGCCACCTTGGTCGGGCCCCAGTCCCTCAGCGCGTAGCTGAGCGTGACGATGATCGGGACGTGCACGAGGTAGAGGCTGAAGGAGATCTTCCCCGCCCAGCGGAACGGCTGGTGCGAGAGCAGGCTCGCGAGCGGCCGCCATTCCAGGCAGCAGATCAGCAGTCCGAGGGCGGCGACCGGCTGGAGCGCCGTGAGGGCGAGCGGCGCGACCCCCGGCCCGACCATCCAGTGGGCGATCAGAAGCAGAGCGGAGCCGATCAGCCCCAGAAGCCACACGGCCCAGCCGAGACGCCAGCCGGAGACAGTGGCGCCCAGGCGGCGGATCCGCGGGAGCAGCACGGCCGCGACGACGCCGAGGAAGAACGGCGGAAGGTAGCGCAGGCCGTCGGCGCCCGAGTCCACGCCCAGGAAGACGGTGACGGCGGCGACGAGCAGGATGAGCGGCCACACCCGCCGCAGCCACACGGCCAGCCCGAGGAAGAGCGGCAGCATGACCGAGAAGGCGACCTCCCAGTAGATCGACCACAGCGGGTTGTTCAACAGGTGGTAGGTCCGGGTGGGGTCCAGCTGGCCGATGAACGTCTCGACGCTCAGGTCGGGCACCGAGGTCGTGGCGACCCAGCCGCTCATGGCATGGGCGACGACCTGCGGGACGAGCAGGGCGAGGGCTGCGGCGAAAACCAGGGAGCACACCACAGGAAGTCCGATCCGGACGATTCGACGCGGGTAGTACGCCATCCAGTCGAAGGTCCGCGGCGAGAGCACGGGGAGACTCAACACGAATCCCGAGAGCACGAAGAACACGACCACCGCCTCCGGGCCGGCGGTGAACAGTTTGAGCGGCGTGTACGTGAACCACCAGGCCAGGCTTCCGGCGGCCGGCCCGGAGGACCCGGGCACCGGCACGTACGCCCCGGAGATCGCCGGGTTCAGCAGGGAGGCGTGGTGGGCGAGCACGATCAGAGCGGCGATGCCGCGCAGGCCGTCGAGCGACGTCATCCGCGCGGAGGGGAGGGAAGGAGTTGGCATGAGGAGAAGGGGAGGTGCGACGGAGTGGTCGGAGCGACGTCGTCGCTCAGAGGTCGGCGTGCAGCTGCCAGACGCGTTCTGCCGAATCCCGCCAGCTGAACGCGCGAGCGCGATCCGAGGCTAGCACGCGCAGTCGTGCGCTCAACTCGGGATCGGAGAGCACGCGGCCGATGGCGGCTGCGAGACGCTCGGCATACGGTTCGTCGTCCTCACCCGGAGCGGGACGCTCGACCAGCACGCTCGCGCCCGCGGCGACCTCGACGAGGGCGGCGTCATCCGAGTGGATGACGGGCAGACCGAACTTGAACGCCTCCACGATGGGGAGGCCGAACCCTTCGGCGACGCTCGGGTACACGAACAGCGTCGCACGGTCGAGGGCGACGGCCAGGTCTCCGTCGTCGAGGCGGCCGAGCGGGCGCACACGATCCTCCGGAAGCCCGGCGGCCGCGGCGACCCCCGTCGCGGAGCGTTCGCCGACGCGGTCTCGTCCCGCGATCAGCAGGGGAATGCCCTGCGCCTCGGGGCGTGCGATCGCGCGGATCAGGGGCGCGATGCCCTTCCGCGGCTCGACCGTGCCGAGCGTGAACGCGTACCGCTCGGGGAGGTCCAGGCGCGCCGCGCGCTCGTCGGCGTCGGCCGGCATGCGCAGAGCGGTGGCGGGCGCCCCGCCGATCACGCGGATGCGGTCGCCGAAGTCGAGGTACTCGCCGAGCCGGTCGGCGACGGCGTGGGTCGGCACGACGATCGCGTCGGCGTGCTTCCTGGCACGCTTCGCCATCGTCTTCGTCCAGATCGTCGCCGCGGACCCGAGCGATTCGGGATGCGTCCACGCGAGAGTGTCGTGGATGGTGACCGCGATCTGCTGCGGGGTGTCCAGCTGCACGTGCTTCTTCAGCGGCGCGAGAAGGGTCGGAGCGTGCAGCATCCCGGGCGGGCCGCCGACCGCCAGACCCGACTGCCAGGCCAGGGCCAGTTCCCGCCGGGCGAGCGGCAGGCGGGTCACACCAGCGACACCCGGAAGGCGGTCGCGGACCGCCTGCACCTGCTCGTCGCTCACGTTCGAGACGATCGCCTCGACGTAGCAGTCTCGCGGCGCCGTGGCGATGAGCTGACGGGTGAGCTCCTCCGTGTACCGGCGCGCGCCGCCGGGCTCGTCTCCGACGAGCTCGTCGACGATCACACGGAGAGTGGTCATTCCGCGAAGAGGCCTTCCGCCGTCGCCGCGGCGAGGGCGTCCTCCCACGGACGCAGGGGAGCGAGTCCGGCACGGGCCCAACCGTCGTGGCCGAGCACCGAGTACGAGGGGCGCGGAGCCGGCCGGACGAAGGTCGAGCTGTCGGTGGGCTTCACGCGCTCCGGGTCGAGTCCGGCCTGGGCGAAGACCGCACGGGCGAACCCGTACCAGCTCGTCTGACCCGAGTTCGTGCCGTGGTACACCCCGGCCGGGGCATCGCTGTCGAGGAGCGCGACGATCTGCGCGGCGAGGTCGCCCGTCCACGTCGGCTGGCCGAGCTGGTCGTCGACCACGCTGACGGTCTCGTGACTGCCCGCGAGCTTCACCATCGTCTTGGCGAAGTTCGGGCCGCCCGCGCCGTAGAGCCAGGCGGTGCGCACGACGAACGTGCCGTCGGGATGCGCCGCGAACGCGAGCTCCTCGCCCGCGGCCTTCGTGCGGCCGTAGGCGTTGATCGGGTCGCGCGGGGTGTCTTCCGCGTACGGCTCCGTCGCGTGGCCGTCGAAGACGTAGTCGGTCGAGACCGTCACGAACCGTGCGCCGTTGCGCGCGGCGGCGATCGCGAGGTTCTCGGTGCCGAGTGCGTTGATGGCGTAGGCGTCGTCTTCGTGCGTCTCGGCGTCGTCCACCTTGGTGTAGGCAGAGGCGTTGACGATCACGTCGTGGCCGGCGGCGGCCGCGAGCACGGCGTCACGGTCGGTGACGTCGAGGTCGGCACGGGAGAGCGCCGTGATCTCACGGCCGGCCAGCGCCTTCTGCAGGTCCTGGCCGAGCATTCCGGCGGCGCCGGCGATGAGGATGCGCATCAGTTGTCGAGCGCGGCGCGGGCCTTCAGCGGCTCCCACCACGCGCGGTTGTCGCGGTACCACTGCACCACGTCGGCGAGGCCCTGCTGGAACGGCACCAGCGGCTCGTAGCCCAGCTCTGACTGGATCTTCGAGATGTCGACCGAGTAGCGGAGGTCGTGGCCGAGCCGGTCGGCGACGCGGTCGACGTACGACCAGTCCTTGCCGGTGGCGTCGAGCAGCAGCTGGGTGAGCTCCTTGTTGGTGAGCTCGGTGCCGCCGCCGATGTTGTAGATCTCGCCCGCGCGGCCGTTCACGAGCACCATCGCGATGCCGCGGGTGTGGTCGTCGACGTGCAGCCAGTCGCGGATGTTGTTGCCCTCGCCGTACAGCGGGACGTGCTTGTCGTCGATCAGGTTGGTGACGAACAGCGGGATGACCTTCTCGGGGAAGTGATACGGCCCGTAGTTGTTCGAGCAGCGCGTGATCGAGAGGTTGAGCCCGTGCGTGCGGAAGTAGCTGCGCGCGAGCAGGTCGCTTCCGGCCTTCGACGCCGAGTACGGCGAGTTGGGCTCGAGCGGGCGGTCCTCCGCCCACGAGCCCTCGGCGATCGAGCCGTAGACCTCGTCGGTCGAGACGTGCACGAAGCGCTTGAGGTTGTTGCGCAGCGCAGCGTCGAGCAGCTGCTGCGTGCCGAGGACGTTGGTCTCGACGAAGATGGAGGCGTCGCGCACGGAGCGGTCGACGTGCGACTCCGCCGCGAAGTGGACCACCGCATCCACCGTGGGGAACAGCTCGTCGAGCAGGCCGCCGTCGCGGATGTCGCCCTTCACGAAGGTGTAGCGGGGCGAGTCGGCCACCGGCGCCAGGTTGGCGAGGTTGCCGGAGTATGTGAGCGCGTCGAGCACGACCACCTCGGCGCCCTCCAGGCCCGGGTAGGCATCCTGCAGGGTGCGACGGACGAAGTTGGAGCCGATGAAACCGGCGCCGCCGGTGACGAGAATCTTCATGGGGATGTTGGGTGCCTTCTCCTACGATGGTCGCGAGCAATCCTAGCGAAAGTGTTCCCGGGCCACCTGAGACTCTGCAGCGCACCCCACGACGACTTGGAGACCGATGACCCGCCGCGTCGACCTGATGGACATGCTGGCGCTCTCGCGCGACTTCCTGCGCGACCCCGCCAAGCGCCAGGCGCTGCGTGCCGCGGCTGCCGCGTACGACGCGCAGCGAGGCGCTCAGAACGCGCCGGAGCCCGCCGACGTGGTCGAGCAGGCGCCGGCCGCTCCCGTCCGCCCGTCGTCGCCGTATCGCGGGCTGACGCCGTTCTCGGAGTCGTTCCTGCACTGCACCATCGGCGAGGGCGACGCCGCGCTCGACCTGGTGCTGCCCGAGCTGCACCCGGACGGCATCTTCGCCGGGGTGAAGACGGCGCTCGAGTTCGCGGCGGGCCTCGCCCGGCGTCTCGGCCTGCCGGTCCGGATCGTCCTGCTCAAGCCGACGGACCAGGCGGACGCGATCCGCGCGCGCCTCGATGCGTTCGGGATCGGCGACGCCGCCATCGTCTCCGGTGACGAGATCGACGCCGCGACGTTCTCGCGGTCCGATCTCTGGGTCGCGACGCACTGGTGGACTGCGCACGCTCTGGATGTCGCCACGCGCACGGGGCGGATCGACGCGTCCGACGTCGTGTACCTCATCCAGGACTACGAGCCGGGATTCGTGGGCTGGTCGACGGACTCCGCGGTGGCCGAGTCGACGTACCGCGCCGGCTTCACCCCCGTGGTGAACTCGACGCCGGTCGCCGCCTACCTGGCCCGCAGCGGAGCGCCCGAGGTGGATCCGGACTTCGTGTTCGCGCCCTCCTTCGACCTCGACGCTCTGCGGGAGACCGCGGAGGCGCGTCGCCGGGCGGACACCGTGCGCATCTTCTTCTACGGCCGCACCGCGCGTCCGCGCAACATGTACGGGCTCGGAGTCGCGGCCCTGCGGTACGCCTCCCGCCGGCTGGCCGCCGAGGGCATGCCGGCGTCGTTCGTCATGGCCGGTGAGGACGGCCCCGACGTCGACCTCGACGGCGCTGTGCTGGTCAACCGCGGTGTGCTGACACGCGACGACTATTTCGCCCTGCTCTCGGAAGTGGACGTCGGGCTGAGCCTGCAGGCCAGCCCGCACCCGAGCCACCCGCCGTTCGACCTGGCGATCTCGGGGGCCGTCTCGGTGACCAACGACGTGGACGGCGCTCGCGGCGGCCTCCACGAGCGCCTGCGCGCGGTCGAGGCGCGACCGGACGTCCTCGGGGAGGCGCTCGTCGCCGCCGCCCGGCAGGCGCTCACCGAGGATCCGGGGGAGTGGGCGGCACCCGCCGCCCTCGGCCGTCCGTTCGCCGAGGTCGTCGACGCCGTCGCCGCGGCGCTCGGCGATCGTCTCGGCCGAAGCGCCCGGCCCGTCGATGTCGCGGCGCCGGTGCCCGCGCGCGAGTCCGTCCCGTACAAGCCCGCGGCCGATTCCGGCGATCGGACCGACGGTTCGACCACCTTGACCGTCGACCCGAGCCGGGGAGTCGGCGACTCGTGGGCGTCGGAGGCGAACCGCCTGCTCTCCACGGTGTCCACGCGCCACGTGCTCCTCCTCGACCCCGCCGTTCGGCTGGACGACGACGCGATCGCCGAACTGCTCCGCGTCGCCGCCTCGACCGGTGCCGCGTTCGTTCAGCCCGTGATCGTGCGGGAGTCGGGGACCGTCGTGGACGCCGGGGCGGTCTTCGCCTCCCGCGGCGCCCCGCCCCTCCGGCTGTTCGAAGGGCACCTCCCCGCCGACCTGCCGGCGGGGGACTCGCTCCCCGCTCGCGTCGTCGTCTCCCCAGCGGTCCTCGTCGATCTCGCCGTGTTCGACGGATTCGCGCCCGGAGAGGCGGCGGACGTCGCGCTCGCCCGGGCCAGCGTCGGGAGCGGCGCCGTCGTCGCCTTACGCGCACGCGCCGAGGTCGCCGACGCCGACAGCCGCCGGCTGGCCGCCTCGCCCTCCAGCCGCACGGCCTGGAGCGGGCTGCCGAGCGAGAGCCTGGTCGAGCCCACCCCGTCGGCGGTGTACGGGCACGCCGGGCTCGCCCTGGTCGGACTGGCGGGCGATCCGGTGCCGGACCTGCGGCGCCGCATCGTGCGCAACGACTTCGACGACGTGGCGCGCCGCGCCCGGCCGATCCTGGTGCGCGAGGCCGAGCAGGGCCCGGCCGACGCATCCCGCGCACTGCGCTGGTCGATCCGCAGCGGCGCCCCGCTCGGTCCGGAAGGGCGGGTCTGGGGCGACACCTACTTCGCGGAGGACCTCGCCGCGGCCCTGCGCGAGCGCGGCCAGCAGGTCGTCATCGACACCCGGGAATCGATGGTGCGGCCGGACTCCGACCACCTCGACGACGTGTCGATCGCGCTGCGCGGGCTCTACCGGCTGCCGACCAACCCGGCGGCCGTCAACATCCTCTGGGTCATCAGCCACCCCGAACTCGTGACGCTCGACGAGATCGAGAGCTACGACCTGGTCTTCGCCGCCGGGCCGCGCTGGGCGGAGCGGATGGATGCTCTGTCGGCGGTCCCCGTGCGTCCTCTGCTGCAGGCCACTTCGCCTGCGCGCTTCGGCCCGGAGCGGTCGGACCCCGCCCTGGCCTCCGACGTGCTCTTCGTCGGAAAGACGCGCAACGTGTTCCGCCCGATCGTCCGCGACGCCGTCGAGGCGGGCGCCGACCTGGCGGTGTACGGCGACGGCTGGGAGCGGTTCATCGATCCGTCGCACATCCGGGCCGAGTTCCTGGACAACGACCGGGCGTCCGCCGCCTACGCCAGCGCACGGATCGTGCTCAACGACCACTGGCACGACATGGCGGCGGAGGGATTCCTCTCCAACCGGCTGTTCGACGCGGTCGCCAGCGGGGCGCGCGTCGTGACGGACCCGATCGACGGCCTCGAGATCTTCGGAGGTGCGGCTCGCGCCTACACCTCCGTGGACGAGCTGCGCGACCTGATCGGCTCGGACACCGGCTGGCCCGACCGGGAGGCGATGGCGGCCATCGTCGAGAGCATCCGGCAACAGCACTCGTTCGGCGCCCGCGCGGATGTCCTGATCGAGGCCGCACGCGAGACGGCGCGGCTGCTCAGGAGGCCCTTGCTAGACTCCTCGGGTGCAAATCCGCGAGCTCTCCATCCCTGACGCCTACGAAGTGACGCCGCAGCAGCATGCGGACGACCGCGGCGTCTTCTTCGAGTGGTACCGCTTCGACCGACTGGAGGAGGCGGTCGGGCACCCCCTGAATCTGCGCCAGGCCAACAGCTCGGTCTCCAAGCGCGGTTCGGTGCGCGGCATCCACTTCGCGGACATCCCGCCGAGCCAGGCCAAGTACGTCACGGCCCCCAAGGGAGCGGTCCTCGACTTCGTCATCGACATCCGCGTCGGGTCGCCGACGTTCGGGAAGTGGGACAGCGTCCTGCTCGACGACGTCGACCGCCGCGCGATCTACGTGGCCGAGGGCCTCGGGCACTGCTTCGTCGCACTCACGGAGGGCGCGACAGTGAGCTACCTCGTCACGGACACGTACAACCCGACCCGCGAGCACGGCATCAACCCGCTCGACGCGGACATCGCCCTGCGCTTCCCGGACGAGGCGGGCGAGCCCCTGCTCTCCCCGAAGGACACCGACGCCCCCGGCCTGCACGAGGCCGCCGAGGCGGGGCTCCTCCCGACGTGGGAGGCCGCACGTGCCTTCTACGCGTCACTCGACCAGGCAGCGAACCAGGGAGGCAAGTAACCCATGCGCGGAATCATCCTCGCCGGCGGATCCGGCACGCGGCTCTGGCCGATCACCAAGGGCATCTCGAAGCAGCTGATGCCGATCTACGACAAGCCGATGATCTACTACCCGCTGTCGACGCTGATGATGGCGGGCATCCGCGAGATCCTCATCATCACCACGCCGGAGTACAACGAGCAGTTCCAGGCGCTGCTCGGCGACGGGTCGTCGCTCGGCATCCGGCTCGAGTACGCGGTCCAGCCGTCGCCCGACGGCCTGGCACAGGCCTTCATCATCGGCGAGGAGTTCATCGGCGACGAGTCCGTCGCGCTGGTGCTCGGCGACAACATCTTCCACGGCGCCGGCCTCGGCTCGTCGCTGCGCAACCACAACGACATCGACGGGGCGCTGATCTTCGCGTACCACGTCAGCAATCCGACGGCGTACGGCGTCGTCGAGTTCGACGACAGCTTCACAGCGCTCTCCATCGAGGAGAAGCCGACCACCCCGAAGAGCAACTACGCCGTCCCCGGCCTCTACTTCTACGACAACTCGGTGGTCGAGATCGCCAAGACGATCACCCCGAGTGCGCGCGGTGAGCTGGAGATCTCGACCGTCAACGAGCGCTACCTCAACGCCTCGAAGCTGCAGGTGCAGGTGCTCGACCGCGGCACGGCGTGGCTCGACACCGGCACATTCGAGTCGATGATGCAGGCGTCCGAGTACGTGCGCGTGATCGAGGACCGCCAGGGCTTCAAGGTCGGCTGCATCGAGGAGATCGCCTGGCGCGCCGGGTGGATCGACGACGAGCAGCTCGCCGAGCTGGCCAAGCCGCTCGTGAAGAGCGGCTACGGCACGTACATCATGGCGCTGCTCGCGGCCGAGTCCTGAGGCTGCTCAGACCGTAGCGGCCCGACCGGCGTACTCGGTAGCTCGGCCTATTCGGGTCGTTCGGGCGTCCGCCCACGGAGGCGGGCGACCCACTCGCCGGCCAGGCGCAGTGGGGCGGTGACCCGCCACGACGAGCTCGACTCCATGCCCGCGATGCGCTTCCGCAGGTCGGCGGTGATCTGGTTGCGCTGGGAGATGACCCCGCGGACGCGGTCCGCTGCCGGGTAGGGCGCCCGCACGTAGCGCACGAGCGGTTCCAGGGTGGTCGACCAGTGCATCCGCCCGGCGAATGCCCGCACGTTCCCGCGGATCCGCTCACGCTCCGCATCGTCGAACAACAGCTCGCCCAGCGCGGCCTCCAGCGACTCCACGTCCTGCGGCGGCACGACGCGTCCCAGCCCGTTGTCGCGGATGAGGGGTGCGAAGGTGTCGCCATCGGTCGCGACGACCGGCAGGCCCGCCCACCAGTAGTCGAGCACCCGGGTGCGGAAGCTGTAGGCCGTCTCGATGTGCTCGAGGTGGGTGCTCACGCCCAGGTCGGCATCCAGCAGGAAGTCGGCGCGCTGATCGTAGGGAACCCAGGTCTCATTGAAGAAGACCACGGAGTCGGTCAGGCCCAGCTCGTCGGAGAGGCGGCGCGCTGCGCGCTCCATCTCCATCTGCGGCACGTCCGGGTTGGGGTGTTTCACACCGAGGAAGAACAGCCGGACCTCCGGGTGCTCCTTCGCCAGCCGGCCGACCGCCGAGATCAGCGTGAGCGGGTCGAACCAGTTGTAGACACCGCCACCCCACAGGATGACCTTGTCGTCCGCTCCGATGCCGTCGACGACGCCGCGGATGCCGTGGGCCTTCTGCACGGGCGGGGCGTCCTGGATGCCGAACGGCGCCACATCCAGCAGGTTGCGGAGGGTGGGGTCGGCCGCGTAGGTGGCGGGGTTCACCCGGGTCATGGCCGCGAGCTGACCGAGCCAGAAGTCGCGCTGCTTCTCCGACGCGCACACCATGAAGTCGGCGCGCTCGATCTGGTCGTTCATGACCTCGACGGAGTCGACGGAGGACGCGTAGTAGTCGGCCTCGGGGAGGTCGCGGCCCTGCTCCAGCCACTCGAGGTGCACGGGGTCGTAGATGTCCGCGACGATGAGCACATCCATCGCCTTGAGCCAGGTATGGGTGCGGAGGATGTGGCCCTGGATGATCACGACATCCGCCCACTCCGCGTGGGGCTTCAGGGCGTCCTGGCCGGCGTGGACGATGGTGAACTCCGGCGAGGTGACGGTCGCGCCGACCGTGGAGGCGAGCCGCACCTCTCCGACGGCGCTGAGCGCCTGGGCGACGTGCCACGCCCGGATGGCGGGGCCGGCCATCCGCTCGCCGATCGTGTCGGGTGTCACGATGAGGATGCGTTTCGCGCGATTCTCCATCAGTCGGTCGTTCCTCTCATCGGGTGACCCACCACTGCCGCACGCGCAGGCCGACCCACAGGACCACGCGGACGGGCAGCAGGTACCAGCCGGTGTATTTGCGCGAGAGATAGCGGTACGCGCTTTCGTGGTGGACGGCCTCCATGCGCCGGGAGGCGGTGCTCGTCGAATGGGCTCCGGTGTGCACAACGCTCGCGGTCGGCGCGTAGAGGTTGGCCCAGGCGGCCTTGCTGAGGCGGGCGCCGAGGTCGACGTCCTCGAAGTACATGAAGTACGAGGTGTCGAAGCCGCCGATCTGCTCGTAGGCGTCGCGACGCACGACCAGGCAGGCACCGGACAGCCAGCCGACCGGACGGACGGCGTCGCTCTCGTAGTCGACCCCGCGGTAGCGCCTCGTCCACGGGTTGCCGGGCCAGATGCGGCCGAAGATCGCGTGACCCACCCCCGTGCGGAGCGAGGGGAGGCTCCGGGCGGACGGGTACACGGTGCCGTCGACGTTGAGGATGCGCGGCCCGGCAGAGCCCGCGGCCGGCCGTTCGCGCAGCACGCGCACCAGCTCGTCCACCGATCCGGGCGAGAACTCGACGTCCGGATTGGCGATGACCAGGAACTCGGCGTCGGGCGATCCGTGCCGGACGCCCTCCTCGATCCCGCCGCCGTAGCCCAGGTTCTCGTCGAGGGCGAGGAACTCCGCGCCGAACTCGGCGCACGCCTCCCGCTCCACGGTCGTGTCGGCCGAGGCGTTGTCGACGACGACGATCTCGGCGGCGTGGGCCGTCGCGGTCCGCGCCGAGCGCAGGAAGGCGCGCAGCACCTCGCCGGTGTTATGGGTGACGGTGACGATCAGGACGGAGGGGGAGTCGGCTCCGGGCATCTCAGCGCAGGGCCTCAGTCGTCGACGATCGAGAAGGTCGGCTTGGCGTACAGCATCCCCACCGTCGACGGATCCTGGGCGACATCGAAGCTGGTCGCCTGGGGCAGGTCGGCGAAGTGACGGCCGGTCGGGTCCATCAGGGACACGTTGACGAAGTACTTTCCCGGGCCGAACTGCGGCCGCTGCAACCGCAGCTGCAGGGTCTGCGGCCCGGTCGACGCGGGCAGGTCCGTCCCGGCGCGCGGCGTCGAGGTGCCCAGAACGACCTGACCCATGGCGTTGTCGATCTGGACGCCGCAGGTCCAGCCCTCGACGGGCTCGTAGTGATCGATCTGCATGGTGATGAGGAGGTCGTCGTCGCGCTCCAGCGGGGAGCCGACGGTCTTGCCGTCCGGTTTCGCGGAGACCACGTTGATGCGGGCCTCGCGCTCCGGAGCGGTCAGACGGCCGTTGGCGTCGACCTCCGTCACGCGGCGCTCCTCGAGGATGTCGCGGAACTGCGACACCGCGTCACGCGGCTCCCCGTCGAACACGATCTCGCCCTGGTTGAGGAGGATGGCGCGGTCGCACAGCTCGATCACCTGGCTGAGGGTGTGCGTCACCAGGATGATGGTGCGCCCCTCCTCCTGGAAGGAGCGGATCTTGTCGAGGCACTTGCGCTGGAACGCCTCGTCGCCGACAGCGAGGACCTCGTCGACGAGCAGCAGGTCGGGGTCGGTGTGCACGGCGACGGCGAAGGCCAGACGCACGTACATGCCGGAGGAGTAGAACTTCACCTGGGTGTCGATGAAGTCGCCGATGCCCGAGAACGCAACGATGTCGTCGAACCGAGCCTCGGTCTCGGCGCGGCTCAGCCCCATGATCGAGGCGTTGAGGTAGACGTTCTCGCGGCCGGTCAGGTCGGGGTGGAACCCGGCCCCCAGCTCCAGCAGCGCCGCGATGCGGCCGCGTCGGCTGACGGTGCCGCTCGTCGGGTCGACGATGCCGCCGATGACCTTGAGCAGTGTCGACTTGCCGGAGCCGTTGTGACCGATCAGGGCGACGGTGTGACCGGCGGTGATGGTCGCCGAGACGTTCCGCAGCGCCCAGAACTCCTCGCGGTGCTTCCGGCCGCGGCCGAAGGCGACGAGGCGCTCCTTGAGGGAGTTGTCCTTGCGCAGCACGAAGCGCTTCGAGACGTCGTCGATGACGACGATCTCCGGCGAGCTCTCCGCGGTGCGGGTCTCCGGGCGGGTGGTGAGTTTGTCCGTCATACCGTGCTTCCTAGAGAGCCTGCGCGAAGTTGCCCTGGAGGCGCTGGAAGACGCGCTGGAAGGACACCAGCAGCACCAGACCGATGACGAAGGCGATGCCGAGGCGCAGAGCGAGGCCGGCGGGGTACTCCGCGGTCGCCTGGCCGCCCATCCAGAACGCCTTCTGGAAGCCGAGGACCGCCAGGGTGATCGGGTTGTCGGTGTAGATCTCGAGCGCGAGGCTGGGGCCGAGGATGTCCTTGACCATGCTCCACGAGTACACGATGGGGGAGGCCCAGAGCAGGAGGAGCAGCAGCACCTCCACCAGGTACTGGATGTCGCGCAGGTAGACATTGAGCGCCGAGAGCAGCAGGGCGAAGGCCGTGCCGTAGACCAGCAGCACCAGCAGTGCCGGGAAGAAGTACAGGAAGTCCGGCGACCACGGGAAGGACCCGAGGATCGCTGTGAAGATCAGCAGGATCCCGAGCTGGATGGCGAAGTTGAACAGTGCCGATCCGACGCTCGCCAGCGGGAACACCTCGCGGGGGAGGTACACCTTCTTGATCAGTCCGGCGTTGCCCACGATCGACGCGGTGCCGCCTCCGATGATCTCGCTGAGGAGGCCGTAGGCCGTCAGGCCGGTGAAGACGTAGACCGCGAACTCGGGGATGCCGCGCTCGGCGGACAGGAACTTGCCGATGACGATGTAGTAGATGAACAGCTGCGTCAGCGGCCGGATCAGGGTCCAGACGAAGCCGAGGGCGCTGTCCTTGTAGCGGGACTTCAGGTCGCGGCGGACGAGCAGCGAGAGCATCTCGCGGTGCGAGAAGATCTCCTTCAACGCGGCGATCGACCGTCGGCCGGTGGGCGAGGCGGCTCCGACCGGCGCCAGTTTCTGGCGGGAGAGAGCCTCGAATCGCGCCTGGGCTGACATGCACTTCTTTTCGTCGGGGGCGGGGGACCTCGCAAGTATAGTCGGCCGCTCCCGGACCCGGCCGTGCGCCGCCTGAGTGCCCGGGAAGGCTGAATCAGGCGTGGTCGCGGCGGCTGGAACGCTGCCGGACGACCCGGGCGACCTTGGCGGAGAGCCGTTCGTCGGCCCGCTGCCGGGCCTCCGTCACCGCCGTGGAGAGCTCGGCGATGTGCGCGTTGAGGGCTCCGACCTGATCGCTCAGGTCGAAGATCATGTCGCGCTCGCGCACGCCCTGCCGCTCCAGCTCCCGGATGCGCAGCTCCATCGCGCCGAGCTCCCGGCCGTACGCGTACTCCTGCGCGTACTCCTGCTCGTCCACGAGCTCGTCGGGGACGGGCGACGGCCAGCGGTCGGCGATCCGCCGCTCCAGACGGAAGGAGCCGTCGGCGAGCCCGCGCTCGAGCTCCTCGGCGGTCGGATTCCGCACGAGGTATGACGCCAACAGGGTGCCCGCGCGGAGTCGGCGGTAGTCGCGCATCCCGTGATGGTTGGGGCTCGGCGTGAGCTCCGGGTTGCTCTCGTAGGCGCGGCCGGCGTTCTCGACCTTGTGGGCGAATTGCCGCCACGAGCGCCACGGGAAGTGGAGCACCTCTACCGCGTAGGCGGGGTCCGGCTCGCCCGCACTCTCGAGGTTGACGAAGTGGTTGCCCTGCGCGACTTCGATCTCAGGGTCGCCGACGTGCACGGCGTCCGGCGTGGAGTGGGCGTGCAGTCCGACCGCGTTCAGCTGCTCGACCGACCGCTCGTCGCGGTAGACCAGTCGCTGGAGGCCGGTGCCGGCCAGCGCGGCCGGTCCCGTCATGTCCACGACCGGGACGGTGAACGCACGGAGTGCCGGGTCGATGTGCTCGAACGCCTGCTTGAGCGTGAGCGCCGGGTCGCGGGCGACCCAGAACTCGTCGGCGTCGGCGTTGACGACCCAGCCCGCGCCGTACCGGGT
Organism: Leifsonia sp. NPDC014704; assembly: GCF_043083605.1. Taxonomy (NCBI): domain Bacteria; kingdom Bacillati; phylum Actinomycetota; class Actinomycetes; order Micrococcales; family Microbacteriaceae; genus Leifsonia; species Leifsonia sp. NPDC014704. The sequence continues at coordinate 1,769,279 of NZ_JBIBYW010000001.1, read as the reverse complement.
GGCGGCGTCGCGCGCCATCCCCGTGACGACAGAGCTCTGCTGCTTGCGCTGCACGGGATCGTGGCGCAGGTCGATCAGGCCGCGCTCGGCGAACTCGCCGAGGATCTCCGCGGTGCCGTCGACGGAGCCGTTGTCCGTCACGATCAGGACGTCGACCCCCTGATCGAGATGGTGCTCGATCATCGGCCGGATGATGTCCGCCTCATCGCGGACCATCACCGTCATAGCGAGTTTCACGGGTTTCCTTACCTGAGGAGCGCATCCTTCACGGCGAGAAGGAACGTCCGGCCGAAGCGCTGCGACGGTTCGAGCACAGCAGACTCCGCCCACTCGTTCCACGCGTTCACGAAGACGATGCGATGTTCGGGTTCACGGTCGGCGACGGCGGAGATGGCCGAGTTCAACCAGCGCCGGAACGTGTACGGATTGGAACCATACCAGAGGTCGGGTCGCCATTGGCGGCGCGCCGTGTTGTCGAAATTGACCATCACTCCGGGGTAGCGTTCCTCCTCCACGGGCTCGCGGAGGACGAGCTCCGAGGTGACCGCCATCTCGGGGTAGCTGAGCACGTGCCCCTCGAAACGCGGGTCGAAACGGTCGAGCTTCTCGAGGTCGACGGTGGTCCAGCGGCGGTTGTGCGGAGCGAACTCGAGGAAGGCGTCGATCCCGTAGTCCGAGAGGGCGCCGTCGATGCCGTCCATCTCCCGCCCCACGTCGACGGTGGCGATGTGGAGGCCCGGCAGGCCCTCCTCGACGGCGCGCTCCCGCCAGCGCTGGACCGTCTTCGGGAAGTCGGGCAGCTGCGCGATCTTGTACACGGCGACCAGCGGCTTGCCCTCGACGCGGATGTACCGCGGATCGAGGAGCAGGTGCATGACGTCCTCGATGAACTGCTCCGCCGGCACGTGGTCGTAGTCCTGGGCGATGAGGATGCTGGACTCGCTGCCGTCCCACCGCCGCGACCAGTTCTCGTTGGCCCACATCAGACAGAACGGCTGGTCCCCGTCGGCGGCGTGCAGGCGCTCCACGGGGAGGTCCATGAGCTTCTTGCCGGAGAACCAGTAGTAGTAGTACATGAAGCCCTCGATGCCGGCGGACCGGGCGAGGTCGTACTGCCGGTCCCGCACACCCTCCACCGAGAGGTCGTAGAAGCCGAGTTCCGAGGGGAGCAGCGGCTGGTTGTGCCCTTCGAAGATGGGCCGTGCCGCCGTGACGTTCGACCACTCGGTGAACCCCGGTCCCCACCACTGGTCGTTCTCGGGGAAGGTGTGGAACTGCGGCAGGTAGAACGGGATGACGCGGGCGCGCGGTGTGCGGTCGGCGCCCAGTTCGAAGTGCCGCCAGCTGTCGTCGGCGGGGGCCTCGATGGTCCTGCGGCCGGCGATCCGGTAGCCCGCCTCGAGGGTCACCAGCCCGAGCGCGCGCTCGACCGCGTGCGCGGTCGTGCCGTCGACCTGACCGGCCTCCGGCTCGAAGTCCTCCGCGTCCATGGCGAACGCCCGGAGCCCCTGGAGCAGGAAGCCGCGGATCCAGTACACGGAGCCCGAGGCGAAGCGGAGGTCGTGCTCGCTGACCGAGAGCTGCAGACGGCGCATGAGGGCTCGCGTCCGCTCCAGGTCGCCGCCCCAGAACTCCGTGCCGACGATGTCCTCGTCCGCGGTGACGATCCCGACGCTCGGGTCTTCCGCGAAAGCGCCGAGCACGGTCTGGACGTTGTCCGTCGAGCCGAGCACGGTGCCGTAGAGAGAGGAGCGCCAGTCGTCGCCCGTGCCGGACAGTTCCGCGTGCTCCTCCCGCCAGGTGCTCTTCTTCGTGTGCACCTTGAGGACGAGCTCGTACGGGTCGAGCAGCCCGGCGTTGACGACCTCGACCATCGGCAGGATGTCGCGGCCGTGATTCGCGACGGGCAGCACCGCGACGTGTCCGGCCAGCGGAACGTCATCCAGACGGAGGTCCAGCTCCTCGCCGCTCGCGTTGGTGACGATGAGGTCGAACGGCACCGGGATGTTCCGCAATTGCTCGCACAGCTCGGGCACCAGATCCGTGTAGAAGACGTGCATCAGCACGCCGATCCGGGCGGGTGCCGCCGGATACTCGTACCGCGACGCCCACGCGTCCGGCAGCGTCGGCCGCAGTTTCCCGGTGCGACGATCCACCCAGGCCGCGTGGTCCGCCGGGTGGGGCTGCGGCGGGATGACCGTCTCGCGCGGCGCGATGCCGCTCGCCGCGATCTGGAACGCTGCGCTGATGTTGCGGCGGATCTGCCGTCCTCTGGATGCCACGGGCGCTCCTTCCTGGCCGCTCACAGCCACTCGCCGACGTCGGCGCCGAACCGCTCGCGGATGATCTCGGGGGCCAGACGGGCGTCCGGCGTGACGGAGGGGTCGCGCACGAGCTCCCGCTTGAGGAACGGGAAGCCGAGCTCGACCAATCGCCGCCATCCAGTGATGACCGGGTTGTCGGTGGGCGACACGACACGCTCCGAGTCGAACCACGCGCGCGAAGTCAGACCCTCCGCGCGCAGCAGGCGGCTGAAGCCGAGCTCGTAGTCGCCGATGATGCTGGTCTTGTCGTCGAGGTGCTTGATGTTGCGCCAGAACTGACGGATCGCCGGGTCGGCGAGCACGCCCCCGTGGAAGCCCAGCAGGTAGCTCTGCAGGTGCGGCACGATCTGCCGCGTGTTCGTGGCGCCCCAGACGTCGGCGGCGGTCCCCTCGAAGGAGTCGATCATCCCGTCGAGCGGTGCGAACGGGCCGAGCATGGAGTCGTTGACGAGGATCACATTGCGGCGCTTCGCGACCGAGCGGAACCGGTCGAGGCCGACGGCCCAGGAGCCGAAGTCGTAGCCGATGTTCGGCTTGCGCACGACGATCGTCGACTCGGGCAGGGGAGTCGGCCAGCGCAGCGGGGAGCGGTCGTCCGAAGCGCGGACCACGATGGACGGATAGCCGGCCACATCGAGCGCGCCGACCAGCTCGCCGAGCGAGCGGCTCACCTGGCCGTCGGCGCCCCAGCTGGCGACGATGGCGATGCGGTCGCCGGCGGGCGGCCGGGCCGGTCCGCGCTCGACGGTGACATCGCGGCGGACGAGATCGAGGACGCGCTCGGAGGCGCGGTGCGGGGCCACTCGTCAGCCCCGGCGCGCGAGCATGCGGAGCGGCTTGGTGATGCGCCACGACATCGACGAGCGCATGGCGGTGACCTGCTTCCTATAGCGCTCCGCCTGCTCCTCGGCCGCCGTCACCTGACGCCGGAGGTCGTCGATCGTCGGCGCGTTGGACGCGAGCTCGGCGCGCAGCGCGCGGATCTCGCGCCGGGCGGCGGCCAGCTCGTCGTCCGTGGATGGACGGGAAGGGGTGGAAGCCATCGGAACCGTTCTCTCTGCCGTGCGTATGCCCCTGCCATCTTACGAGGGCCGCCTCCGTGCCCCTCAAAGAGGGGCAGTCAGAGGAGCGCGACAGCCCGCTCAAATGCTGGGAAAGCGCCGAGAGCTGACGTACTCTGATGGCGGATGCGCCCGCCGACCCGGTGCATCCGGGCCGCCCGGCGCCGCGACAGTGCGCTGGGGAGTGCTCCCGCCGACCAGGGAACCCCCAACCATGAAGCGAGTCCTCTCCATCCTCGGGACGCTGCTGCTCGCCGTCGCCGTGCTCGTTCCGGTGACCCAGCTGCTGCCGGCTCCGTCGGCAGAGGCGGCGAACGGAAGCGACTTCCAGCCGGGCTACATCATCAGCGACGAGAACTTCTACGATCCGGCCGCGATGACGACCGCCGAGATCCAGTCGTTCCTCAACTCCCGCGTGCCGAGCTGCCAGTCGGGGTACACCTGTCTGAAGAGCTTCACACAGAGCACCTACAGCCGCGGCGCGGACCCGATGTGCCGCGCGTACAGCGGGGCGTCGAACGAGTCGGCCGCTCAGATCATCTTCAAGGTCCAGCAGGCGTGCAGCATCAGCGCCAAGGCGATCCTGGTCACGCTCGAGAAGGAGCAGGGGCTCGTCTCCTCGACCGCCCCGACCGCATCCCGCTACCAGATCGCGATGGGCTACGCCTGTCCCGACACCGCGCCGTGCGATTCGGAGTACTTCGGCTTCTACAACCAGGTCTATAAGGCGGCGTGGCAGTTCAAGCGCTACGGCAACCCGGCGGGCACCAGTAACTTCTTCACCTGGATCCCGGTCGGCGGCGTCGCGAACATCCAGTACAGCCCGAACGCGGCCTGCGGCACCAAGGCGGTCCAGATCCAGAACGCCGCCACCGCCGCGCTCTACTACTACACGCCGTACACGCCCAATCCGGCGGCCCTCGCGAACCTCTACGGAACGGGCGATGGGTGCTCGGCGTACGGGAACCGCAACTTCTTCCGCATGTACACCGACTGGTTCGGCTCGACCACGGCGCCGCACTACGGCTCGTTCGACAGCGCGGTCGGCACCTACAAGGGCATCCAGATCAGCGGCTGGTCCTACGACCCGTCGACCACGGCCTCCTCGTACATCTGGGTGAACGTGGATGGACAGGGCGGTCCCTCGAAGGCCGACAAGCCGCTGAGCTGGTTCAACGCCATGTTCCCCGGATACGGCCCGAACCATGGGTTCTCCGAGCTCATCCAGGCGGCGCCGGGCGATCACCAGATCTGCGTCTACAACGTCCGCGGTTCGGCCAACTCGCTCCTCGGCTGCAAGTACGTCACCGTGCCGTACGGCTCGGGCAGCCTGGACACGGCCACGGCGACCTGGGGCGGGGCGCGCATGACCGGGTGGGCGGTCGACTTCGCCACAACCGCGCCCGCCTACATCTGGGTGAACGTCGACGGGCAGGGCGGTCCGTACAAGGCGGGGAACCCGACGAACTGGCTGAACACCTACTACCCGGGCTCGGGTACGGCCCACGGCTTCGACGTGACAGTGCCTGCGTCGCCGGGTGCACACAAGTTCGATGTCTACGGCGTCTACGGGACGCAGAACGTGCTCATCCGCAGTGTCACCCTCACGGTGCCTCGCGGGACCGGCTCGTTCGACTCGGCGACCGCCGTGCCCGGAGGGGTGCAGATCGGCGGATGGTCCGCTGACTACACGTCGCCGAGCCAGTCGTACCTGTGGGTCAACGTCGACGGTGCCGGCGGTCCGTACAAGACGAACAAGAGCCTGAGCTGGCTGCCGAACCTCCTCCCGGGGATCGGCACGGCGAACGGGTTCGACCTGTTCCTGCCCGCGACCAAGGGCACGCACCAGGTCTGCGTCTACGGTGTCGGGGGCACACAACTCCTCGGCTGTAAGACGGTGACGGTGACGCAGTCCGACTCGGGCTCGCTCGACGGCGTTGAAGCGGTGCCGGGAGGTCTTCGCGTGCACGGCTGGGCCGTCGACCTCACGCAGCGCAGCGTTCCGTCCTACGTCTGGATCGACGTGAGCGGTGCCGGGGCGGCCGCGAAGGCCAACCTGCCGGTGAGCTGGTTCAACAACCTGTATCCGGGGGCCGGGCCCTACCACGGGTTCGACGTGACGATCCCGCGGCCGGCGGGCACGTACTCGGTCTGTGTGCAGACGAGCACCGGGTTCACCCAGATGGGCTGCCGCTCCGTGACCGTCCGCTGACGGTCGCGGCGCAGCCGTCGCCGAGGTGCCGATTGCTAAGATCGGTTTCCGCAAGCGAACAGGAAGGCCTCTATGCCGAACCTCCGTCCCGGCGTCGTCTCCGTCGTTCTCGTGAACTTCCGCGGGACCGACGACACCCTCCAGGCGATCCGCCATCTGCGTGAGCAGGACTGGCCCGCCGAGCGTCTCGAGATCGTCGTCGTCGAGAACGGTTCAGGGGACGACAGCGCCGAGCGGCTGCGCGCTATCGAGGGGATCACGCTGATCGTCTCGAAGAAGAATCTCGGCTTCGCCGGCGGCTGCAACCTCGGTGTCCGGTCGTCCTCCGGCGACATCGTCGCCTTCCTCAACAACGACGCCCGTCCGGATGCGCGGTGGATCGCCGCCGCCGTCGAGCGCTTCGGCGAGAGCAGCGCCATCGGTGCGGTCGCCAGCAAAGTGCTCGACTGGGACGGCGAGCTGGTGGACTACATCGGCTCGGCGCTGACCTGGTTCGGCCAGGGCTACAAGCCGCTCACCGCCCAGCCCGTGCCCTCCAGCGCCGACGAGCCGTCCGACGTACTGTTCGGCACCGGGTCCGCGATGTTCGTCCGTCGCGACGTCTACGACGCACTGGGCGGTTTCGACGAGCGCTACTTCATGTTCTTCGAGGACGTCGACCTCGGCTGGCGTCTCAACCTCCGCGGCTGGCGCTACGTGTACGAGCCGCGTTCGCTGGCGTACCACAAGCACCACGCCTCGATGAGCAAGTTCGGGGCGTTCAAAGAGACCTACCTGCTGGAGCGCAACGCGCTGTACACGCAGTACAAGAACCTCGGCGACGAGGCGCTCGCCGACGCGCTGCCCGCCACCCTCGCGCTCGCCGTCCGACGCGCGGTGGCCAAGGGCGACCTCGACTCCGCCTCCTTCGACCTCCGCAAGGGCGGCGACGACGCGCCGACGCAGGAGGTATCGCGCGAGACGCTGGCCGGTGTCTTCGCGATCGACCAGTTCGTCGAGAACCTGCCGTCGCTGGCCGAGTCACGGCGCGAGATCCAGGCATCCCGGGTCGTCTCCGACGCGCGGCTGTGGTCGCTGTTCGGCGAGACGGATGCGCCCTCGTTCCAGAACGACCACTACCTCGAGGGCTACGACAAGCTGGCGACCGCGTTCGCCGTCACCGAGCCGCCGCAGGTGACCCGCGTGCTGATCATCACGGGCGACCCCATCGGCGAGAAGATGGCCGGCCCCGCCATCCGCGCCTGGCACATGGCCGAGGCGCTCGCCGCCGACAATGAGGTCACCCTCGTCTCGCTCGCGGGCGTCGAGCCGGTCTCCGCGCCGTTCCGCGTCGCGCATGTGCGGCCCGGAGACGACCGTGCGATGAAACCGTTCGAGCGCGAGGCCGACGTCATCGTCTTCCAGGGGCTGGCGATGGCGCTGTTCGACAGCATCCGCACCACCGACAAGATCATCGTCGCCGACATCTACGACCCGATGCATCTGGAGCAGCTGGAGCAGGGCCGCGAACTCGGTGCCGCGCAGTGGAAGAAGCAGGTCGGCGACGCGACGGACGTCCTCAACGAGCAGCTGGAGCGCGGCGACTTCTTCCTGTGCGCTTCGGAGCGCCAGCGTCACTTCTACCTCGGTCAGCTGGCGGCCCTCGGCCGCGTGAACCCGTCCGTGTACGAGACCGACCCGGATCTCGAGCGCCTCATCGACGTCGTGCCGTTCGGGCTCTCCAGCACCCCGCCGCGGCACGAGCGCGAGGTGCTCAAGGGCGTCCGGCCGGGCATCGGCGTCGACGACAAGGTGCTGCTGTGGAGCGGCGGGCTCTACAACTGGTTCGATCCGACATCCCTCATCCGGGCCGTCGCCGCGCTGAACGAGACGCACCCCGACGTCCGGCTGTTCTTCCAGGGCACGAAGCACCCGCATCCCGGTGTCCCGGAGATGGGGATCGTCGCGGAGTCGCGAGCGCTCGCCCGCGAACTCGGCGTGCTCGACAGTGCCGTCTTCTTCAACGACTCGTGGGTGGACTACGCCGACCGGCAGAACTACCTCACCGAGGCGGATGCGGGCGTCAGCACGCACTTCGCCCACATCGAGACGACCTTCTCGTTCCGGACCCGCATCCTCGACTATCTGTGGGCCGAGCTGCCCATGGTGGTCACCGAGGGCGACCACTTCGCCGACCTCGTCCGCGAGGAGAAGCTCGGCATCGTTGTCCCGTCCGGCGACGTCGCCGCCCTGCGCGATGCGCTGGAGAAGATCCTCTACGACGAGGCGTTCGTGAAGGCCGCGAAGCGCAACATCCGTCGCGTGCGTGAGCGGTACTTCTGGGAGAACGTGCTGCGGCCGCTCACGGCGTTCGTCGCCGACGCCCGGCACGCGCCGGACCTCGTCGAGAGCGGTGCCGTGCGGTCGTCGCGTCCGGTCGCCGGGCGGGCCGTGCGCCGCAAGAAGCACGGCATCCGCCACGATGTCGGCCTGTTCTTCCACTATCTGAGCAACGGCGGACCGAAGGTCGTAGCCAAGAAGATCACCAGCCGGGTCAAGCGGTCGCTGTGACCCGTCCGTCGGTCTCGGTCGCGCTGTGCACGTACAACGGCGCGGCCTTCCTCGGCACCCAGCTGCGGTCCATCCGGGCGCAGACGCGGCCGCCCGCGGAGATCGTGGTCTCGGACGACGGCTCGACCGACACGACAGTGGCGGTCGCGGAGACCGCGCTCGCCGGGTTCCCCGACGCCCGCATCCTCCGTAACGAGGTCGCTCTGGGGGTGGTCCGCAACTTCGAGCAGGCGGTCACGGCCACCCACGGAGACCTGATCGCGCTCAGCGACCAGGACGACGCGTGGATGCCCGACAAGCTCGAGCGGATGGCCGCACGGTTCGCCGACGATCCGTCGCTCCTGTTCCTCCACACCGATGCGCGGCTGATCGACGGCGTCGGACGGCCGGCGGGGGCGACCCTGTTCGAGTCGCTCGAGGTGACCCGTGCCGACCGCGACGGCATCCATGCCGGTGACGCCTTCCGGGTCTACCTGCGCCGCAACCTGGCGACAGGCGCGACGGTCGTCTTCCGACGTTCACTTCTGGACGCGGCGCTGCCGTTCCCGGACGAGTGGGTGCACGACGAATGGCTGGCAATCATCGCGGCGGCTCTCTCGGGCGCCGACGTGCTCGAAGACCCGCTGACCGACTACCGTCGCCACGGCTCGAACCAGATCGGGGTCGCCGACCCGACGCTCCGGGGCAAGGCGGCGCGCGTCCTGCAGGCTCGCGGCGACCGCAACCGCGGGCTGGCGCGACGCGCCCAGGTGCTGGTGACCCGGCTCGAAGCGCTGGGGGAGCGCATCCCGCAGGAAGCTCTGGACCTCGCCAGGCGTAAGCGGGAGTTCGAGACCGCACGGGCGGCAATGCCCGCCGCGCGCATCCTCCGGGCTCCCGCCGTGCTGCGACTGGCCGCACGAGGCGACTATGCGCGGTTCGCGAGCCGCGGCAACGCGGACATCGTGCGCGACCTGCTGCAGCCCGCCTGAGCCCGTCGCGCGGAGTCCGAGAGACCTGCGCTGATACGATGTCCGGGCGGTCGATCGCCGCCGGCGCGGGAGGTCGAAACGCACCGCGCCCAGCTGGAGGGGAAGGGCGGAGCCTGTGCCTGGCTCACGGAGTGTCGTGTCGCGTGCGTTGAGTGTCCTCAGGGGAGTGATCGCGCCGATCCTGATCCTGATCGTAGCGAGCGCGGGATTCGTCGCCTGGCAGAACTCCCACGCGCGGGCCCTCTCGCCCTACGACGAGTACGTCTACGTCGACTACCTCGCCAAGGTGCCCACCGAGGGCGTCGTCCGCAACGGTGAGGAGACCGGCGACGTCGCACGGCAGGCGCTGGCCTGCCTGGGCGTTCAGGAGTACACGATCGTCGTCCAGTCGTGCCGCGGCTCCGACTTCGACAAGGACTCCCTCTACCCCTACGCCGGTCACACCGGCGCCGACATCTACACACCCGTCTACTTCGCCGTCACGTGGGCGCTGGCCCAGCCGTTCGTGTGGACCGGGATGGATCTGGTGCACGCCGGACGCCTGGTGGGGGCGTTCTGGCTCGCGCTCGGAACAGTGGGCGTCTGGCTCCTCATCCGGCTGCTCCGCGTCGACCCGCTCTACGGGCTGGTCGCCGGGCTCGTGGTGATCGCGACCCCGGCGGCGTACTGGTCGACCACGTACATCAGCACGGACGCGCCCTCCCTGGCCGTCGGGGCCTGGCTCGGCTGTCTGGGGGTGTGGGCGTGGCGACGCCATCGGCCGGCGATCGTGCTGCTCCCGGTCGCCGCCACCCTCGCTGTGCTGCTCAAGGTCCAGAACCTCGCGGCGGTGGGCGCCGTCGGTCTGGCACTGCTGGTGGGAGTGATCGTCGAGCGCTCCACCGCAGACCGCCCGTTGCGGAACAACCGTCTGGCCCGGATCTTCACCGACGGGCGCTCGCTCTCGGCGATCGCGGCGGTCGTTCTCGCGCTCTGCGCGCAGGTCGGCTGGCTGGCGCTGCGAGCGGCCCTCACCCTGCCGTCGACCTCTCCCGGCGTCGACACCGTGCGGCAGGAGCTGTCGCCGCGCGCCCTCGTCACGGAGGCGTTCCGGTTCCTCACCACGGTCGGCGGTCCGGTCAGCTTCTCCGGGGCGTTCGGGCTCGCCGTCTCCAGTGTCCTCGTCGTGCTCACCATCGGATCGCTGGTCGGACTGATCGTCGGCTATCGGTTCTGGGGCGGCCGCAACCTCGTGCTCGCTTCGAGCCTCCTGGCTGTGACCCTGCTCCTCGGCCCCGGGCTGGCGTTCTTCACCCGCGTGACGGTGGGCTACTACACCCCGCTCAGCGAGCGGTACGGGCTTTCGCTGCTGGCCCTGTTCGTCGCGCTGATCGCCGTCTACCTGTCCGCCGCCCTCGGCCGGCGTTCACCGGACGGCTGGCGCGACGGCGACGTCCGTCTCCCGGCGCGGCCACGTCGCCACGGCGAGGAGCACGCCGGAGGCGGCGATCAGCACCGCGCTCAGGAGCAGCCACAGCAGGTTCCCGCCGGGCGGTGACCACGGCGCGTCTCCGAGCAGGAACAGCCGGAGGGTGCCGTTGCCGCCCACGGCGTAGCGGCGAAGCGTGGCCTCGAACGCCCACCACTGCGCACCGACCGCGAGGACGGACACGAGCAGGACGAGCCGTCGCATCGTCGTCGGGGCGATGAGTTCGGCACGCGGGCCGAGGAACGCCGCGGCGCCCACGATGAGACAGAGGAACAGCGGAAGGTTGTAGCGCCCCTGCCAGATGAGGCCTCCGCCGTGGATATAGACCGCCTGGACGATCGCCGGCAGCAGCAGGAAGGCGGCGAGGAGGATGGCGAAGGCCAGGAGCCGCCGTCCGCGGAGGACGAGGAGAGCCGCGACGACCAGGGCGGCGATGCCGGCGCCGTAGAGGTAGACGACGACGTCGGGCGCGGGGGTGTCCAGCCAGCCGAACAGTCCCACAAGGCCCTGGCCGTAACCCACGGTGCCGGTGAGGACGCGGAGGAAACCGGTCAGCGGCGACGCGCCGACGCCGGGGAACTGGAGGGCCTCATCCGGCTTCACGATCGCGTTGGCGAGCGAGTTGGAGCCGAGCGTCCAGGCGAGCGCGCCGATGACGAAGACCGCGGAGACAGCCATCGTGACGATCGTGGCCGGGCGGCGCAGAAGCGCGAGCAGTCGCTGCCCCGGGATGAGCACGAGGGGGACGCCGATGGCGACGACCAGCCAGAGGGGTGACAGTCCGCGCGCGTTCACCGCCAAGGCGATGCCGGCGCCGACGACCCAGAGATTCGAGCGCAGTCCGGCGGAGGTTCGATCGAGCGCGATCGCGAGCATCGCCACGAAGACGGCGAGAGTCGCGGCCGCCTCCAGACTGTTCGGGTTGACCGTTCCCCCGAGGAACAGCATCATCGGCGTGATCGCCAGGGCATACGAGAGCATGGCGAGCCGACGATGCGGCAGTGTCGTGGTGACCGCGAAGGCGAGAGCCAGGAACAGGGCCGTCAACAGGGCGCTGACCGCCCGCATCGCATAGATGCCGCCCGTGTCGTGGACGATGAGCGTCGGCCATCCGACGGCGAGATAGTAGAGCGGGTTGTAGAGGCCGGCGCTGGTGGTCGACCGCGTGGCCGCGTCCGGATCCGAGAACTCCTGGATGCCGCAGTCGGCGTCGACGGCGGGGTGGAAGGCGAAGCACGTGACGGCCTGCGACCGGGCGATGTACGCGGGAACCGTGACGACGTTGCCCACCGGGCTCGGGGTGCCGACCCATTCGCCGCGCACGACGCTGGCCGCTCGCACGATGTGGGCGGGCTCGTCGGGGGAGCCGGAGATCGGGGTCGCGAAGCCCCAGCAGAGGCACAGGAGGCTCAGCAGCGCCCACGACACCAGGAAGGCGCGGGCGGGGAGGCGCGTCCGGGCGGCGGGTTCTTGTCGGTCGATCACGGGATCCGTCTCATCCGTGCTTCCGGCTCGTCGCTGGAGGACCGTCATGTCACCGCCGTACGCCCAGGTTGCACATCAACACCATAGGGGATTCACACCTGAGATCGCGTCATGATCGGCCGGGATGCACGTCTAGCGGTCTTGCGGCGGCGTGACGCCGACGTGGGTCGCGCGCGGTTCTCAGGCCAGCGCGGTCGACCGCGATCCGCCCAGCATCCGCAGCGCAACGAGATGCGTGACGAGCCCCACCGCCGGGCCGGCGGCCAAGGCCAGTGCTGCGCGCTGCGGAAGAGGGAGCGGGAGGAACAGCAGCGCCAGCGTGACGAGCGACGCCGCCACCCAGCCCCCGGCATAGAGCCCGTGCAGGTTGCGCGCGAGAACCGCCGAGCCGCTCACGAAAAGTCCTCCGATGAGGCCCGACGAGGCGATCAGGGCGGCCAGCACGCCGGCATCGAGGTCGAACTGCGGGCCGAAGACGAAGCGCATCACGGGCTCGCCCCACAGCCACGCCGCCGCACACAGCACGGCGATGACAGCGGCGATCAGCAGCAGGAGGGAGGCCACCGTCCGGCCCGTGCGCTCCGGGTGGTGCGAGAAGCGGCTCACCAGGAAGCTCGACAGCGCGGTGAGCGGCACCAGGATCGGCGCCCGCGTGAGCGTGACGGCGAGCACGAGCGACCCGAGCTCCGCATGGTTGTCCGGCCCGGCGAAGAACGAGAGGACGAGCGGGAAGCCGTTGATCAGGACGGCCGTCGCCGACGCGGCGAGCATCGTCCGGCCCGTGTTGACGACTAGCTCACGAGCGGTGATCGCCACGCGGGCGTTCGCGACGAGGGCTCGCGGCGCGCTGAGGAAGACGATCGCGAGGGAGAGCGGGAAGGGCGCGATCACCGCGATCGCGAGCGGCACGATGTCGTGCGTCACGCTCAGGACCGCGGTCACGCCGACCACCCGGAGGATGCCGTCCAGCGCGACCGTCGCAGCCAGCTGGCGCCACATCCCGCTCCCCGCCATGACGCCGGACGCCGCCGCGACGACGCAGTTCAGGGCAGCCCCTGCCGCCACGAACCAGGCCAGCCCGGCATTCTGGGCGCCCAGGCTCGGAACCGCCCAGAGCGGGCTCGTCGCGAGCACCAGCAGACCCACCAGCAGCGCGGCCGCAGCGGCGAAGATCCAGAGTGACGTCGAGGGCGTGTGAACGGTGGATGCGGTGGCATGCCGCTCTGTGTTCGCGGCGCGCTCCCTCTCCGTGTGCGCCGTCGCCCGCGTCGCCTCCTGCTGGAGCCCGAACAGCACGCCCACCACGAGGAAGAGCGCGGACCAGAAGACCGAGAAGACCCCGTAGCCCGCGGCGCCCGCCCCGGTGTAGACGCGCCAGGTCACCACGTAGCCCGCCACCCCCGAGATCGCGGTCGCGGCGAGGATCAGCGCGACCGACGACCGTGCAGACCGAGGGGCCCCCGGCGCCTCGGGATCGGGAATGGGTTCGTTCAGCGGTTCGAAAGCGGTGATGGGTGGCTCCCCTGAGCACATGAAAGGATGGAGGTCGACCGCGGCGCGCGGCACGCTTACCCTACGACGAAAGCCATTACGCAGTGACGATCGACATCATGATGCCGTTCTACGGTGACCCGGGCCTGTTCCGTGCCGCCGTGGAGAGCGTCCTGGCGCAGACCGACCCGCGGTGGCGCCTGGTCGTCGTCGACGACGTGTATCCCGACACCGCGCCAGGCGAATGGGTCGCGTCGCTCGGCGATCCCCGCGTGGAGTACGTCCGGAACGAGGTGAACCTCGGGGTCAACGGCAACTTCTCCAAGTGCGTCCGGCTCGTCAGCGCCGACTACTTCGTGCTGATGGGGTGCGACGACCTGATGGAGCCCGGGTACGTGGCTTCGATGCTCGCGGCCATCGAAACGCATCCCGGGGCCGCCTACCTCCAGCCCGGCGTGACGGTGATCGACGACGATGGAGCGCCCGCGATGCCGCTCGCCGACCGCGTCAAGTCCTGGTACCGGCCGCGTCGGCGCGAGGCGACCGTCCTGACCGGGCAGCGGCTCGCCGTGAGCCTCCTGCGCGGCAACTGGACGTACTTCCCGTCGATCTGCTGGCGGACCGACACCGTGCGCGAGTACGGTTTCGACGCGTCCTTCGACGTCGTGCTCGACCTCGCGCTGCAGCTCGACATCGTGCTCGACGGCGGCGACCTCGTCCTTCTCCCCGAGCACACCTTCTGCTACCGCCGGCACGAGGGCAGCGTCTCGTCGTGGACGGCGCAGGACGGCACCCGGTTCGACGAGGAGCGCGCTTTCTTCCTCGACGTCAAGCGACGGCTTCGCGCACGCGGCTGGCGGAGCGCAGCGCGGGTGGCTTCCGCGCACGTCTCCAGCCGGCTGAATGCCGCCACCCGGCTCCCGGCGGCGCTCTCCACACGGGACGGCGCCGGCATCCGTTCGCTCCTCACGCACGTCTTCCGCGGGTGGTGACGGCGCCGCCTTCGGCGCTTCCGGACACCCCCGACTGCTAGAATCCCTGATCATGCCCACCTCGCTCGCACAGACGCTGATCGTCGTGCCCGCCTTCAACGAGGAGGCCTCCGTCGGCGCCGTCGTCCACGAGATCGCCGAGAAGCTGCCCGGCGTGAGCGTGCTTGTCGTCGATGACGGGTCGGCGGACACCACCAGCGTCGTCGCGGCCGAGGCGGGCGCCGAGGTCGCCCGGCTTCCCTTCAACATGGGCGTCGGCGGCGCAATGCGCTTCGGCTTCAAGTACGCGCTGGAGCACGGCTTCAGCAACGTCATCCAGATCGACGCGGACGGCCAGCACGACCCGGGCAACGTGCCCGCCCTGCTGGCGGCGCTCGAGAACGCGGACCTGGCGATCGGCGCCCGCTTCGCCGGAGCCGGCGACTACACCGTCCGCGGTCCGCGCAAGTGGGCGATGCGGATGCTGTCGCGTACCCTGAGCCGCACGGCCGGCACCACGCTCAGTGACACCACCTCCGGATTCAAGGCGAGCGGTCCGCGCGCCGTCGCCCTGTTCGCCCGCAACTACCCCGCGGAGTACCTCGGCGACACCATCGAGGCGCTCGTGATCGCGGCCCGCGCCGGCTGCCGCATCGTGCAGGTGCCGGTGATCATGCGGCCGCGTGCCGCGGGCGTCCCGTCGCACAACCCGGTCAAGGCCGCGACCTACCTCGGCCGCGCCTTCCTCGCTCTCGGTTTCGCCCTGTTCCGCCCGATCGCCCCCGCCGAGAGGCAGCTGAACGCGTCGTGAGTCTCACCGCCTACATCCTCGGCATCCTCGCCGCACTGCTCACCCTGGGTGTCGTCATCGAGATGATGCGCCGCAAGCGCATGCGCGAACGGCACGCCATCTGGTGGCTGCTCGCCGGCACGCTGGCGCTCATCATCGGCATCTTCCCGGGCATCTTGAACTGGACGGCCGAACTCCTCGGTGTCGGCGTCGGCACCAACCTCGTGTTCTTCGTCAGCATCGCGGTGCTGTTCCTGGTCTGCATCCAGGCGAGCGCCGAGCTCACCACCCTCGAGGACAAGACCCGGTCGCTCGCCGAGCAGACGGTGCTGCTGCAGTTGCGCGTCAAAGAGCTCGAGCGCCGGCTCGGCGCCGACGACGGCCGCGCCTCGGACGCGGGCGCGCCTCCCGCGGCCTAACCCTCGAGTCGAAGTCGCGCACGCCCTGCCGGCTCAGCTCGCGTCGCGGTGCGGCAGCCGGAGCCGCCAGCTCATGCCCTGCGACGCCTTCACGGTGCAGATGACGAGCACCATCCAGCCGGACTCCACCAGGATCGAGCTCTCGAACACGCTCGTGACCAGCAGCGCGACGAGCACGAGCGGGGCCCAGGCGTAGACGACGCTGCGGCGGTTGGAGGCCAGCAGCCAGGAGCGGCTGAACGCCAGCGCGATCAGGGCGACGAAGAGCAGCAGGCCGATCACGCCGACCTGGAGGTACACGTCGAGGTACGCGTTCAATCCGTCCGAGTGATAGACCCCGGTGTTCGCCTGGATGGCCGTGAACGGGTAGAGGTCCGTCGGCCAGGCGCCGATCCATCCCCACCCGACCGTCTGCTGCACCGGGATCAGCTGCCAGATCTGGATCCACAGTTGGTAGCGCACCTGGAAGTCGGAGCGCGCGTTGAGCAGGTCGATCACGCGCGTGCGGTAGATGTAGGCGGTCACGAGCGCTGCGACGGTGAGGATGGCGAGTCCCCACTGGAAGTACGGGCGCTGGTTCGCCGGGGCCTTCCGCAGCAGGTAGAGGGCGAGGGTGGCGAGTCCGACGACCACCGAGACCGCCGCGATGACGGGGGAGTGGGCGAGCAGGATGCAGAGGCCGGCGAGCGTGATGGAGTACGCCGCGACGGGCGGCCGCACCGATCGGGTGCGGAGCTCGACGAGGAACGTCACGAACGCGATCAGGGCGACGATGCTGAGCTGGTTGCGGGTGCCGAACAGCCCCTGGATCGGACCGCCGAGGCCGATGTTGCCCTGGATCCCGAGGAAGCGGATCGGCGCATCCAGCAGCAGTCCGCTCAGCACCTCCAGGGCCAGCGACAGGGTGAGCAGGAACCGCAGGGCGTCGCCGACGACGCGGACGATCTGGATGGCGTCGCGCACCAGCGCGATGTACACGGCGATGAAGGCGAAAATCAGCTGGTACACCACCCCGGTGAGCGTCGCCCATTGGTACTGGCTCCACAGGATGGAGGCCGCACACCATCCGACGAACAGCAGCGCCGAGATGGGCAGCAGGCCGTGCCACTCGATCAGCCGCCACTGCGCCGCGAACGAGAGGGCCGCGAGGACCACCAGCACGGCGAGGGCGCCGATCAGCCCCGGCCAGCCGATCAGCCCGCGGATGGCGTGCGTCGAGAACCCGGTGATGACCGCCAGCAGGGCGAGCGTCGAAGTGAAACGGGCGGAACCGAGGAACTCGATGACCGCGGGCGGCACCAGGGTTCGACGGGGCGTTGCCATGCTCACAGACTACGGGGCCGTCGCGTTCGCGGATCGCTTGGTGGCCACCGACAGCGCCACGAGGAGCGCCCAGCCGCCTTCGATCAGGATGCGGCTCTCGGCGAAGCTCTGAGCGATCAGGGCGCCGAGCAGCAGCAGCGGGAGCAGGGTGACCGCGCGGTACGGCTGGTCGTCGACGATCGTGGAGCGGGGGCGGTCGACGGCGAGGAACCAGGCGCGGCCGAACGTCGTGAGCACGAGCAGGATGAAGACGACGAGGCCGACGATCCCGAGTTGCAACCACACGTCGAGCCACGCGTTGTGCGCCTGCAGGTATTCGACGCCGTTGCGGGTGGCGAGGCCGTCGAAGGGCTTCACCCACGGTGCCCAGTAGCTGACCCATCCCCAGCCGAAGGCGGGGCGTTCCTGCGCGAGGTGCGTGACAGCCGCCCAGATGTCGAGGCGCCCGGTGAGGTCCTCGCTCTTGCCGAACAGAGCGGGGATGCGCGAGGAGAACAGCGAGACGCCCACGATCACGGCCGCCACCACGACGATCGCCACCAGGTAGACGGGAGCGCGCCGCTCAGCGCCGGCGCGGCGGGCCCACAGCGCGAACGCCAGCACGACGGCGGTGACGAGCGCGGCGGCGATGACCGTCGCAGAGCGGGTGAGCGCGAGGGTCAGCACCGCCACGATCAGCCAGCCCAGCGCCGAGCCGTGTCGCGTGGTCCGGTCCGCCACCTGGACGGCGAAGACCACGATCGCCAGCAGCGCGATCATGGCCAGCAGGTTGCTGTTGCCGACGATGCCCTGGATCGGGCCGCCGTGGAACAGCAGGTCGCGGCTCCAGTAGAACGCCTGGGGGAGCTTCCCCTCCGGCACCGCGTACACCGGTGTCAGAGGGAGCACCGGCTGCCGCACGAAGAGGGCGACGACGAGTTCGAAGACCAGCGAGAGGCCCAGGATCCAGCGGAACGCGTTGCCGAGGGCGCTGAGCAGGCCCGGCCAGCCCAGTCGCACGCCGAGGAAGACGCCGGCGAGCGTCGTGACGAGCGTCGAGACGACGCCGAGCGCGCTCGCCCCCGGATACGCCGACCACGCGATGGATGCGATCGCCAGCACCAGGAACAGGACGAGCGTCTTCGGCGTGGTCCGCCAGTGGAAGCGCGGCCGCGACCGCACGATGAGCACCGCGCTGCCGATGGCGAGCACTCCGGCGAGGACGAAGTACCCCGGCCAGCTGATCGTGTTGCGCCAGAAGTCGCCGGCGAACAGGGTGAACAGCACGAGCGCGGCGAACGCGTTCTCCGCCGTGCCGGTCGCGGTGCGGGCGACGGCGATGCGGGCGGGGAGCGTGGCGCGGGGCGATGTCACCTGGGAAGGATAGCCGACCGCGCTACGCGATCCCGTCGGCGGATCAGGAGTTCGGGTGCGCGACGAACACCGTGCCGTGGCCGCTGACCGTGAGCTCGGTCTCATCGACGACGACAGCCGACTCGCCTCGGGTGAGCGTCACCGTGTCGTTCGCGCCGCTCAGCTTCACCTCTCCGTCGGTGACGAGGGCGATGGCGGTGCCGGGGAGGCGGACCGTGATCTGTCCGCCGTCCTCAACCACGATGTGCTCCAGGGCGAAGTCGGGCACATCCGGCCGGAAGGTCTCCACGCCGGCGGCCGGGTGCTCCGGGGCGAGCGGGGTGGCCTCGATCGGTGTGAAGTCGAGCACGCTCACCAGCTCGGGCACATCGATGCGCTTGCGGGTCAGTCCGCCGCGGAGCACGTTGTCGGAGGCCGCCATCAGCTCGATGCCGAGACCGCGGAGGTACGCGTGGATGTTCCCCGCGGGCAGATAGAGCACCTGGCCGGGGCGCAGAGTGGCGCGGTTCAGTAGAAGGGCGAGGACGATCCCGGGGTCGCCGGGGAAGGCCTCGTCGAGCATGCGGACCGTGTCGGCGTCGCGGTCGTCCGGCAGGGCGCGCGCCGCACGGACCACCTCCGCGACGAGCAGGTCGACCTCCGGGTCCTCCCCGAGAAGCCACTCTGTCGCACGCCGCAGCACAGCGCCGGGCTCGCCGACGAGGGTGCGGGCGAATCCGCTGAGCACGGCACCGCCGGGGGTGGCGGCCGCGAGACGCTCCAAGGCCCGGCGCGACTCCTCCGGGTCGCGGAACCCGCACAGCGCCTCGAAGGGATCGCTGAGGGCGAAGATGAGCTCCGGCTTGTGGAACGGGTCCTTGTAGTTGCGCTCAGGAGAGTCGGGTGCGAGCCCTGCCGCGTTCTCGCGCTCGAAGCCGGCGCGGGCCTGCTCCGGGGAGGGATGCGCCTGCAGGGACAGCGGCCCTGCAGCGGCCAGCACCTTCAGCAGGTACGGGAGGTCGCTCGTGCGCTCCCAGGCGGCGAGGTCGGCCGCGCCGCCGGCCAGGGCCGGGTCGAGCACGCGGGCGGGGGAGCCGGGATGCGCACCGAGCCACAGCTCCGCCTCCGGTCCGCCGCTCGGCTCCGTGCCGAGGAGGCCCGCGATCGCGGTCGTGGAGCCCCACGCGTAGTCGCGCGGGGTGTTGCCGATGCGCACAAACATCCGTCGCCATCCCTTTCGTTCCGTTGGACCAAACTACCAATCGCTTTGTCCGCGCCGTGCGCGTTCCTTAGG
Organism: Leifsonia sp. NPDC014704; assembly: GCF_043083605.1. Taxonomy (NCBI): domain Bacteria; kingdom Bacillati; phylum Actinomycetota; class Actinomycetes; order Micrococcales; family Microbacteriaceae; genus Leifsonia; species Leifsonia sp. NPDC014704. The sequence continues at coordinate 1,749,588 of NZ_JBIBYW010000001.1, read as the reverse complement.
CTGACGGCGGCCCGACCATCCCTGTGGACGCAATGGAGCAGACATGCCCTTCGAGACCATCGCCGGCGACTTCTACGGCTTCGAGAACCTCCTCTCCGATCGCGAGAAGGACTTCATCACCACGCTGCGCTCGCAGCTGGAGTCCGAGGTGAAGCCGATCGTCAACGAGTACTGGGAGAAGGCGGAGTTCCCGCACCAGATCATCGACGTCCTGCACAGGAACGGCGCCATCGGACTCGGCTTCCCGGAGACCGCTCCGTTCGAGAACTCCGCCGTGTTCCGCGGCTGGGTCGCACTGGAGCTGGCTCGGGTCGACGCCTCGGTGAGCACCTACGTCGGCGTGCAGAACGGTCTCGCCCTCGGGGCAATCGGCGTCTGCGGTTCGGACGAGCAGCGCGCCGAGTGGCTGCCGAAGCTGGCGAGCGGCGAGGTGCTCGGCGCCTTCGGTCTCACCGAGCCGACTTCGGGCTCGGACTCGGCGCAGGGCCTCAAGACCGTTGCGACCCGCGACGGCGACAACTGGGTGCTGAACGGCTCCAAGCGCTGGATCGGGAATGCCACGTTCAGCGACATCACCGTGATCTGGGCGAAGAGCGCGGAGGACGGCCAGGTCAAGGGTTTCATCGTCCCCACCTCGACCCCCGGCTACACGGCCACGAAGATCGAGGGCAAGCAGTCCCTCCGGATCGTGCAGAACGCCGACATCACCCTCGAGAACGTCGTCGTCCCCGAGTCGCTCCGCCTGCAGAACGCGTACAGCTTCAAGGACACCGCCCGCGTACTCCGCCTCACCCGCGCCGAGGTCGCCTGGGCGGCCGTGGGTGTCGCGGTCGGCGCCTACGAGGCCGCCCTGCGCTACACGAAGGAGCGCGTCCAGTTCGGCAAGCCGATCGCCTCCCACCAACTCATCCAGGACCTCCTGGTCAAGTCGCTCGGCAACATCACGGCCTCGATCGGCCTGTGCACCCGCGTCTCGCAGATGCTCGACGACGGCGAGCAGCGCGACGAGCACTCGGCCCTGGCGAAGGCCTTCGCGACGGCGCGGATGCGCGAGACGGTCGCCTGGTGCCGCGAGGCCCTCGGCGGAAACGGCATCGTCCTCGACTACGACGTCGCCCGCTTCTTCGCCGACGCGGAGGCCCTGTACTCCTACGAGGGCACGCGCGAGATGAACACGCTCATCGTCGGCCGCGCGATCACCGGCCAAGCGGCGTTCGTCTGAGCTCCTCGGCGGCCTCCGTCCGAAACGGAGGGCTTCCGTCCCGTCCATCGCGCCGAGTTCCTCCCTTTCCAAACGCTGAGGCGGTTATCGTCCCTATTCACCTCCCATTTCTCCGCGAGTCGGCACGAGCGAACTCGCATCTCCCGCCGTGCTGAAAGGGAGGATGTCGCGCTAGACACGCCGGGGGGTGGTCGGGTAAGGGAGGACAGCGGCGGGAGGCGGGCTGGGAAAGCCTCCGTTTCCGCGGCCGATAGGGTGGGCGAAGGCCGGATGAGGAACAAGGAGGACCGCACGTGGCGTGGTTGGTGACCGGAGGCGCAGGCTACATCGGAGCGCACGTCGTACGGGCGTTCCGCGATGAGGGGATGGACGTGGTCGTCGTCGACGACCTGTCGAGCGGTCACGAGGAGTTCGTGCCGGCGGATGTGCCGTTCTACCGGGGCACGATCCTCGACGGCGAGCTGCTGTCGCGCATCTTCGCCGAGAACACGGTCTCCGGCGTCGTGCATGTCGCCGGCTTCAAGTACGCCGGTGTGTCCGTTCAGCGGCCGCTGCACACCTACGAGCAGAACGTGACCGCCACCGCGGTGCTGCTCGCCGCGATGCAGGATGCGGGCGTCGATGCCGTCGTGTTCAGCTCGTCCGCCGCGGTCTACGGCACGCCGGACGTCGACATCGTCACCGAGGCGACGCTCAAGAACCCCGAGTCGCCCTACGGCGAGTCGAAGCTGATCGGCGAGTGGCTGCTGCGCGACCAGGGAGTCGCCGCCGGCCTCCGTCACACCTCACTGCGCTACTTCAATGTGGTCGGATCGGGCGATCCGGCGCTGCGCGACACCAGCCCGCACAACCTGTTCCCGCTCGTCTTCGACGCCCTGGTCGCCGGCCGCACCCCCCGCATCAACGGGAACGACTACCCGACCCCCGACGGCACCTGCGTCCGCGACTACATCCATGTCGCCGACCTGGCGGTCTCGCACGTCGCGGCCGCGAAGCGCCTCGACGCCGGCGAGGCGATCGAGCCCGTCTACAACCTGGGCAGCGGCGACGGCGTCTCCGTCGGCCAGATCATGTCGACGGTGGCCGACGTAACCGGAATCGCCTTCACCCCAGAAGTGGGGCCTCGACGCGCAGGGGATCCCGCGAGGATCGTGGCATCGGGAGAGCTCGCAGCACGCGATCTCGACTGGAGGATGCGTCACTCGCTCGAGGACATGGTGCGCAGCGCCTGGGAAGCACGCCAGGCGGCGTCCTGACACCGTTCCCGACAGGCCCGGCCGACCGGGCGTGTCGGGATTGTTGTCGTTCTCCGGCGCGTCGCGAACTCTCGACCTGCGGTCAAGGCTTTACGATTCGCGACTTGACGTGAGCGAATGACAACGGTGTAATTAGGGCAACGCGGGAATCTCGTGTTTCAGCAGTTCATGGGTGGGGAGACCGATATGCCAGTTCCTGAATATCGTTCTGGGGTACCCGACGACTGGTTCATCGACCCGGTCCGCCTCGGGGTCCCGGGCGTCCGACCGGCGGAGGTCGAAGAAGACAACCCGCTGGCCTGGCAGACCGACGCTCTGTGCGCTCAAACGGATCCGGAGGCGTTCTTCCCCGAGAAGGGCGGCTCGACCCGCGACGCCAAGCGCATCTGCACCTCGTGCGAGGTGCGGTCGCAGTGCCTGGAATACGCTCTCGCCAACGACGAGCGGTTCGGGATCTGGGGCGGTCTCTCGGAGCGCGAGCGCCGCAAGCTCCGCAAGCGCGCCGGCTGAGTCGTTCGCTGAAACCACGCCGCGCCCGGCCCAAAGACGGGATCGGCGCGTGCCCGACCTAGGCTGACTGGCGATGTATCCGAGAGTCACCGCCATCGTCGTCGCCCACAGCGGCGGCCCCCGCCTGCAGCGCACTCTCGACGCCCTCGCGGAGCAGACCCGTCGACCGGACGCCGTGATCGCCGTCGACTGTGCGACCTCCGACGACGCCGCTCGTCTGCTCTCGGAAGCACAGCCCACCCAGCTGCTCAATGTCCCCGAGAAGCTCGCGTTCGGCGCTGCCGTCGGGACGGCCGTGCGGGTCCTGCCTCCCGCGTCCGATCCGGAGCAGCTGCTCTGGCTGCTGGCGCAGGACACCGCGCCGGAACCGGGGGCACTGGAGGCGCTGCTCGCGGCGCTCGAGGTGTCTCCCTCGGTCGCCGTGGTCGGTCCGAAGCTGGTGGATTGGGACGACCCCGCTCTGATCCGCGAGTTCGGTGAGGCGATGACGCCGTTCGGCGCCTCTGTGCCCCTGGTCGAGAACGAGCTCGACCAGGCTCAGCACGACGGCCTGAGCGACGTCTTGGCTGTTTCGAGCGCGGGGATGCTCGTCCGTCAGGCGCTCTGGGAGCGGCTCGAGGGCTTCGACCCCGCCCTGCCGACTGTCGACGACGGTCTCGACTTCTGCACACGGGCCCGCCTCGCCGGGTTCCGCGTCACATTGGTGGCTCAGGCGCGCGTCGCCATCGCGGGGGAGGGCGTCGCCGGGCCGAACCTCTCGTCGAAGTGGACGGTGCGCCGTCGTCTGTCGGGGGAGCGGCGCCGCGCGCAGCTGCACCGTCGGATGGTGTACGCCCCCGGATGGGCCGTCCCGCTGCACTGGCTGACCTTGGTGCCGCTCGGCATCCTGCGCGGGCTCCTGCGGCTTCTGCGCAAGGAGCCGGGCTCGGTCGGCGGTGAGCTCGGCGCTGCGTTCCGGGTCGCGTTCTCCGGCCTCGCCGTGAGCAGCGCCCGGCGGCGGCTCGCGGCCGCCCGCGAGGTGAGCTGGGCGGCAGTCGCCCCGTTGCGCATCCCGTTCGCCGAGGTGCGCCGCGCCCGTGCGCTGAAACGCGAAGCGGCGATGGTCCGCCAGCAGGGAGAGAAGCAGGACCTCGACTTCTTCGGGACCGGCGGCGGCTGGGCGGTGCTCGCCGCGCTCCTCGTCGGCGTCGCCCTGTTCTTCCCCCTCATCGGCTCCGGCGCGCTCTCCGGCGGCGGACTCCTGCCGCTCGATTCGTCGGTCGGCCAGCTCTGGGCGGACCTCGGCTACGGCTGGCGCGACACGAGCCTCGGCTTCGTCGGCGCCGCGGACCCGTTCTCCGCCGTGCTCGCGGTCCTGGGAACGCTGACGTTCTGGCAGCCGTCCCAGTCGCTCGTGCTGCTCTGGATCCTCGCCGTGCCGCTCTCGGCGCTCGGCGCCTGGCTCGCGGCCGCGCGGCTGACGACCCGTGCGACGCTGCGTGCGTTCGCCGCGCTCGCCTATGCGTTGGCACCGACCTTGCTGGTGGCTCTGCAGGGCGGACGTCCGTCGGCAGTGCTCGCGCACATCCTGCTGCCGTGGCTGTTCTTCGCCGGCCTCGCCGCCCGCCGGTCCTGGGCGGCCAGCGCCACCACGGCCCTGCTCGCCGCAGCGACGGCGGCGTGCGCCCCGATCCTCATCCCGGCGCTCGTCATCGCGTGGATCGCCGCCCTCGTCTTCGCCGGCCGTCGCGCCGCGCGCATCGCGTTCATCCCGCTGCCCGCCCTCGTCCTGTTCGCGCCGCTCGTCTGGCAGCAGGGAGCGCGGGGAGCCTGGCTCTCGATCTTCGCGGACCCGGGCGTCCCGCTGGACGCACGGCAGACGCCGGCCTGGCAGCTCGCGCTCGGCTTCCCGGACGGCACCCTCGGCGGCTGGCATGCGCTCGCCACCGCTCTGCAGCTGCCGACGGCGTCGGCCAACCTGATCGTCCCGATCCTGCTGGCGCCGCTCGGCGTGGTGGCGATCCTCGCTCTCTTCCTCCGAGGCACAGTCCGGGCGATCGTCGCCCTGCTGGTCGCGCTCGTGGGCTTCCTGACGGCCGTCGCCGCCCTCCACGTGCAGGTCGCGGTCTCCGGCGGCACGGTCGTCCCGATCTGGCCGGGCACCGCGGTGAGCCTGTACTGGCTCGGGCTCATCGGCGCCGCCGTCCTCGCTCTGTCGGCCATCGGCCGGGCCGCCGTCTATCCGGCCTGGGTCGCCATCGTGACGCTGGCGATCGCCGTCGTGCCGGTCGGGATCGTCAGCCTCACGGGCCACGCCGAGGTCGCCGAGAGCGACGGCCGCACGATGCCCGCCGTCGTCACGGCCAAGGCGGCCACGCAGCCGCGCACCGGGACGCTGCGCATCATCCCGCAGGGCGAGGGCGGCATCCGGGCCGAGATCGTGCGGGGCAGCGGTCAGACGCTCGACGACCAGTCGACGCTCGCGGACACCCAGCGCACGCTCACGGCCGACCAGCGCGCGCTGGCGCAGCTGGCGGGCAACCTCTCCTCCCGCAGCGGATACGACGCTTCGGCGGAACTGAAGCGCCTCGGCATCGACTTCGTGCTGCTGACACCCCCGCAGACCGCCCTCCCGGGCCAGGATGTCGCGTCCGGCGACGCCACACGTACGCGCGCGGCCGTGGCCATGGATGCGAACCCGCTGCTCGCGCCGGTGGGCGTCACCTCCACCGGTCGGCTCTGGGCCTTCGACCGCGGAACATCCGATGTCCCCGCCGCGGCCCAGATCCCCGCGAATGCCGGGGGCATCTGGCGCGTCATCGTGCTGCTCGTACAGGGCATCGTCATCGGTCTCACCGTGCTGATGGCCATTCCGACCACGCGATCCGCAGACCGCATCTCCGAGCTGTCGGCTCGCCGGCCCGACCGCCGGCGCCGTGAGGAGGCCGCGGTGGAGCCCGACGATGAGCCCGAGACGCCGGCCGCCGCCGATGGTGTGGCGGACGAGAGCCTCGACGAGTACGAGGCGGAGCCGGACGACGAGGCCGTCGTGGAGTCCGCCGAGGAGGACGACGTTCCCGACGTCGAGCCGGCTGTGGAGAGTGAGCGGGCTGTGGAGAGTGAGCCGGCGGTGGAGAGTGAGCCGGTTGTGGAGAGCGAACCGATCCCGGAGAGCGAGCCGGTCGCGGAGAGCGAGCCGGAGCTGTCGTCCGCGTCGGATGGCGTGCGCGAATCGAGCCGGGACGAGACCGTCGACACCGCCCTCGACGACACCGATCGCCCCTTCGAGCGCGAGCCGGAGCGCGTGACGACGCCTCCGTCGCCGACGACGCTCGAAGACGGACTGGAGGAGACCATCATCCGACCACGACGCAGCTTCGAAGGGGGCGACCGTGGCTGACCGCAGAGGCATCGCCCGCATCGGTGCACGCGCCGTCGGCGGCCTGGTGGGCGTCGGCATCGCCGTCGTGGCCGTCGCCGGAGCCACCCTGCTCCCGCTGCCCGACTTCGCGATCGGCGCACCCGCTCAGGTCGTGACCCCCGTACCGGCGGATCAGCAGCGCATCTGCCCCGGGCCGCTGCTCCAGCTGGCGGCCGACGCGGGAGAGGCCACCCGTCCGAGCGCAGTCGGCGCCCCGACCTACACCTCCCGCGCCGAGGGCGCGGAGGTACGCACGAGCACCCTGAAGCCGGACGCCGACACGTCCTCGTCGGACGAGTCGCCGCTGGTGGCCACCGTCTCCACTCCGCAGGGCGCCACCAAGCCGCCGCTGTTCGCCGCCGCCCAGTCCCAGACGGCCGCCGCGGACGACCTCTTCGGGCTGGCCGCCACTGCGTGCGCCGAGCCGAGCGCCGACACTTGGCTCGCGGCCGGCTCGACCTCCCTCGGCCAGACGAGCCTCGTACTGCTCTCGAACGCGAGCGAGGTCGACGCGACGGTCGACCTGACGCTGTACACCGAGACCGGCCCCGTCAGCGCACCGGGCGCCGCCGGCATTCTGGTCCCGGCCGGATCCCAGAAGGTCGTCCCGCTCGCCGGGCTCGTGCCGTCCGCCGCGGCACCGGTCGTCCGTGTGCAGACGACTGGCGGCGAGGTCGCCGCATCGCTCCAGCAGAGCTTCGAGCAGGGCATCCAGCCGCGCGGAGCCGAGCTCGCCGGGCCGACCGGTGCCCCGGCACGCCAGCAGATCATCCCGGGGGTCACGATCGCCTCGATGGCGGCGGTCCAGGCGGAGCAGTCGGCGGAGGGCGTCGGGTTCACCTACCCGGTCGTCCGCCTCCTCGTTCCCGGCGACACCGACGCCCAGATCACGATCGGCGCCGTCGGTGAGGCCGGCACGGCAGCGGGCGACTCGTACGCGACCACCGTCAAGGCGGGAACGGTCGCCGAGGTCCCGCTCGACCACCTCAAGGACGGCAACTACACGGTCACCGTGAACGCGAACGTCCCCGTCGTCGCCGCGGTCCGCACCTCGGTCATCGGGACCAGGACGCGCGACTTCACCTGGTTCTCGTCGGCCCAGCCGCTCCAGAAGGATCTGCTCGCAACCGTCCCGACGGACGGCGCTGCCACCTTCCACTTCGCGAACGCGGGCGAGGCCGATAAGACGGTGACGGTGCAGGGGCTCGCGCCCGGCAGCAAGCCCGCCACGCTGACGGTCCCCGCGGAGGGAGGCGCTCTGTTGCGCGTCGCCCCGGACAGCTACCGCATCACGGGCGCGGACGGCCTGCGCGGCAGCATCAGCTTCGCCGCGGACGGTCGCGCGAGCACCTTCGCGCTCACTCCGCCCGGTCCGCTCGCCGCACCGATCACGGTCTACCCGAACTGACGCGAGGGCCGGATCCTCCCTCGCGGATCAGGCGTGTCGGATCAGAAGTGCCGGTAGCGGTCGGGGGCGAGGTCCCACGGGTCCTTGCCGAGCAGCTCGGCGACAGCGCGGAAGACGCATCCCTCGATGTACATGCGGCGGTGCAGCTCGTCGTCGTGGTGCAGCTTGGTCAGGCGCTGGATGGGCACTCGGTACAGCACGATGCGTCGCTGGGCCGCATCCACGCGCCAGCGGTCGACGCCGTCGGCGCCCGAGTTGCCGATCGGAGTCGCCGCGACCTCGAAGTGCACGTTCGCCAGCTCCTCCGGCCAGACGCCCTTGAGGTAGTCGGCGGTGGATGCGACGGTCATGTCGAAGAAGTCGATCCGGTTCTGGAGCATCGGCAGGTGCGGGCCGGTCACCGGACCCCGCGCGCCACGGCCGTGCCTGCTCCGCCAGCGGCTGGTCGCCGGGGTCTGACTGCTGGTGCGGCGGTTGCGGGGCATGTCGCCATCCTACGTCGGCCGCCGTCCGGTAGTCTGAGCCCGATGTTGAGCCGTCCCTGTTCCCGTGTCGCGTGTCCTCGCGATGCCGTGCAGACGCTCACCTACGTCTACGCCGACTCGATGGCCGTGCTCGGACCGCTGAGCCTGAAGCACGAGCCGCACTCGTATGACCTGTGCGCCATTCACGCCGAGCGGCTGTCCGCACCGCAGGGCTGGCAGATCGTCCGGCACATCAGCGTCGCCGACGCCTGACTCCGGCGCCCGGCTCCGGCATCCGGGGCGGCCGTCGCGATAGGTTAGGGCCATGAGCATCACCGACCCGCGTCTGCAGTCCGTCGTCAAGACCTACGACATCCGTGGACTGGTCGGGAAGGACCTCACGGAGGAGGTCGTCGAGGCCATCGCCGCGGCGTTCGTCGACGAGGTGCAGGCCGCAGGGACCGACGTCATCGTCGGCCACGACATGCGCGACTCGTCTCCGGCTTTCGCCGCGGCCTTCGCCCGCGGAGCGCAGGCGCGCGGTGCCGACGTCGTGTCCATCGGGCTGTGCTCCACCGATGAGTCGTACTTCGCCTCCGGCTCCCTGCAGGCGCCCGCCGCGATGTTCACCGCGAGTCACAACCCCGCGACGTACAACGGCATCAAGCTGTCCCGGGCCGGTGCCCAGGGCCTCAGCATGGACACCGGCCTCGGTGCGGTGCGCGACCGCGCCGCCGAGTACCTGCGCGACGGCATTCCCGCTGTCGACCGCCCGGGGACCTTCCGCGAGGAGGATGTGCTCGAGCGCTACGCCGCCTACCTGCGCTCGCTCGTCGACCTGAGCGGCATCCGGCCGATCAGGGTCGTGGTCGACGCGGGCAACGGGATGGGCGGGCTGACCGTCCCGGCCGTGCTCGAAAAGGCCGCCGGGCTTCCTGCGCTTCCCATCACCGTCATCCCGCTGTACTTCGAGCTCGACGGCACGTTCCCCAACCACGAGGCCAACCCGCTGGAGCCGAAGAACATCGTCGACCTGCAGCGCGCGGTCGTCGAGCACGGCGCCGACATCGGTCTCGCCTTCGACGGCGACGCCGACCGCTGCTTCGTCGTGGACGAGCGCGGTTCGGCCGTGACGCCGTCCGCCGTGGCCGCGATCGTCGCCCTGCGGGAGATCGCGCGGGCACGGGCGGAGGACCCGGACGCCGAGATCACCGTCATCCACAACCTCATCACGTCGAACATCGTCCCCGAGACGATCGAGGCCGCAGGGGCCGTTCCGTTGCGGACCCGCGTCGGCCACACCCTGATCAAGGATGCGATGCGCCGCTCCGGCGCCGTGTTCGGCGGCGAGCACTCGGCCCACTACTACTTCCGCGACTTCTGGAGCGCCGACAACGGGATGCTCGCGGCGATGCACCTCCTCGCCGAATTCGGCGCGCAGGACCGCCCGCTGTCCGAGCTGTCCGCCCGCTACACGCCGTACGCGATGTCGGGGGAGATCAACTCGACCGTCGCGGACGTCCCGGCCGCCTTCACCCGAATCGTGGAGGCGTTCACGCCGCGCGCCGACTTCGACGAGCTCGACGGCCTCACCGTGACGGGCCGCGTCGGCCAGGACGAGCCGTTCTGGTGGTTCTCGGTGCGCCCGTCCAACACCGAGCCGCTGCTGCGACTGAACGTCGAGGCGGCCGACCAGGCGACGATGGCGCGCATCCGCGACGAGGTGCTCGTGCTCATCCGCGCCTGAGCGTCATCCCCGGGACGCAGCGGGGAGGGCATGCCACAATAGGGGCCATGCCTGCTAGTGCCACCACCGCCCTGCCGTTCAAGGTCGCCGACCTCTCCCTCGCCGCCGCCGGGCGGCACCAGATCCGGCTCGCCGAGAACGAGATGCCCGGGCTGATGGCCCTCCGCGCGGAGTTCGGCGACGCGAAGCCGCTCGCCGGTGCCCGCATCGCCGGCTCCCTGCACATGACCGTGCAGACCGCCGTGCTGATCGAGACCCTGGTCGCGCTCGGCGCCCGGGTGCGATGGGCCAGCTGCAACATCTTCTCCACGCAGGACGAGGCGGCCGCCGCGATCGCCGTCGGCCCGACCGGCACCCCCGAGGCGCCTGCGGGCGTCCCCGTGTTCGCCTGGAAGGGCGAGACGCTGGAGGAGTACTGGTGGTGCACCCAGCGGATCTTTGACTGGTCGACGGAGGCCGCCGCCGACGGTGCCGACTACCTCGGTCCGAACCTCATCCTCGACGACGGCGGCGACGCGACCCTGCTCGTCCACAAGGGCCGCGAGTTCGAGCTCGCGGGAGCCGTACCGGAGGACGCCGCGTCCGACAGCCACGAGTACCGTGTCATCCTGGCGGCTCTGCGCGAGTCGCTCGCCGCTTCCACCGACCGCTGGACCCGCATCGCCGCCGACATCCTCGGCGTCACCGAGGAGACCACCACGGGCGTGCACCGCCTGTACGAGCTGGCCAAGGAAGGCCAGCTTCTGTTCCCGGCGATCAACGTCAACGACTCGGTCACCAAGAGCAAGTTCGACAACAAGTACGGCATCCGCCACTCCCTTCCGGACGGCCTGAACCGCGCGACCGACGTCCTCATCGGCGGCAAGGTCGCGTTCGTCGCCGGCTACGGCGACGTGGGCAAGGGGGCGGCGGAGGCGCTCCGCGGCCAGGGCGCACGCGTCATCGTCAGCGAGGTCGATCCAATCAACGCGCTGCAGGCGGCGATGGACGGGTACCAGGTCGCCCGGCTCGAGTCGGTGATCGACCAGGTCGACATCCTCATCACCGGAACGGGCAACGTGAACGTGGTCACCCTCGACCACCTGCTCGGCCTCAAGCACCTCGCCATCGTCGCCAATGTGGGCCACTTCGACAACGAGATCGACATGGCGTCGCTCGAGGCACTGCCCGGTGCCGAGAAGGTGGAGATCAAGCCCCAGGTGCACGAGTGGCGCCTGCCGACCGGCCGCAGCATCCTGGTGCTCTCCGAGGGCCGTCTGATGAACCTCGGCAACGCCACCGGCCACCCCAGCTTCGTCATGAGCAACTCGTTCACCAACCAGGTGCTCGCGCAGCTCGAGCTGTACGTGTCGACGGAGAACTACCCGATCGGCGTGTACGTGCTCCCCAAGCACCTCGACGAGAAGGTCGCGCGCCTGCACCTTGATGCGCTGGGTGTCGAGCTGACGACGCTCACCGACGAGCAGGCCGCCTACATCGGCGTCCCGGTCGACGGTCCCTACAAGGTCGACCACTACCGCTACTGATGGTCCTCGACTTCGCCGACCGGGAACTCCCCGACGGCCTGATCCTCCGGGTGCGGAGAGAGCAGGACGCCGGGGCGCTCGCCGCCGCCTACCAGCGCAATCGCGGGCACCTGGCCCCGTGGGACCCGACACGCACGGAGGACTTCTTCACGGAGGCCGGACAGCTCGCTCAGACGCGCGAACTGCTGGCGCTGCGCGACGTGGATGCGGCCCTCCCGCTCGTGATCGCCGACGGTGACCAGATCGCGGGCGGGTTCACCCTCAGCCAGCTCGTCCGCGGCGCGTTCCAGTCGGCGAGCGTCGGCTACTGGCTCGACCGCGACCACGTCGGCCGGGGGCTCGCCTCCGCGGCGCTCGGTGCGCTCATCGACGCGGCACGCGACGAGTACGGCCTGCACCGCATCCAGGCGGCGACGCTGCTTGCCAACCATGCCTCCCAGTCGGTCCTGACTCGAGCCGGATTCGAGCGGATCGGTGTCGCCCCGAACTATCTCAAGATCGCGGGCCGCTGGCAGGACCACGTCCTGTTCCAGCGCATCCTGCACGACTGAGCGCGCTCACGCGTCAGTCGGCGGTCGGCACTTCCGCGAAGGCGCGCACCGGGAACGTGCCGAATCCCTCGATGGCCGGAGGCACCGCCGTGAACAGGGCCCCGCGCTCCGGGAGCGCGCCCAGCCCGGTGAGGTGCTCGACGACGTGGATGCCCGCGGCAAGCAGGATGCTGTGCGCCGGCCTGCTGCCGCCCGACTCGGCGTCGTCGATGTTGAGCGAATCGATGCCGACGAGCGCGACACCGGCCTCGGCGAGCATTCGCGCGCCGTCCTCGGTGAGGAACGGGGCGCCTGTGGCGTATGACGGCGTCCCGAAGTGCGCATCCCAGCCGGTGTGCAGCAGCACCGCGGAGCCACGCTCTGCGCGGCCCTCCAGCGCCGACACCGGGATGCCGCGTTCCTCCCGCCCGGTCAGGCGGACGACCTCCGCCGGCAGACCGACGAGCGTGTCGAGGTCGAGACCGGCGAGATCCGCACCGTCCGCATAGCGATGGAAGGGGCTGTCCAGGTAGGTGCCGGTGTTGCCGATCATGGTGATGACATCCATCGCGAACTCGGTCCCCGTGGCGTACACGGACCGGGACGCCTCGCGCGTCAGGTGCGGCTCGATCGTCGGCGCGGGGAGGCCGGGATAGGTCACGAGACCCGCGCGGATGCGGTGGCTGAGGTCGACGATGCGGCGGGGGTGCGTCATGGCGTCTCCAGTCGGGGGGCGGGCGGCGACAGGAGGGGCGGTCAGCGGTCGGGGAAACCGTGCGGGAGAGCGCCGAGCACCGGGTCCAACCGGTCGAGGCGCTGCTTCTCGAGAGCCAGCCCACGGGCGTCGCGGTCGCGGCGCAGCACCGCGACGGCGACGAGGAAGGTCTCAGCGTCCACCGGTGGCAGCGGCGAGACGTACGGGGCGGCCTCGCGGGCGAGCTCGGTGCTGAGCCCGTGACGAGCCGCGGGGGTCAGGTCGGGCGCCTGGCGGACGAACTGGGCGATGCGGCGCGAGAGGCGGTCGGGCAGACGGGCGACATCCGCCGTCGAGGCCCAGGCGGTCAGGTGCGGCGCGAGGTAGAGGGAGAGCGGTGTCGGCCGCGGCACGCGGACCAGCTGGCTGTACGTGCCCGCGAGGAGGTCGCCGAGGCGCTTGGAGCGGCTGTTGAGGAGGCCGGTGAGCGCCGCGATCGATCCGAACGTCAGGAAGATCTCGAGCACGCCGACCAGCGCGCGGATGAACGCGTGCCGGAAACCGGTGGCCCCGCCGTCATCGCGGACGATGCGGGCCCCGACCGCCAGCTTGCCGAGGGACCGGCCATGCGAAAGCAATTCGACCGTGGTGGGGAGGATCACCATCCCGAACACCAGGATCAGGATGACCAGCGCCCGCGCGAGGGCCTCGTCGAGCCCGGCGCCCGTGTACGCGAGCAGCACGATGCAGCCGAACATGACGAGCAGGTAGGCCAGCCAGTCGATGATGGTGCCGGCGGCCCGCAGGATGTAGCTGGCCGGCTTCACGTCGAGGGCGACGGCCTCGCCCGTGACCAGTTCGCGGTCGTCCTGAGACACGTTCCCCGCCCCGGCCTGCATCATAGATATCATCTAAGCAGATGGACCTCGACGCCTACACCGCCGCGCGCAGCGCCGACTGGGAAGAACTCTCCCGGTTGGCGTCGAAGCGACGCCTCGACGGCCCGGAGGCCGACCGCCTGATCGACCTCTACCAGTCGGGAGCGGCCGACCTGTCGGCCATCCAGACGAGCGCCGGCGCTACGGCAGCGGGCGACCGGCTCTCGCTCGCGCTGTCGTCAGCGCGGCTGCGATTCACCGGCGCCGGAGCGAATCTGTTCGCCCAGCTGCCCCGCTTCTTCGTGCTCCAGCTACCCGCCGCCCTGTACCGGCTGCGGTGGATCGTCCTCGGGGTGACGGTCGCGACGATCGTGATCGCGACGCTGTACGCCCTGTGGATCACGGGCAACCCGGATGTGCTCCGCAACCTGGGCGACGACGCCAACCTCCGGAAGTACGTCGAGCACGACTTCATCGACTACTACTCCAACAACCCGGCGGCGTCGTTCGCCGGGCAGGTATGGACGAACAACGCGTGGATCGCCGCCCAGTGCATCGCCTTCGGGATCACCGGGCTGTTCGTGCCCTACGTGCTCATCCAGAACGCCGTCGGCGTCGGCACTGCGGCCGGCGTGATGTTCGCCTACGGGCGCGGCGACGTGATGTTCTCGTACATCCTGCCGCACGGCATGCTCGAGCTCACGAGCGTCTTCGTGGCGGCCGCGGCCGGGCTCCGCATCTTCTGGGCGTGGATCGCCCCGGGGCCGCGGACTCGCGGACAGGCGCTCGCCGAGGACGGCCGGGCTCTCTTCACGGTCGCCGTCGGCTGCGCCATCTCGCTGTTCATCTCGGGGCTGATCGAAGGCTTCGTGACGCCGTCGGGTCTGCCCGTGTGGGCGAAGATCAGCATCGGCGCTCTCGCGCTGGCGGCGTTCCTCGCCTACATGCTGGTGCTCGGCCGACGGGCCGTGCGCGCGGGGGAGACCGGCGACCTCGAGGAGTTCGAGGCGGGCGCTCGCCGCATCGTCGCCGCCTGACGCGGGCCGCGGTTCAGAGCCGACCGGCCGCCTTCAGGGCCAGATAGCGGTCAGCCAGCGCGGGCGGCAGATCGGCCGGCGACCCCGTCACGACGTCGCCGCCAAGGCGCTTCACCGCCGCGGCGACACGGCTGAGGTCGAGCAGAGAACGCTCCGCCGCGGCGGCGCGGTACACCTCGGCACGATCACGGCGCTCGCCGGTGGCCGCAAGTGTGTCCGGATCCGTCACGCTCGCCACGACGACCAGATGCTTCGCCGTGAGCTGTGGAAGCACGGAGAGCAACCCCCGGGAGCCTCCGGGGGACTCGATCGAGGTGAGCAGCACAACCAGCGAGCGCTGCGAGGTCAGGGCAGAGACCTGGGCCGGGATGGCGGACCAGTCCATCTCGATGAGGGCCGGCTCGATGCCGGCCATCGCATCCACCATCCGTGAGAGCAGCTCCGGGCCCGTCGCGCCCTGCACCCGACCGCGCACCATGCGGTCGTAGGCGACCATGTCGACGCGGTCGCCGGCGCGTGTGGCGAGGGCGGCGAGGAGCAGCGCCGCCTCGAACGCAGTGTCGATGCGCGGCTCGTCGGACACGCGAGCCGCGGAGGTCCGGCCGGAGTCGATCACGACGATGACCCGGCGGTCCCGCTCGGGGCGCCACGTCCGCACCATTACGCGTGCGCCGTGTCCGCCGTTGGGATCGTGCCGTCGTGCCGTGGCCCGCCAGTCGATGGAGCGCACGTCGTCGCCACGAACATACTCGCGCAACGAGTCGAACTCCGTCCCCTGGCCGCGGAGCAGGACGCTCGTGCTGCCCTCCAGCTCGCGCAGCCGCGCCAGGCGCGACGGCAGGTGCTTCCGGGCGGTGAACGGCGGGAGGACGCGGATGCGACCGGGAGCGTCGAGGGTCGCCTGACGAGCCCACAGGTGCAGGGGCCCCCACGACCGCACCGTCACGTTCCTCACGCGGCGTTCGCCGCGCCGCCACGGTCGCAGGGACGCCACGACCCGGCGCCGCTCCCCCGAGGGGATGTCGACCTTCGTCCGGGTCGGTTCGGCGGCGGCCGACGGCTCCCAGGCGTCGCGGACCGTTCCGTGCAGCCTCCGGCGGCCGGTGTTCGTCACGTACAGCTCGGAGACGGCCTCGGCGCCGAGACGCACGCGGCCGGGCAGCGTGCGCTCGAGCGCGACCGCACGCGGGGACGCGGCCAGGAGGAGGTCGAGCAGCCCGAGGGCGACGCAGAGCAGCAGCCAGCCGCCGAGCACGGCGTACGCCATCCCCGTCGCACCACCGAGCAGCACGACGGGAAGCGCGCCGAGCGCGAGCAGGGCGACGAAACGTCCGGATACGGTCACAGCGGGGGCCTAGATCGGAACCTGGACCTGCTGCAGGATCGACCGCAGGATCGCGTCGGCGCCCACCCCTTCGAGCTCGGCCTCCGGGCGGAGCTGGATGCGGTGGCGCCACACCGGCACGAGCATCGCCTGCACGTGGTCCGGAGTGATCGACTCGTAGCCCGAGAGCCAGGCCCAGGCCTTGGCGGCGGCAAGCAGCGCGGTGGTGCCGCGCGGACTCACGCCGAGGCGCACGGAGGGGCTGCGGCGGGTCGCGCGCGCGAGGTCGACGATGTAGGCGAGAACGTCGGCGTTCGCGCCGACCAGGGCCGCGGACTCCCGCGCCGCCTGGAGCTCGGCGGCGCTGAGCACGGGCGTCACTCCGGCGGCTGCGAGATCGCGCGGGTTGAACCCGGCGGCGTGACGGCGGAGCACCTCCACCTCGGTGTCCCGCTCGGGTACATCGAGTGTGAGCTTGAGCAGGAAGCGGTCGAGCTGCGCCTCCGGCAGGGAGTAGGTGCCCTCGTACTCGATCGGGTTCTGCGTCGCCGCCACGATGAACGGGTCCGGCAGCCGGCGGCTGACGCCGTCTACGCTGACCTGACGCTCCTCCATGGCCTCGAGAAGGGCCGACTGCGTCTTCGGGGGCGTCCGGTTGATCTCGTCCGCGAGCAGGATGTTCGTGAACACCGGCCCCTCACGGAAGACGAAACCGCCGGTCTGGGCGTCGTAGACCAGCGAGCCGGTGACGTCTCCCGGCATGAGGTCGGGGGTGAACTGCACGCGCTTCGTGTCGAGACTGAGGGCCTGGCTGAGCGAGCGGACCAGCAGGGTCTTCGCCACACCGGGCACGCCCTCCAGCAGCACGTGGCCGCGCGCCAGCAGCGCGATCATGAGCCCCGTGACCGCGCCGTCCTGTCCGACGACCGCCTTGCCCACCTCGGTCCGCACGGCGGAGAGGGCGGAGCGGAGGCGCGCCGCGTCAGCGGGTGCGCCGGGGGAGGAGGGGAACGCCGTCCCCGTCGTGACGTCTGTCATTCATCCATTCTTCCGGTCGGGCCCTGCGGAGGGCGTAACGGCGGACGCGGTGGCTCTCTCGAGCTCCGCGAGTTCGTCGGACAACGCGATCAGGTCGCGGTCGGTCTGGGGGATGCGCTCGACCAGCAGGTCGCGGACGGCCAGTCGGTCACGGCGCGTGATCGCAGCGACGGCGTCGGCGACTTCCGACACGGTTGCCGTGGTCGGCAGACCCGCGAGAGCGGAGAGCCGGCCGATGGTTCCGACGCGCAGGGCGTCGGCCGCGCGCAGCCGCGCGGACGACCGCTGATAGAGGCGCGCACGGCCCTCGCGGGTCTCGCCGGCGCGGACCACCACCGGCAGGCTCTCGACGACGAGAGGGCCGAACCGGCGCCCGCGCCAGATCGCAGCCGCGATGAACACCACGACGAGCAGCAGCATCACCGGGGTGACCCACCCGGGTGTGAGCTCCGCGATGTCCGGCGGCCCACTCACCGGACGGTCGTCGAGGGAGGGCAGGTACCAGACCAGAGTGCGGTGGCCGCCGAGGAGGTTGAGGGCGAGGGCCGCATTGCCGAGGCGGTCGACGCCGTCATTGGTCAGCACGGCGGCCGATCCGAGCAGGTAGACGGGTGAGGCGTTGAAGGAGGTGCGCACGAGCGAGGAGCGCCCGCCGGTGTCCGAGAAGCACGCTGCAGCGTCGTCGGCCACCCGGAAGGTCCCGGGGACGACCACATCCTCCGTCGTGGACGTGGTGCGCGGGTCGATGCGCTCGGCGCGCTCGGCGGCGGGCACGTCGCAGTCGGCGGGAGCCGGACCACGCGGTTCCCCCGCCGCCGTCACATCGCGATCGAGGGTCTGCAGGGCCTCGAAGTCCGGTTCGACGACGACCAGCGTCCGTCCCTCCCCGGTCAGGGCACGATAGCCGTCCGAGGTCAGGTTGCCGAGGGGATCGTAGACGAGCACGGTGGCGCCGTCCTCGGCGGCCGCGGTCGCACGGTCGAGCGTCGACACCGTCCGGACATCCACCCCCTGCCCGCGCAGCACCTGCGCGACCGCCTTTGCTCCGGCGGGTGCGGGGTTGGTCGCATCGAGCGTCTCGCCCGGCGCGACGCGTCCGCCGGTGAGCAGCGCGCCGCCCAGCGCGATGACGACCGCGATCACGGCGAGCACGATCCACGGGAGCGCGCGGCGGGCGGTCTGGCGGACCGTCGGGGTCTGAGCCGTCGCAGCCTGAGCCGTCGTCGCCTGTGGGTCGCGCGTCTCGCGCTGGACCGTCTCCGGGCCGCGCGCGGGTGCCGGGGCGCTCATGCGTTCACCGCCGGCAGTGCAGCCCGCACGCGCTGGAGCCGCTGATCCAGCGCGACGAGGTGCTGGTACGCGGCCTCGGTGCCGGGCCGGTCGAGGTAGCGGACCTCATCGAACGCGCGGGCGGCCTGCCGGAGCGCGTCGCCCTCGTCGGTCGCGATCCGCGCGGCGTGCGCGGCGAACTCGTTCGCCGTCGTTCCCGGAGTCACGTGGACGAGCGTGCGCTCGTCGAGCGAGACGGCGATCGCGCGGAACTGCTCCTCGACAGCGGTCACCCAGTCGCCCTGACGTGCTGCCTGTTCGGCGGAAGCACGCAGGTCGGCGGCGCTGCGCGCCTCGTCCGCTCCGAACAACGCGCGCCGGTCCAGAGTGGAGCGGCGATTGACCCGTGGCCGCCCGAACAGGAAGAATGCGGCCACGATCAGGCCGGCGATCACCAGCACGACGACGAGGAGCAGGACGGGTGCGGCGTCGCCGCCCGGACCCTGGAACAGCGAGCCGATCCAGTCCTGCACGGCTTTGGACGCGAGATCGAACCACGTCGGCTTCGCCGCCTGGTACTCCGGGCGCGACAGTTCCCCGCGCAGCCAGTCCTGCGCTTCCGGCGAGCTGGGGTCGACCGGGACGTCGAAGCGGATCACGGTCAGGCGTTCGGCCACCCGGCGGGCGGCTGCGGAGGCTGGTACTGCTGAGCCTGCGGGAGATAGGGGTCGGGCAGCTCCTGCCCCGTCTGGCGGCCTTCGACGAAGCGCACCAACTGGAGGTCGAGCCCTTCCTTTCGCATGCGGAGGTCGATGTAGAGCAGCGCGACCGCTGCCGTCTGGATGACGCTGCCGATGGCACCGATGATCGAGGTCACGATGCTGGAGAGCACATTGACGCTCAGCTGCGTGACCAGCACTTCCTGCATGGGATCGGCCGAGGTCGCCGACGTCGGCGCGAACACCCCGCCCGCGAGACCGCCGATGATGCCGAAGGGGATCGCGACCGTCTGCGTGATGGCGTAGACGATCACACCGACCAGCAGGATGATGCCCAGCGTCCGCCAGAAGTAGCCGGTGGTGAGGCGCCACGATCTGGCGACAGCCTGCGTCAGCGGCAGGCGCTCGAGCACGATCACGCTCGGCACCATCGCCAGCTTGGTGTTGATCCAGAACGCGAGCGGGATCAGAGCGAGACCGCCGACGACGCCCACGAGCACTGCTCCGATGGCCCCGGCGCTCCCACCGAGCGCGGCCAGCGCGACGACGACGGCGACGACCAGGGCGATCACGACGATCCAGGCCAGAGCGAAGAGCAGGGTCCATCCGATCAGTGCACCGATCCGCCCGCGGACCAGCTGCCACAGGGCCCGGAAGGTCAGCTTGTCGCCGAGGGACTCCCGGGCGACGTCGCCGACGATCACGCCCTGGAGCAGGGCGCTGAACACCGTCGTGATGACGAGCGAGAGCACGCCGAGCAGGATCGTGCCGCCGATGAAGCCGGCCTGGAGCGCCGGCTGATCCCGCGCTTCCGCGGAGAAGACGCGACCGGCCAGCAGGCCGATCCCCCCGGCGATCACGACACTCACCACGATGGACGGGATGCCCTGCAGCAGAAGCGCCGCGCCGACGGTGATCCGCGGGTTGCGGCGGAGCGCCTGGAACGGGGCGGCGAGGAGCGGGCCGAGCGTCAAGGGCCGCAGGGGGATGAGGCCGGGCTTCGGCGGAGGAGTCCAGGCGGGCTGTGCGCCACCCGGCGGGTAGGCCTGCTGCCATCCCGGCTGCCCGGCAGGCGGCTGCTGCCATTGCGGCTGCTGACCGTACTGCCCGTATTGCGGCTGGCCGTACTGTGGCGGCTGCTGTTGTCCGTACTGCGGCTGCTGCCCGTACTGTGGCGGCTGCTGCTGCCCGCCCTGCGGCGTGGACCCGTTCGAGCCGGGCGCCTGCCAGTTATGTTCGTCGCTCACGCCGTACCTTTCGTTCCCCCCGTGCGTTGCTCCCATGCTGGCACAGTGCTCCCGCGCGCGCTGTCCCATCCACAGGGCACGTAATGGTTTCATTCAAGCTGGTAGCAGACTGCTCCATTACGCTGGTCATGTCACTTCACGGCCAGAGGCCGCTCGAGAGGGGTTCGGGGAACTTCGCACATGACTAGTCGCATCCTGGTTGTCGACGACGACACCGCGCTTGCGGAGATGATCGGCATCGTTCTCCGCACCGAGGGATTCGACCCCGTGTTCTGTGAAGACGGATCCCTCGCAGTGGACACCTTCCGGTCGTCCAAGCCCGACCTCGTGCTGCTCGACCTGATGCTCCCCGGCCTCGATGGGATCGAGGTGTGCGGTCGCATCCGGGCCGAGTCGGGCACCCCGATCATCATGCTCACCGCGAAGTCCGACACCGCCGACGTCGTGAAGGGCCTCGAGTCCGGGGCCGACGACTACATGGTGAAGCCCTTCAACCCGAAGGAGCTCGTCGCGCGCATCCGCACACGGCTGCGTCCGGCGCCCGCCGCGCCGCCGACCGACGAGCTGACCGTCGGCGACCTCATCGTCGACGTCGCCGGGCACGAGGTGCGCCGCGGAGACACCCGCATCGCGCTCACCCCGCTGGAGTTCGACCTCCTGCTCGCACTCGCCTCCAAGCCGCAGCAGGTCTTCACGCGCGAGATGCTGCTGGAGCAGGTCTGGGGCTACCACTACAAGGCGGACACGCGTCTGGTGAACGTGCACGTGCAGCGCCTTCGCGCCAAGGTGGAGCAGGACCCGGACAACCCGAAGATCGTCATGACCGTGCGCGGCGTCGGCTACCGCGCCGGCGCCGCGGCCTAGCGACCGGAGCCACGGATGGGCGCGCGGTGGCCGACTCGGGACTGGTGGCGCCAGGCGCCCACCCGTCTCGCGCGCCTGTGGCGCAGCTCGCTGCAGTTGCGGACCGTCGCCATCACGCTGCTGCTCACCGGTGTCGCCATCCTCGTCACCGGCGTCTACATGTCGCTGAGCATCAGCAACGACCTGTACCAGTCGCGGCTCGACCAGGCCCTCCGCGATTCCAGCCGCGCGACCACCACCGCGCAGTCGACCCTCAACGCCTCCGACGTGTCCTCCGGGGATGCGGGCAAGAACCTGCTCAACACCGTCCTTCAGAGCGTGCAGGCGTCGACGTCGAGCCGTCTCGTCGCGGCGTACCGGGTGCCGGGACAGGACACCGGCATCCTCGCCCCGCCCGACCGCGGCAGCCCGGCCATGAACTCGGTCATCTCGGCCGAACTGCGCGAGAAGGTGCAGAACGGCGGATCGAAGCAGTACTACCAGTCGGTCGCCCTGCCTGCCGGAGGCGATACCGACCCGGGCATCGTGGTCGGATCGCAGCTCACGTTGCCGTCGTACGGCAAGTACGAGCTCTACATCGGCTACAACCTGCGCGACTCCGAGAACACGCTGCTCTTCGTGCAGAACACGCTCCTGCTGGCCGGCCTCGCCCTCATCCTGCTCATCGGCGCCATCACCTGGGTGATCGTGCGGTTCGTGGTCGAGCCGATCCGCGTCGCAGCGCGCACCAGCGAGAGGCTCGCCGCCGGCGACCTGGCCGTCCGCATCCCGGAGCGGGGTGAAGACGTGTTCGCGACCCTCGCCCGGTCGTTCAACGGGATGGCGGACAGCCTCCAGAGCCAGATCAACCAGCTGGCGACGCTGTCGCAACTTCAGCAGCGGTTCGTGTCGGACGTGTCGCACGAGCTGCGCACACCGCTGACCACCATTCGGCTGGCCGGTGACGTCATCTTCGACCAGCGGGAGGGGTTCGCGCCGGCCACCGCCCGGACGGCCGAGCTGCTGCACACCCAGATCGAGCGGTTCGACCGCCTGCTCTCCGACCTGCTCGAGATCAGCCGCTACGACGCAGGGTCGGTCGTGCTCGACGCCGAGCCCACCAACCTCGTCCGGCTCGCGGAGGACTGCGTCGACGAGCTCAGGACGCTGGCCGAGCAGAACGGTTCCGAGCTGATCCTCGACGCCCCCGGCGGCTACTTCGACGTGCCGATGGACCCGCGGCGCATCCGCCGGGTCGTGCGCAATCTCATCGGCAACGCGATCGAGCACGGCGAGGGGCGTCCGGTCGTCGTCACCATCGACAGCAACGAGAGCGCCGTCGCCCTCACCGTGCGCGACTACGGCATCGGGATGAGCCCGCAGGACACGGGCCATGTGTTCGACCGGTTCTGGCGGGCCGACCCGTCGCGCAAACGGACGCTCGGCGGGACGGGCCTCGGACTCGCGATCTCGCTGGAGGACGCGACGCTGCACTCCGGCTGGCTGCAGGTCTGGTCGGCGCCGGGAGCCGGTTCGTGTTTCCGGTTGACCCTTCCACGCGTCGTCGGACGCGAGATCACCGCATCCCCTCTGCCGCTCCCCCCGGCCGACGCCGGGGCGACCATGCCCGCGACGAACCCGTCCCCGACCGGGAGCGAGGCCCACGCATGAGCGGGCGCAGGCGGTCGTGGCGAGTGCGTGCCGCGGTGGCTTCGGCGACCGCACTGGTGCTGGTGGCGCTCGCCGCATGCGCGAGCATCCCGGACTCCGGACCCGTGCGGCAGGGCGCGCCGGTCGCGCAGGTCAACGACCCGCTCGACCTGGACTTCAACCCGTCGCCGCCCGAGAAGGGCGCGAGCCAGCAGCGGATCGTCCAGGGATTCATCGATGCCGCGTCCAGCCCCAAGAACAACTTCGCCATCGCCCGCGAGTACCTGACACGCTCCATGGCGGCCAACTGGAACCCGGACGAGTCGGTCACCGTCGACGACGGGCGCAACCGCAGCTATGACGACCAGGGCACGCTGTGGCGAGTGGAGGTGACCCCCGTCGCCAACATCGACGCCGTCGGTGCGTTCCACCCCGTCGGGAGCACCGCCCCGGTCGGTCTGAACTACCAGCTGGTCAGGGAGAACGGGGAGTGGCGCATCTCGGTCGCGCCCGACGGCGTGGTGATCGACGATCCCACGTTCCGCGCCGTCTACACGCAGCAGACCCTGTACTTCTACAGCCCCGGCTACGCCTACCTCGTCCCGGACGCGCGCTGGTTCCCGGCACGGGTGGCATCGGCCGCGACGCGGGTCGCGAGCTCGCTGCTCGCCGGTCCGGCGCCGTGGCTGACCGGGGCGGTGGCGACCGCGTTCCCGAAGGGGACCCAGCTCGCCGTCCCCTCGGTGACGACCGCGGGCGGCGTGGCCCGGGTCGACCTCAGCTCCGAAGCGGCCCAGGCCGATCCGACCCAGTTGCAGCGCATGCAGTTCCAGCTCGAGCAGTCCCTCGGCAGCCTGGCGCAGAGCGTCCAGCTCTCGATCGAGGGCAATGTCCAGCAGGTCCCGTCGCTCAGCGCCGCTGCTCTGCCCATCCGGAATCCGTCCGTCGATTCGCATCCGTTCGTCGATCGCGGAGACGTGTTCGGCCCGCTCAACGGCGACACCGTCAGCGCGTTGAGCGGCCTCAGCGACAAGGTCGCGTCGTTGCACCCGTCGGCGATCACTCTCAGCGCTTCCCGTGATCAGGCCGCAGTGCTGTCGCAGGCCGGCGTGTACTCGGTGCGCAAGAACGGCGATCCGGTGCGGGTGGATGCGCGGCCCGGCCTCATCGGACCGTCGCTCGACGCCGACGGCTGGGTCTGGTCGGTGCCCGCTGCCACCCCCAACGCCATCCAGGTCGCCACGGCTACCGGCGCCGAGCCGCACGCCGTCACGGCCGTCTGGCCGAACGCGACCGCCATCCTCTCGCTCGCGGTCTCCCGGGACGGGACGCGTGTCGCAGCGCTCCTCAAGACCGCGACCGGCTACTCGCTCATGGCCGCGGGCATCGTGCGCGGCGGCAACACGTCGCCCACGTCGTTGACCGAACCGGTCGAGCTCGCGGTGCCGACATCGGAGCCTCGATCGGCCGCATGGACCAGCGATCTCACCATCGCGGTGCTCAGCTCGACGAACGGCGAAGCCACCAGCATCGCGCAGCAGACGGTCGGCGGCGAGCAGACGACGACGTCCGGTCCGGCCGGCGGCCGGACGATCGTCGGAGCGTCGGGGCTGGCGCCCTACGTCGTCCTCAGCGCGGACGGTACGCTCCTGGCGCCGACCGGCACGGGCTGGCAGGCGCAGACCGACAAGGTGGGCGCCGTGGCGGTGCAGCAGGGGCAGCCCTAGGGCAGACGCCGCGTGCTCACAGCCCCGGCGCCCCGCCGGTTCTCCACAGATTCGGCGGTCGACGGTCCCCCCTCGGTGCCGCACCCGGATGCTCGAACCATGACAGCTCACGCCCTGGTCCGCGAATCCCTCCTCGACGCCGCCGCGATCGTCCTCCCCGTGCGATGCGCCGGGTGCCGTCGCCCCGATCGATCGCTCTGCGACGAGTGCGAAGCGGAGTTACGACCGGTCACCCGCCTCGACGCTGTAGGCGAGATCCCGGTCTGGTCCGCGCTGAGCTATGAGGGCGTCGCCCGACGCGTGCTGCTCGCCTACAAAGACGGCGGCCGAGTGGATGTGGTGCGAGCGCTGGCGCGCGCCCTGCGTTCCGCGGTGGTGGAGGCGCAACGGCAGACCGCGCGGGGTGGACCGGGCGGCGGGGGAGGCGCCGCATTGCTGCCGGTGCTGATCCCCTCCACCCGATCCGCGTGGCGCCGCAGGGGCTATCACCCGAGCCGCTCGGTGCTCGCCCGCGCGCACATCCTGGTGCCACCCCTCTGGCGGGCGCTCCGACTTTCGCGTCAGACGGCTGACCAGGCGGGGCTGAACGTGGTGCAGAGGTCCGGCAACCGGCGCGGCAGCTTTGTGGCCTCGAAGCGGTTAGCGGGCCGCACCTGCCTGATCGTGGACGACATCGTCACGTCGGGGGCGACCATCGCCGAGGCGGCGCGAGCGATTCAGGCCGCGGGAGGCCGAGTAGCGGGCGCGGCAGCGATCGCGCGGACGCCGCTCCGCGCTGGAGGACGTCTTCAGGGAGCACCCAGAACACCCAGGGGGGATGCCGTATGTTTTCCGGTTTCTTAATGGGGTCGGCGGCACTACGGTAGTCGAAAAGGTGTGGTCGATCCGCCCTTCGTGATCCGGGCGGTCGTCACGCCGGAACAGGGAGGTCTCCATGGACATCAACATCATCGGACGCAACCTGGGTATCACTGATCGCTTCCGGGAGTACGCCACCGAGAAATCCGAGAAAGTGGCGCACCTGGCCGAGAGGGCGATCTCGTTCGAGATCAAGGTCAGCAGGCACAACGAGAAGCTGGGAAGCCAGAACGGCGACGACCGGGTCGAGCTGACGCTCGTCGGTCCGAAGGCGGTCGTGCGGTCGGAGGCGACCGGACAGGACAAGTACGCGGCCTTCGATATCGCGCTCGGCAAGCTCCTCGAACGGGTGCGGCGGGCGAAGGACCGACGGAAGGTCCATCGTGGTCAGCACAGACCGACCTCGTTGCGTGAGGCGAGCACCGACGGTTTCAGCGCGGTCGGCCTCGCGGCGGCTCCCGTCGCGGTGCTGGACCAGGTGAGAACCGGCACACTGCCCGCCGTGTCCGATGAGACGGAGGAGAAATCGGAGGCGGAGGAGGAGTACTGCCCCGTCGTCATCCGAAAGAAGGTCTTCGCCTCCGTACCGATGACCGTGGACGATGCTCTGTATTACATGGAGCTCGTCGGCCATGACTTCTATCTGTTCGTCGACCAGGAGACCATGCGTCCCAGTGTCGTCTACCGGCGCAAAGGCTGGGATTACGGCGTGATCTCGCTCGACGAGGAGGCCGAAGAGCTGCAGGAGGTCGCGACCGCGGCACGCAAGCTGGGCTGACCGCGGCAGCACCCGCGGGAACGTCGATGGCGGCCGCCCAGGCGGCGGCCGCCATCGACTCTGTCACGGCCGCGGCGCCAAAGTCCCAGCGGCGTCAGAGCCCCAGCGCCGTCGACACGACCTTCGCGGTGTCCGCGATCAGCGCGTTGTCGTAAGTGGCGTCCTTGTCCGCTTTTCGGGAGAGCACGACCATCACCACAGGAGCGTGACCCGGTGCCGTCAGCACCGCGATGTCGTTTCGCGTTCCATACGACGCGGCGCCCGACTTGTCGGACACCGTCCACCCGCTCGGGGCCCCAGCCCGGATGAGCAGATCGCCCGTGGCGTTCCCGGTCATGCCGTCCACGAGGAGCTTCCGCCTGTCTGCGGGGAGTTCGTCGCCGAGAGCGTACGCCCGCAGATCGGTGGCGAGGGCGCGGGGAGTGCTGGTGTCCCGCGGGTCGCCCGGAGCCGCCTCGTTCAGGTCAGGCTCGGTGCGCTCGACCTCCGTCGTCTCGTCGCCCAGCGCACGGAGTGACTTCTCGAGTTCGGCCGGTCCGCCCAGGTGACGGAAGAGCAGATTGGCCGCAGTGTTGTCGCTCTTCTGAAGCGCCGCCGCGATGATGTCGCGCAGCGGCATCCCGACGCCCGCCATGGTCTCGGTGACAGGCGAGTAGGAGACGAGATCGTCGCTGGTGTACGGAACCGTGGCATCCAGCTGCTCGTCCGAAGACCGGGCGAGCACCGCGCCGGCGAGGAACACCTTCGAGGTCGACGCGTACGCGAAGCGGTCGTCCTGGCGGTAGCCGACCGACCGGCCCGTGCCGGTGTCCACGGCAGAGACGCCGAGGGTCGCCCCGTACTGCGACTCCAGTTCGGCCAGTGCGCGCGCCGCCGACTCGGAGCGTGGATCGGCGGTGCGTGTCGCTGGCGAGTGGGGCGACGTCGACGGTGACGCAACACCCGTGGTGGAACACCCGGTGAGCGCCGCGACAGCGATGGCGGCACCGATGAGGGAGCGGATCGGGCGAAGAGTCATGTCTGCGAGTCCTTTCGAGAGCGGTGCTCGTCGGCATCCGGCCCCAGGGATATCCTGGCCGCCTGGGCTGAGTCGTCCCCTCGGACAACCGGAAGGGCGTGCATGCGAACAGTCATCGTGCCGGGCATCGGAGGCTCGGATAGCGAGCATTGGCAATCGATCTGGGAGTCCCGTCATCCCGAGATGCGACGCATCGAGCCGTCCTCCTGGGACGAACCCGATGCGGAGGACTGGTCCGGAGCGCTCGATCGTGCGGTGGACGGGGGACGGGCCATCCTCGTCGCGCACAGCCTCGGCTGCCTGCTCGCTGTGCGCTGGTCGCACCTCCACCCTGAGAACGTCGCCGGCCTGTTCCTGGTGGCAGCCCCTGATCCGGCAGGTCCGCGGTTCCCCAGGGAGGCGGAGTCGTTCTCGGCAGGGCTCGATGTCACGCCCGCCGTCCCTGTCCTCATGATCAACAGCGATGACGACCCGTACTGCTCGCCGGAGCGCGCGGAGCAGTTCGCGGCTCAGTGGGGTGCCGCCAGCGTCTCGCTCGGCGCACGCGGACACCTCAACTCGGCGAGCCGCCTCGGTGGGTGGGACGAAGGAGCCAACCTCCTGACCGCGTTCACCGCCGGCATCCAGAGTCCTCCCAGGCCGGGCAGGTCGAACGTCGGGGTGGAGCAAGTAGCATGTCTCTAGCGTCGGCGGAGTATGCCGTCCGGCGTGCGTCCGCCGGGGCGCCGGGCTGTCAGCCCGACCGAGCGTAAGTGGAGTGCATCAGTGGCCTCAGTTCTTGAAAAGGTCCTCCGTGTTGGCGAGGGCCGTACCCTTCGTCGGCTGGAGGCGTATGCGAAGGCGGTCAACGCCCTCGAAGACGACTTCAGCGAACTCACCGATGAGGAACTCGCGCACGAGACCGTCGAGCTGCGCGAGCGCTACGGCAACGGCGAATCCCTCGACGACCTCCTCCCCGAGGCGTTCGCGGCCGTCCGCGAGGCGGCCAAGCGCACCCTCGGGATGCGTCACTTCGACGTGCAGATCATGGGCGGCGCGGCGCTCCACCTCGGCAACATCGCCGAGATGAAGACCGGTGAGGGCAAGACCCTCGTCGCGACCACGGCGGCCTACCTCAACGCGATCGCCAGCCGCGGGGTCCACATCGTCACCGTCAACGACTACCTGGCGAGCTACCAGTCCGAGCTGATGGGTCGCGTGTTCCGCGCCCTCGGGATGACGACCGGCGTGATCCTCGCCGGCCAGACCCCCGAGGAGCGCCGCGAGCAGTACGCGGCCGACATCACCTACGGCACCAACAACGAGTTCGGCTTCGACTACTTGCGCGACAACATGGCCTGGCAGGCGAGCGACATGGTGCAGCGCGGCCACTTCTTCGCGATCGTGGACGAGGTCGACTCGATCCTCATCGACGAGGCGCGCACGCCGCTCATCATCTCCGGTCCGTCCTCCGGCGAGGCGAACCGTTGGTTCAACGAGTTCGCGAACCTGGCGAAGCGCCTCACGCCCGACGTGGACTACGAGGTGGATGAGAAGAAGCGCACCGTCGGTGTGCTCGAGCCGGGCATCGAGAAGGTCGAGGACTACCTCGGCATCGACAACCTGTACGAGTCGGCCAACACCCCGCTCATCTCGTTCCTCAACAACGCCATCAAGGCGAACGCGCTGTTCAAGCGCGACAAGGACTACGTGGTGATGAACGGCGAGGTGCTGATCGTCGACGAGCACACCGGCCGCATCCTGGTGGGGCGCCGCTACAACGAGGGGATCCACCAGGCGATCGAGGCGAAGGAAGGCGTGGAGGTCAAGGCCGAGAACCAGACCCTCGCGACCGTCACGCTGCAGAACTACTTCCGTCTCTACAAGAAGCTCTCCGGCATGACCGGTACGGCCGAGACCGAGGCCGCCGAGTTCATGAGCACCTACAAGCTCGGCGTCGTGCCCATCCCGACCAACAAGCCGATGCAGCGCATCGACCAGTCCGACCTCGTCTACAAGAACGAGAAGGCGAAGTTCGACCAGGTGGTCGAGGACATCGTGAAGCGTCACGAGAAGGGCCAGCCGGTGCTGGTCGGCACCACGTCGGTCGAGAAGAGCGAGTACCTCTCGCGTCTGCTCGCCAAGCGGGGCGTCCGCCACGAGGTCCTGAACGCGAAGAACCACGCTCGCGAGGCCGCGATCGTCGCCCAGGCCGGGCGTCTCGGCGCCGTGACCGTCGCCACCAACATGGCCGGCCGCGGTACCGACATCATGCTCGGCGGCAACTCCGAGTTCCTCGCCGTCGCGGAGATGAACGCCCGCGGCTTGTCGCCGGTCGAGACGCCGGACGAGTACGAGGCCGCCTGGGAGGGCGTCTTCGAGAACGTCAAGGCGCAGGTCGCCGAAGAGGCGGAGAAGGTCATCGAGGCCGGCGGTCTCTACGTGCTCGGCACCGAGCGTCATGAGTCCCGGCGCATCGACAACCAGCTCCGCGGTCGTTCCGGCCGCCAGGGCGACCCGGGCGAGAGCCGGTTCTACCTGTCGCTCACGGACGACCTGATGCGTCTGTTCAACGCGGGCGCGGCGGAAAGCCTCATGGGCCGCAGCAGCGTCCCGGACGACATGGCCATCGAGTCGAAGGTCGTCAGCCGTGCCATCCGCAGCGCGCAGTCGCAGGTCGAGGCCCGCAACGCCGAGATCCGCAAGAACGTGCTCAAGTACGACGACGTGCTGAACCGCCAGCGCGAGGCGATCTACAGCGACCGCCGTCACGTGCTCGAGGGCGACGACCTCCACGAGCGCGTGCAGCAGTTCCTCACCGACGTGATCGACGACATCCTCGACCAGCACACCGGCGAGGGCAGCGGCGACGATTGGGACTTCGACGCCCTGTGGGCCGAGCTCAAGACTCTCTACCCGATCGGTGTCAGCATCGACGAGGTGATTTCGGAGGCCGGCAACAAGGGCAGGATCAACCGCGAGTTCATGCGCCGCGAGATCCTCTCGGACGCGCGGATCGCCTACCAGCGTCGCGAGGAGTCGCTGGGCGCCCCCGCGATGCGCGAGCTGGAGCGGCGCGTCGTGCTCTCGGTCATCGACCGCCGCTGGCGCGACCACCTCTACGAGATGGACTACCTGAAGGACGGCATCGGCCTGCGTGCGATGGCTCAGCGCGACCCGCTGGTCGAGTACCAGCGCGAGGGCTACGCCATGTTCCAGCAGATGATGGGCGCCATCCGCGAGGAGACCATCGGCTTCCTGTTCAACCTGGAGGTCGAAGTCAATCAGGCTCCTGGCGAGGTCGAGGCTCCTGCGGTCGCCGCGAAGGGTCTCGCGCGGGGTGAGAGCGACACGAAGCTCAGCTACTCGGCTCCGGCCGAGCAGGGCGGCGTCGAGGTGCGCAACCAGCGCGGCCAGCTGGAGCAGGCCGCGACCGCGCGTGCTCAGCGCGCACAGCAGCAGGCGGCCGCCCCGGCCGCTCCGCCCACGCAGGCGTCGAACCAGCGCGGGGCCTTCGGCCAGCGTGTCGAGTCCTCCGACGACGCGGCTCCCGTGAACCGTGCGGAGCGTCGCGCGCAGGCGAAGAAGCGCTGATCGCACCTCTGATCACCAGACGATGGCGGCCCTGCGGGGCCGCCATCGTCGTCTTCGCGGCTAGAGGACGTTGATGGCGCTGGCCCGCCACCGGGCACGGTGACGCTCCAACCTGATCGCCACCGCCCGGGAGCGGCCGGGCTGATGGACCATGACGACCGCTTCGACGACGCCCTCGACAGGGAACGCCAGAAGGGGGTCGCCGATGGTCATGCGGGGCCGGAGCGGGTTCTCGGCCGCGGTGGTGCGTGCCTGGACGGTGAGTATGGTGCGGCGCAGGAGATGGACATAGACCGAGTCGCTCACCCAGCGGCCGATCTGATCGAGGGGACGCGCGCCCGCGAGGATCTCCACGACCGATCGCGCGAGGTTGGAGCACAGTGTCGCCGGACTCGGCTCGTCGCCCGTCGGGAACTCGACGAGCGTTCCTTCTCCTGCCCGCGCATCTCCGAAACGAGTGACCGCAATTGAGGCGCGGCGGTCAGCGCGGCCCGGCCTCATCCGCCCGGAAGGGTGCTCGTCCGGCACCGCGACGGAAGCCTCGGGCATGCCAGGACGGGGAGCCGGGTGGGCACCCGAGCGGTCTCCGGGCCGGGTGCTGGAACGGCCGGGTTCCGCGGCCCGTTCACCGGGAATTCCGGCGATGGACGGGGTCGCGGGTGCGAGGGCGAGGTGGTGCATTTTTTCTCCCGAGGGGGTGTGTCGGTGGTCGGTGGTGAAATAGACCCGTGATATGTACGATGCCTCACTCAAACAGGTCGGCGCGCGCCGGACCAGTGCATAAACGCGTTGTGGATAACTCTCGTCATGCCTGTCGGAGCGCCGTTTAGGATGGGGTGATGTCCACCCTCAGCGATCTCGTCCACGCTCACGGCCGCTCCTCGGAAGAGGACGTCGAGTGGCTGCACGGCCTCGTCGGCGACTGGCAGCTCCTCGCCGACCTCGCTTTCGCGGACATCGTCCTGTGGGTGCCGACGTCGGATGACGACTTCGTCGCGGTGGCCCATGCCCGTCCGTCTTCCGCGGCCACGCTCTTCTACCGCGACTTCGTCGGTCAGCGCATCAAGCCCGAGTGGCGCCAGCAGGTGACCGACGCCTATCGGTCGAAGCAGATCATCGACACATCGGCGCCGGATTGGTACGAAGAGACGCCGACCCGGGTGCGCGCCGTGCCCGTCATCCGTCGCCTCACCGTCCACTCCCCGGACACCGCGCCGGAGCCGGTGGCGGTGATCACGCGCCACACCAACCTGAGCGAGGCGCGTACGCCGAGCCGCCAGGAGCTGACCTTCAACGAGTGCGCCAACGATCTCTTCAATATGATCGCGACCGGCGACTTCCCGGACCTCGGTGCCCCTGCCGCGCCCCGCCGCGGCGCTCCGCGCGCAGCGGACGGCCTCATCCGTCTCGACGTCGACGGTGTCACCACCTTCGCCAGCCCCAACGCGCTGAGCGCCTTCAACCGGATGGGTTTCACCGGCGAGCTGGAGGGGGAGTCGCTCGCCACGGTGACGACCGGACTCCTCGCCGGCACCATCACCGTCGACGAGTCCCTGCCGCTGGTGGTGACCGGTCGCGCCCCCTGGCGCACCGACATCGAGGCCCGCGGCGTCACGGTGTCGCTCCGCGCCATCCCCATCCGGAACCGGGGCGAGCGCGTCGGAGCCATCGTGCTCTGCCGCGACGTCTCGGAGCAGCGCCACCAGGAGCGCGAGCTGATCACGAAGGATGCGACCATCCGCGAGATCCATCACCGGGTGAAGAACAACCTCCAGACGGTGGCGTCGCTGCTGCGCATCCAGGCGCGCCGGACGCACTCGGAGGAGGCGCGGGAGGCCCTCAGCCAGGCCATGCGCCGGGTCGCCGCCATCGCCGTCGTTCACGACACGCTGTCGACCGGGCTCGCGCAGATCGTCGACTTCGACGACGTGTTCGACCGCGTGCTGCTGCTGGTGGCCGAGGTCGCGGCGAGCCACACCACGACCGTGCACCCGAAGAAGTCGGGCACCTTCGGTCAGCTGCCGTCGGAGTACGCGACGCCCCTCGCGCTGGCGCTCACGGAGCTCGTGACCAACGCGGTCGAGCACGGGCTGGCGGGGCGCGAAGGAGAGGTCGAGATCGTCGCCCACCGGTCTGAGGAGTCGCTGACCGTGAAGGTCGTCGACAACGGCTCCGGTCTCCCGGAGGGCAAGGTCGGGACCGGCCTCGGGACGCAGATCGTGCGCACCCTCATCCAGGGCGAGCTCGGCGGCGCCATCGACTGGCACACGATGATGGGACAGGGCACCGAGGTGACCATCGAGGTCCCGTTGCGCTATCTCACCAAGATCTGACCGCCGGCGGGTCGCTCAGAGGCCTGGGCATGAAAATGCCGAGGGGCGCTCGGTGCTAGGTGTGTGAGCGCCGCCTCGGCTGTGTCGAACGCGCGGGAGGGTAAGGTCCGCGCCGACGGTTGTGGGCGGGTGGAACGTCAGGACGCGCGGCGTGCGCGTGCGGCGCGGCGCTTGAGAGCCCGGCGCTCGTCCTCGGAGAGTCCACCCCAGACACCCGAGTCCTGACCGGTCTCGAGGGCGTACTGCAGGCAGATCTCGGTCACGGTGCAGCGCGCGCAGACCGCCTTGGCCTTGTCGATCTGGTCGACTGCAGGACCGGTGTTGCCTACCGGGAAGAAAAGCTCGGGGTCCGCGGTGAGGCAGGCGGCTTTGTCGCGCCAATCCATGAAGATGTGCTCCTTGTTTACTGGGGTTCCAGACCCGAGAGGGCCATAGAATGCAGATAAGCAGTCGGGTTGCAGGGTGCTTAGATCCGTGGGGAATCAGACCTGCCCACGACCCTGTGAGCGTTAACTCGACCGTTGAATATGCTCCCATAGCGGTTATCGCGAATCAATAGTTTTGTATGGGATAACGCTGAGAACACGAGCCGGAAACGTCAGGATGCTATAGTGCCCGACCCCCAGAACGCCCCGAAGGCGGCCGCTCAGGACCGCCCGTCGCGTCCACCCCTCCTCACGGTGCTGATCGTCATCCTCGCCCTCGAGACACTCCTGGTGATCGCGCTGGCGTGCTGGCTGGTCTACGAGTTGCTCACGCAGAAGCCGGAGTCCTACCCGTCCGCGGTCGCGATCGTGGTGCTCGTCCTGCTCACGGCGGCCTGGCTGATCGCGACCCTCGTCGGCATCCTCCGCAAGCGGAGCTGGGCCCGGGCGTCGGCGCTCACCATCCAGATCCTCCAGCTCGCGGTCGCCGTCGGCTGCTTCCAGGGCTTCTACGCCCGCCCGGACGTCGGCTGGGCGCTCCTGGTGCCCGCCGTCGTCGCCGGCATCCTGGCCGTCTCCCCGGCGGTGGTCCGGGCAACGGCCCGCAACACAGAGCAACACGAATAGCGCCGAGCGGGAACAACGCCGAGACTCGGATGGTTATGTCCGGCATCGTGACTGATATCTCCACACAGACCTCGGCTTCCACCGCGACCATCGAGCGCGCCCACGCAGGCTGGGACGCCTGGCGCGCGAACCGCCTGAGCAGCGTGACAGCGCCGACCGGCAACCTCGCCCTCATCGAGACGAGGTGGCTTCCCGCTGGAGACTCCACGGCTCCGGAGGAGGCCCTCGCGGGGCAGCCGGCGACGGTCACGGCGACGGAGCTCACGCGCCGCAGTCTGGAGACCGGCGAGGTCGAGCGCGGTCTGCGGCTCTGGGATGCGGCATCTCCCGCCATCCGCGACTTCGAGACCATCGAAGTCTTCCCGTTCGACCCGAGCTGGGTCATCGAAGCCACCTTCACCCCGGTCAGCGACGACCGCACCATCCCCTTCGAGCACATCCGCGACAACGGGCTCACCCGTGACCTCGTCGTCCCCGGCGACATCACTTTCGAGCGGGAGGGCGTGGAGTACACCCTGAGCGCCTTCGACGACGACGGGACGCTGTTGCTCGTGTTCGGCGACCCGACCAACGGCGCCGAGGGGGAGGACGGGACCTACGCGTCCGGCCGCTTCCTCTTCGTCGAGCACGTCGACGACCACGTCGTCCTCGACTTCAACCGCGCATTCGTGCCGCCGTGCGGATTCTCGGACCAGTACAACTGTCCGCTGCCGCCGCGCAACAACCGTTTCCCCGTCGCGGTCACCGCGGGGGAGAAGCGCGTCACCTTCCGCGGCGGCGGACGCCACTGAGCGGGCCGAGCGCCCGAGACACCCTTCGCATCCACCCCCACAGCACTGGAGAACCACCGTGAGAAAGACCCCCTTGTTCGCTGCGCTCGCGATCGGCCTGGCGTCGGCCCTGACGCTCGCGGGCTGCGCGGGCGGCTCGTCGTCCGCCGGCGGTGACGGCGCGACCATCGCGATCGGCTCGCTCTACGAGCCGGTCAACCTCGACAACACCGCGGGAGGCGGCCAGGGCGTCACCGAGGCGCTCAACGGCAACGTCTACGAGGGGCTGTTCAAGCTCACCGACGAGGGCAAGGTCGAGCCGCTGCTCGCGACGAAGTACACCACGAGCGCCGACGGCCTCACCTACACCTTCACCCTGCGCGACGGTGTGAAGTTCCACTCCGGCAAGCCGCTCACCAGCGCCGACGTGAAGCGCAGCATCGAGCGCGTCACGTCCGACGACTCGCAGTCGGCACGCAAGTCGCAGCTCGAGGTCATCAAGAGCATCGACACCCCGGATGACAAGACGGTCACCATCACCCTCTCGTCGCGATCCATCTCGCTGCCGTACAACCTCAGCTACGTGTGGATCTACGGCCCGGGTACCTCGAACTACAAGACCGCGGAGGACGGCACCGGCCCGTACACGCTGGGCACCTGGAAGCGCGGCAGCTCGCTCAGCCTGGAGCGCTGGAGCGGCTACTGGGGCGATAAGGCGAAGAACAAGGAGGTGGAGTTCGACTACTTCACCGACGCCTCCGCCCTCTCGAACGCGCTGCAGACCAAGCAGGTCGACATCGTGACGAGCATCCAGAGCCCCGACGCCCTCAGCACCTTCAAGGGAAACAAGGACTACACGATCTCCGACGGCAAGTCGACCACCAAGGAGCTCCTGGCGTTCAACGACAAGGTCGCCCCCTTCAACAACGTCGAGGTCCGGAAGGCGGTCTACTCGGCGATCGACACCAAGAAGCTGCTCAACTCCATCTGGGGCGACTACGGAACGCTGATCGGCTCGATGGTGCCGCCGAGCGACCCCTGGTACGAGGACCTCACGAAGGTGAACCCGTACGACGTGAACCTCGCCAAGAAGGAGCTGGCCGAGGCCGGATTCGCGAACGGGTTCACCTTCACGCTCGACACGCCCACCTACGACCCGCACCCCGCGGTCGCCGAGTTCCTGAAGAGCGAGCTGGCCAAGGTCGGCATCACCGTGAACATCAACTCCATCTCGGCGGACGAGTGGTACACGAAGGTGTTCAAGAACCACGACTTCACCGCGACGCTGCAGGAGCACGTCAACGACCGCGATGTGGTCTGGTACGGAAACCCGGACTTCTACTGGGGCTACGACAACCCGCAGGTCACGGCCTGGGTGAACGAGGCCGAGCAGGCGAGCACGACGGCCGAGCAGACCGCCAAGCTGAAGCTGGTCAACGAGCAGATCGCAAAGGATGCGGCCAGCGCCTGGCTGTACCTGTACCCGCAGATCGTCGTCGCTGACAGCGACGTGAGCGGCTACCCGGTCAACGGACTGAACTCGCAGTTCTTCGCGTACGACATCGTCAAGAAGTAGGCCGGTTCTCCACAACGACCGCTCTTCCACAACCCTGATGCTCGGGGAGCCGACCGGCTCCCCGAGCATCTACGCTGAAAATCACCATGGCTCTTTACCTCCTGCGTCGCACCGCGTTCCTCGCGGTGTCGCTGCTGCTGGCCATGGTCGTGCTGTTCTTCCTGCTGCGGGTGCTGCCGGGCGACCCGTCGAACGCGCTGCTCTCCGTCGGGGCGACGAAGGAGCAGATCGCAGCCGCGCAGCACCAGGTCGGCAGCGATCAGCCGCTGCTGCAGCAGTTCTTCTCGTGGTTCGGCAGCCTGCTGTCGCTCGACCTCGGCGAGTCGTTCATCAGCTCGTTGCCTGTCGGCCCCGAGATCGCCGCGCGGCTGTCGGTCACCATCCCGCTCACGCTCCTGTCGTTCGTCCTGGCGCTCGTGCTCGCGCTGCCGATCGGCTTCGTCGCGGCGTGGAAAGCCGACCGGTGGTACGGCGTCCTGCTGTCCGCGTTCTCGCAGCTGGGCATCGCGGTGCCGGTGTTCTGGGTCGGCATCCTGCTGGTCGACGTCTTCGCGATTACCCTCGGGTGGTTTCCGTCCGGTGGATTCCCGCGTGACGACTGGTCCGATCCGGCCGACGCCCTGACCTCTCTCGCCCTGCCGGTGGTGACGATCGCGATCGTGATGAGCGCCTCCATCTCGCGGTACGTCCGGAGCGCGGCGCTGGATGTGATCGGCAGCGACTACCTGCGCAACGCCCGTGCTCTGGGGTCGGGCTTCGCGGGTGCGATGTGGCGCCACGGTCTGCGCAACGGCGCTGTGCCGGTGATCTCCGTGCTGGGGATCGAGCTCGCCACGACGTTCCTCGGAGCGGTGGTCGTCGAGAGCGTCTTCACCCTGCCCGGGCTCGGCAGCATGCTGCTGAAGGCCATCGAGCAGCACGACTACCCGAACATCCAGGGCATCCTGTTCGTCTCGACGCTGCTGGTGCTGATCGTCGGCTTCCTCGCCGACATCGCGCAGCGGCTCGTCGACCCCCGCCTCCGTCGTAGCATTTCGGGGAACACATGAGCGCGATCGTGGAGCAGGCCGCCGAGGCGGCTGCACCGGAAGCGCGGGGGCGGCGACGCACCCGACGCTCGCTGACGCTCGGCATCGGTCTCGTCCTGGTCGGGTTGGTGGTGATCGTCGCGGTCGTGTCGTTCTTCTGGCTGCCGTACGCGCAGTCCGACACGTCCGGTACCCGGCTCGAGCAGCCGAGCGCGGCCCACTGGCTCGGAACGGACCGGTTCGGGCGCGACCTCGTGACACAGCTGATGATCGGCGCGCGCATCGCGCTGGCCGTCGGCCTCGGTTCCGTCGCGATCGGCGCCGTGGTGGGCGGCGCTCTCGGCCTGCTCGCCGCGTTCGCGACGAAATGGCTGGACGACACGCTCTCGGCCGTGCTCGACATCCTGATCGCCTTCCCCACGCTGCTCCTGGCGATGCTGATCGTGGCCGCTCAGGGTGCATCGCTCGGCACCGCGATCGTCGCGATCGGGCTCGCGATGTCGGCGGTCGTCGCGCGGTTGACGCGCGTGCTCGCGAAGCGGGTGCTCTCGCAGCAGTACGTCACCGCCGCGCGCACCTCCGGCACCTCGTGGCCGGGGATCATCGCACGGCACATCCTGCCGAATATCTGGCCGACGCTCAGTGTCAACCTGGCGCTGCAGTTCGGGGTGGCCGTGCTCGCCGAGGCGAGCCTGTCGTACCTGGGGCTCGGGGCACCACCGCCCAACGCCTCCTGGGGGCGCCTGCTGCAGGAGGCGCAGGGCACCGTGTCCACCGCTCCCGCCGGCGCGATCGCCCCTGGCGTGGCCCTGGTCGTGCTGGTGATCGGCGTCAACCTGGTGGCCGACGGCCTGAGGGATGTAGGCGACCCGACCCGCAGGAGGTCTCGATGACTGCCGACGGGAATGCGGCGGGCGCCCTCCTCGAGGTCGACGGCTTGAGTATCGCGACGCGGGACGGCGACGTGCTGGTGAGCGACGTATCGCTCCGTCTCGCCGCGGGGGAGCGGCTCAGCCTGATCGGCGAGTCCGGCTCCGGCAAGTCGCTGACGTCGTTCGCCGTCACGGGCCTGCTGCCCGAAGGACTGCAGGCGACCGGCAGCGTCCTGCTCGACGGCGTACCGGTCATCGGCGCGCGCGAGCGCGACCTGGTTGCGCTGCGCGGCCGGGTTGCGTCGACCGTCTTCCAAGAGCCGATGACTGCGCTCGACCCGCTCATGCGCCTTGGGCGCCAGGTTGCCGAGCCGCTCCGCCGGCACCTCGGGCTGCGCGGCGACACCTTGCGTCGGGCGGTGCACGACGCACTCGCCGAAGTGGGCCTCCCCGAGCCGGAACGCATCGCGCACGCGTACTCCTGGGAGATCTCCGGCGGTCAGCGGCAGCGCGTCGCGATCGCGGCGGCCCTCGCCTGTCGACCGCAGCTGCTGATCGCCGACGAGCCGACGACCGCGCTCGATGTCACCGTCCAGGCCGACGTGCTGGCGTTGCTCGAACGGCTGGTCGCAGAACGCGGGATGGCGCTCCTGTTCGTCAGCCACGACCTCGCCGTCGTGTCCCGCATGGCGCAGCGGGCGCTCGTGCTGCGTCAGGGGCGCGTCGTCGAGGAGGGTGCGATCGAACGCCTGCTGTCCGACCCGCGCGACCCGTACACCGCCGAACTCGTGCGGAGCGCCCGAGAGCTCGATTCCGCTCTGGAGCTGCCGTGACGCCCATCCTCGAACTCCGCAACGCGGGCTTCCGGTACCGCCGGGCGACGAACCCGGCGCTGGACGACGTCACGTTCGCCGTCGAACCGGGACGAAGCCTCGGCCTGGTCGGCGAGTCGGGCGCTGGCAAGACGACGGCACTCTCACTTCTCCTGGGCCTGACCGCGCCCACGAGCGGCACCGTTCTCTTCGACGGGCAGGCCCTGAACCCGCGCGACCGGATGCAGCTGCGCGCCTTCCGGCGGAGCGTCCAGCCGGTCTTCCAGGACCCGTACTCTTCCCTCGACCCGCGGCAGAGCGTCGGCAGGATCGTCGGCGAACCCCTCGCCTCCCTCGGCCTCGCGGGCGGCGAGCAGGCGCGCGACCGCGTTGCACAGGCGCTGCACTCCGTCGCTCTCCCCGCCGACGCGGCGCGCCGATACCCGCACGAGTTCTCCGGTGGCCAGCGGCAGCGCATCGCCATCGCCCGGGCGATCGTGTCACGACCGCGCGTGCTGCTGGCCGACGAGCCCGTGAGCGCGTTGGACGTGACGACGCGCATCCAGATCATCGATCTGCTCGGCGAGCTGGCGGCGAACGAGGGCATGACCGTCGTCATGGTGTCGCACGATCTCAGCGTGGTCGCAGCGCTCTGCGCTCAGACGGTCGTGCTGCGCGGCGGGCGCGTCGTCGAGCAGGGCGCCACGAGCGAGGTGCTCAGGACGCCGAAAGACGACTACACCCGCCGCCTGCTGGCGTCGGTGCCTCGGCTCCCGGCTTAGGCGTCGATCCCCAGCTTCTTGCGCAGCGAGGCGACGTGCCCGGTCGCCTTGACGTTGTAGAGCGGCAGGCGGAGCGTGCCGTCCGGGTCGACGACGAACGTCGACCGGATGACCCCTTCGACGGTCTTGCCGTAGAGCTTCTTCTCGCCGTAGGCGCCGTACGCGCGGTGGACGGCGAGGTCTTCGTCTGACAGCAGCGGGAAGTTGAGGCCCTCCTGCTCCTGGAACTCCTTGTTCTTGGCCGGCGCATCCTTCGAGATGCCGATCACTTGGTACCCGGCCGACTTGAGCGAGTTCAGGTTGTCGCGGAAGTCGCAGGCCTCCGTCGTGCACCCCGGGGTCATCGCCGCGGGGTAGAAGTACACGATCGCGTTCTTCCCGGCGAAGTCGGAAAGCGAGACGGCGGCGCCGTCCTGGTCGGTGAGTGTGAAGGCGGGGGCCGGAGTGCCGGCCTCGAGTCGAGCGTCAGTCATGGGTCTATTCTCCTGCCACGGTGGACTCGAGCGCACGGTAGCGGAAGCCGCGCAACGCGTTTCGGCGCGCGGTCGAGAGCCCGAGCACCACGGCCGCCGCGACCGCCACGGCGAAGGCGAACGCCCCGAGAACCCACCACTGCATCGGATGCAGGGGGATGTCCCACCACCAGGCAACGTTGGTGTTCAGGTTGAGGGTTTTGACATCGGTGCCGGTCGTGTAGCGGTGGATGTTGACGTAGAGCGCAATCGTGAAGCCCGCGACCAGCAGCCCGCCGATGACGACGAGCTGAGTGCGGCCGAGGCCGAGGTCGAACCGATTGAGCCCGTACAGGCAGAGGCCGACGAGCAGGATGAGCAGCGGATAGAGGTAGCGCGGCTGCACGCCGGTCCCGACCCAGATCTGGTCGTGCATCAGGATGTAGATCGGCACGAACACGAGGGCGAACGCCGCGATCCCCACAGCCCAGAGCTTCCGGCGCGTCATCCGACCGATTCCCCAGAAGATGAGACCGCAGACCACCAGCGAGATGGTGCCCCAGACGGTCACGGGCATGAAGGTGTCCAGCCACCCCAACGGCGCGTACCCGAAGGCCCCGACGTAGAACCAGGGGAGGTCGAGCAGGTCCTTCCACAGCAGCCAGACGAAGTCGTAGGGAGAGAGCGCGGTCGTTGCCCGCGTGACGATCCCGCCCTGCGATGCGCTGAAGTAGAGCAGGACGCTGACGAGGGACAGCGCGACCGGCAGGATGGTGCGCAGCCAGAACACGCGGGTGCGTTCCGCCTTCAGGATGACGACCAGGATCATCGCCAGGACGCCGTAGGTCGCAGCGTCCGCACGGGCGCCTGCGCCCATCAGGACGCTCACCGTGGTGAGCACACCCAGCCCGATCCGTCTGCCGAGCCCGCGCGCCTCGTAGTAGCCCAGGAGCGCGAGCCAGAGCGTCGTCGCCGACGTGATCGCCCATCCGCTCGGGTTCGTGCTGGCGATGAGGAAGAACCCCAGGGGGATCAGCGTCGCAAGGGCAGACCACACGAGGAGACCGCGCCGCCGTGCCGGGAGCAGAAGGAACAGCGCAGTGAGCATCGCGACGTACAGGAAGGCGTTGAAGATGCGGATCGACAGCACAGCAGTGGCCTCGTGCGTCGAGGCGAAGACGCTCATGACGGCGTAGTAGATCGGCGGGTAGCCGTGATCGTTGAAGTTGCCGCGATCGGTGGTGACGAGTTCATCGGACTTCGCCACGGGGCAGTCGCCCGGGATTTCGGAATGGTGCGCGTAGCACAGCGACGCCAAGACGGTCCCGCGCGGCACCGAGCGCTCGCCCGCCTCCGACCCCGGCTCGCACAGCCCCGGGCGGTCACCCTGAGCGCACCAGATGCTCGCCAGGTGATAGTCGTCGTCGGGCGCCGCCCCGACGGGCGAGGCGAAGGCCCAGCTGACGAGACTCATCAGGAGAGCGACGGGGATGAGCGCTGCGACGACGATCCGCCACGGCCTCCACGCCGGTCTCATCGGGTCGTGCCGTTCCCGGCGAGGCGGCCCGCGAGAGCGCTGGGCAGAGTCTCCGGGTCGATCTCGACCTCCCGCTGCTCGTCGGCGGACCGCATCACGGCCTCGGCCACCGCGAGTGTGGTCAAACCCTCGTCCATCGTCACGATGCCGGGCCGGCCGTCCACGATGGCGTCGCGGAAGGCTTCGTGCTCGATGCGCAGCGGCTCGCGCTTCTTCAGCGCGAACCGGATGACGGATCCCTCGGCGACCCCGCGGAAGTTGGAGACGGCATCCCACTCCGTCGCGTCGGTGCCGTTCTCGTAGTACGTCAGGTCGCCGCTGAGCGTGTCTGCGA
Organism: Leifsonia sp. NPDC014704; assembly: GCF_043083605.1. Taxonomy (NCBI): domain Bacteria; kingdom Bacillati; phylum Actinomycetota; class Actinomycetes; order Micrococcales; family Microbacteriaceae; genus Leifsonia; species Leifsonia sp. NPDC014704. The sequence continues at coordinate 1,707,324 of NZ_JBIBYW010000001.1, read as the reverse complement.
CGAACGCGCCGCGCTCGCCGGTGACGACGGTGATGCGCTCCTTCATCGGCGACAGCCAGTTCACCAGGTGGTTGGTGATGATCCCGTCGTCGAGGCGGCCGTTGAAGGCCACCATGTCCTCATGCGGTCGACCGCTCCGGCGGGAGGTGTTCGCATGCACGGCGCGGAAGGGGCTCTGCGCCAGCCACGAGGTGAGGTCGATGTCGTGCGTCGCGAGGTCCTTGATAACGCCGACGTCGGCGATGCGGATCGGGAAGGGTCCCTGGCGCCGCGTGGCGATCTGGTACACCGAGCCCAGCTCGCCGGCCTCCACGCGGCTCCTCAGATTCTGAAGTGCCGGGTTGAATCGCTCGATGTGTCCGACCGCTCCGACGAGGCCGTTCCGGCGGAAGGCGTCGGCCATCCGGCGGGCTTCGTCGAGGTCGGCGGCGATCGGCTTCTCGACGAGGGCGTGGACGCCGGCGTCGGCGAGCTCGAGGGCCGTGGACTCGTGGAGGGTCGTGGGAACGGCGACGACGGCGGCGTCGACGCCCGCCTCGATGAGCTCGGCGACGGACCGGTAGACCGGGGCGTCGATGGAGGCGGCACGTTCGGGGGCCGTCTCCACGACTCCGGCGAGCTCGACGCCGTCCAGCTCGCGGACCACGCGCGCGTGGTGCGATCCCATCACCCCGAGGCCGACGACGCCGACCCGCAGCGCGGCCATCAGCTTCCCGCCTTCGCGAGCGTGTTCACGGCGGACACGATGCGGTCGAGGTCCTGCTCGCTGAGCGAGGGATGCACGGGGAGCGAGAGCGCCTCGCGAGCGGCCCGTTCGGTCTCCGGCAGGTCGAGCTCGAGTCCGAAGACGGGGAGCCGGTGCACCGGGGTCGGGTAGTAGACGCCGGTGCCGATCCCGTGCTCCTCGCGGAGGGCGCGCGCGAACCCGTCGCGGTCCTCCGCGATGCGGATCGTGTACTGGTGGTAGACGTGCTCGGCGCCCTCGGCGACGGGAGGTGTCACCACTCCCGTCAGCTCGGCGTCGAAGCGGGCCGCGTTCCTGCGCCGCTGCTCCGTCCAGCCGGCCAGTTTCCGGAGCTGGGCGCGGCCGATCGCCGCGTGCAGGTCGGTCATGCGGGCGTTGAAACCGGCGACCTCGTTCTCGTACGGACGGGCCATGCCCTGGTTGCGGAGAAGGCGGATGCGCTCGTCCGTGGCGGGGGAGGCGGAGACGACCATCCCGCCCTCGCCCGAGGTCATGTTCTTGGTCGGGTACAGGCTGAACATCGCCCAGTCGCCGAAGGTGCCGACCGGTCGCCCGTCGAGCGTGGCGGCGTGAGCCTGCGCTGCATCCTCGAAAAGGGCCAGGGAGTGTTCGGCAGCGAGGGCCGACAGGCGGCCCATGTCCGCAGGGTGGCCGTAGAGGTGCACCGGCATGATCGCAGCGGTGTTGGGACCGATCGCTCCCGCTACGGAATCGGGGTCGAGGTTGAACGAGTTCGGCTCGATATCGGCAAAGACCGGAACGGCGCCCGCGAGCACGACGGCGTTGGCCGTCGCGGCGAAGGTGAAGGAGGGGACGATGACCTCGTCGCCTGGGCCGATGCCCGCCGCGAGCAGGCCGAGGTGCAGACCGGACGTGCCGGAGTTCACCGCCGCCGTCGGACGGCCGGCGACGAGCGCGTCGGAGAACTCGCGCTCGAAGGCGGCGACCTCGGGACCTTGCGCCAGCATCCCGCTCTGGAGCACGGCGTCGACCGCCGCGCGCTCCTCGTCGCCGATGAGCGGCCGGGCGGCCGGGATGAAGTCCAGATCGGTCACGCGACCACCTCCAGCTTGTCGTCGTTCTCGCGATAGCGCTCGCCGGTCGTCGGGCAGACCCACCCCTCGGCATCCTGGACCAGCGGGATGCCCGCTCGGCCCACCCACCCGATCCTCCGTGCCGGCACGCCGGCGACCAGGGCGAAGTCTGGCACATCCCGGGTCACGACCGCTCCCGCGGCCACGGTCGCCCAGGAGCCGATCACCACGGGCGCGACGCAGACGGCGCGAGCGCCGATGGATGCTCCCGAACGCACCACGACCCCGACGGGCTCCCAGTCGGCGGCCGACTTGAGCGTGCCGTCGGGGTTCACGGCGCGCGGGAACGTGTCGTTGGTCAAGACCACGGCAGGGCCGATGAAGACGCCGTCCTCGAGCACGGCCGGCTCGTACACGAGCGCCTGGTTCTGGATCTTGCAGTTGCTGCCGACGGTCACGCCGGAACCGATGTACGCCCCGCGCCCGACGATGCAGTCCTCACCGATCGTGGCGTTCTCGCGCACCTGAGCGAGGTCCCAGATCTTCGTTCCGTCACCGACCGCGGCGGACGCGGCGACATCGGCGTTCTCGGCAACAAACAACGAGTTTCTTCCTCCCCTGCGCCCGGGCTCCCTGAGGGAGTCTTCCGTCTCGGCGCGCGTCGTCCGGCCACGTCGGGCAGACCAAATAGAATGTATCATCGAGTGGCTTCCGGTTCGGCTGGAGGCTCGGGCTCTCCACAGCATCTGCGCGGTCGGACGGACGCAGGCGGATGGTGTGGGATCGCCCAGGTGTCACAGCGCCGATCCCAACGGTGGAGCGGTCAGCTCGCGACATGAAGCTCTCCGACCCAGAAGGCGCAACACTCGACCATGATCGTGTTCATCTACGGAACGACGGCGGAGGCCATCAAACTGGCCCCGGTCATCCGCCGGCTCCGGGAGCGCGGTGTTGCCACGCAGCAGTGGGTGACGATGCAGCACACCGAGGCTCTGATGACCGCAATGGAGCAGCTGGGGCTCGGTACTCCCGATCAGGTCATCGCGCACGGTGCAGCAGGCAAACCGCTCCGGGGCACCGGCGACGTGGTCCGCTGGGGCATGACGGTGCTGGGCTGGCTGCGGAAGAACCGCAAGCGGGTGGCGGCATCCCTGCCGAAGAACACGGTCATCGTCGTGCACGGCGACACCATCACCAGCGTCGTCGGCGCCTGGATCGCCAAGCGGATGGGCTTCGACTGCGCCCACATCGAGGCGGGCCTGCGCAGCGGAAACTGGCGGCATCCCTTCCCGGAGGAGCTGGACCGGCGCATCGTCGGCACCATGGCGACGGTGCACTACACGCCGTCGATCGAGGCGACCGAGAACCTGAAGAAGCGTTCGAACGTCGTCTACACGCACGGCAACACGGCCCTCGACGCCGTTCTCGACCATGGGATGCGCGACGCCGGCACGGATGCTCCCTACGGCGTCGTGCTGCTTCACCGGTTCGAGTTCATCTCCAACAGCCAGCTGGTCGACGACACGCTCGAGGTGCTCGCCACCAGCGAGGTCCCGTTGCGGCTCATCGTCGACGCCTACAACCGGGAGACGCTGGAACGGCTGCTCGCCAACCAGGGCGGCAACCGCATCACCGTCCTCCCGAAGCTGCGGCACGACGAGTTCGTCGCCCTGCTGGAGAACGCCGCCTTCGTCGTCACCGATTCCGGCGGGATCCAGGCCGAGTCGGCGCTGCTCGGCGTCCCCACGCTCATCCACCGCAAGACGACGGAGCAGGGCGAGGGCATCGGCCGCAACATCGTGCTCTCCGAGTGGGACCTCGGCCGGTTGCGTTCGTTCCTGAGAGATTACGAATCCCTCCGGCATGAGCCCGACCGCCCGGAGCGGTCGCCGTCGGACATCATCGTCAACGACCTGATCAGCCGAGGGTATGCCGACTAGCGCGGGCGGCGACCAGCCGCAGCGTCGCGCACCGGGGATGATCAGCCGCCACGGTCGCGCTCTCGCTGAGATCGCCGGTGTCAGCGTCGTGGGGATCGTCGCGACGACGGCGTTCCAGCTCATCACGATCCGAGGCCTCGGGCCGGCCTCGTACAGCCTCCTCGCCGCGGCTCTCGCGCTCATCAACGTGGCGGCCATCGGCAGCTCCGCGCTCCGCAACTCCGTCGCGGTCACGACGGCGGAGGCGCTCCACGCGCCGCGCAGCGTTCCCGGCGACCGAGTCCGACGGGTGGATGGGGCCCTCGTCGAGGCGCTCGTGCTGGGCGGGATCGGGACGCTGGGGGTCTTCGCCCTCTCGTCGACGCTCGCGGCTCCCGGCGCCACCGGTGTCCTGACCGTCGTTCTCACGGCCGCCGCGATGATCCCGAACTTCCTGTTCGCGCTCGCCCAGGGACGCCTGCAGGGGGCGGGCGACTCGCGCTCCGTGGTCTGGTGGTCGACGGGCGCCCAGGTCGCCCAGGCGGTGCTCGCCCTGATCGCCATGCTCGCGCACGCGGGCTCCGCGGCCATCCTGGCCATCCTCGTCCTGACCGCACTCACCGGAGCGATCGGCGCAGGCGCCGTGGCCCGTCGCCGATCCCTGGCGGTCGGCCGGTCGCCGTTCACGATGCAGAGCACCGTCGTGCTGCTGCTCACCGTCGGGTTCGCGTGGCTCACCAATGCGGATGTGGTGCTGGTCCGCGCCGGAACGCCCGAGGAGCTCGCCGGCGCCTATGCCGCTGCCGCCGTGCTGGTGAAGACGACCCTCATCATCCCCGCCACCTTCTCGCTGTACCTGCTCCCGCGGTTCGTCCGCAGCAAGGGCAACGCGGCGCTCACGAACCTCGGCGTGACGGTGATCCTCGGCGTGACGCTGTTGACCGGGGTGGCGATGTTCCTCCTGGTCGTGCTGTTCGGGCCGTGGATCGTCGGATTGCTGTTCGGTTCGCACTACGCCGCGACGGCGCAGATCGTGGTCGGCTTCTCCCTCGCCTGGATCCCGTGGGCGCTCGCCCAGGGTGTGCTGGTGCGCATCACGGCTGCAGCGTCGAAGGCGGCGCTCGCCGTCTTCCTGCTCGCCGCCGTCGCGCAGTGGCTCGTCGCCTCCGCGACGCTGCCCGACGTCGATGCCTGGCTGGTCGGCAACGGGCTCATCGGGCTGGTGACCTTCCTGGCTCTGTACGGCATCCACTGGGCGCTCCTTCTCCGCAGCAGGCGCACCGGCCGGGCGGCCGTCGTCGAGGAGCAGCCCGCGCCATGAGCTCGCCCGCCCTCAGCATCGTCATCGCGTCGTACAACTCGGCGCCCTGGCTCCCCAGCACGCTCGGATCGCTGACGACCGCGCTCGGCAACAGCTCGGTCGACGCGGAGATCGTGGTGGTCGACGACGGCTCCACCGACGACACCGCCGCCGTGCTCGCCGGGATCGCGGCGGCGTCCGCTGTCCCGCTCCGCGTGATCTCGCAGTCCAACAAGGGGCGGTTCCTCGCGCGCTGGGAGGGTGTCCAGGCGGCGCGCGCCGAGCGCATCCTGCTGTTCGACTCCCGGCTCCTGATGGCTCCGGACGCATTCGCCTACCTCGAGAGCGTGGATGCGCTCCGCCCCGCCGCCCGCGCGTGGGTCGGGCACGTGCCGACCGATCCCGCGGCCCCGCTGGTCGGCCGGTTCTGGGAGGTGCCCACCCACGTCTTCTGGGGCGGCTACCTGGCACATCCCGCGCCCACCGACATCACGTCGGAGAACTTCGACCGCGTGCCGAAGGGCACCGGGTGCCTGGTGATCGACCGCGCGGCCTTCGCCGACGCGTGCCGTGCCGCCTGGCCGGAGGAGAACGCCGACCTCGTGTCGGACGACACGCGGCTGCTGCGGTACGTCGCCGACCACGGCGCCCTCCGCATCGACCCGGGCTTCCGCGCGCTCTACCGTCCGCGCATCACGGTGGGCGGCTTCCTCCGCCACGCGTTCGTGCGCGGCACCCTGTTCGTCGACAGCTACGCCGGCACCAGCCTTCTGCGCAACCTGGTCCTCGTCGCGCTGGTGATCGCACCGGTCGTCGCGCTCGTCCTGCTCGTGCTCGCGATCGCGTTCGGCCTCTGGTGGCTGGTGATCGTCGTGCTGGCCCTCGCGGTCTCCGGCGTGCTCGCCCTGGTGCTCGTTGCGGCAGCACGGGCGGCGGCGGGGCGAGCCGTTCTGTCGTTCCTGCTCTACGTCATCCCCTTCGGTGCGGTCTTCTGGGCGGGCCTCGCCCGAGGCGTCTGGGTGCACCGCGCGGCGTTCCGCGGATCACGGGCCGACGCCCGGGCCGGTTCGACCCCCTGAGCCCGCGTCTCAGCGCGCGAACGTCGCCAGCAGCCGCTGCAACGAGTCGAGGCGCGCGCGCCCGGCCTCGCCGAGCTTGCCCGCCTCGACGGCCTCGATGATCGCGCAGTCCGGCGCATCGGGAAGGTGGGTGCAGCCGCGCGGGCAGTCCTCGGCCAGCTCCGCGAGGTCGGTGAAGGCCTTCAGGATACTGTCGGTGTTCACGTGCCCGAGCCCGAAGGACCGGACGCCCGGGGTGTCGATGACCCAGCCGTGGCGTCCCTCGTCGTCCTCGACGCGAAGGGACACGGTCGACGAGGACGTGTGCCGTCCGCGACCGGTGACCACGTTGACGTGGCCGGTGGCACGGTGCGCGCTCGGGACGATCGCGTTGACCAGGGTCGACTTGCCCACCCCGGAATGTCCGACGACGACCGTGTCGTGGCCGATCAGCGCCGCGGTGATGTCGTGCAGGGGGATGTCGTCCTGGCGGCTTGTGAAGACGGGCAGGTCGAGTCCGGCGAAGTTCGACAGGAACGGCGCGGGGTCGGCGAGGTCGGTCTTCGTCACGCACAGCATGGGGTCGATCCCGGCGTCGTACGCGGCGACGAGGTAGCGGTCGACGAGCCGCGTGCGCGGCTCCGGGTTCGCTGCGGCGACGACGATGAGCATCTGATCGGCGTTTGCGACGACGATGCGCTCCACCTCGTCGGTGTCGTCCGCACTTCGCCGGAGCAGGGTGGCGCGTGGTTCCACACGGACGATGCGGGCGAGAGTGCCCTCCTCGCCGGTGGTGTCTCCGACGACGGCGACGCGGTCGCCGGTCACGATCGGATTCCGCCGCAGTTCGCTCGCGCGGGCCGCGGTGACCTGCCGCTCCTCCGGGGTGTCCTCGTCGAGCAGCACCGTGTAGCGGCCGCGGTCGACCCCCAGCACCCGGGCGATCTGCGCGTCGGCGTGCTCGGGACGCGTCTTCGTCCGAGGGCGGTTGCCCTTCGGGTTCGGACGGCTTCGGATGCTGGACTCGTCGTAGAGGTCGAGCTCGTCCTCATCCTCGTCGTCGTCCGCCCACCAGGAGCCGCTGTTGTCCGTCACGCGACGTCGACGCCCTTCTGCAGCATCCGGCTCCACAGCTGGGTGAACTGGGGCAGCGTCTTGGCGGTGGTTGCGACGTTCTCGATCTCGACGCCCGGAACCACGAGCCCGACGATCGCGCCGGCCGTCGCCATCCGGTGGTCCTCGTAGCTGCGCCAGACGCCCCCGTGGAGCGGGCGGGGGTCGATGCGCAGGCCGTCCTCCAGCTCTGTGACGGCGCCGCCGAGGCCGTTGATCTCGGCGGCGAGGGCCGCGAGGCGGTCCGTCTCGTGGTGGCGGATATGGCCGATGCCCGTGATCTCGCTCGGGCCGTCCGCGAGTGCGGCGATCGCCACGAGGGCGGGCGCGAGCTCGCCGCCCGTCGTCAGGTCGAGCGTGATGCCGGTGGGACGCTCGGGGCCGCTGACGGTGAGACGGTCGCCCTCGCGCGTGACCGTCGCCCCGAAGAGCGGCAGCAGGTCGGCGAGGTCCGCACCCACCTGGGTGGTGGACTCGGGCCATCCCGTGATGGTCACCGTCCCGCCCGTCACGACGGCCGCGGCGAGGAACGGCGCCGCGTTGGAGAGGTCCGGTTCGATGTCGACGTCGCGGGCGGCGATCGTGCCGTGGGAGACGACCCAGCGGCCGACCTCGGGCGACTCGACGGTCACCCCGCGGGCGGCGAGGGCCGCGATCGTCATCTCGATGTGGGGCAGGCTGGGGAGCCGCTCCCCGGCGTGCGTCAGATCGAGACCGTCGTCGAAGCGGCTGGCCGACAGAAGGAGCGCGCTGACGAACTGGCTGGAGCTGGACGCATCCACCTCGACCGCGCCGCCGGCGACCCGGCCGGTGCCGTGCACGGTGAACGGCAGGGAGCCGCGGCCGTCGTCGTTGACGTCGACGCCGAGAGCGCGCAGAGCCGCGATGATCGCGCCCATCGGACGGCCACGGGCCGAGTCGTCGGCATCGAACATGGTGGGGCCGAGAGCCAGCCCGGCGATCGGCGGGACGAACCGCATCACGGTGCCCGCCTGACCGCAGTCGATCGTCGTGCTGCCGAGTAGCTCCTCCGCCGGCGTGACGAGCAGGTCGGCTCCGAACTCGCCGTCGCCCGGCTTCTCCTCGATGGACACGCCCAGGGCGCGGAGGGCCTCCACCATGTTGGCGCTGTCACGCGAGTGCAGCGGGGCCCGCAGCAGGGACGGTCCGTCGGCGAGGGCAGCGAGCACCAGCTCCCGCGCCGTCAGCGACTTCGAGCCGGGCAGGGACACGGTCGCGGTGACCGGACCGCCGGCCACCGGCGCGGGCCACAGCGTGTTCGGCTCCTCGACGCGGTTGTCGCCGTACGGGTCGAAGTCGGGGGCGGAATATTTCGAGATCAGCATTGTTGTCCAGATTATCCGTGTTCCCGGTATGAGGAAGGATCCGCCCGTGGCCGCCACCGCCGTGCTCGACGCCCCTCGCGTCGCATCGCACGACCTCGTCGACCCCGAAGGCCTTCTCAGCGCATCCCTGGCGTCGCAACTAGACTGGCCGGTGATGAGCACCGAGACCGAGGATCTGGGCCACCTCTTCGAGGATCAGGCCCTGCCTTTCATGGACCAGCTGTACGCGGCTGCCCTGCGCATGACACGCAATCCGTCCGACGCGCAGGACCTCGTGCAGGAGACGTTCGTGAAGGCCTACGCGGCGTTCGGCCAGTTCCAGCAGGGCACGAACCTGAAGGCATGGCTGTACCGCATCCTCACCAACACGTTCATCAACACGTACCGCAAGAAGCAGCGTGAGCCCTACCAGGGGACGATCGACGAGCTCGAAGACTGGCAGCTCGGCGGCGCGGAATCCATGTCCTCGTCGTCCAGCCGCTCGGCCGAGGCCGAGGCGATCGACCACCTGCCGGACAGCGCCGTCAAGGACGCGCTGCAGGCCATCCCGGAGGACTTCCGGCTGGCCGTGTACCTCGCCGATGTCGAGGGATTCTCCTACCAGGAGATCGCCGACATCATGAAGACCCCGATCGGCACCGTGATGAGCCGCCTCCACCGCGGCCGCCGGATGCTCCGGGAGCTTCTGACCGACTACGCGCACGAGCGCGGTCTCTCCGCCGTCCAGGGGGACCGGGCCGTGCAGACCCCCAGGAGCAAGAGATGACCGACTGCGGTTGTGAGAAGGCCAAGGCCGAACTCGAAGAGTACCTGCGCAACGAACTGTGCAGCGAGGATGCTGCCGACGTGCGCGAGCACCTGGCGAACTGCACCGGGTGCTCCGACGAGGCGCACCTGAACGTGGTGCTCACCGAAGTGGTGCAGCGGGCGTGCAAGGAGACCGCGCCCGAGACGCTGCGCACCGAGGTGCTGCTGCGCATCCGCTCGTTCCAGGCGAGCGTGCACTGAGCCGTAGCGCCTCAGTGCCAGAGTGGCGAGGCGGCCCAGTCGTCCGGCGCACCGATGCTGCGGCTCGGTAGCAGCCGCATCGACGGGAATGTGCCGAGGACCGCGGGAAGGCCGGACCTCTTGAGGCTCCGCTGCTTCAAGAGGAATTGGATCAGCGTGAGCTGGCCGAAGGTCCGCGAGAAGGGTGCGGCGCGATCCAACTCGGGGTAGCGGCCGGCCTGGGGAAGCTTCGGAACGAGCGCGAAGACCCGATTGAAGAGGCACCCGTGATGCGCGCAGACGTTCCGGACGATATTGAGCGACTTCATCCACGACTCCAGCTGTGGACCCCTCAAGCCGAATTCCGCGGCTACCGCCTCTTGCACCTCCCGGGGTGCGAACCCGTAGAGCCTCGTCAACGACCCCCAGTCGAGAACTTCGACGGCCGCCCATACCGGGAGCACTCCTGAGTACTTTTCGCGATGGTGCACCACGAAGTCCTCGCGAGATTCGTCGAGTTCGCGTTCGTACCGTCGACGCCAGCGAGCGTACTGCTCTCCTGCCCGTGCGCGCGCGTTGAGGTGATCCGGTTCGAGGTGGATGCACTGGCCGACATCTCCCAAGGCATGACCAAGTGCCGCGCGGACGGTGAGCTCGATTGTCGCGAGTGAGGCGAACGCCATCGTCCTCAAGGCGGCGTCAAAGTGGTAGAGCCTGATGACATCACTCAACGTGGTTCCCGGATAGAAGTCGTCCCCACGGCGACCGTCGACGAGACGTCGGAACGGGTACCAATAGCCGCTGAGCCGGTAGTAATTGACGTTCGAGAGGTGCTCGATCGCGAGATCATGGTCGCCGATGTCCATGCCACGAGAGGCGAGAAGAGCCAGCTGCTGGTCGAACGTGTGGAACAGCTTCACTGAGGCCACGAGTGCTCCTTAACAGTGAAGACCGGCCCTGGACCTACGAATAGGCGGAACCGGTCGTGATGAATCGAGCGTAGCAGAGTCGGCTGACGTTTCGGGGTTGATGTGCGGCAGCGACAGGCGTTGAGGTCAGGCGGCGCCGCCCGTCCCCACCTCGTGCAGGAAGAACAAGCCGCCCAGCGGGTCGGTGACCTGCGCGAAGCGGCCGAACTCGCTGTCCCACGGGTCGCGGATGACCGTGCCGCCCAGGTCGATCACACGCTGTGAGGCGGCCGCCGCGTCGGCGACGCCGAAGTAGACGACCCAGTGGGAGGGAACTCCCTCCGGCAGCATGCCGTCCGCGTCGTAGACGCCGCCGGCGGGAGCATCCGGGTCGCCGAAGGTGACGTACCGGAAGTCGGCGGTGTCGCCGAGCACCTGCGTCCTCCAGCCGAAGACCCGGGTGTAGAAATCGACCTGCGCGGCGTAGTTGCGCGCGTACAGCTCGTGCCAGGCGAGGCCGCCGACCTCGGCGACCAGTTCGAAACCACGATGCTGATCGGGGTCCCACAGCCCGACGACCGCCCCACCCGGGTCGGCGATGACCGCGAGCCTGCCCTGATCGCCGACCGTCATCGTCGGAGCGATCACCTGGGCTCCGGCGTCCAGCGCCGCCCTCTCAGCCGTATCCGCATCCTCCACGAGCAGGTAGGTGAGCCAGGTGTTCGCCTGCGCGTCACCCATGGTCGGGCCGAGGCCGGCGACCCGGCGGCCGTCGCGCAGGAACGTCACGTAGCCTCCGTACTCCTCGCCGGCGGTCTCGGCGGTCCAGCCGAACAGGCTCGTGTAGAACTCGGTCGCGCGGGGGACGTCGGAGCTGGTGTAGTCGACCCAGCAGGGCTCGCCGAGGCGGTGGGTGGTGACGACGGTCATGCGCTCACCATACGCCGCGGCCCGCGGGACCGGCCAGCGGTGACGGCGGTCTGTCCGCGAGCCCCCAGGGTCGATAGCGTGACGCCATGGACGACATGGTTCCCCTGCCGGGCGGACGGTTCCGGATGGGCTCCGCCGAGTTCTACCCGGATGAGCAGCCCGTCCACGAGCGCTCCGTCGCGGCCTTCCGCATCGACCGGTTCGAGGTGACGAACGCCGACTTCTCCGCGTTCGTCGCGGACACGGGCTACGTCACCGTCGCCGAGCGTCCCCTCGACGCGGCGGAGTTTCCGGAACTGGCCGACGACGACCTCGTTCCCGGCGCCCTGGTGTTCACGGCGACGGAGGGACCGGTCGACCTCTCCGACTGGCGGCAGTGGTGGCGGTGGGAGCCGGGAGCCGACTGGCGGCATCCCGAGGGTCCGGCGTCCGGCATCGACGAACGGATGGACCGGCCGGTCGTGCAGGTCGCCTACGAGGACGCAGTGAACTACGCCGGATGGACGGGTAAGCGGCTCCCGACCGAAGCGGAGTACGAGTACGCCGCCCGGGGCGGCGTGGACGGAGCCCGCTTCGCGTGGGGCGACGATGCCTACCCGGGCGGACAGGCGCAGGCGAACTCGTGGATCGGGCGCTTCCCTTACGACAACCGCGGCCGTTTCGGGGCCACCCCCGCACCCGTCGGGTCGTACCCGGCGAACGGCTACGGGGTGCACGACCTGATCGGGAACGTGTGGGAGTGGACGAGCGACTACTACACGCCGCGGCACGTCGTCCCCGGCCAGAGCGCGCCGGACACCGGCGGACGGCTGAACCTGCTCGGGGCGAGCAGCGCGGAACCCGGTTCGGACATCCCTCGTCGGGTGCTGAAGGGCGGCTCCTACCTGTGCAGCCCGGAGTACTGCCTCCGGTTCCGTCCTGCGGCGCGGTCGCCGCAGGCGGAGGACACGGCGACCACCCATATCGGGTTCCGCTGCGCCGCCGATCTCTGACCTCCGAAGCGAAACGACGGGAGCCCCGGTCCTTCTCGGACCGGGGCTCCCGCGACGCGTGTGCGGACTACAGCGTGAGCGCGCGCTGGATCAGCACCTGCTGCTCCTGTGCGTGACGCTTCGCCGATCCCGCGGCGGGCGACGCCGACGGCGGACGCGAGACCACACCGAGCGGGCGCGGCCCGAGCTTCGACGTCTCGAGGATCATGAACGGCCAGGCGCCCTGGTTCTCGGGCTCGTCCTGCACCCACACCAGTTCGGCGTTCGGGTACGAGTCGACGACCGCCTTCAGCTCGGCGGCGGGGAGCGGGTAGAACTGCTCCACGCGCACCAGCGCGATCTCCGGGTTGGGGTTCTTCTCGAGCTCGTTGAGGAGGTCGTAGTAGAGCTTCCCGGCCATCAGCAGGACCCGCTTCACGGAGCCCTTGTCGCTGATGCGGGCATCGTCGATCACCGGCTCGAAACGGCCATTGGTGAAGTCCTCGACGTTGCTCGCCGCACCGCGCAGCCGCAGCATGGCCTTCGGGGTGAAGACGACGAGCGGACGCCGCGGGCGGGCGTAGGCCTGGCGGCGCAGCAGGTGGAAGTACGACGCCGGAGTCGACGGACGCGCGACGGTCATGTTGTTCTCGGCGCACATCTGGAGGTAGCGCTCGATGCGGGCGCTGGAGTGGTCCGGTCCCTGACCCTCGTAGCCGTGGGGGAGGAGCAGCACCAGCGACGAGCGCTGGCCCCACTTCTGCTCGGCGGACGAGATGAACTCGTCGATGATCGTCTGGGCGCCGTTGGCGAAGTCGCCGAACTGTGCTTCCCAGAGCACGAGGGCGTCCGCGCGCTCGACCGAGTAGCCGTACTCGAAGCCCATCGCGGCGTACTCGCTGAGGAGCGAGTCGTAGATCCAGAACTTCGCCTGGTTGTCGCTGAGGTTCGCGAGCGGCAGCCACTCCTGGCCGTTGACCCGGTCGTGCAGCACCGCGTGGCGCTGCACGAAGGTGCCGCGGCGCGCATCCTGACCGGCCAGGCGCACCGGGGTGCCCTCCACCAGCAGCGAGCCCAGGGCCAGCAACTCGCCGAAGCCCCAGTCGATGCCGCCGTTGCGGCTCATCTCGCTGCGCTTGTTCAGCAGCTGCTGCAGCTTCGGGTGGACGGTGAATCCGGCGGGCGGGTTGTTGAACGCGTCGCCGATCATGCGGATGACCTGCTCGCTGACCGCCGTCGTCTCCGGCTCGCCGACGTTGTCGTTGGCGTCCGACTGTGCCGGCTTCTCCAGGTCGGCGGACTCGTCGCCGTTCAGCACCGGCGTGGAGTTCGTCTGAGCCGCGTGCGTCTCCATGAACGCGCGCTCGAGGCGGTCCTGGAAGTCGCGGTGAGCCTGCTCGTACTCCTCCTCGGTGATGTCGCCGCGGCCGACGAGCGCCTCGGTGTAGAGGCGGCGGACGGAGCGCTTCGCCTCGATGAGGCTGTACATCAGCGGCTGGGTCATCGAGGGGTCGTCGCCCTCGTTGTGGCCACGGCGGCGGTAGCAGACGAGGTCGATGACGACATCGCGCTTGAACTCCTGCCGGTAGGCGAACGCGAGCTCCGCGACGCGGACGACGGCCTCGGGGTCGTCGCCGTTCACGTGGAAGATGGGCGCCTGGATGGTCTTGGCCACATCCGTCGAGTACACCGAGCTGCGGGCCTCGCCGGGAGGGGTCGTGAAGCCGACCTGGTTGTTGATGTTGACGTGGATGGTGCCGCCGGTGCGGTACGCCCGCAGTTGCGACATCTGCATGGTCTCGACCACGACACCCTGACCGGCCATCGCCGCATCGCCGTGGATGAGGATCGGCAGCGTGAGGAACGTGCCCGCCGGGCGGCGGTCCTGCTTGGCGCGGACGATGCCCTCCAGGACGCCGTCGACGGCCTCCAGGTGCGAGGGGTTCGCGGCCAGGTAGACCGGGATCTCCTCGCCGCCCGCGCCCTTGAAGGTGCCCTCGGTGCCCAGGTGGTACTTGACGTCGCCGGAGCCCTGGACGGTCCGCGGGTCTTGCGTCCCCTCGAACTCGCGGAAGATCTGACCGTAGGTCTTGCCCGCGATGTTGGTGAGGACGTTGAGGCGGCCGCGGTGCGCCATCCCGATGGCGACCTCGTCCATCCCGGCCTCCGCAGCGCCCTGCAGGATCGAGTCGAGCAGCGCGATCGTGGACTCGCCGCCCTCGAGGCTGAAGCGCTTCTGGCCGACGTACTTGGTCTGCAGGAAGGTCTCGAACGCCTCGGCCTCGTTGAGCTTGCCGAGGATGCGCAGCTGCTCGTCGTGGGTCGGCTTCTCGTACGGCCGCTCCAGCTTGTCCTGGAACCACTTGCGCTGAGCCGGGTCCTGGATGTGCATGTACTCGATGCCGACGGTGCGGCAGTAGGAGTCGCGCAGCACGCCGAGGATGTCGCGCAGCTTCATCTTGCGCTTGTCGCCGCCGAACTGGCCCGTGACGAACTCGCGGTCGAGGTCCCAGAACGTGAGGCCGTGGCTCTCGATCTCGAGGTCGGGGTGCGACCGCTGCTTGTACTCGAGCGGGTCGATGTCGGCCATCAGGTGGCCGCGCACGCGGAACGAGTTGATCAGCTCCTGGACGCGGGCCGTCTTGTCGACGGCGCTGGCCAGGTCGACGCTGATGTCCGGGTTCCAGTGGATCGGCATGTAGGGGATGCGCAGCTCGGCGAAGATGTCCTCGTAGAAGTTGCGCTTCCCGATCAGCATCTCGTGCACGATCTTGAGGAACTCGCCAGAGCCGGCGCCCTGGATGACGCGGTGGTCGTAGGTGCTGGTCAGCGTGATCGTCTTGCCGATCGCGAGGCCGGCGAGTGTTTTCTCGCTGGAGCCCTGGAACTCGGCCGGGTACTCGAGGGCGCCGGCGCCGATGATGCAGCCCTGGCCCTTCATGAGACGCGGGACGGAGTGGACGGTGCCGATACCGCCCGGGTTGGTGAGCGAGAGCGTGGTGCCTGCGAAGTCGCCGGCGGCGAGCTTGTTGTTGCGGGCCTTGCTGACGAGCTCCTCGTACGCGGCGAGGTACTCGCCGAAGCGCATGGTGTCGGCGCGCTTGATGCTCGGGACGAGCAGGGCGCGCGTGCCGTCGGGCTTCGGGATGTCGATCGCGATGCCGAGATTGATGTGGGCCGGGGCCACCACGGAGGGCTTCCCGTCGACCTCGTCGTAGTAGACGTTCTGGCTCGGGAACTCCTTGAGCGCCTGGATGAGCGCCCAGCCGATGAGGTGGGTGAAGGAGACCTTGCCGCCGCGGGCACGCTTCAGGTGGTTGTTGATGACGATGCGGTTGTCGATCATCAGCTTCGCCGGGATGGTGCGGACGCTGGTCGCGGTCGGGACCGTGAGCGACGCATCCATGTTGGTGGCGAGCGTCTTGGACATGCCGCGCAGCGGGGTGACCTTGTCCTCCTCGGCGGCCTCGACGGTCGCGTTCGGAGCGGTCACCGGGGCGTCGGCGGGAACGGGCTGCGGCTTGGGGGCCACCGACGTCGTGCGGGCGACGGGCTGCTGTCCGATCACCGGGATGGGCGTGGTGACGGGCTTCGGCTCGTTGGGGTGCGGCGCCGGGGCGCCGCCCGCCGGGGGAGCCGGTGTCGACGGCTCGGACGGGCCGGGTGCTGTCGGCTCCGAGGGGGTCGGGACGGTGGGCTCTGCAGGGCTCGGGGCCGTCGGCTCCGAGGGGGCCGGGATGGTGGGCTCCGACGGAGTCTCCGTCGGGGTCTCACCGGGCGACGGGATCGATTCGTCCTTCACCGCCGGGTGGTAGTTCTCGAGGATGGGCCACCACGACCTGTCGACCGAGTTCTTGTCGTGCACGAACTGCTCGTACAGCTCGTCCACCAGCCATTCGTTGGCTCCGAATTCGCCTGCGGCGCCGTCTTCGGTCCCTACTCCGGTCAATTGGCTCGACACAGCCGATCGCCCACTCTCTCCATCGATTCGTCGTGACCGGGCGGCCTGTCACCGCCCGCTTCCATCCGATCCTCAAGCCTAATCCCATCGGTACTCCGGTGCGGGCGCTCAGCCGAGCGGGATAGCGTTATTCCCATGCAGTTCTATGGAACATCGCCGCGCCACGATCTCACCTACTCGGATGTGTTCCTCGTGCCGTCGCGGTCGAACGTCACGAGCCGTCTCGACGTGTCCCTCGCCCCCAACGACGGCACCGGTGCGACCATCCCGATCGTGTCCGCGAACATGAACTCGGTCACCGGGAAGCGGCTCGCCGCGACCCTCGCGCGCCGCGGCGGTCTCGGCGTCCTCCCGCAGGACATGCACCTGCAGGACCTCGACGAGGCGATCCGCTGGGTGAAGGCCCAGCCGGTGATGTTCGACACCCCGTACGAGGCGCACCCGGATGAGAGCGTCGCCGACGTGCTCCGCCGCATCCCGGCCGTCGAGGGGCACGGCATCGTCGTCACCGGCGAGGACGGCGCGTACCTCGGCTGCCTCGCGGCCGTCCAGCTCGGGTCGGCGCTCGCCGACGCGCGGGTCGGCGACCTGCTGCACGGCGCCCTGACCTCGCTCGAAGCGGAGGACCTCTCCGACGGGCGCGCGGCGTTCCAGGTGATGGATGCGGCCGGCATCGACTTCGCTCCGGTCCTCGACCACGGCCGCGTCGTCGGAACGCTGTCGAAGCGCAGCGCCCTCCGCTCGACGATCTACACGCCGGCGCTGGATGCGCACGGCCGTCTCCGCGTCGCTGCGGCGGTCGGCATCAACGGCGACGTCGCGGGCAAGGCGAAGGCGCTCGCTGCCGCGGGCGTCGACGTGCTCGTCATCGACACGGCGCACGGCGACCAGGACGGCATGATCCGCGCCATCCGCATCGTCAAGGAGCTGAACCTCGGGCTGCCGACCGTCGCGGGCAACGTCGTCACGGAGCAGGCCGTACGCGACCTGGTCGCGGCGGGCGCGGACATCCTCAAAGTCGGCGTCGGCCCAGGAGCCATGTGCACGACGCGCATGATGACCGCCGTCGGCCGCCCGCAGTTCTCCGCGGTGCTCGAGACCAGCGCCGCCGCGCGGGAGCTCGGTGCGCACGTCTGGGCGGACGGCGGCGTGCGCTACCCGCGCGACGTCGCGCTCGCGCTCGCCGCGGGCGGTGCATCCGTCATGATCGGCTCCTGGTTCGCCGGGACGATCGAGGCGCCCGGCATGCTCGACAGGGATGCGAACGGCGGCCTCTACAAGGAGAGCTGGGGCATGGCGTCCACGAAGGCGGTGAAGGGCCGGTTCGAGCGGCTCGACGCCTACGAGCTCGCCCGCAAGGAGCTCTTCGCCGAGGGCATCTCGAGCTCGCGCATCTACCTGGACCCGCTGCGGCCGTCCGTCGAGGACCTGCTGGACATGATCACGACCGGCGTGCGCAGCTCGTTCACGTACGCAGGCGCACGCACCCTCGCGCAGTTCCACGAGCGCGCGCTGGTCGGCATCCAGTCCGCCGCAGGCTACGAGGAGGGCAAGGCGCTCCCCGTCAGCTGGTAGCCCCCCCGTCGAGTACGCACAAACTGCACGCGGATCATGCGATCCGCGTGCAGTTTGTGCGTAGTCGACGGAGGGACGGAGGGTCAGTTGGAGCGGGAGCGGACCAGTGCCGTGATCGCCGCGCCGATGACCGCGAGTACGGCGACGCCGAGGAACAGCAGGAGGAATCCGCCGGCGGCGGCGTCGGCCCCGCTGCTTCCCGCGTCCAGCAGTGCGGAGGTGCGGGCGGAGGCGATGCCGCCGAGGACGGCGAGGCCGAGCGCGCCGCCGATCTGCTGCGCGGTGTTGACCAGACCGCTGGCGAGGCCGGACTCCGACTCCGGCACACCACGGACGGCGAGCTGGGTGACAGTGACGAAGGAAGCGCCCAGACCGAGACCGATCACGATGCTCGGCAGGATGAACCCGGCGACGAATCCGGCGCTCCCGGCGAGGGCGAACCACACGACCCCGGCGGCGAGCACGACGAGCGCACCGGCGAGCGTCGTGCGCAGGCCCGCCCGGGCGACGACGGCCGGGATCACACCGGCGATCGCGACGAGTGCGATGGCGAGGGGCAACTGGCTGAGTCCGGCCGACAGCGCATCCAGGTGGAGCACCTCCTGCAGGTAGACCGAGAGCGCGAAGAACAGCGCGACCGTAGCGCCGCCGACCAGCAGCATCACGATGTCGCCGGCGAGGGCGTCGCGATTGCGGAAGAAGGAGAACGGCAGCAGGGGGTGGGCGGTGCGGCGTTCGATCAGTACGAACGCAGTGAGAAGGACCACCGCGGCGGCAGCGGGCCCCAGGACGATCGGGGTCGTCCAGCCGAGCTCGCCGCCCTCGCTGAGGGCGGTGACGGCCGCCGCGAGTCCGAGGGTCGCGGTCGCGGCTCCCGCCGCATCCATCCGCTCGGCATCGCCGGCCGGGTCGCGGCCGATGAGGAACGGGATGACCGCGAGCACGAGGATGCCGACGGGCACGTTCACGAAGAAGACGGCGGACCAGCCGAAGGCGGCGGTGAGCACACCGCCGAGCAGGACGCCGGCCGCGCTGCCCATCCCGGCCACCGCACCCCACAGGCCCAGGGCCTTCCCGCGCGCCTCGGCGTCGGGGAAGAGCTGCGTGAGGAGAGCGAGGGATGCGGGCGCCAGCAGGGCGGCGAACGCGCCCTGAACGGCTCGTGCCCCCAGGAGCATGGTGCCGTTCACCGCGAGACCGGCCGCGAGCGACGCCAGTGCGAAGCCGGCGACGCCGATGAGGAAGACCCGGCGGTGGCCGAACCGGTCGGCGAGCCGTCCGCCGAGCAGGAGGAGACCGCCGAAGGGCAGGACGTAGGCGGTCACCACCCAGGCGAGCGCTGCGGTGTCGAGACCGAGGGCGGTGCCGACGGTCGGCAGTGCGATGTTGACGATGGATGCGTCCAGCACCACCAGGAACTGTGCGAGGGCGAGCACGCTGAGCGCCCACCAGCGGTGCGTGCTGCGGGGAGTGGTCGCGGCGGCAGGTGCCGCTGCGGTGGCGAGAGATGTTTCCATGGGACTGTCCTTTCGTTGTGAGTGATCGATCAATCACTCTCGGGAGCCAGGGTGATGGCGATGGGGCGGGAGGGGGATCAGGGGTGCTGGATGCCGTTCGTGAGCGTTCGTGCCCATTCCTCGGGCACGTCCTCGAGGCCGGCCGTGACCACCAGGTGGCACAGCTGCCCGTAAGCGATGAAGCGCTGGACGGCGTCCGGCTCTGCGCCCGATCGGATCGTGGCGAAGCGGGTGATCCGGGCGAGTCCGCGCCGGAGGGCCTCCCGGATCTCCGGTACGTCCGAGGCGGACTGGGCGTGCACCTGCAGCATCAGGAGCGAGCGGTCTCCGATGAGTTCCGCGTACGCGTCGCCCATCCGGTCGAGGATCACCGTCGGCGTCTCGCCGTCGGCGCTGCGCGCGCCGGATTCCAGCGCCTGCTCGATCCGCTCGAAGCAGCGCTCCAGCGCGGCCACGAACAGACCCTCCTTGCTCGGGAAGAGCTTGAAGACGTAGGCCGGGGAGATGTCCGCGTCCTTGGCGACCGCCGCGATGGGGGTGCCGAGGTAGCCGCCGACGGCGAAGACGGCGATGGCGCTGTCGAGCACCGCCTCGCGGCGGTCATCTGCGGTGGAGAGTGTTCGTGCCATGTGAGTGACTGTACACTCACTCTTGCAGAGAGGTCAAGATGTTTGTGGGGGAGAGCCGGCTCAGGTGCGCCGGGTCGCGTCCTGGACCTCGCCGACGAGCTCCTCGATGATGTCCTCCAGGAACAGCACTCCGGCCGTCGCGCCCTCCGCGTCGACGACCCGGGCCAGGTGGCTGCCGGACCGGCGCATGGTGGCCAGGGCGTCCTCCAGGTCGCTGCCGGCGAAGACGGTCACCAGGCGACGGATGCGCTTGGCCGGCACGGGGAGCTCGAAGCCGGTCTCCTCCAAGTCGAGCACGTCCTTGAGGTGCAGGTAGCCGGTCGGCTCGCCGTCGGCGTCCGGCACGACGTAGCGCGAGAAGCCGTGCTTGGCGACGGCCTTCTCCACGTCGGCGGGAGTCGGGGCGGACGGAAGGGTCACGAGTGCGTCGAGCGCGACAGCCACATCCCGAACCTTCTTCTCGGTGAACTCGAATGCCGCCGTCAGGGCGCCGGTGCGGTCCGTCAGCACGCCCTCACGGGTCGACTGCGACACGATCGTCGCGACCTCGTCGAGGGTGAAGGTGCTGGCCGCCTCGTCCTTCGGCTCCACCCGGAACAGGCGCAGCACCGCGTTCGCCGTCGCGTTCAGGGCGACGATGATCGGGCGGACGGCACGGCCGATGCCGACGAGCGGCGGAGCCAGCAGCAGCGCGGCCTTGTCGGGCATCGAGAACGAGATGTTCTTCGGTACCATCTCGCCGAAGACGACGTGCAGGAACGACACGACGACCAGCGCGACGATGAAGGCGATCGTGCCGATGACCTCCTCGGACCAGCCGGTCGCGTGCAGCGGCACCTCCATCAGGTGGTGGATCGCCGGCTCCGAGACGTTCAGGATCAGCAGCGAGCACACCGTGATGCCCAGCTGCGTCGTGGCGAGCATCAGCGTCGCGTGCTCCATGGCGTACAGAGCGGTCTTGGCGCTGCGCTTCCCGCGCTCCGCCAGGGGCTCGATCTGCGAGCGGCGTGCCGAGATGACGGCGAACTCGGCGCCGACGAAGAAGGCGTTGACCGCGAGCAGCACGACCAGCCAGGCGATTCCGGCCCAGTCACTCATGAGCGGCCCCCTCTCCGTTGATGCCTTCTGTGACGGGCACCGGATCGGGCGTGTAGCGGATGCGGTCCACCCGGCGGCCGTCCAGGCGCTCGACGCGCAGGGTGCCGCCGTCGATCACGACCTCGTCGCCGACCTTCGGCAGCCGGCCGAGCTCGTTCATGACGAAGCCGGCGACGGTCTCGTACGGACCCTCCTCGGGGACGGTGACGCCGGCGCGCTCCTCCAGTTCGTCGGGGCGCAGGATGCCGGGGAAGGTGATCGAGTCGCGCCCGCGGATGACGCCGGCGCGCGTGCGGTCGTGCTCGTCCGCCACCTCGCCGACGATCTCCTCGACGAGGTCTTCGAGCGTCGCGATGCCCGAGGTGCCGCCGTACTCGTCGACGACGACCGCGAGCTGGTAGCCGCGGGCGCGCAACTCGCCGAGCAGGGTGTCGAGGCCCATCGTCTCCGGAACACGCAACGGGTCGGTCATCAGGGCGGAAGCGGGCACACGCGAGCGCCGCTGCCGGGGGACGGCGACGGCCTGCTTGACGTGGACGACGCCGAGCACGTCGTCGATGTCGTCGCCGATCACCGGGAACCGCGAGTAACCGGTCGTCCTGGCCAGCTCACTGACGGCCTGGGCCGGGTCGGTGCGCTGCACCGCTTCGATACGCGGCCGGGGTGTCATCACATCCGAGGCGGTGCGGCTGGAGAAGGCGAGCGTGCGGCTGAGCAGGGTCGCGGTGTCCTCCTCCAGGACTCCGGCGCTCGCCGACCGGCGCACCAGCGACGACAGCTCGTCGGCGGTGCGCGCACCGGACAGCTCCTCCTTCGGCTCGATGCCGAGCAGACGAAGGATTCCGTTCGCCGTGCCGTTCAACAGAGCGACGAACGGCCGGAACACCGTCGTGAACACCGTCTGGAACGGGATCACCAGCTTGGCCGTCGCGAGCGGGAGAGCGAGGGCGAAGTTTTTGGGGACGAGTTCGCCGAGGATCATCGATAGCAGGGTCGCTAGGGCGATCGCCACGACCGACGCGATCGGCGTGACGGCACCCTCCGGCAGCCCGGTCGCCGTGAGCGGTCCGCGCAGCAGCGAGCTGATGGCCGGCTCCATCGTGTAACCGGTGAGCAGCGTGGTCAGGGTGATGCCGAGCTGCGCGCTCGACAGGTGCGTCGAGGTGATCTTCAGCGCAGCGATGGTCATGCTGAGGCGCGACTCGCCCCGCTCACGACGTGCCTCGAGGTCGCCACGATCGAGGTTCACGAGGGCGAACTCGCTGGCGACGAAGAGCCCGGTGCCGACCGTCAGCAGCAGGCCGACGGCGAGCATGATCCACTCATAGAGCACGGTGGTCACCTCGCTCGGATCCCAGCGGGCTCGAGACGGGCAACGGGCTGGCAGAGGGAGGGTCGTCCATTTGCCCGCCAGTATATCGAGGCGCAGAGCGCTGGAGCCGGGGTTTCCGGGGCGGATTCCCAGGCGGCGTAGACCCGCGATTCCAGTGGCCCCGATCGTCGCTCACGCGCGTATGGTGCCGCCTGGATGAAGGAGGATCCCCATGTTGGAGTCGTATGTGACGTACTCCGTCCTTCCTGCTTCCGACCTGCAGCGGGCCACCGAGTGGTACCGCGACAAGCTGGAGCTCGAACCGGAGCGGACGACCGAGGGCGGTGTGCTGTACGGCACCGGATCCGCGGCGAAGATCTATGTGTATGAGACCGGGAACGCCGGTACAGCACAGAACACGGCGATGTGCTGGCTGACGCCGGACATCGAGGCGACGATGGCCCACCTGAGAGAGCGGGGAGTCACGTTCGCGGACTATGACTTCCCCGGTCTGCACACCGAGAACGGGATCGCGACGGACGAGATGGGCCGGTCGGCGTGGTTCCAGGACAGCGAGGGCAACTACCTCTGCCTCACTCAACCGGCCTGACCGCAGGCCGGACGATCGGCCCGACGACCGGCCCGACGCCGGGCGCGCAGCTCAGCGCCAGCGCGCGCGGAGGTACTGCGGCGGCCAGTAGCCGATCTCGACGCCGAGCTCGTGCGCGGCCCGCAGGGGGAAGTGCGGGTCGCGCAGGAGCTCGCGCGCCAGCATGACCGCGTCCGCCTGGCCGCTCTCGACGATCTCGGCCGCCTGCTGCGGCGTGGTGATGAGGCCGACCGCGCTCACATCCACCTCGGACGTGCTGCGCACGTGATGCGCGAAGGGCACCTGGTAGCCGGGACCGAGCGGGATGCGGATGCCGGCCTGGATGCCGCCGCTGGAGATGTCGAAGAAGTCGGCTCCCGCCTCTTCGGCCCACGCGGCCACGGTCGCGGTCTGGTCCTCGTCCCAGCCGCCCTCGGTCCAGTCGCTCGCGGAGAAGCGGACGAAGAGGGGCGCGTCGGGCGCCTCCTCGCGGACGGCCGCGATGATGCGCAGCAGCAGCCGGGCCCGGTTCTCCAGCGATCCGCCGTACTCGTCGGTCCGCCGGTTCGAGATCGGGGAGAGGAACTGGTGCAGCAGGTAGCCGTGGGCCGCGTGCAGTTCGATCACCCGGAAGCCCGCCTCGATCGACCGACGCGCGGCGGAGCGGAAGTCGTCCACGATCGCGTCGAGACCGGCCGCATCCAGCTCGATGGGCGTGTCGAGGCCGTCGAACGCGATGGGCGACGGGGCGACCGTCCGCCAGCCGCCCTCCGCTTCGGGGACGGAGCCGGTGCGTCCGTCGAATCCCCAGGCCGGCCACGACGACGCCTTCCGGCCTGCGTGCCCGAGCTGGATGCCGGGAACGGCCCCCTGGCTCTCGATGAACGCGGTGATCGGCTTCCAGGCGTCCCGCTGCTCGTCCGTCCAGATGCCGGTGTCGCGCGGACTGATCCGCCCCTCCGGGCTGACCGCTGTCGCCTCGCTGAACACGATCCCGCTGCCGCCGGTCGCGAACGATCCGAGGTGGATCAGGTGCCACGTTCCGGGGACGCCCGACTGGTCGAGCACCGAGTACTGGCACATAGGCGAGGTCCAGATGCGGTTGCGGGCGGTGACGCCGCGCAGGGTCAGGGGATCGAAGAGAGAGGGCATACCCCTATCTAAGACCCGAGGCCTTCCAGATATGCCCGGAGCCCGCTCGGCGAGACGAAGACGTGCCCGGCGATGCCGAGCGCTTCGGCACCACGGACATTCGCCTCCTTGTTGTCGATGAACACCGTCTGCTCCGGAGTCACACCGAGCTCGGACAGCACGTGCTCGAAGATCTCCGGGCTGGGCTTGATCGTGCCCAGCTCGCCGCTGACGAACACCTTCTCGAACAGGTCGCCGAGGGTCCCGTGACGAAAGTAGGAGCCGAAGTCGCGTCCCGCGTTCGAGAGCAGCGCCATCCGCGTGCCGCCCTCCTTGAGGTCGAGGAGGACCTGGAGGGTGTCGTGGTCGATCGTCAGCCAGCTCCGGAAGTCGGCGAGCCACAGCCGGTGGATCTTCGCGTCGCCCCAGGTCTCGCCGAGCTCTCGCTCGATGCCGCGCCAGTACGACTGGATGCTCAGCGTGCCCTGGTCGAGCGCATCCCGATGACGCCAGTAGGCCGGCCAGAACACGTGCGGGTCGCCGCCCGCGAGTTCGGTCAGGGCGGCGCGGTCCTCGTCGGACGGGGTCACCGAGATGACCTCGCCGTAGTCGAACACGATCACCTTTCCGGGGATGCTGATCGCCATGCTCACAACCTATCGTGAGGTCGGTAGGGGTTCGATGGGCCTGGGCCGCGGTGTGCGGACGACAGGGGCGACGACGGGAGGCGCCGGTGACCGACTGGCAGAGCTGGGACGAGCGGGATGCCGCGGCATGGATCGCCGTGCCGCAGGAGTCGAGCGACAAGTATTCGCGCGGAGTCCTCGGGGTGGTGACCGGATCCGACCGTTACCCCGGCGCCGCCGTGCTCGGGGTGGAGGGTGCGTCGCGGACCGGCGTCGGGATGATCCGCTACCTCGGCGCCGATCGCCCGGCCGAGCAGGTGATGCGCCGGCGGCCGGAAGTCGTGACGGCTCCCGGCCGCGTGCAGGGCTGGCTGATCGGATCCGGCATGGATGCGGCCAGCCGCCCGGCCGACGACGCCCAGCGCCTGCGCTCTGCCCTGCGAGACGGGACGCCGCTCGTGATCGACGCAGGAGCCCTCGACCTCGTCGGTCGCGCCTCCGCGCCGGTCGTCGTCACGCCGCACTTCCGCGAGCTGGCGACGGTGCTCGCCGCAGGTGCCGACGACGACTCCGACGCGGTGACCGCCGACGACATCGCGGCCGACCCGGCCGGCTGGGCCGTCCGTGCCGCCGAGAGTCTGGGCGTGACCGTCCTGCTCAAGGGCCACACGACGTACGTCGCGGCGCCCGGCGGACCGCGCTACGCCGTCACCGCCGGTCCTGCGTGGCTGGCGACGGCCGGGAGCGGCGACGTGCTGGGCGGGGTGCTGGGCGCCCTCGTGGCGACGCATGCCCGCGAGATCGACGAGGACGGCCACGCGGCGCTCGCCGCGCTCGCCGCCACCGCCGCCTGGGTGCACGGTCGGGCGGGGGAGCGGGCGTCCGACGGCGGGCCGATCGTCGCCCTCGACATCGTCGGCGAGCTCCCGGGGGTGGTGCGCGAGCTGGTGCGCGCGGCGGGCTGAGAGACCGCGCAGCCCGGTTCAGGAAGGCGCCCATCGCATCCCCTAGGATGTGGCGCTATGGGGATGGATGCGGTGCCGCTGAGCGCCGCGCCGACCCCTCGGGCACAGCCCGGACTGCTGCAGCGGGTGGCCTTCAGCCCGCTGTCGCTGTGGATCGCGTTCCTCGCCGTCCACCTGATCATCAGCGGTCTCGCGCTCGACCAGGGCAAGGGCCTCGGCGACGTCTTCCTCGTCTACAAGCCGTGGGCGCAGCTCGCCGCGCAGGGCACGCAGATCGTCGGCGTCGACTCCGACTGGGTGTATCCCTTCGGCGCGATCGTGCCGATCATGCTGCCGCTGCTGTTCGGCGCGGACGGCTACGTCTGGGCCTGGCTCAACATGGTGCTGCTGCTGAACGCCGCCGCGTTCGCGGTGCTGATCGTCGGCCGTGAGCCGCGCCGGCTGATCGCGGCCTGGTGGTGGCTGGCCTTCCTGCTGCTACTGGGGCCGATCGCGGTCGGCCGTCTGGACTCGGTCTCGGCGTCGCTGGCGATCGTCGGGCTGCTCTGGCTGACGCTGCACGAGCGCGCCGCGGTCGTGGTGCTGACGGCGGCGACGTGGATCAAGGTCTGGCCGGCCGCCATCCTGCTCGCGGCCGTCGTCGCTCTGCGCTCCCGCTGGCACATCGTGCTCGTCGCCGTGACCACCTCACTCGTGATCGCGGCGGTGCCGCTGATCTTCGGCGCAGGGTGGCACATCCTGAGCTTCATCACCATGCAGACCGATCGTGGCCTGCAGATCGAGGCGCCGGTGAGCACGTTCTGGATGTGGCAGGCCGCGTTCCACGTGCCGGGTGCGGAGGTCTATTACGACCGGCAGCTGCTCACGTTCCAGGTCAGCGGCCAGGGAACAGCGGCGGCCGGCGCGCTGATGAACCCGCTCTTCGCGGTGACCGCGATCGTCGTGCTGCTGATCGGCGTCCGGGCGTACCGGCGGGGCACCCCGTACACGCGGATCCTCCCGGAGCTCTCGCTCGCGTTGGTGACCGCATTCATCGCATTCAACAAGGTCGGCTCGCCGCAGTACGTCGTGTGGCTGGCCGCGCCGGTCGTCATCGGGTTGGTCTATCAGGGCCGGGGTTTCCGCATCCCGGCGCTGCTGGTGCTGGTGACCGCGGGTCTCACCCAGGTCTTCTACCCATTCCTGTACGACTGGCTGCTCGTGCCGGAACCGGCCATGGTCGCCGTGCTCACCGTGCGCAACGTCATGTACTTCGTGATACTGGGGTGGACCGTTGCGGCGCTCTGGCGCCGGCGTCACCGCCGGGAGGCGGCCGGCGACCTGGTCCCGGCCCACGCGTGGCCGTTCCGGTCGGCGCCGGGTGTCCACCCGGAGCCGGTCGGTGGAAGCGCACGCTGAGAGAAGGAGAAAGACATGCTTGTGGCATTCTCGGTCGCGCCGAGCGGCGGTGAAGGGGCGGATGCCTCGGTGCACGACGCGGTCGCCGCGGCGGTGCGCGTGGTGCGCGAGTCGGGCCTCCCGAACCGTACGGACGCGATGTTCACGACGATCGAGGGAGAGTGGGACGAGGTCTTCGACGTCGTCCGCCGCGCCACCGAGGCCGTCGGGCAGTACGGGTCGCGGGTCTCCCTCGTGCTGAAGGCGGACATCCGCCCGGGGTACTCCGGCGAGCTCGACGGCAAGGTCCAGCGGCTCGAGGCCGCGCTGGAGCGGGGCGACTGACGTGGATGTCGACACCCTCCTGCTCCTGCTCTTCGGCCTCTTCGTGCAGTTCGGCCCCTTCCTGATCATCGTCGCGGTGCTGGTGGGCGGCGTCCTGCTCGGCTGTGTCGTCGTCGCCATCGTCGGCGCCGTGCGGACCGGGATGTCGAAGCCCGACGAGACCCGCGATGTCGACGTCACCCAGTTCTTCGAGGAGCAGACCGCCGCGGCCGCCGCCGGCGACCGCCGCGCCTAGCCCCTCCTCCGCCGCCTCCTCCGCTTCCTCCTCTCCCGCGGTCGCGAGATTCGTGCCGAATGTGCGCTTTGCGCCGCGCATTCCGCACTTTCGTGCCGAATGTGCGAGGGCGGCCGCCGCGGGTCGAAACGATTCGATATAGGCTGGTGCGGTGACCCCGCTTATCGACGGGCCGACGAAGCTGTCGTCGGCCCGTATCCGTCTTGCGCTGCTGGCGCTCGCCCTCGGTGGATTCGGCATCGGATCGACCGAATTCGTCGCGATGGGCCTGCTGCCCAACATCGCGCACGACCTGCTGCCGCAGCTGTACGCCGCCTCGCCGACCGACGCCAACGCGCAGGCCGGCTGGATCATCTCGGCGTACGCGCTCGGCGTGGTCGTCGGCGCCCCGACGATCGCGGCGGTCGCGGCTCGTTGGCCGCGCAAGAAGCTGCTGCTCTGGCTCCTCGTGGCGTTCACCGTCGGCACGCTCGCCTCGGCGGTCGCCCCGACCTTCCAGCTCGTGATGCTCGCGCGCTTCGTCTCCGCGCTGCCGCACGGCGCGTACTTCGGCATCGCCTCCCTCGTCGCGGCCTCGCTGATGGGGCCGGGCAAGCGCGGGCGCGGGGTCGCCTTCGTGCTGTCGGGCCTGACGATCGCCAACGTGATCGGCGTTCCGACCATCACCTGGATCGGCCAGCACAGCGGCTGGCGTATCGCCTACCTGGTCGTCGCCGCGATCTTCGCGCTGACGTTCGTCGCGGTCGCGCTGCTGGTTCCGTGGCAGGCGGGCGACGCGAAGGCGACCATGAAGAACGAGCTGCGGGCGTTCACCCGGCTGCAGGTGTGGCTAGCGCTGCTCATCGGCGCCGTCGGCTTCGGCGGCTTTTTCGCCGTGTACACGTACATCGCGCCCATCGTGACGACGATCACCGGGATGCCCGAGTCGACCGTTCCGCTGGTCCTCGTGCTCGCGGGCCTCGGAATGACGGTCGGCAACATCCTCGGCGGGCGTGCGGCGGACCACAGTGTCCCGCGCAGCATGCTGCTGTTCTTCGCGATCCTGCTGGTCGGCCTCGCGGCCCTCTGGCTGACCGCGTCCACCATCCCCGGCCTGCTGATCTCGGTGTTCGTCGTGTCCGGAGCGTGCTCGGCGCTCTCGCCGACCATCCAGACCCGGCTGATGGATGTGGCGCGCGACAGCCAGTCGATCGCCGCGGCCCTCAACCACTCGGCGCTCAACATCGCGAACGCCGCCGGCGCGTTCTTCGGCGGCCTGACGATCGCCGCCGGCCTCGGTTACCTCTCGCCGGTCGTCGTCGGCGGACTGCTCGCGCTCGGCGGCATCGCCCTGGCCCTGATCTCCTTCGGCATCGACCGATCGCGCATCCGCCGCGGCGTCGCCACCGGATCGGTCGCGGCTCAGCGACCTGCGGAGCGGACCCCGGTCTCCGCGCCCGTCGACTGACGGACGCGGACCCGTCAGTCGTTCTGCAGCAGGATGCCGTCCTGGATGGCGCGCTTGCGCAGGGCCACCTTCGTGCCGACGTCATAGCCGGCGACGCGGTACTTCTCGCGGATGCGCTTGAGGTAGCTCTTGGCGGTCTCGTCCGAGATGCCCAGCTGGAAAGCGACGGCCTTGACCGGCTCGCCGGCGCCGTACAGCGCCATGACCCGGCGCTCCTGCGCGCTCAACTTGGGAGCGCCGCCGACCTCGCCGGCGTTGAGCGCCAGGTCGAGCTCGGCCGAGATGAACGACTCGCCCTTGCGGGCGGCGCGGATCGCCTCGACGATCATCTCCGCATCCTCGCTCTTCACCAGGTAGCCCATCGCTCCGGCGGCCAGCGCCTCGCGGACCACTGCGGGCTCCGAGTAGGTGCTCATCAGCACCGTGGCGACGCCGGTCGTCTTGAGCGTCGACAGCTTCAGTGAGATCGGGATGTTGTCCTTCAGATCGAGGTCCAGGAGGACGACGTCCACCGGGAACTCGGGATGCGTCAGCAGCTCCGGCCAGCTCGCGACGGCCGCGACCATCCGGATGTCGTCCGCAGCGCTGCGGATCCACTCGGTCAGTGCTCCCAGCAGCATCTTGTGGTCGTCGACGATCGCGATCCGGATCGGGGGTTCCTCGCCCATGGGGTGCCTCTCTCTGTATCGAACCAGCTGGATCAGGCCAGCTCGGCTGATGTGTCGCTCACCGTGGTGATCTCGATGCGCAGGGTCGAACCCGAGAACGACTCGACGTAGCGGCCCACTTTACGGATAGCTTGCCATGCCGCGGGGTCTACCCCGTTTCGCGGCACACCGCTGGTGGCGATCACGATAGCCATTGTGGCCCCCGGATTCGCCGTCCGCGGGTAGGTGCCCACCGGCCGCGTCAGATCGAGGGTCAGCGTGCGGGGCTGTCCGGCGCCGCTGCGGACCGGGTCGCTGATGAGCAGCCAGACCGCGGTGAGCAGTCCGTCGCGCTGGTCGCGGTTGAGGCCGGCGGCGAGACCGTCCGGGTCGGTCAGCGTCACCGACGGCCCGAGCAGGGCGGATTCGGTCACGGCGTGGTACAGCCACGTCTCCCGGCGGCCCTGGATGAGATGGAGGCGCAGCTCCGTCGCGATCGAGGCCGCGGCGTCGGCGGTGTCCTCGTCGAGCGGCAGCGCTGTGCGGCCCGTGGCCACGCCGTCCAGCAGCCGTTCGGCGGCGAGGTCGAGACGGGCGAGTTCCTCCGAGGCCAGCATCCCGATGGCGTAGCCGGGGGAGACCACGGTGCTCTGCACCTGGACGAGGTCGAGCTCCAACTGGACGAGTGTACGGAGCGACCGCACGATCTGAACACCGACGAGCGGAGGGGCCACGGCGATGGCGACCGTGACGAGACCGGGGCCGAGCAGCTGCAGGTTCGGTAGCGACCGCCAGATCTCGACGACGGCGAGCACGACGCCCAGCACCGCCGTGGCGAGGACGATGTCGCGCGCCGGGCGCACCGGGACGCAGAGCAGCAGCGCCGGGCCGACCGCGGCGGCCGCCGTCAGCGGCACGATGGCGCCGTCGATCGGCCACGTGCCGGCGATGTCGAGCGCGACGGCGGCCGCCCAGACTCCCAGAGCACCGAGGAAGAGCCACGACGGCAACTCGTCGGGGAGCCGGAAACGCAGCACGAGAGCGGCCACGAGGGTCACCGCGACGAGCACCCACGCCGAAACGGTCAGCCCCAGCAGCGGGTACTCGGCGATGTTCAGCCCGAACAGCGTGAGCAGGAAGGCGACGAAGGCGACCGTGGCCACGTTGAAGCCGAGGTCGAGCCGCGCGCGGCTCAGCGCATCCCGCTCGTCCCCGGCGGCGCCGCGCGCCAACGGGCTGCGCGGGAGGGTCCGCTCGTCGACCCGGGTCACTTGGGCACCTCCAGCACGACGGTCGTCCCGCTTCCGGGCGACGAGAACAGGCGGGCGTTGCCGCCCACATCGCGCAGGCGTGCCACGATCGACTCGGTGAAGCCCAGCCTCCCGGTGTCGATGGAGGCGACATCGAAGCCCTTGCCGGCGTCCGTCACCATGGCGCGAACATTCGTCTCGTCGTCCGTGATCGTCACGTGCGCCTCGAGAACGCCCGAATGCCTGCGCACGTTCTCCAGGCATTCGCCGAGGGCGAGGAGGAACGCGTCGAGCACGTCGCTGGGGAGCAGCACCTGACCCGCGCCGTGCCAGTTCACCTCGAGCCCCATGCGGCGGAAGCGCTGCTTCACCGACTCGAGCGTGTTACCCAGCGTGGACTCCTCGACCGGCTTGAGCTTGTAGTCGCCGGAGCGGGCCGGGTCGGGAGTGAAGCCGAGCCGCAGCTGCCGGAGGAGCGCTGCATCCTCGGCGGCCTGCTCGCGGAGCGCCCCGTGACTGACGCCGACCCCGGAGTGGGCGAGCAGCGTGAGGGTCGCCAGCACCGTGTCGTGGAGCAGCCGCGCGCTCTGGCGGCGGCGGGCCTCCGTCTCGCTCGCCTGGCGCTCCACCCGGTAGGCGCGGCTCATCGTCGAGATGCGCTTCAGCGTGCGGGGAACCGTGCGGGACAGCCAGACGCCGGTGGCGGTCAGGGCGATCCAGCCGGTCATCGTGAAGACGAGGGCCTCGACCATGCGGGAGTGGGTCATCCCGAGCGTGACGCCCTGCGCGGTCACCGTCGCCGCGGCGGCGGCCACCAGCAGCACGAGCCTGCTGCGCGAACTCACGCCGACGACGCACACGCACGCGACCGACGCGGCGCCGATCACACTGACGGCGCTGATCGCGGACGGCCCGAGGGCGGTTCCCGGCAGCAGGTGGATGAGGATGAGCGCGACGCCCGCGACCACGATGACCCACATCCAGAGGGTCAGTCGCAGTAAGCCCGCCAGCTGCCACTGCGCGTAGCCGAGGCACACGATGAGCACGAGCGACGCCAGGTACAGGGGGAGCGGGAGCGAGCCCGGGATGCTCAGGCAGAAGAGCGCCGTGACCGTGGCCGTCAGCCCGACGGTGCGGGCCGTCGCAGCGAGGAGTCGATCACGCTCCTTCTGGATGCGCGACATGCCCCTCCGTCCTCCGTCACACGTCGAGCAGCCGCCTCAGCTGGGCGCTGACGGCGTCGTCCTCGATCAGGAACCCGTCGTGGCCGAAGTCCGACCGGATCACCACTGGAACTCTACCGTCCAGCGTG
Source organism: Leifsonia sp. NPDC014704 (assembly GCF_043083605.1). NCBI lineage: Bacteria > Bacillati > Actinomycetota > Actinomycetes > Micrococcales > Microbacteriaceae > Leifsonia > Leifsonia sp. NPDC014704. The sequence goes on along the minus strand of NZ_JBIBYW010000001.1, from coordinate 1,674,997 downwards.
GCCGGAACATGGTAGGCGATCTGCTCCTGTCCCTCGACGGGGAACAGGCGGTCGCTGTCGATGCCGACGACGAGGGTGCGCGCCGTCACCCGTGACAGTGCTGCGGCGAGACCTCCACGGCCGCGCCCGACATCGTGGGAGTTCATCGCCTCCACCAGCGTGATGTAGCTGTTCGCGTCGAAGCGGCGCGTGAACTTGTTGCCGTGGAAGTCGAGGTACGACTCGACGGCGAACCGTCCGCCGCCGCCGAGCGGGCTGATCTCGCTCTGCCACGCCCGCTGGAAGCGCTCGTTCAGCTCGGACGGGCTGCGGTAGTTCAGCAGGGCCATCCGCCGGGCGAGCGCGAGGCCGCGGTGCGGGCCGTCGCCGTCCTCCGCGTCGTAGTACTGGCCGCCGCGGAACAGCGGGTCGGTGCGGACCGCCTCGATCTGGACCGAGTTGAGGGCGATCTGGTCGGCGGTCGAATAGGGGGGAGCGGCGATCACCGCGAGCCGCTCGACCCGCTCGGGGAACATGACCGCCCACTCCAGCGCCTGCATCCCGCCCATCGAGCCGCCGATCACGGCAGCCCAGCGGTCGAGCCCGATGGCGTCGGCGAGAGCGGCCTGCGCGGCGACCTGGTCGCGGATGGTCGTGAACGGGAAGCGGGCGCCCCACTCCGCGCCGTCGGGCGCAAGAGAGGCGGGACCCGTCGTGCCCTGGCATCCGCCCAGCATGTTCGGCGCGACGACGAACCAGCGGTCGGTGTCGATCGCCTTGCCGGGACCGATGATGCCCTGCCACCAGCCGGGCGTCCTGTGGCCGCGGCCGGCAGGTCCGACCGCGTGCGAGTCACCCGTCAGCGCGTGCAGCACCAGGACGGCGTTGTCACGCTCCGGCGACAACGTGCCCCACGTCTCGTAGGCGACCCGGACGAACGGGAGGGTCTCGCCGCTCTCGAAGGAGAACGCGCCGATCCCGGCGAACTGCCGGTCGCCGACCGGATCGGACTCCTTCCAGGCGCCGCTCGCCGGCGGCTTCCCGAGCAGCGTCCTCGCCTGCGCCTCCGTGATGAAACTCGACGGCGCCGTGTCGGCGGATGTCTGCCACTCCATATCGCTCATTCTCCCGGACGCCGCGCCCCGCCCTCGCTCTGTTACGCCGCGCACCCCCGCACACCGTCGAGTACACGAAAACTGCACGCGAAACCGGAGCTTCGCGTGCAGTTTTCGTGTACTCGACGGCGGGGCGCGGAGCGGAGGGGCGGAGGGTTACGCGCGGGCGGCCTCGGCGACGGAGCGCGCAGCGGCGAGGCCCGCGGAGAGGTCCGCCTTCAGGTCGTCGATGTTCTCGAGGCCCACCGAGAGGCGGACGAGGCCCGGCGTGACGCCGGCGGTCAGCTGCTGCTCGGGCGTGAGCTGCGAGTGCGTGGTCGACGCCGGGTGGATGACGAGGCTGCGGACGTCGCCGATGTTCGCCAGGTGGCTGAACAGCGAGAGGTTGTCGACGAGGGCCGCGCCCGCATCCACACCGCCCTTCAGCTCGAACGAGAGCACCGCGCCGACGCCCTTCGGGGCGTACTTGTTGGCGGTCGCGTACCACGGGCTGGTCGGCAGACCCGAGTAGTTGACCGACGCGACGTCGGGGTGCGCCTCGAGGAACTCGGCGATCTCCTGCGCGTTCTGCGTGTGACGCTCGACGCGGAGCGACAGGGTCTCGATGCCCTGGATGAGCTGCCAGGCGCTCGCCGGGGCGATGGCCGAGCCGAGGTCGCGGAGCAGCTGCACACGCGCCTTGATGATGTAGGCGAGGGCGTCTCCGACCGCTGCGGTGTAGCTCGCGCCGTGGTACGACGGGTCCGGCTCGGTGAGGCCCGGGAACTTCTCGACGTTCTTCGACCACTCGAACGAGCCGCCGTCGACGATGATGCCGCCGATGACCGTGCCGTGGCCGCCGAGGAACTTGGTGGCCGAGTGGACGACGATGTCGGCGCCGTGCTCGAACGGACGGATGAGGTACGGCGTCGCGATCGTGTTGTCGACGATGAGCGGGACGCCCGCCTCGTGCGCCACCTCGGCGACGAGGGCGATGTCGAGGATGTTGATCTTCGGGTTGCCGATGGTCTCCGCGAAGAACAGCTTGGTGTTCGGGCGGACCGCGCGGCGCCACTCGTCGGCGTCGTCCTGGTTCTCGACGAAGGTGGTCTCGATGCCGAGCTTCGCGAGCGTGTACTTGAACAGGTTGTACGTGCCGCCGTAGATCGAGCTGGAGGAGACGATGTGGTCGCCGGCCTGCGCGATGTTCAGCACGGCGAAGGTCTCGGCCGCCTGACCGGAGGCGACGAGGAGGGCGCCGGTGCCCCCTTCGAGCGCGGCGACGCGCTCCTCGACGACCGCCTGGGTCGGGTTCTGGATGCGCGTGTAGATGTTGCCGAACTCGGCGAGGGCGAACAGGTTCTTCGCGTGCTCCGCGTTGTTGAACACGTACGACGTGGTCTGGTAGATCGGGGTCGCGCGGGCGTTGGTCACCGGGTCGGGAGCAGCGCCGGAGTGGATCTGCTTGGTTTCGAACTGCCAGTCAGCGGCGTCGGTCATGGCGTCTCTCCTTCGGGTCTGTGAGCGCATGATGCGCGGGTCTGCGAGCGGTCGGCCACCGCCGTTGTCAGCAGGCTAGACGCGCCGCCGCACGCGGGCAACGTATCCGAAACACGCCGTAACCCGCGACAATGAGGGCATGAGCAGACGTGTGGTCGTGACGGGAGCGAGTTCGGGCATCGGTGCGGCGACGGTCCGCGCCTTCCGGGGCGAGGGCTGGGACGTGGTGGCGGTGGCCCGCCGGGAGGACCGCCTGCGCGCGCTGGCCGACGAGACCGGCGCCGAGTTCGTCGTCGCCGACCTGACGAAGCAGGATGACGTGGAGGCGCTCCACGACCACCTGGCGTCGACCGGCGGCATCCACGCGCTCGTCAACAACGCGGGAGGCGCGCACGGGCTCGACTCCGTTGAGGCCTCCAGCGTCGACGACGGGGTGTGGATGTACGAGATCAACGTCATCGGAACGAAGCGCGTCATCTCCGCCCTCCTGCCGCTGCTGCGGGTGGGCGCGACCGAGACGGGGCACGCGGACATCGCCGTCGTCACCTCGATCGCCGGTCTCACCGCGTACGTGGGCGGAGGCGGGTACAACGCCGCGAAGTTCGCCGAGCACGCCCTCACTGAGGTGCTGCGGCTGGAGCTGAACGGCGAGCCGATCCGCGTCGTCGAGATCGCTCCGGGGATGGTCGCGACGGAGGAGTTCTCCCTCGTCCGGTTCGGCGGCGACAAGGCCAGGAGGGACGCCGTCTACGAGGATGTGCCCGAGCCGCTCTCGGCCGAGGATGTCGCCGACACGATCGTCCACGCGCTCACCCGCCCCCGCCACGTCGACCTCGACCTGATCGTGGTCAAGCCGGTCGCGCAGGCGGCGCCGTACCGGCTGCACAAGGGCGAGCTGACGGTCCGCGGCTGACATGGTCGACGAGGACGACGCGAAGCGGCTCCGCTGGGAGCGCGCGACCGCCTGGCCCGGAATCGCCGCCAGTGCGCTCTTCCTCGTCGCCTACTCGTGGAACATCCTGGACGAGTCCCAATCGACCGCAGTGCACGTGACGCTGCTGGTGGTGCTCGTGGCGGTGTGGCTGTTCTTCTTCATCGACTACGTGATGCGCCTGCTGCTCGCCCGGCACAAGCGGGAATTCATCCGACGGAATCCGGTGGATCTGCTGTCGGTGTTCATCCCGATGGCGCGACCCTTCCGCCTGCTGACGGGGCTCCGCCATCTGAACGGGCTGCAGGGCAACAGCGGGTCGCACCTGCGGCGTCGCATCGTCATCATCGCGTCGAGCTTCATCGTCATGTTCATCTACGTCATCGCGCTCGCCGAGTTCCAGGCCGAGCGCTACGCGCCCGGGTCGAACATCCGTTCCTTCGGCGACGCCGTGTGGTGGGCGTGCGTGACCATGGCGACGGTCGGCTACGGGGACTATTACCCGGTCACCATCCCGGGCCGGGTCCTCGCGGTCGTCCTCATGATCGGCGGCGTCGCGATCGTCGGAACAGCGAGCGCGACGATCGTCAGCTACCTCAACGACCGGACGCAGCACCTGCGCCACCACGAGCCGAGGCCACGAGACGCGCATCCCGCTCCGGAAGAGGAGAACGACGCCCCGACCTGACGCTGCGGCCGGACCGGGTCAGCCGTCGGCGACGGCCACACACGCCCGCAGCAGCCGGAGCGCCTGGCGCGCGTCCCGCACCGTGAACTCCTGGCGGTCGCCTGTCCGGTCGCGCACCGCGCGCTCCAGAAGCTCGGCGTGCTCCGGCCAGCGCTCGGCGGCGAACGCGGCGGCGGCGGTCTTCGAGAGCACGTCGCCCGTCTCGATCGTGGCGACCAGCCGGATGGGCCCGAGCGCCACCCAGCGCACGGTCTCCGCGCGCACGGGGCCGTCGTCCGGTCGGTCGGCGAGCTCCGCCTCCAGTCCGTCGCCGATCCGCTGCCAGTAATCGAGCAGATTGTCGCGCGAGAACGCGACGACCCCTTCGGCGGTCTGCGGGTGGCGGTCGGAGACCGGCGACCAGATGACGTCGCCGCCGTCGACAATGCCCTGCACGCCGGATTCGAGCTCCCGCCAGGTGATCCAGCTGAGCTGGGCACCCGCGAGAGCCGAGACCAGCACGCCCTCGACGACCTGCGGGGCGGTCTGCACGACGTCCGGTCCGCGGGCGATCTCCGACTCGGTCAGGTAGACGCCGTCGACGTGGGGCTGGGAGGCGGCGTGCAGCTCCGCGAGGGCGGGCAGATCGTCGACCGGGTCGCGGGTGACGACGAACACCACGTCGATGTCGCTGACGCCGGGATGCCAGTCACCGACGACCGCCGATCCGGTGACGATCGCACGGCTGACGAGTCCGGGGGCGACGCGTCTCTGTTCCAGGAGGAACGCGGTCAGGGCGTCGGCGACGGTGGGCGGGAGCTGCTGCTCGGACATGGTCACTCCAGGGCGGGTTCGGAATCCGCGAACGCGAGCCGCGGCACGAAGAAGAGGAGCACCGCGGCGACGAGCGCGCCCAGACCGCAGATGGTCCAGACGAGCATGTAGCCGACGAGGCTGGCGGCGGTGGCCGTGACGGTGGCTGCGCCGGCGAGCAGCACGACGCCGAACACGGCGGACGCGAACGACCCGCCGATGGTCTTGGTCGTGTTGGTGAGGGCTGTGGCGACCCCGGTCTGCCCGCGCGGTGCGGCGGCCGCCGCTGCTGCGGGCAGCGCGCCGACGAGCGCACCGGAGCCGACCCCGGCGATCGCCATGTTGGTGAACACCTCCCACGTCTGGAGGTGGAACGGCAGGAACATCAGGTACCCGATCGCGACGAGGAAGGCCGCGCCGATCAGTGTCACCCGCGGCGTCAGCCACGACGACACGAGCGGGAACAGCACCGCGCCGACGATCATCGAGATGAGGTAAGCGCCGATCAGGATGCTGCGCTGGCCGGCCGAGAGTCCGAGCCCGTAGCCGTTCGCGGGGTCCGTGCCCGCGTACGTGCTGAGCGGCGCCTGCGCGCCGAGCAGGCTGATCCCGATCAGTCCGGCGGTGAGCTGCACCGGCCACATGGTCGGGCGGCGGAGCACGCGCAGGTCGATGGCGGGATCGGCCTGGCGCAGCTCCCAGCGACCGAACGGCAGGAACGCGAGCACGCCGATCGCGATCAGCGCCCACACCCACCATGTGCCGACGCCGTTGAGGCGCAGGAAGGTGAGCCCGGACGTGATGAGCAGGAGCCCCAGCGCCAGCAGGGTGAACCCGACGGCGTCGAGGCTGCGCCCGGGCACGGGCTCCGACTCCGGAACGCCGAAGAGGATCGCGAAGAACACGAGCGTGACCGCCACCGCCGGCACCAGCAGGGTGAGCATCACATCCCCGCCGAGCGCCTCGAAGAGCAGGCCGGCGCCCACCGCGCCGACGATCGCCCCGGCCTCCAGCGCGACGACCAGCAGACCGGCCGCGCGTCGCGTGCCCGATGCGGCCGTCCCCGTGCGGCGTCCGCGGTCGAAGATCAGCGCGACCTCCAGCGGAAGCCAGACGACGTAGAAGCCCTGCAGCGCGAACGCCAGCAGGTAGGTCGTGAAGTCGCCGGCGAAGGCGAGCCACCAGGACGAGAGGGCGGTCACGGCGGTGGCGACCAGCAGGATGCGCTTGTGCCCGAACATGTCGCCGAGCTTCGCCAGCACGGGCACGACCAGGGCGGAGACGAGCAGCTGGGCGGCCTCGAACCAGTTGTAGTCGGCGTCGTGGATGCCGAGGTGCTTCACGATGTCGGAGATGAGCGGGACGTAGTACCCCTGCAGGATGCCGCTGGTCAGCTCCACCAGTGCCAGCCAGCCGATGAGGCCCGCCGTGGTGCCGATCACGACCGCCGCCCGGCGCTGGGCTGACGTCTTCTCCGAGGTCATGCGCGGATGCTAACACCCGGGCGGCCCCGGTACGGTAGAGCAATGGCCAGCGAACTCGACGATTCCGGTGCAGACGTCCTCCAGGAGGCGGAACGGGAGGTCCTCGGCTGGTTGGAGTTCGGCGAGGCGTCGCGTCACCTGGCCGGTGAGGTCGTGGAATCCGGATTCGAGCCGGACATGGTCGTCGCGATCGCCCGCGGCGGCCTGCTTCTCGCCGGCGCCATCTCGTATGCGCTCGGCATCAAGGCGTGCGGCGCGCTGAACGTCGAGTTCTACACGGGCGTCGACACCCGCCTCCCCGAGCCCGTCGTCCTCCCGCCGATGCTCGACTCCGCGGCCCTCCAGTCGAAGCGGGTCCTGCTCGTCGACGACGTGTCCGACTCCGGCCGGACGCTCGCGATGGTGGTCGATCTGATCGCGGCCTCCGGCGCTGACGTCCGTACGGTGTGCCTCTACTCCAAGCCGCGCACGGTGCTCGAACCCGACTTCGTCTGGCGCCGCACCGACCGCTGGATCACCTTCCCGTGGTCCGCCCTCCCGCCGGTGACGGCCGCGACCCACTGAGCGGGACCATGCCGAAGACGCTGGCGGAGCTGGCCGCCGACGGTTCGATGGACCCGGGATGGGCGGCCGCCCTCGAGCCGGTCGCCGACCGCATCGCGGCGATGGGCGAGTTCCTCCGCGCCGAGGTGGCCGCCGGGCGGCACTACCTGCCCGCCGGTGACGCCGTCCTCCGAGCCTTCCGGGCGCCGCTCGCCGACGTCCGCGTGCTGATCGTCGGCCAAGACCCGTACCCCACGCCGGGGCACCCCATCGGGCTCTCGTTCGCCGTGGAGCGCCACGTGCGCCCGCTGCCGCGCAGCCTTCAGAACATCTACCGCGAGCTTCGCGACGATCTGGGCGTGACGCCGCCGCCCCACGGCGACCTCGGCGCCTGGTCCGACCACGGGATCATGCTGCTCAACCGCGTGCTGACGGTCCGGCCGGGGGAGCCGGCCTCGCACCGCGGGAAGGGATGGGAGGCCGTGACCGAGCACGCCATCCGCTCGCTCGTGGCCCGCGGCCGGCCGTTCGTGTCCATCCTGTGGGGGAGGGATGCCGCAACGCTCAGGCCGCTGCTCGACGGCAACCCGGTGATCGAGTCGGCGCACCCCAGCCCGCTGTCGGCGTCACGCGGCTTCTTCGGATCGAAACCCTTCTCTCGCGCCAACGCCCTGCTGACGAAACTGGGCGAGAAACCGGTCGACTGGTCGCTCGAACCGTAACCCGCCCGCAATACGGGCGACGTAGGCTTGACGGGTGCTGGAAGAGGAATACCAGGAACGTCGGGTGCTGCCGCGGCACCTGCGCAAGCCTGCGCCCGCGGAGACGCCGTTCGAGTACTCGATCCGCGAGGCGCGCCCGGAGGACCTCCCGCACGTCCGTGAGATCTACAACCACTACGTGGCCAACAGCACCGTCACCTTCGACGAGGATGCGATGACGCTGCGCGAGTGGAAGAGCAAGTACGCCTACCTCAAGAAGCTCGGGATGCCGTTCATCGTCGCCGAGTCTCCGAACGGCCAGATCCTCGGCTACGCCTTGGTGCAGCCGTGGAAGCAGAAGCGCGCATACCGGTTCACGGTCGAGAACTCGATCTACCTGGGTGCGGCATCCACCGGCAAGGGCCTCGGTCCGGTGCTGATGCAGGAGCTGATCGACCGATCGAAGGCGGCGGGCCTCAAGGAGATCATCGCGGTGATCGCCGACAAGGGCGCAGAGGCGTCCATCCGGATGCACGAGAACTTCGGATTCACCGAGATCGGCCGGATGGGCCGCGTCGGCTACAAGTTCGAGCGCTGGCTCGGCACGGTGCTGATGCAGAAGTCGCTGAAGTAGCGCTTCGCCGACGCGGCAGCGGCGGACGAGCGCTAGGCTCACCGCGTGAGCACCGTGACCCCTGGGACCGCGACGAGCGGAGTCGCCACCGCACCGGTGACGCCCGCCAACCTGCCCCTGCGCAAGCGTCCCGTCGACATCTTCTTCATCGTGATGTTCTCGCTGTTCATCGTGACCTGCATCATCAGCGACGCGATCCCCACGCTCGGGATCCCGCAGACGGCGACGACGACGAACATCCTGGCGCAGTGGAACTACACGTACTCGTCGCAGTACGACCCGCTCTACATGCAGGAGCCGCTGTGGCTGCGGTTCATCACCGGCACGAGCGCGTTCGTCTACCTGCCGTTCTACGTGCTGCTGATCGTCTGCCTGGTGAAGGGGTTCAACTGGATCCAGCTGTTCGCCGTGATCTACGCGACGATGATCATCAGCCTCACGGCCATCCCGATCTTCGGCGTCGAGTTCTTCGGACCGGTGGGGCAGCGGACGCCCAACCCGGTCGTCTTCCTGCTCTACAACGGGCCGTACGTACTGGTGCCGTTGCTGCTGCTCATCCGGATGCGCAAACCGCTGCCGTTCACGAGGAGGTTCTGATGCCGCTGCTGGAAGACCTGACCGTCTACGAGGACGGTGACCGTTACGACGTCTACGACCACTCGTTCCCGGACGAGGATGCGGAGCTCGGCCGCGGCCGTCTGCTCGGTGCGGTGACCGTCACGCCCGAGGGGGAGTACGTCCCGGCCGGCGACGGTGCCCGCTACGAGTACATCGCTCCCGCACGGACGCTGGACGAGGCGCTCGGAGCATTCGTCGGCTCGGCCTGACCGACCGCTAGGCGGCGGGGTGCTTCGCGCCCAGTTCGAGCAGGCCGACGCCGCCGATCACGAGAACGAGCCCGGCGATCTGCACCCAGGTGAGCGACTCCTTGAAGAACACCCAGGAGATGATCGCGATCGCCGCGACACCGACGGCCGACCAGATCGCGTACGCGATTCCGAGGGGGACGCCGCGGCCGAGCGCCAGCGACAGTGCGAAGAACGACGCGACGTAGCCGACGACGACGATGACGAAGGCCCACCACTTCGGGTTGTCACCGGAGGTGAACTTCAGGAAGGTCGTCGCGACGACCTCGGTCGCGATGGCGACGGCGAGAAACAGGTAGCCCAGCACGGAAGACACGCTAGCGAACCGTGGGTCGCTCCTCGCATCCCGCTATGAGTTCACCGCACGTTCTGTCGCGCGTCGCCGCAGCGGTTTAGCCTGACGACGCCGACATCGTCGGACGGCGTGAGAACGCGCCGGCCGAGTGAGGCCGATGGCATGAAACCGTGGCCGGGAGCGCGAGATCTCCCGGCCACGTCCATGCCCGGCCTGTGCCGGTCGCGCACGATCGCTCAGCTGCGCGGGGTCGCCCGGCCGAGCACCGCGTACCCCGCGACCGCCGCCAGCGCGGTCGGCAGCAGCAGCCACGCCGTGATACCGATCGGGCCGTTCGCGACGAACCAGTCGCCGACAGCTGGCCAGCTCCCCGTGAAGGTGATCAGGGCGATGACGCCGACCACCAGCAGGGCGAAGACCGCGCCGGCCACGAGGATGCCGTTCATCCGCCAGCGCATGAAGAGCGCGGCGGAGAACGCTCCGACGGCGAAGAAGAACAGCATGGCGGCGAACACGGTGAACAGGCGGCCGCCGAGGCGCTCCCCGTCGAAGTAGACCGACGTGAACAGGTGGCCGCCGAGGCCCCAGCCGTTCGTCCACTCCTCGATGGCCGAGAGCAGGGTGAACCCGACGGCGTACCCGGCGGCGAGCATCAGGAAGGTCAGCCCGGAGCCGAGGGCGAAGTCGCGCCGGGTGGTGCTGTAGCCGAGCGCGAACGGGAACGTCGCCGTGATGACCTGGATGCCCACGATCAGCATGTAGACGAAGATGTAGAACCCGCCGCCGCTCCACTGCGTCCCGTCCATCGCGTCGGCGCGGTCGGCCGGAGCGGTCGCCGCCCAGATGATCCACCAGATCAGCCAGTTCACCAGCCAGATGAAGAACATGATCATGACCGGGATCCAGATCGCGGTCCACTTGTTGACGAGATTGAGGCGCACGACGCGCCAGACGCGGTGCCCCAGCGGGGGTGCGGCGATCAGCGCGGGGGCCGGGTTCGCGGTGGTCATGCGGTCTGCTCGATTCCTGTGTCACGGACGTCGGTCCTGCGGACGATCAACTGCTGGAGCGACACCGGCGCGAGCTCCAGGCCCGCCGCCGCTGCCTGGGAACGCTCGGAGGCGCTGAGGCCGGCGACGGTCACGGAGGCGAGGCCGCCGACACCGTCGCGATGCAGCACCTCGCGAGCCCGGACGAACTCGTCGACGGCTCCGCGCGGGCCGACCACGGTGGTGGCGGAGGTGCGCAGGGTCTCGGCGTCCTCATCCATCAGGATGCGGCCCTGGTCGATGACGATGACGTGCTCGAGGAGGTTCGCCACCTCGTCGATCAGGTGCGTCGAGAGCACCACGGTCCGTGGATGCTCGGAGAAGTCCTCGAGCAGGCGATCGTAGAAGAGCTGGCGTGCGACGGCGTCCAGTCCCAGGTAGGGCTCGTCGAAGAACGTCAGCGGCGCGCGCGACGCCAGTCCGACGATCACCCCGATCGCCGAGAGCTGTCCGCGGGAGAGCTTCTTGATGCGCCGATTGAGCGGGAGGCGGAATTCGTCGACGAGCTGCTCCGCGTACTCGGCGTCCCAGTTCTCGAAGAACCAGGGCGCACTGCGCAGGACGTGCTTCGGCTGGAAGTCCTCGGGGTACCGCTGGCTCTCCTTGATGAAGCAGATGTTCTGCAGCACGCGCGGGTTCTCGGTCGGCTTCTCGCCGAAGACGTGGATGTCGCCCTGCGTGGCGAAGTCCTGCCCGGTGATGAGCTGCATCAGCGTCGTCTTCCCTGCGCCGTTGCGGCCGAGGAGGCCGTGGATGCGGCCCGGCTTGATGGTGACGGACACGTCGTCGATCGCGGTGAACGATCCGAACCGTTTGGTCAGGCCCGACACCTGCACCGCCGGAGCGATGGAGGTCGGGGCGGGGGCGGCGCTCATGCGCTCACTCCTTTCGAAGGGGACGCCGTGGGCGTCGTCTGGGTGTGCGGGGTGGCCGGCCGCTCATCGGCGGCCGTCTGGATCATGCGGGTCAGCTGCTCTGCGCCGATGCCGAGCTTCGCGGCCTCGGCGAGGAGCGGGCGGAGGTACTCGTCGCTGAACGCGTCGCGGCGCTTGGCGACGAGCCGCTCGCGGGCGCCGTCGGAGACGAACATTCCGATGCCTCGTTTCTTGTAGAGGATTCCGTCGTCGACCAGGAGGTTCACGCCCTTGCCCGCCGTCGCCGGGTTGATCCGGTAGAAGGCGGCGAACTCGTTCGTGGACGGCACCTGGGTCTCAGCGGGGTAGACCCCGTCGATGATGTCGTCTTCGATCTGTTCGGCGATCTGGACGAAGATCGGCTTGCCTTCGTCGATCACGCGAGCTTCACCGGTTCATTACTCATGTAACTAACCAACCAGGCTTTGTCGCCGCTGTCAAGAGCCGGTTCTCGCGTCACGAAGCGCCACCTCGGCTCGTCCTCCGGGTATGGGGTGGATTCTCGTGACCATCGGAGCGGCCGGCCTGTTGTGGGCCGGCGTGCTGTGGTGCGTCCGTCGCGCCGCGATCGCGCTCGCCCGCGCGATCGTCGCGCCCGCCCCGCGGCCGCAGACGCGCATCCACGCGAGCACCGACACGACCGTCACGCTGGAGGCCGACCGCCGGACGCTTCACCGCGGGCAGTTCGGCCTCTGGTTCGGCGACGGCGGCCACGCTGTCGTGGGTCACGCCATCGCGTATGACCGCGAAACCGGCACCGTGTCCCGCGAACTGCTGGAAGTCACCGGCGATCTGTCGGCGGCGGCCGAGGGCGTGTGGACGGGGCACCTCCATCCCGACCCGGCCGCGCTCCGGCGGCGATATGGGGAGGTGCGGCTCCCGGTACCGGGCGGCGCGGCACCGGCCTGGGTCGTCGTGCCGGAGGAGGCCGGGCATCCGGTGACGTGGGCCATCCACATCCACGGGCATAACAGCACCCGCGTGACGGCCCTCCGCTCCGTGCCGGCGACGGACGCCCTGGGCATGACGTCGCTGGTGGTCTCGTTCCGCGGCGACGGGGAGGGACCGTCCGTGCCGGGCGGTGCCTCCCAGCTCGGGCAGCGCGAATGGGAGGACGTGGATGCGGCGATCGCGTTCGCGCTCGCGCACGGCGCCGAGCGGGTGGTGCTCGTCGGCTGGTCGCTCGGGGGAGCGCTCGCGCTGCAGCTCTCCGAGCGGAGCGCGCAGCGGGCTGCCATCGACCGGCTCGTGCTCGTCGCGCCGGTCACCGACTGGCGCGCGGCGATCCGCAACGTGGCCGCCGAGCGCGGACTTCCGGGGTGGGTGGGGGCGCTGGCGATCCGGGCGCTCGCCGATCCGGTCACGGCCGGGAAGGCGGGCCTGCCCGAACCGATCGACTTCGACCTGCTCGACTGGTCGCGACCGGGGAGGCTCACCGTCCCGACGCTCGTATTGCACTCCGACGGCGACCGCGAGGTGCCGCTGTCGTCGTCCCTGCTGTTCGCCATGGCCAACCCCCGCCTGGTCCGGCTCGTGGAGCTCCCTCCGGCCGAGCACACGTGGGAGTACAACGTCGACCCCGCGGCGTTCAACGCCGCCGTGATCGAGTTCCTGCAGCCGGCCCGGGAGGACGGCGCGGTCGGCTAGCCTGGCCCCATGGCCGACCTCCACGAGCTGACGGCGCTCGCACTCTGGCAGGAACTCCAGTCCGGGCGGGTGCCGCCCCGGGAGCTCGCCGCCCACTATCTGGACCGCATCGAACGCCTGAACCCCGAGCTGGGAGCCTTCGTCACCGTCACCCGGGAGCGGGCTCTCGAGCGGGCCGACGAGGTGGCCGAGCGGGTGCCGAAGACCGCGCCGCTGTGGGGGCTGCCCTCCGGCGACAAAGACCTGTGGATGCGTGCCGGCGTGCCGACAGGGTTCGGCTCCCGCGCGATGGCCGGCTTCGTTCCCGACGCCAGCGACGAGATCGTCGAGACGCTCGATGCCGCGGGCGCCGTGAGCCTCGGGAAGACGAACGCGCCCGAGTTCGGGCTCCCCGCCTACACGGAATCGCTCGCCGCGCCGCCCGCGCGCAACCCCTGGAACCCGGAGCTCGGCGCCGGCGGGTCGAGCGGAGGGGCCGCAGTCGCCGTGGCGGCCGGGATGCTGCCCTTCGCCCCGGGGTCCGATGGAGGTGGCAGCATCCGCATCCCCGCCGCCGCGTGCGGACTCGTCGGACTGAAGCCCTCGCGCGGGCTGGTCCCCGCGGGCAGCGGGATCGACTCGCTTGCGGGGCTCGTCGTCGACGGGCCGATCGCACGCACCACGGCGGACGCGGCGCTGCTGCTCGACGGGATCATCGCGAAGCGCAACGGCCGGATCGACCACCATTACACGCTGCGCGCTCCGTACGACGACGATGGTCCGTTCCTGGGGGCCGCCGTGCGCGGGGAGGGCAGATTCCAGCTCGGCGTGATGACGACCTCCGCCTGGGACGGCGCCTACGACATCCACATCTCGCCGGAGGCGCGCGAGGCGCTCGCCGTGGCCGTCGACGCCGTGTCGTCGCTCGGGCACGGGGTCGAGGAGACGGCGCTCGAGCCGGACGACACGTACGCCCCGGCGTTCCGCACGATCTGGCAGGCAGGCGCGGCGCGTATCCCAGCCGAAGGGGAGACCCTCGCGCTGCTCGAGCCGCTGACGGCGTGGCTGGTGGAGCGCGGGCGTTCGCTCAGCGCCCGCGAGCTCAGCGAGGCGCTCTCGGCGCTCACCGCGTACGAGCGCTCCTTCATCCGCCAGCTGTCGTCCTTCGACGCCGTGCTGACGCCCGCGATGGCGCTCACCCCGCGCCCGGTCGGCTGGTACGACCAGAAGGACGGGGAGCGCAACTTCGAGCAGCAGGTGCAGTACACGCCGTTCACGTCGATGCTCAACGTCACCGGTCTCCCGGCGATCGTCCTCCCGGTGTCGCAGACGGCCGACGGGCTGCCGATGGGCGTCCAGCTCATCGGCCGTCCCGGCGGCGAGCGGACGCTGCTCTCGATCGCCGCGCAGCTGGAGCGCCGCCTTCGCTGGGCGGACCGCCGGCCGCCCGTCTGGTGACGAGAGGCTCGAGGGTGCTGCCTTCCGCCTTCGAAAAGAGCAGCAACGAGCGCCTCGGCGCGCACTAGCATGCGCGTGTGACAGATCCGGAGGGATTTCGCGAGCCGCTCGACCAAGCGGTGGCGTCGGCGGAGCGCTGGCTCGACGGCATCCGCGACGGGCGCATCCCGCCTGAGACCGACGTGGAGCAGGTGAAGGATGCGCTGGGCCGGACGCTGCCTGACCGCGGCCCCGCGCCCGCCGAGGTGATCCGCCGGATGTCGGCGGCGATCGAGCCCGGGCTCATGCGCATCCACTCGCCCCGGTTCCATGGCTGGGTCATGGGAGGGGCGCAACCGGTCGCGCTGGCCGCCGACTGGCTGACGTCGGCGTGGGACCAGAACAACGGCCTCCGCTCCGTCACGCCCGGGGTCGCCGGAGCCGAGGAGCTCGCGGCCGAGTGGCTCCTCGACCTGCTCGCCTTGCCCAAGACCGCGGAAGTGGGGTTCGTCACGGGAGCGACCGTCGCGAACGTCGTCGGGTTGATCTGCGGCCGCGACGAGCTGCTGCGACGGGCGGGATGGGATCCCGGCGACGGACTGGCCGGGTCACCGCGCATCCGCGTGCTGGTCGGAGCCGAGCGGCACGGGTCGGTCGACAGCGCCGCTCACCTCGCCGGCCTCGGGCGTGGAACGGTCGTGGCGGCGGACGCTCAGGGGCGGATGCTGCCGGACGCCCTGCGCGAGGCGTTGGCGGACGGCGACGGCCCGGCGCTGGTCGTGCTGCAGGCGGGCAACATCCACTCGGGCGCGTTCGACCCGTTCGGCGAGCTGATCGAGATCGCGCACGACGCCGGCGCCTGGGTGCACGTGGACGGCGCCTTCGGGCTCTGGGCAGCCGCCGCCCCCGGCCTGCGTGCCCTGACGAACGGCATCGGAGGCGCCGACTCGTGGGCGACGGATGCGCACAAGACGCTCAGCGTCCCCTACGACTGCGGCATCGCCGTCGTCGCGGACGCTGCCGCCCTGCACGGCGCCATGGCGCAGCACGCGGCCTACCTCGCCTCCTCCGCCGACGTGGCCGACCCGAGCGATCGCGTCCCGGAGCTCTCCCGCCGCGCCCGCGGGCTGACCACGTACGCGACGCTCGCGCAACTCGGCCGCGCCGGCGTGGCCGACCTGGTCCAGCAGCTGGCGGATGCGGCGACGGTGATCGCCGACGGCATCCGCGGCCTACCCGGTGCGGAGGTGCTCAACGAGGTCGTCTACACCCAGGTCTGCGCGTCCTTCGGCAGCGATGACCGCACCCGTGCGGTCGGGGCGGCGCTCCTCGCCGATGGTGCCGCGCTCGCGTCCCCGTCCACCTGGCAGGGCCGGGCCGTGCTGCGCTTCTCCGTGAGCAACTGGCTGACCGACGCGGAGGAGGCGGCCCGCACGGTCGCGGCCGTCCGTCGCGCGGTCGAGGCCGTGGCCTGACGCGCCGTCAGCGCCCGGCGGCGTAGCCCTGCTGGCCGCGCGGGTTGGCGGCGGCGCTCAGCACGCCCGTCCGCGGATCGCGACCGACGGACGACAAGCGGCCCAGCGTCCAGTCGCCGGCGCGGGTGACCCGGTGGCCGCGCGCCTCCAGACCTGCGATGACGTCGTCGCCGAGGCGGTTCTCGACGACCGCGCCGGCGGGAACCCAGGTGCGCGGCCAGAACGACTCCGCGATGGAGGTGGTGTGCAGCGCCGGCGCATCGATGGCCTGCTGAGGAGAGTAGCCGCCGACGATCGTGCGCAGCAGGTACAGCAGCTGCCACTGGTCCTGCTGGTCGCCGCCGGGGGAGCCGAGTGCGGTCACCGGCACTCCGTCGCGCAGCACCACGGTCGGCGTCAACGTCGTGCGGGGCCGGCGGCCGGGAGTGAGAGTCGACGCGGAGCCCTCCTCCAGCCAGGTCATCTGCAGGCGGGTGCCGAGGCAGAAGCCCAGCTCCGGGATGGTCGGGGACGACTGCAGCCAGCCGCCGGACGGCGTCGCCGAGACGATGTTGCCCCAGCGGTCCACGACGTCGATGTGGCAGGTGTCTCCGCGCGTCTCGCCGGTCCGCGACACGGTCGGCTCGCCGACGCCCTCCGTCGCGACGCCGGACGGCGGGGTGTAAGCGGTGCGCAGCGGTGGCGTGAAGGGCTCGCGGCCGGGGAGCACCCCCGGACGGAACTCGGCGGACGCCCGGTCGCCGATCAGCGCGCGACGCCCAGCCGCGTAGGCGGGCGAGAGCAGCGTCCCGAGGGGCACGTCGTCGTCGCCGAAGTAGGCGTCGCGGTCGGCGTAGGCGAGCTTCTGCGCCTCCAGCACCGTGTGGGCACCGAGCTCGGTGGAGGGATCGAGGCGGTCGTCGTCGAAGCCGTCCAGGATGGCGAGGGTCGCGAGAAGCGCCGGTCCCTGGCTCCACGCGGCTGTCTTCGCGATGGTGTGGCCGCGGAACTCGAGGGTCACCGCCGGTTCGTACGACGCCCGGTACCCGGCGAAGTCGGACGCGGCGATGACGCCGGCATGATCCCCGCCGTCGGAGTGGCGGTGCGGCGTGCGCACGAACGCGTCGACGGCCTGCGCGACCCATCCCGTCGCCCACTCCGTGCGGGCCGCCTCGATGCGCTCCTCCCGGGTCGCTGCACCGTCGCCCGCGGCGACGAGGCCGCGCAGCACCCGCGCGTACGCCGGGTCGACGATCAGCTCACCGGGTTCCGGGATGCGGCCGCCGGGCATCCAGCGCTCGGCCGACGTCGGCCAGTGCTCGGCGAACAGGGGTGCGACGCGTTCGATCGTTGCGCACACCCGCTCGAGCACGGGATGCCCGCCCTCCGCGTAGCCGATGGCGAACGCGAGCACGTCCGCGAGCTCCCAGGTGCCGTGCTCCTTCAGCAACAAGAGCCAGGCATCCACGGCACCGGGGACGGCCGCAGCGAGCGCGCCGGAGCCGGGCACCAGCTCCAGACCCTCGGCGAGGTAGTGCTCACGGGTCGCCCCGGCGGGCGCGGGGCCCTGACCGGAGAGGACGACCGGTGTGGGATCCTCCGCCGTGGCGAAGAGCGCGACGAGGTCGCCGCCCGGACCGTTCAGGTGCGGTTCGACGATGTGCAGCACGAAGGCGGCGGCCGCGGCCGCATCGAACGCGTTGCCGCCGCGCTCCAGCACCGCCTGCGCCGACGCCGTGGCGAGCCAGTGCGTCGAGGCGCTCATGCCGAACGTCCCCTGCAGAGTGGGGCGCGTCGTGAACGCGGGAGGCGGCGTGAACGCCATGGTCAGCTGACCGGGCCGGTGTACTTCTCGCCGGGACCCTTGCCGATCTCGTCGGGGATCGCGGACGCCTCGCGGAACGCCAGCTGCAGCGACCGGAGTCCGTCGCGGAGGCTCCTGGCGTGCTGGTCGCCGACATGCGGCGCGCTCGCCGTGACGAGGCCGGCGAGGGCGTCGATCAGCTTGCGCGCCTCATCCAGATCCGTCTGGTGCTCCGGGTCGTCCGCCAGCCCGCACTTGACGGCGGCGGCGCTCATCAGGTGCACTGCGGTGGTGGTGATCACCTCGACGGCGGGCACCTCGGCGATGTCGCGGGTGGCCTCGGCCACGCCGTCCTCGTCGTGGCCGGAGTCGTCGAAGGTGAAGGATGTGTCGCTCACTGCATTCCTCTGTTAGAATCGTTCGGGCTCCGGGACTTCTGTCCCGGTACGAAAGTGGAGATTCCTCCCACCCGCGCTTGACCGTTTTATAGGTTACCGGGTCGTTGCACTCCGCCATCGCGTGCGAACGCGAGGGTAGTCAGGGTGCTGTACCAGGCCTGTGATCGTCAGATCGCAGGCCGTGCTGGTGCGTGGAACCTCCTCTTTCGCCGGACCGTCACCGACGGCCCGTGGCTCGCGAAGAATCGCTTGATCAGAGGAGACAGACATCAGCGAACCCCGTACGAATGACCGTATCCGCGTCCCCGAAGTACGACTTGTCGGCCCCAGCGGAGAGCAGGTCGGTGTCGTCAAGATCGAGGTCGCATTGCGACTCGCGCAGGAGGCCGACCTCGACCTGGTCGAAGTCGCGCCCAACTCCAAGCCGCCGGTCGCCAAGATCATGGACTACGGCAAGTTCAAGTACGAGGCTGCGCAGAAGGCCAAGGAGGCCCGGCGCAACCAGGCGAACACGATCCTCAAAGAGGTCCGTTTCCGCCTCAAGATCGACAAGCACGACTATGAGACCAAGCGCAAGCGCGCCGAAGGCTTCCTGAAGTCCGGCGACAAGGTGAAGGCCATGATCCTCTTCCGGGGCCGCGAGCAGTCGCGTCCGGAGCAGGGCGTGCGTCTGCTGCAGCGCTTCGCGGAGGACGTCGCCGAGCTCGGCACGGTGGAGTCCAACCCCACGATCGACGGGCGCAACATGGTGATGATCATCAGCCCGGTGAAGAACAAGTCCGAGGCCAAGGCCGAGGCCAACGCAGTACGTGCCGCTACCAAGGCGCGCGCCCAGGGGCGCGACCAGGACGCGGTTGCTGAGACAGCCGACGCTGCTCAGTCCGACGAGAGTTCGCCCGCCCAGGCGACGAACGAGGAGAAGTAATGCCCAAGCAGAAGACCCACTCCGGCGCCAAGAAGCGCTTCAAGATCACCGGCAGCGGCAAGGTCATGAAGCAGCAGTCCGGCATGCGCCACAACCTGGAGCTCAAGTCCAGCCGTCGCACCCGCCGGCTGAACCAGGAGCAGGTCGTCCCCGAGGTGGACGCCAAGGTCATCCGCCGGATGCTCGGCAAGTAACGACTCGCCCGCTCAGATCTTTTATCAGCACTAAGGAAATCGACTAATGGCAAGAGTGAAGAGGGCGGTCAACGCCCACAAGAAGCGTCGGGTCATCCTCGAGCGCGCCGAGGGCTATCGCGGTCAGCGGTCGCGCCTGTACCGCAAGGCCAAGGAGCAGGTCACCCACTCCCTGGTCTACTCCTACAACGACCGCCGCAAGCGCAAGGGCGACTTCCGTCGTCTGTGGATCCAGCGGATCAACGCGGCGAGCCGCGCCAACGGCCTCACCTACAACCGCTTCATCCAGGGCCTGGGCCTGGCGGGTGTCGAGGTGGACCGTCGCATCCTCGCCGACCTGGCCGTCACCGAGCCCGCGACCTTCGCGGCCCTCGTCGAGACCGCCAAGAAAGCTCTGCCGGCCGACACGTCGGCCCCGAAGGCGGACGCCGCGGCGTAACACGCGCATCCACGAACGGCCCGGTCGACGCATGTCGACCGGGCCGTTCTGCGTGCCCTCCGCGCCGGTGGGTCGCAACACGCCGTTCTGGGCCGGCCGTAACGGCGTGTTGCGACCCACAGACGCGGGGGCGTCGGCCCCTAAGCTGGTGCCATGCTGGACAACCCGCGCTCGCCGCGCGTCAGGGCCGTCGCCAAGCTCGCCAAGCGCCCCGCCCGTGCCGAGACCGGGCTGTTCCTCCTGGAAGGGCCGCAGGCCGTCGAGGAGGCCCTCGCCTTCCGTCCGGAGCTCGTCGTCGACCTGTTCGCGACCCCGACGGCGCTCGAGCGGTATCCGGAGATCGCCCGCGCGGCGTCCGACGCCGGGGTCGAGGTCGAGTTCGTCTCCGAGCACGTGCTGGATGCGATGGCCGACACGGTGACGCCGCAGGGTTTCGTCGCCGTGGCCAGGCAGTTCCCGACCTCGGTCCGCGACATCTTCGCCGGCTCGCCGCGGCTCGTCGCGGTGCTGGAGGAGGTGAGGGATCCCGGAAACGCGGGAACGATCATCCGCGCCGCCGACTCGGCCGGGGCGGATGCGGTGGTCCTGAGCGGCCGCACGGTCGACCTCTACAACCCCAAGGTGGTGCGCTCGACGACCGGTTCGCTGTTCCACCTTCCGGTCGCTGTGGGCGCCGACCTGGGCGATGTTGTCGGACGGGCTCACACCGCGGGCCTGCAGGTGCTCGCCGCCGACATCAAGGGGGAGGACCTGCTCTCCGCGCGCCGCGACGGCGAGCTCGCGCGGCCGACCGCGTGGGTGTTCGGCAACGAGGCGCACGGGCTCGCCGACGAACTTCTCGGCCTCGTGGATCGGGTCGTCACCGTCCCGATCTACGGCAAGGCCGAGTCGATGAACCTGGCGACGGCCGCCTCCGTCTGCCTCTACGAGTCGGCGTTCGCCCAGCGCTCCTGAGCGCGTTTCGTCCACAGTCGGGCGTCATCCACAGGCCGGTCGCCGCGCCGAGAGGCCGGGCTCGCGCCGACTAGACTGGGTGACCGTGTCAGATTCCACGGAGATCACCGAATCCGCGGTCGAGTCGGCGGTCAGTGCGGCGCTCGCCGCGATCGACGCCGCACACGACTCGGCGGCCCTGAAGACGGTGCGCCACGACCACACGGCCGAGGGTTCGCCGCTCGCCCGGCTGAACGCGAGCATCCGCTCGCTCCCGGGCGACCAGAAGGCGGCGGCGGGCAAGCTCGTCGGCGGCGCACGCGCGCGCGTCAACCAGGCCTTCACCGCCAAAGAGGCTGAGATCGCCGCGGCGGAGGAGGCGGCTCAGCTCACCGCTGAGACCGTCGACGTCACGGCGCTCCCGTCGCGGTGGACGCCCGGTGCCCGGCACCCGCTGAGCCTGCTCCAGGAGCGCATCGCCGACGTCTTCGTCGGTATGGGCTGGGAGGTCGCGGAGGGCCCGGAGCTCGAGAGCGAGTGGTACAACTTCGACGCCCTCAACTTCGACGCCGACCACCCGGCGCGCGCGATGCAGGACACCTTCTTCGTCGAGCCGACGGACGCCCACCTCGTGATGCGCACGCACACCTCGCCGGTGCAGCTGCGCGCCCTGCTCGGCGACGACCTGCCGGTGTACCGGATCGCCCCCGGCCGGGTCTTCCGCACCGACGAGTTCGACGCGACACACCTCCCGGTGTTCCACCAGACCGAGGGCATCGCCGTCGACAAGGGCCTCACCATGGCGCACCTGCGCGGAACTCTCGACCACTTCGTCAAGACGCTGTTCGGCGACGAGGCGCGCGTGCGCCTGCGCCCCAACTACTTCCCGTTCACCGAGCCGAGCGCCGAGCTCGACCTGTGGCATCCCACCTTCAAGGGCGGTGCCCGCTGGATCGAATGGGGCGGCTGCGGCATGGTCAACCCCAACGTCCTGCGCTCCGCCGGCATCGACCCGGACGTCTACTCCGGCTTCGCGTTCGGGATGGGCGTGGAGCGCGCCCTGATGTTCCGCAACGACGTCAAGGACATGCGCGACATGGCCGAGGGCGATGTCCGGTTCTCCCAGCAGTTCGGAATGGTGGTCTGATGCGCGTCCCCCTGAGTTGGCTCGGCGAGTTCGTCGACCTGGAGCCCGGCACCACGCCGGAGGAGGTGCATGCCGCCCTCGTGTCCGTCGGACTCGAGGAGGAGGACATCCACACCTTCGAGCTGAGCGGTCCGATCGTCGTCGGCCAGGTGCTCGAGTTCGTCGAGGAGCCGCAGAGCAACGGCAAGACCATCCGCTGGTGCCAGGTGCGCGTCGCCCCCGAGGGGCAGAGCGCCGCCGACGGCGGTGCCGACGTGCGCGGCATCGTCTGCGGCGCCCGCAACTTCTTCGAGGGCGACAAGGTCGTCGTGACGCTGCCCGGCGCCGTGCTGCCCGGTCCCTTCCCGATCGCCGCCCGCAAGACCTACGGGCACGTCTCCGACGGGATGATCGCGTCGGCCCGTGAGCTCGGCCTCGGTGAGGACCACGACGGCATCCTCCGCCTGGCGACGCTCGGTCTCGACCCGGAGGTCGGAACCGACGCGGTCGCGCTCCTCGGGCTGGACGACGCCGCCGTGGAGGTCAACGTCACGCCCGACCGCGGGTACGCGTTCTCGATCCGCGGCATCGCCCGCGAGTACTCGCACGCGACCGGCGCGGCCTTCCGCGACCCGGCCGATGCGGTGCCCGTCGGCTCCGCGGCCGACCACCCGAGCGGCTTCAGCGTGACGGTCGACGACACCGCGCCCATCCGCGGCCGTGTCGGCGCGAGCGTCTTCGTGACCCGCGTCGTCCGCGACGTCGACGGGTCACGCCCGACCCCGCCGTGGATGATCGCGCGCCTCAAGCTCGCCGGCATCCGGTCGATCTCGCTGATCGTCGACATCACGAACTACGTCATGCTCGAGCTCGGCCAGCCGATCCACGGGTACGACCTCGACAAGCTGTCCGGCGGCATCGTCGTGCGACGCGCGACGCCGGGGGAGAAGCTCGTCACCCTCGACGACCAGACCCGCACCCTCGACCCGGAAGACCTCGTCATCTCCGACGGCTCCGGCGCGATCGGCCTGGCGGGCGTCATGGGCGGCGCCTCCACCGAGATCGGCGACGGCACCCGCAACGTGCTCATCGAGGCAGCCAACTTCGACCCGGTGTCGATCGCGCGGACGGCTCGCCGTCACAAGCTGCCCAGCGAGGCGTCCAAGCGCTTCGAGCGCGGGGTCGACCCGCAGGTCGCCGTGGCGGCCGCTGCACGTGTCGTCCAGCTGCTCGAGCAGCTCGCCGGCGGCCGCGCGGATGAGCTGGGCTCGCTGCTGGATGCGTCCGAGACCGCCGAGGCCATCCGCCTCCCGAAGGGCTACATCGCCTCGCTCATCGGCGTCGAGTTCACCGACGACGAGGTGCGCGGAGCGCTCGCCGAGATCGGCGGAACCGTCACCGAGTCGTCCGACGACCTGCTGGTCGCCCCGCCCACCTGGCGACCGGACCTGCGCGACAAGTCGGACCTGGCGGAGGAGGTCGCGCGCATCGTCGGCTACGACCGCATCCCGTCGGTGCTGCCGGTCGCGCCTCCCGGCCGGGGGCTCACCCGCGAGCAGCGCCTGCGTCGCGCTGTTGCGCAGACGCTCGCCGACAACGGCGCGACCGAGGTGCTGTCCTTCCCGTTCGTGAGCGAGGCGCAGAACGACCTCTTCGGGTCGGCCGAGGCCGGCGGGGTCCTCGCCGTCCGCCTGGCGAACGCCCTCGACGCGACCGCGCCGTACCTGCGCACGTCGCTGCTGCCCGGCCTGCTCGATGCCGCCAAGCGCAACCTCGCGCGTGGCCTCGTCGACCTGAAGGTCTACGAGCTGGGGACTGTCTTCCGCCCCTCGGAGGGGTCGATCGGCAGCGAGACGCTCCCGCCGGGCGCCGCGCTTCCCGGAGCCGACATCCTCGCCGGGCTGAACGCCGGCATCCCCGCGCAGCCGCGCCACCTCGCGGGCCTCGTGGTCGGCAACGCCGTCGAGAAGCAGCCGGGCCTGGCCGCCGTGCCGGCCGGGCTGGTGGATGCGCTCGACATGGTGCGGCAGACCGCCGCGGCCGCCGGCGTGACGCTCGACCTCGTGCAGTCGTCGCACCGGGCGCTTCACCCGGGACGCACGGCGCGCCTGGTCGCCCGAGGCGCCGATGGCGCCGAGGTCCCGGTCGGCTACGCCGGAGAACTGCTTCCGGCTCTGGCCCACGACCTCGACCTGCCCCGCGTCGTCGCCGTCTTCGAACTCGACCTCGACGCGCTGATCGCCGTCGCACCGGTCGACATCGTCGCCGGTGTGATCGCGGGCTTCCCGGCCGCGACGCAGGATCTCTCGCTCGTCGTGCGCGAGGACGTCCCGGCGGGAGAGCTGCTTCGTGCCGTCCGTGAGGGCGCCGGTGAGCTGCTCGAAGACATCCGGCTGGTCGACGACTACCGCGGCCCGGGGCTCCCGGAGGCGCACAAGAGCCTGACCTTCGCGCTGCGCTTCCGCGCGGACGACCGCACCCTCACCGCCGCCGAGGCGAGCGAGGCCAAGCTGGCCGGAGCCGCGCGCGCCAGCGAGCTGTTCGGCGCGACGATCCGCGAGTAGCCGTCACGCGACCCCGACGCGACACCCCCGACCGGTCTCGGACCGCTGCGAGACACATCCCGCAGCGGACCGGGACCGGTCGCGTGCATCCCGGCCCGGATTTGGTGACCGCCGGGGCAGGAGCGCTAGGGTTGTCCCATGCTTTCCGTCCGGTGCACCGCTTCGACGCGTGCGGCTCTCGCCGCCCGCGCCATGCGCCGACGCCTGCGCGACCGCCGAAGCTAGGCGGCGTTCCGGGCGGTCCTGACCAGTGGATCGACGTGGGCGCCGCCGTCGCCGAGACAACCGTCGTCCACTCGAACAAGGAACAAGCATGACTTTCTCGGTCGCCGTCGCAGGCGCTTCCGGCTACGCGGGCGGTGAACTGCTGCGCATCCTCGCCGGGCACCCCGATTTCGAGGTCCGCACCGCCACCGCGCACCAGAACGCGGGCCATCCGCTGATCGCCCACCAGCCGCACCTGCGCTCGCTCGCTCACCTCACCCTGCAGGAGACCAGCGTCGAGACGCTGAGCGGGCACGACGTCGTCTTCCTCGCGCTCCCGCACGGCACGTCCGGCGAGATCGCCGCACAGCTGCCGGACGACACGATCGTCGTCGACTGCGGCGCCGACCACCGGCTGGAGGACCCGGCCGACTGGGCGGCGTTCTACGGCGGCGAGCACTTCGGCGCCTGGGCGTACGGCGTACCGGAGCTGCCTGTCGCCGATGCCGCCGGCGGCTTCGGCAAGCAGCGCGATCACCTCGTCGGCGCACGGCGGATCGCCGCTCCCGGCTGCAACGCGAGCGCGGTCTCTCTCGCGCTCGCTCCCGGCATCCAGGCCGGGCTGATCGACGACGAGGACATCGTGGCGGTGCTCGCGGTCGGCCCGTCCGGCGCGGGCAAGTCGCTGAAGACGATGTACCTGGCCAGCGAGATCCTGGGCTCGGCGAATCCGTACGCGGTGGGGGGGACCCACCGGCACATCCCCGAGATCCAGCAGAACCTGCGGAAGGCGGGCGCGGGATCGCCGACCCTGTCGTTCACGCCGGTGCTGGTGCCGATGTCACGCGGCATCCTCGCGACCTCGACCGCGCGGGTGAAGCCCGGCGTGACCGCCGCCCAGGTCCAGGCCGCGTGGGAGGCGGCGTACGCGGGGGAGCCGTTCGTGCAGGTGCTGCCGGCGGGCGCGGTCCCGCGCACCGCCGACGTGCTCGGAGCGAACACCGTGCTGATCGGAGTGGCACTGGATGCCGCGGCGGGACGGGTCGTGACGGTGCTCGCGATCGACAATCTGTACAAGGGGACGGCCGGAGCGGCCATCCAATCCGTCAACATCGCCCTCGGACTCGATGAGACCGCGGGCCTGACCGTGAACGGAGTCGCACCGTGACGCCAACGACCACCCCTGCACCGATGGCGACGGGAGCACGGTCGTGAGCGTCACCGCAGCCTCCGGGTTCGCCGCGTCGGGCGTCGTCTCCGGCCTCAAGGCCAGCGGGCGGCGCGACCTCGCCCTCGTGAAGAACCTCGGCCCGCTGAACGCCGCGGCGGCGGTCTTCACCACCAACCGGTGCAAGGCGAACCCGGTGCTCTGGAGCGAGCAGGTCATCCAGGACGGCGTGGTCTCCGCCATCGTCCTCAACTCGGGCGGGGCCAACTGCTACACCGGCTCGCAGGGGTTCCAGGTGACGCACGCGACCGCCGAGGCCGTCGCCACCGAACTGGGCGTCTCGGCCGGTGACGTCCTCGTCTGCTCGACCGGCCTGATCGGCGAGCAGCTGCCGCTGGACAAGCTGGTCGCCGGCGTCTCGACGGCCGCCACCGCGCTCGCCCGCGATGCCGGCCTCGGCGCGGCGGAGGCCATCATGACCACCGACACCCGGGCCAAGGAGGCGCAGTTCCGCTCGCCGAACGGCTGGACCGTCGGCGGCATGGCGAAGGGCGCCGGGATGCTCGCGCCGGGTCTCGCCACCATGCTCGTCGTCATCACCACCGATGCCGTGCGGACCTCCGAGCAGCTGGATGCGGCCCTCCGCCGGGCGACGCGCGTCACGTTCGACCGCCTCGACTCGGACGGCTGCATGTCGACCAACGACACCGTCGCGCTCCTCGCCTCCGGAGCGAGCGGTGTCGAGCCGGGCGACGACGAGTTCGCGCGGGCGCTCACGGACGTCTGCCGCGATCTCGCCGAGCAGCTGCAGGCCGATGCGGAGGGCGCGTCCCACGACATCGCGATCGAGGTCGTGAACGCCGCCAGCGAGGACGACGCGGTCGTCGTCGGCCGGGCGGTCTCGCGCAGCAACCTGTTCAAGGCCGCGATCTTCGGCAACGACCCCAACTGGGGCCGGGTGCTCGCCGCCGTCGGCACGACCGACGCCGCTTTCGACCCGTACGGGATCGACGTCGCGATCAACGGCGTCCAGGTGTGCACGGCGGGGGAGCCCGACCAGCCCCGCGAGCTGGTGGACCTGACGCCGCGCGCCGTCCACATCCTCATCGACCTGCACGCGGGCGAGGAGACGGCGACCATCCTGACCAACGACCTCACACACGACTACGTGCACGAGAACAGCGCGTACGCCAGCTGATGACCGCGACGGACGACATGGACACCGATCGGAACGCGAGAGACCTGGCTGCGGACGCCGCCGAACGCGACCACGCGGCCGCGGCGGCGAAGGCCGAGACCCTCATCGAGTCGCTGCCGTGGCTCAAGACCTTCCACGACCGCATCATCGTCGTGAAGTTCGGCGGCAACGCCATGGTGAACGAGGAGCTGCAGCGCACCTTCGCCGAGGACATGGTCTATCTGCGCTACGCCGGTCTCCGCCCGGTCGTCGTGCACGGCGGCGGCCCGCAGATCTCTGCCATGCTCGACCGGCTCGGGATCGACTCGGAGTTCCGCGGCGGCTACCGCGTGACGACCCCGGAGGCCATGGATGTCGTCCGGATGGTGCTGACAGGGCAGATCAATCGCGACATCGTCGGCAACATCAACAAGCACGGTCCGCTCGCAGCGGGACTGTCGGGCGAAGACGCCGGGCTCTTCCAGGGGCGGCGCCGCGCGGCGATCATCGACGGCGAAGAGGTCGACCTCGGCCTCGTCGGAGACGTCGTCGCCGTGGATCCCGAGGCCGTGCTCGCGCAGTTGGCCGCCGGACGCATCCCCGTCGTTTCGTCGATCGCGCCGGACATCGACGACGCGGCCCAGGCGCTCAACGTCAACGCGGATGCGGCGGCGGCGGCGCTCGCGGTCGCGCTGGGGGCCGCCAAGCTGGTGATCCTGACGGACGTCGCCGGGCTGTACAGCGACTGGCCGAACCGCGACTCGCTGCTGTCGAAGATCGGCGCGGGCGAGCTGCGTGAGCTGCTGCCGTCGCTGGAGTCGGGCATGATCCCGAAGATGGCTGCGTGTCTCGACGCGGTCGACGGCGGAGTGGAGAAGGCGGCGATCATCGACGGGCGCGTGCCGCACTCGATCCTTCTCGAGGTGTTCACGCAGTCCGGCATCGGGACGGAGGTGGTGCCCGCGTGAGCGAGGACCAGGAATGGAACAGGACCATGACGGAAGAGCCCGAGAGCCCGGCGCCCGGAGCGCAGTGGCGGGACGGCGCCTGGCGCGCACCGTTCGGCGAGACGATCATGCGCACGCTGGCGACGCCCAAGGTGATGCTGTCGCACGGCCAGGGCTGCCGGGTGTGGGACGTCGACGGCAACGAGTACCTCGACTTCCTCGCCGGGATCGCGGTCAACTCGCTGGGGCACGCGCATCCCGCCCTGGTGGATGCGGTCAGCCGCCAGGTCGCAACGCTCGCGCATGTGTCCAACTACTTCTCGACCGCTCCGCAGCTGGAGCTCGCCGGGCGCCTGCGGACCATCACGGGAGCCGGTGACCGCGGCCGGGTGCTGTTCGGCAACTCCGGGGCGGAGGCCAACGAGGCTGCATTCAAGCTGGCCCGACTGAACCGCGGCCCCCACGGTCGGAAGACCCGGGTGCTGGCCCTCCATAATGCGTTCCACGGCCGCACCATGGGCTCGCTCGCGCTCACCGGCAAGCCGCCCATGCGGGAGGCGTTCGAGCCGCTGCCGGGCGGAGTGCAGCACATCGACTCCACGATCGCGGCGCTCGAAGCGGCCATCGATGATCACGTCGCCGCGCTCTTCGTCGAGCCGATCAAGGGTGAGGCCGGGGTGCTCGACCTGCCGACCGGCTTCCTGAAGCGCGCACGCGAGCTCACGGAGCAGCACGGCGCGCTGCTCATCATGGACGAGATCCAGACCGGGGTAGGCCGCACCGGCGCCTGGTTCGCCTATCAGCACGAGGGCATCCTGCCGGATGCCGTCACCGTCGCGAAGGGCATGGCCGGCGGCGTGCCGATCGGCGCCCTGGTGACGTTCGGCTGGGCGTCCGACCTGTTCACGCAGGGCCAGCATGGCTCGACTTTCGGCGGCAACCCGCTCGCGACGGCGGCGGGCAACGCCGTGCTCGCAGAGATCGAGCGCTCCGACCTCGTCGGCAACGCCGCCCGGCGCGGCGAGGAGCTGAAGGCGATCATCCGGTCGCTCGAGTCGCCGCTGATCGGCGATGTGCGCGGCCACGGCCTGCTCATCGGCATCGGGCTGACGGACGGCGAGGCGCACCGCCTCTCGGACGCCGCCCTCGCCAACGGCCTCATCATCAACGCGCCCAACGAGTCGAGCATCCGCCTGGCTCCGCCGCTCATCGTCGGCGATGCTGAGCTCGCGGAGTTCCGCGACCGCTTCTCGCGGGCGCTCGCCACCCTGTGATCCCTCGCCGACCATCCCCATCCACGAAAGGGCCAGCATGACCCGCCACTTCCTCCGTGACGACGACCTCACGCCCGCCGAGCAGGCGGAGGTCCTGGACCTCGCGGCCGGACTGAAGCGCGACCGCTTCTCGGCGAAGCCGCTCGCCGGCCCGCAGACCGTCGCGGTGATCTTCGACAAGACGTCGACACGCACCCGCGTCTCGTTCTCCGTCGGCATCGCCGACCTGGGCGGCAGCCCGCTGATCATCCAGAGCGGCGAGAGCCAGCTCGGCGGCAAGGAGTCGCTGGCCGACACCGCCCGGGTGCTGGAGCGCATGGTCGCGGCGATCGTCTGGCGCACCTACGCGCAGGCGGGGCTGGAGGAGATGGCCGAGGGGACGCGCGTCCCGGTCATCAACGCGCTGTCGGACGACTTCCACCCGTGCCAGATCCTCGCCGACCTGCTGACGGTTCGGGAGCACAAGGGCCGCACCGAAGGGCTCGTCATGAGCTACTTCGGTGACGGCGCGAACAACATGGCGCACTCGTACCTGCTGGGCGGTGCGACCGCCGGCATGCATGTCCGCATCGCTGCCCCGGCCGACTTTGCGCCCGCCGCGGCGATCGTCGCGGATGCGCGCGCCATCGCCGAGCGCACGGGCGGCTCGGTGACGGTGCTGACCGATCCGGCCGAAGCCGCGGCCGGTGCGGATGTCATGGTCACCGACACGTGGGTTTCCATGGGCAAGGAGGGCGAGAAGGCCGAGCGCGTCGCCGTCTTCGGCGACTACACCGTCGACGAGCGACTGATGGGGCTCGCTGCCTCGGACGCCGTCTTCCTGCACTGCCTGCCCGCCTACCGCGGCTACGAGGTGAGCGCGGAGGTGCTCGACGGCCCGCAGTCCGTCATCTGGGACGAGGCGGAGAACCGCCTCCACGCGCAGAAGGCGCTTCTCGCCTGGCTGCTCGCGAAGAACGAGTTGCTCGCCAAGAACGAGGAGGCCGCAGCATGACCGACACGGGCGAGTCCGGCGAGACGGGCGGCGTCGGCCGCACCGGCGAAGGCTCCCTCTGGGGCGGCCGCTTCGCCGGCGGTCCGTCGCCCGAGCTGGCGGCGCTGAGCAAGTCGACCCACTTCGACTGGCAGCTCGCCGCGTACGACATCGCGGGCTCCCGCGCGCACGCCCGCGCGCTCGCGGCGGCGGGATACCTGACCTCCGAGGAGCTCGACGGCATGCTGGCCGCCCTCGACAAGCTCGACCGCGATGTCGCATCCGGCGCCTTCGTCGCGGCCGAGAGCGACGAGGACGTGCACGGCGCCCTCGAACGCGGCCTGATCGAGCGGGCGGGGGCGGAGATCGGCGGCAAGCTGCGTGCCGGTCGCAGCCGCAACGACCAGATCGCCACGCTCGTCCGGATGTACCTGCGGGATCACGCCGGCGTCATCGCCGAGCAGCTCATCGCGCTGATCGACGCCATCGCCTCGCAGGCGGACGCGCATCCCGCCGCCATTCTGCCGGGGCGCACGCACCTCCAGCACGCCCAGCCGGTGCTGCTGGCCCACCACCTGCTCGCGCACTGCTGGCCGCTGGTGCGCGACCTGGAGCGTCTCGCCGACTGGGACCGCCGGGCCGACGTCTCGCCGTACGGCTCCGGTGCGCTCGCCGGCTCGACCCTCGGACTCGACCCCCTGCTCGTCGCTCGCGAACTGGGCTTCGCCCGCAGCTCCGAGAACTCGATCGACGGCACGGCGGCACGGGATGTGGTGGCCGAGTTCGCGTTCGTCGCCGCCCAGATCGGCGTCGACCTGTCGCGGTTCGCCGAGGAGATCATCCTCTGGAACACGCGCGAGTTCGGATTCGTCACCCTCGACGACGGCTACTCGACGGGCTCGTCGATCATGCCGCAGAAGAAGAACCCGGACATCGCGGAGCTCGCCCGCGGCAAGGCCGGTCGTCTGATCGGCAACGCCACCGGCCTCCTCACCACCCTCAAGGGCCTGCCGCTCGCGTACAACCGCGACCTGCAGGAGGACAAGGAGCCGGTGTTCGACTCGGTGCGGACGCTCGAGACGGTGCTGCCGGCGTTCACCGGAATGGTCGCGACACTGCGCTTCCACACCGAGCGGATGGCGGAGCTCGCGCCGCAGGGCTTCTCGCTCGCGACCGACGTCGCCGAGTGGCTGGTCAAGCAGCACGTCCCGTTCCGCACGGCCCACGAACTGAGCGGCAGCCTGGTGCGCTTCGCGGAAGAGAACGGCCTGGAGCTGCACGAGGTGGACGACGAGCAGCTGGCGGCGATCTCGCCCCTGCTGACCCCCGAGGTCCGCACGGTGCTCTCGGTGGAGGGATCGGTGGCGAGCCGCGACGGCGTCGGTGGCACCGCGCCGGACCGCGTCGCGGAGCAGCTGGCCGCGCTCACCGAGCACGTGAGGAAGGCCGCGCTGGCCCTCCGCGCATCCAGAAGGGACCTGGTCTGATGGCGCGCTTCGAACCGGAACGGAAGCGACCCTGGATCATCCCCGCCGTCGTGGTGCTGGCCGTCGCGGTCATCGTGATCGGACTGGTCGTCGCCGTGGCCGCGGGCGGCCGGATCTTCTGACGTGACGTTGTACCGGCCCGAGCGCGACGTCTTCCTGGCGTCGTCGCTGGAGGTCGCGCCGCAACTGCTCGGCGCCGTGCTGCGGCACGAGACGCCGGAGGGAACGGTGGGACTGCGGATCACCGAGGTGGAGGCGTACATCGGCGACGGCCTCGACCCCGGGTCGCACGCGTTCCGCGGTCGCACCCGCCGGAACGCCGTCATGTACGGGCCGCCCGGGCACCTGTACGCCTACTTCACGTACGGGATGCACGTCTGCGCCAACGTCGTGTGCTCGCCGGAGGGCGAGGCGTCTGCGGTGCTGCTGCGGGCTGCGGAGGTCATCGAGGGGGAGGATCTGGCCGAATCGCGGCGGGTCGGCGGCAGCGGCCGCCGCATCCCGCACCGCGACCTCGCGCGAGGCCCCGCGCGGCTCGTCGTCGCCGCAGGGATGAGTCTCGCCAACGACGGCGCCGACCTCTTCGTCCCGCCGTTCGAGCTGCTGCTGCCGACCGAGCAGGCCGAGTACTCGACCGGGCCGCGGACGGGAGTCTCCGGGGCGGGCGGCGGCCTCGCGTACCCGTGGCGCTACTGGCTGACCGGCGACCCGACCGTTTCGCCGTACAAGCGGCATCCCAAGTCCGACGACTGACGGGATGCCGTGGCGGCGCTGTTCAGCCGGCCACGATACGGAAGACCCCTGCGCAGACGCACGCCCAGATGATGCTGGTCAGGGTGCCGATGATGAAGCGCTCGCGCGCCTCGGCCTCCTCGAGTTCCGTGAACCGGCCGACGCCCTTGATGGCGACCAGCACGGCCAGCCCTTCGGGGAAGCCGGCCATGATCGTACCGGCCGCGGCCAGCCGCTCCAGCAGGCCGATGGTGGTGCCGCCGCGGAGTACCTCGCGCGTCGTCGTCGCGCCCTCCGGCGTGACCGCTCTCACCAGGATGCCGCCGTGGGCGCTCGGCTCGGTCGTGCTCCGTGTGGCCAGCGCGAGGACCAGTTGCGAGACGGGCCAGCCGCCGAGCACCGCCAGGGCGAGGGCGGCCGCGCCGATCAGCAGCCGGAGCACGAAGGGGGCGTGCTGCGCCGGGATGAGCACGATCACGAGGGAAGCGGCCAGCAAAGCGGTCGCGCAGTAGACCAGCGGCCGGCGCGGTGTCCGCAGCGTGGCCACGATGCAGCCGAGCGCGGCGAGCAGAAGGAGGAGGGCGAGCACCCAGAGCGCATGGGGCGCCACCTGGTTCAGCAGCACCGGCACCGGCGGCCACGTGGTCATGCGTCCTCCTCGGGTGTCCGCCGATCGGCCTGGGCCGCGTCGGCACGTGCCAACAGCCTAGTCAGCGCCGGGATGGCCGCCAGTTCGACACGGAGCGCCCCGGCCCGTGCGCGATCGCTCGCCGACTGCGGCGTGATTCCGAGGCGGGCGCCCGCCTCGGCCTGGGTGAGTCCGGACGAGACGAGGTCGTAGAGCTCCCAGCCGGCGGCGGTGCGCCCTTCGCGGAGGGTCAGCAGCAGGGTGAGGAGCGCTTCCGCATCGGCTGCGGGCTCCTGCTCGGCGACGGCCTCGACGGCGAAGCGGGCGGGGGCCCGCTTCGCACGGGTGACCGCCGCGCGCGCCGCGATGAACGCATCCCCGGTCGCCTCCCGGGTGTTCTCCGGCAGGGGGAGGCGCACGTCGCCCAGGCCGAGCCCCACGCTCCAGGCGTCGTCACGGGTGAGCTGGAGGACGAGATCGAGGGCCGTGGCGGGATCCGCCGTCAGCGCCTGCAGCTCGTCTCCGGCATTGCGGTCCGGCGGCAGGGCGAGGCGCTCGCCGAAGCGCTCGCGGATCGTCTCGAGCGTGGGGGCGACGATGTCGGGGCGCCGTCGGCTGTCGACCTGGTCGGCGGTGATCACGAACATCCCGTACCTCCTTCATCAGGGCCATGAGCCTGATGATGATTGTATCAGGTCTCTGAGCCTGATGACCAATGCATCAGGTCTGCTGCCCTGATCGAGGGACATCCACCACGCCAGGTGCGCCCGAACACCCGCTGATAACCTGAACGCGTGTCAGAAACCGCCCTCTCCCGCGACCCGAGCAGCAGCGCAGACAGCGTCCGCGCGCACGGCTTCGCCGCACAGGCCAACGACGCGTCGTTCGACGACGTCTGGGACGAGCTGAAGTGGCGCGGTCTCATCCATGTGTCGACGGATGAGACCGCCCTCAAGGAGCTCCTGGCCGGCGGCCCGATCACGTACTACTGCGGCTTCGACCCGACCGCGCCGAGCCTGCACCTCGGCAACCTGGTGCAGCTGCTCACCATGCGGCGCCTCCAGCTCGCCGGCCACCGGCCGCTCGGACTGGTCGGCGGATCCACCGGGCTGATCGGCGACCCCCGTCCGACGGCGGAGCGCACCCTCAACACGAAGGAGACCGTCGCGGAGTGGGTCGGCTACCTGCAGGCACAGGTCACCCGCTTCCTGTCCGACGAGGGCGACAACGCCGTCCGGCTCGTGAACAACCTCGACTGGACGGCGCCGATGTCGGCGATCGACTTCCTGCGCGAGATCGGGAAGCACTTCCGGGTCGGCACGATGCTCAAGAAGGACGCTGTGGCCGCGCGCCTCAACTCCGACGAGGGCATCTCGTACACCGAGTTCAGCTACCAGATCCTGCAGGGGATGGACTTCCTCGAGCTCTACCGGCAGTACGGCTGCGTGCTCCAGACCGGCGGAAGCGACCAGTGGGGCAACCTGACCAGCGGCACCGAGCTCATCCGCAAGGTCGAGGGCGCGCATGTGCACGCCATCGGGACACCGCTGATCACCAACAGCGACGGCACCAAGTTCGGCAAGAGCGAGGGCAACGCCGTCTGGCTCGACCCGACGCTGACGACGCCGTACGCGATGTACCAGTTCTGGCTGAACACCGACGACGCCGACGTGATCGACCGGCTCAAGATCTTCACCTTCCTGACCAGGGCCGAGATCGACGAGCTGGCGCAGAAGGTGGCCGACGAGCCGTTCAAGCGCGAGGCGCAGCGTCGGCTGGCGTTCGAGGTGACGTCGCTCGTGCACGGTGTGGCGGCGACCGAGGCGGCCATCGCGGCCTCCCAGGCCCTCTTCGGCCAGGGCGACCTCGCCGACCTCGACGCGCCGACGCTCGAGGCGGCCCTCCGCGAGCTTCCCAGCACGACCACGACCGAGCCGTCCACCACGGTCGCGCAGGCCCTCGTCGACACGGGGCTGACATCCAGCCTCGGGGAGGCGCGGCGCGCGGTCGCCCAGGGCGGCGTCTACGTCAACAACGCGAAGGTCGAGGATGCGGAGCAGCCTGTCGGCTCCTCGGTGCTGCCGGGCGACATGGTCGTGCTGCGACGCGGAAAGAAGACCCTCGCGGGTGTCTTCGTCGCGTGAGACGCTGACGTACGGTTGAGCCATGTCCGATGAACCGCAGGGATCGGCCGACGAGGGCGGCCTCGTCGACCGGCTGGATGTGATCGAGGAGCAGCCGCTGGCGGCGCGGGCCGACGCGTACGCGCAGCTCCACGAGCAGCTCCGTCACACCCTGGAGGGCGACGACGACCATGGCCGGAACTGAGCGGCGTCTCGACGTCGCCCTGGCCGAGCGCGGCCTCGCCCGCTCGCGGTCGCACGCGGCCGCTCTGATCGCGGAGGGGCTGGTCACGGTCGATGGGCAGGCGGTGGTCCGCGCGTCGGCGAAGGTCGGCGACGGGCAGGAGCTGCGGATCGCCGGAGCCGACCACTACGTCAGCCGCGGCGCCCACAAGCTGATCGCCGCGCTCGACGGCTTCGGAGTCGACCCGGCGGGCCGGGTCGCGCTGGACGCCGGCGCATCCACCGGCGGCTTCACCCAAGTGCTCCTGGAGCGCGGTGCCGCACGCGTGATAGCCGTCGACGTCGGTCACGGCCAGCTGTCTCCCGTGCTGGCGGGGGAGGGGCGGCTGGAATCGTACGAGGGCGTCAACGTCCGCTCGCTCTCGCCCGACGTGCTCGCCGGCCTGACCGGCGACGACGTGCGCCCCGACCTCGTGGTGGCCGACCTGTCGTTCATCTCGCTGACGCAGGTGCTTCCCGCGCTCGTGGCCACCGCCGTCCGCGGCGCCGACTTCCTGCTGCTCGTCAAGCCGCAGTTCGAGGTCGGGCGGCAGGGCATCCGCGAGGGTGTGGTCCGTGACGCGGGCCTCCGGGCCGACGCGATCTCGGACGTGCTGTGGGCCGCCCACGATGCGGGCCTCGGAACCGCGGGCCTCATCCCGTCGCCGATCGCCGGAGGGCACGGCAACCACGAGTTCCTGGTCTGGTTGCGCGCGGGGGCGCCGGACCCGTCCGGGCTGCGAGACGAGGTCGTCCGGCTTTCGCGCTAGGTGAACGTTCTCCACAAACCTGGCCGCGTGGCCTCGCCCTCCGCGTGAAAACAGACAGAATGGGAGGACGGCTTTCGACAGGAGGGAACGTGACACTGATGGGTGCAGCGACGCGGTACATCCTCGTCGTCGCGCACACCGGTCGTCAGGACTCCCTCGAGGCGGGTGTCCGGGTGTCCCGGCAGCTGCTCGACGCGGGCGTCGTCCCGGTGCTGAGCGCCGACGAGCGACGAGATCTGCTGGAGGCCGATCCGTCGCTCGACGCGGTCGCCGTGCTCGGCGACGACGTGGCGCCGAGCGAACTGGAGCTGGTCATCGTCCTCGGGGGCGACGGCACCATCCTGCGTGCGGCCGAACTGGTCCGCGGCTGCTCGGCTCCGCTTCTCGGCGTGAATCTCGGTCACGTCGGCTTCCTCGCCGAGAGCGAGCGCGACGACCTCGAGACCGCGGTCGCCCGCGGTCTCGAGAAGGACTACGAGGTCGAGGAGCGCATGACGCTGTCGGCCCGCGTGAAGGTCGGCCGCGAGGTCGTCTACGAGAGCTGGGCCCTCAACGAGGCAACGGTCGAGAAGGCCAGCCGCGAGCGGATGCTCGAGGTCGTGATCGAGGTCGACGGCCGGCCCATGTCGAGCTTCGGCTGCGACGGCGTCGTCATGTCGACGCCGACCGGGTCGACGGCATATTCGTTCTCGGCCGGCGGCCCGGTGGTCTGGCCCGGCGTCGCCGCGCTGCTGCTCGTGCCGTTGAGCGCCCACGCCCTGTTCTCGCGCCCCCTGGTGGTGGATGCGGACTCCTCCCTCGCGGTCGAGCTGCTCGACCGCGCCGGCGGCGCCGGAATCCTCTGGTGCGACGGCCGCCGTCCGTTCGACCTTCCGCCGGGGGCTCGTGTCGTCGTGCGGCGCTCGCCCATCCCGGTGCGGCTCGCGCGGCTCCACCCCGGGCCCTTCACCGACCGTCTGGTGCACAAGTTCGACCTTCCCGTGACGGGTTGGAGGGGGCCGGTCGGTCGTGACTGAGGCGCGCGGAGGCATCGAGGAGATCTCGATCAAAGACCTGGGCGTCATCGCCGACGCCTCCCTCCCGCTCGGCGCGGGATTCACGGCCATCACCGGCGAGACCGGCGCAGGCAAGACCATGGTGGTGTCGGCGCTCGGCCTGCTGCTCGGCGAGCGTGCCGACACCGGCGCGGTCCGCCTCGGCAGCCCGCAGGCCTGGGTGGAGGGCCGTTGGCGTGTGCCGTTGTCTGGTGAGGTCGTCGCGCGCGTCCGCGACGCCGGCGGCGACGTCGACCCGATCGACACCGCGGAGGCGGAGCTCGTCCTGAGTCGTTCCGTCTCGGCCGAGGGCCGCTCGCGCGCCGTCGTCGGCGGGCGCAGTGCGCCCGTCTCGGTGCTGACCGAGCTCGGCGAGCAGCTCGTTGTCGTCCACGGGCAGTCCGACCAGATCCGGTTGCGTTCGGCGATCGCCCAGCGGGCCGCGCTCGACCGGTTCGCCGGTCCGCAGTTCGCGGAGCAGCTGGCCACGTACGAGCAGGTCTTCCACCGCTGGCGCGACAACCGTGCCGAACTCGACGAACTGATCGCCGACCAGGATCGCCGCGCGCGCGAGGCGGAGGACCTACGGGTGGCGATGGCCGAGATCGAGTCCGTCGCGCCGCAGCCCGGCGAAGACGACGAGCTGGGCGAACGCGCCGAGCGGCTCACCAACCTCGAAGACCTCCGGCTCGCCGCGGGCGCCGCCCGGGAGCTGCTGAGTGCCGAGGAGTCCGAGGGCACGGATGCCCTGGGCCTGCTCGACAACGCACGCCGCCAGCTGGAACGCGTCGCACCGCACGACAGCGCCCTTCAGCCGCTGGCCGAGTCGGTCGCAGAAGCGAACTACCTGATCTCCGACATCGCGGCGCAGCTGTCGACCTACCTCGCGACGCTCGACGCCGACGGGGCGAACGAGCTGGAGGCCGTGCAGGATCGCCGTTCGGAGCTCGCGATCCTGGTCCGCAAGTACGGCCCGACCCTCGACGACGTCATCCGCACGCTCGAGACGGGCAGCCTGCGCCTGCTGGAGCTCGACGGCGACGCCGACCGCATCGGAGAGCTGACGCAGGAGGTCGAGGCGGACGCCGCG
This sequence comes from Leifsonia sp. NPDC014704, assembly GCF_043083605.1. Taxonomy (NCBI): domain Bacteria; kingdom Bacillati; phylum Actinomycetota; class Actinomycetes; order Micrococcales; family Microbacteriaceae; genus Leifsonia; species Leifsonia sp. NPDC014704. The sequence goes on along the minus strand of NZ_JBIBYW010000001.1, from coordinate 1,636,798 downwards.
CTGGTCGCGGACCTCGCGGCCGGCCTGAGCGCCGAGCGCACGGCCGCCGCCGCGCGCTTGTCCGAAGCCGTCACGGAGGAGCTGTCCGCGCTGGCCATGCCCGACGCGCGCATCGTCGTCGAGGTGACGCAGCGCGACGACGCAGACCCGCAGGCCTACACCGCGAGCGGCCGCGACCAGGTCGCCATCCTGCTTCAGCCGCATCCCGGCGCCGAGCCCCGCCCGCTCGGCAAAGGTGCATCGGGCGGCGAGCTGTCGCGCGTGATGCTGGCGATCGAGGTCGTCATCGCGGGCAGCGATCCGGTGCCCACCTTCATCTTCGACGAGGTCGACGCCGGCGTCGGCGGCGCCTCCGCGATCGAGATCGGCCGCCGGCTCGCGCGACTCGCGGAGACCGCGCAGGTCATCGTCGTCACGCACCTGGCCCAGGTCGCCGCGTTCGCCACCAACCACCTCACCGTGGTCAAGGGAAGCGACGGCGCCGTGACGGAGTCGTCCGTGCGGCGCCTCGACGGCGACGAGCGCATCGCCGAGATGGCCCGCCTGCTCTCCGGCCTTCCCGACTCCGAGAGCGGCCTCGCCCACGCCCGCGAGCTGGTCGACATGGCGTCGGCCGCGCGGCGTTGACGGTCAGCCGGAGCCGCGGCGGGTGATAGGCTATAAGCCCGTGGTGGATTATTCAGACGCGGGCACATCGAACGGCACTACCAAGCACATCTTCGTGACAGGTGGTGTCGTTTCTTCGTTGGGGAAGGGCCTTACGGCAGCCTCCCTCGGCAACCTTCTGACGGCCCGCGGTCTCCGCGTGGTCATGCAGAAGCTCGACCCCTATCTCAACGTGGACCCGGGCACGATGAACCCGTTCCAGCACGGTGAGGTCTTCGTCACCGACGACGGTGCGGAGACGGACCTCGACATCGGGCACTACGAGCGCTTCCTCGACATCAACCTCGGGCAGTCGGCCAACGTCACCACCGGGCAGATCTACTCCAACGTCATCGCGAAGGAGCGCCGCGGCGAGTACCTCGGCGACACCGTCCAGGTCATCCCGCACATCACCGACGAGATCAAGCGTCGGATGCGTCTGCAGGCACAGCCGGGGCCGGACGGCGAGCCCGCGCCCGACGTCATCATCACCGAGATCGGCGGAACGGTCGGCGACATCGAGTCGCAGCCGTTCATCGAGTCCGCCCGCCAGGTGCGCCACGAGCTCGGCCGCAAGAACTGCTTCTTCGTGCACGTCTCCCTCGTCCCGTTCATGAACGCGTCCGGCGAGCAGAAGACCAAGCCGACGCAGCACTCGGTCGCAGCCCTCCGCTCCATCGGCATCCAGCCGGACGCGCTCGTTCTGCGCAGCGACCGCCCGGTATCCGACAGCAACAAGCGCAAGATCGCGCTGATGTGCGACGTGGATGAGCAGGCCGTCGTCAACGCGGTCGACGTCCCGAGCATCTACGACATCCCGACCATGCTGCACGAGCAGGGCCTCGACGCGTACATCATCGACCAGCTCGGCCTCGACAAGGCCGCCGACGTCGACTGGGACGGCTGGGCGCGCCTGCTGGAGTCGGTCCACGACCCCAAGCACGAGGTCACCATCGGCCTGGTCGGCAAGTACATCGACCTGCCCGACGCCTACCTCTCGGTCACCGAGGCCCTTCGGGCCGGCGGGTTCGCCCACCGCACCAAGGTGAAGCTCAAGTGGATCGCCTCCGACGAGTGCCAGACGCCCGAGGGCGCCGCGGCGCAGCTGTCGGACGTCGACGCCATCTGCGTGCCCGGCGGCTTCGGCGTCCGCGGCATCGAGGGCAAGGTCGGCGCGCTCCGGTTCGCGCGTGAGAACGGCATCCCCGCCCTCGGCCTGTGCCTCGGCCTCCAGTGCATGGTCATCGAGTACGCCCGGCACGAGGCCGGTCTCGGAGGCGCGTCGTCGTCGGAGTTCGACCCGGACACCGAGTTCCCGGTGATCGCCACCATGGCCGAGCAGGTGGACATCATCGCCGGCGGCGACCTCGGCGGCACGATGCGCCTGGGCCTGTACCCGGCGAACCTCGCCGAGGGCTCCCTGGTCTCCGAGCTGTACGGCTCGAACGAGGCGTCGGAGCGTCACCGCCACCGCTACGAGGTGAACAACAACTACCGCGAGCAGATCGCCGACGCGGGCCTCTGGTTCTCGGGCACGTCGCCGGACGGCCACCTGGTCGAGTATGTCGAGCTGCCGCGGGACGTGCACCCGTTCTACGTCGGCACGCAGGCCCATCCCGAGCTCCGCTCGCGTCCGAACCGCGCGCACCCGCTCTTCGCCGGGCTCGTCGGCGCCGCCCTCGACCGTCAGAAGGCCAGCCTCCTGTTCGAGGTCGCCGAGGCGGACGCCGAGATGGTCGCCGAAGCCTGATGACGGAGAACACGGACGTCGAAGCGGAGACCGCAGCAGCCGAGCTGAACGACCAGCCGTTCCGCCCGGAGATCGTCTCGTCCGAGACGGTGTTCGAGGGGAAGATCTGGAACGTCCGGCGCGATGTCTTCCGGTACAACGGCGACGAGATCACCCGCGAGTACGTCGATCACACCGGCGCCGTCGGCATCCTCGCCCTCGACGACGACGGCCGGGTGCTGCTGATCCGCCAGTACCGGCACCCCGTCCGCCACCGCGACTGGGAGATCCCGGCCGGGCTGCTCGACATGTCGGGCGAGAGCCCCCTGGCGGCCGCGAAGCGCGAGCTGGGCGAGGAGGCCGACCTCCAGGCCGACGAGTGGAACGTGCTCGCCGACGTGTTCACGAGCCCCGGCGGCAACGACGAGGCGATCCGGATCTACCTGGCCCGCGGCATCCGCTCGACCGGCTCACAGTTCGCCCGCGAGGCCGAGGAGGCCGACATCGAGGTGCGCTGGGTGCCCCTCGACGAGGCGGTGGATGCCGTGCTGCAGCGCCGCGTCCACAACGCTCCGCTGATCATCGCCCTGCTCGCCGCCCGCACCGCGCGCGACGGCGGATGGACCACGCTCGGCTCGGCGGACGAGCCCTGGCCGAGCCACCCCAAGCTCGCGAGATGACCGTCGCGGCCGATGTCGACGCCTTCCTGAGGCATGTCGCCATCGAGCGCGGCCTCTCGGCGAACACCGTGGCTGCCTACCGCCGTGATCTGGCCGTCTACGCCTCCTGGCTGGAGGAGCAGGGCATCGGGGATGTCTCGGTGGTCACCCCGGCGACCCTCTCGGAGTTCGCCGTGCACCTCGGGACGCGGGAGGAGTCGCCGCTGACGGCGTCATCCCTCGCCCGGATGCTGTCCACGGTCCGCGGGTTCCACCGCTTCCTGCTCGAGGAGGGGCGCGTGGAGGCGGACGCCGCCCGCGACCTGCGCCCGCCTAAGCTTCCGAGCCGCCTCCCGAAGGCGATCACGGTCGACCAGGTGGCGGCGCTGCTCGCCGCGACGGACGGCGACGACGTGGCCGCGCTCCGCGACAAGGCGCTCCTCGAGCTGATGTACGCCACGGGCGCCCGGGTCAGCGAGGCCGTCGACCTCAACGTCGACGACGTGATCGACACCGATGTGGTCCGGCTGACCGGTAAGGGCAGCAAGCAGCGCATCGTCCCGCTGGGCGGCTACGCCCAGGCCGCGCTCTCCGCCTACCTGGTGCGCGCCCGGCCGGTGCTGTCTGCGAAGGGACGCGCCACTCCGGCATTGTTCCTCGGGATGCGCGGGGCGCGGCTGTCGCGGCAGAACGTGTGGCTCATCATCCGGGCGGCCGCGGAGCGGGCGAAGCTCGACCTGGAGATCTCGCCGCACACGCTGCGGCACTCGTTCGCCACGCACCTGCTGGCCGGGGGAGCGGACGTGCGGGTCGTGCAGGAGCTGCTCGGCCACTCGTCGGTCGCGACGACGCAGATCTACACGCTGGTGACCGCGGACACCCTCCGCGACGTCTACACCGCCTCCCACCCGCGCGCGCGCTGACCCCGCTCCAGATTCGTGCCGAATGTGCGGAATGCGCGCCGCATAGCGCACATTCGGCACGAATCTGCGAGCGGGTTAGGGGAGGGTGCGGTGCCGACGGCGGGGCGCTCGGCGACGCATCCACACCAGGACCTTGCCTGCGTCGCCGCTGACCCGGCGCGTCGGGGTGAAGCCGAGTTTGCGGAGCACACCGAACGACGGCGCGTTCCACGTCTCGACGGTCGCCCAGAGCACGGGGTAGCCGGCGTCGAAGGCCGCGTCGGCGACGGCGGACGCCGCCTCGGTCGCGTAGCCGGCGCCGACCTGCCCGCGCAGCAGCTCGTACGCGAGTTCCGGCTGGGCCGCGCTCGCCCGGCCGACGATCAGGCCGCAGTAGCCCACCGGCTCGTCGGTGTCGGCGAGCTCGATCGCATACAGCCCGAACCCGCGTTCCTCGAACGTCGCGCGCTGCGCATCCAGCCGCTCCCGCTCGTCCTCCACCGAGCCCGGAGCCCGGCCGAGGGGATGCTCGGCGAGCAGTGCGAGGTTCCACTCGGCGTCGCGCCCGTCGCGCGGGCGCAGACGCAGGCGCGGGGTCTCGAGGGCGGACGGCATCGGCTGCACGCCGCCAGCGTACCGAACCGCCGGGCGCGCGCCCCGCAAGCGGGGCACGGCGCGGATAGACTGTCCCCTTGAAAGACCGGCCACGAGAGGGACGAGGAACACCCAGGTGACGCGCAACGACGAGGTCGAGACCGAGCTGCCGGGCATGGATGCCGCATCCATCGCTCCGAAGCCCGGACCCACCGGTCGGCCGCTTCGTGCGTTCCCGGTGCCCGCTCCGCTCAAGCAGCACGGCCCGGCGAAGATCATCGCCCTCTGCAACCAGAAGGGCGGCGTCGGCAAGACGACGACCAGCATCAACCTCGGCGCGTCGCTCGCCGAGTACGGCCGCCGTGTCCTCGCCGTCGACTTCGACCCGCAGGGCGCGCTGTCCGCTGGCCTCGGCGCCCACACGCACGACGCGACGACCATCTACGACCTGCTGCTGAACCGCAACGCGGACGTGCAGGGAGCGATCCAGACGACGTCGACGCCCGGGCTCGACATCATCCCGGCCAACATCGACCTGTCCGCGGCCGAGGTGCACCTCGTCAACGAGGTCGCCCGCGAGCAGATCCTCGCCGGCGTGCTGCGCAAGGTCGCCAGCGACTACGACGTGATCCTGGTCGACTGCCAGCCGTCGCTCGGCATCCTGACCGTCAACGCGCTCACCGCCAGCCACGGCGTGCTCATCCCGCTCGAGTGCGAGTACTTCGCCCTCCGCGGCGTCGCTCTGCTCATCGAGACGATCGACAAGGTGCGCGAGCGGCTGAACCCCGCGATCGAGCTGGACGGCATCCTCGCCACCATGTACGACTCACGCACGCTGCACTCGCGCGAGGTGCTGGAGCGCGTCGTCGACGCTTTCGGCGACCGCGTACTCGAGACGGTCATCTCGCGCACCGTGAAGTTCCCGGACGCGTCGGTCGCGGCCACTCCGATCACGCAGTTCGCGCCCGAGCACCAGGCGGCGGAGGCGTACCGCCAGCTGGCGCGGGAACTGGTGTTCCGTGGCGCCGTCGCCTGATACGAGCGAACCGGGGACGGCCGAACCGGCGGCGACCCTTCCCGCCGAGGAATCGTCCGGTTTCCGCGTCTCCCTCGGTGACTTCGAGGGCCCGTTCGACCTGCTGCTCTCGCTGATCACCAAGCACGAGCTCGACATCACCGAGATCTCGCTGAGCCGGGTGACGGACGAGTTCATCGCCTATCTCCGCCAACTCGACACGGATGAAAGCCTCGACGAGGCCAGCGAGTTCCTGCTGGTGGCGGCGACCCTGCTCGACCTGAAGGTCGCCGGTCTGCTGCCGCAGGGCGAGCTGGTGGATGCGGAGGACGTCGCCCTGCTCGAGGCCCGCGACCTCCTCTTCGCCCGGCTGCTGCAGTACCGCGCCTTCAAGGAGGCATCGGCATGGTTCGCCCAGCGGCTGGAGGCCGAGGGCGCCCGCCATGCCCGGCTGGTGCGTCTGGAGGACAAGTTCCGCCAGCGCACCCCGGAGCTCGTCTGGACGCTGAGCCTCGACGACTTCGCGGCCCTGGCCACCCTGGCGATGACGCCGCGCGAGGTGCCCGTCGTCGGGCTCGACCACCTGCACGCACCGCTCGTCAGCATCCGAGAGCAGGCCGCCGTGGTCGTCGGGATGCTGCGCCACGGCGAGCCGATGAGCTTCCGGCAGCTGGTGGCCGGCGCCGAGCAGAAGGGCGTCGTCGTCGCACGCTTCCTCGCGGTGCTGGAGCTGTACCGGCGGGCGGCGATCGCCTTCGAGCAGCTGGAGCCGCTCGGCGAGCTCACGCTGAGGTGGACCGCCGAGCACTGGTCAGAAGAGAACCTGTCGAATCTGGGAGCCGACTATGACGGTTGAGAACACGGACGTCGCGGATGCGACCGAGGCGACCGAGGTGACCGACACCACGGAAGTGCCCGCGCCGGTCGAGGACGCGCAGATCGAGCGCGCCCTCGAGGCGATCCTCATGGTCGCAGACGAGCCGATGAGCGTCGTCACGCTGGCAACGGCCGTCGGCGCTCCGGTGAAGCGCGTCCGGGCGGCGCTCGCCACGATCGTCGCCGACTTCGACGGCGAGGGCGGCGGTGTGCGCCGAGGCTTCGAGCTGCGCGAGGTGGGCGGCGGATGGCGCATCTACGTGCGCGAGGAGTTCGACCACGTCGTCGCCGACTACGTGCTGCAGCAGAACCCGACCAAGCTCTCACAGGCGGCACTGGAGACCCTCGCGGTGATCGCGTACAAGCAGCCGATCAGCCGCGGCGCCATCGCATCCATTCGAGCCGTGAACGTGGACTCGGTCGTGCGGACGCTGCTCGGCCGCGGCCTGATCACCGAGTTGTTCACCGACAGCGAGACCGGCGCGATCAACTACGGCACCACCGATCTGCTGCTCAGCCAGTTGGGTATCAACTCGATCGACGAGCTGCCCAAGATCTCGCCACTGCTGGCGGACGGTGCGGACGGGTTCGAGGGCGATGTCCGCTGAGTCGATGCAGGGCGAGCGCCTGCAGAAAGTGATGGCGGCCGCCGGTGTGGCCTCGCGCCGGGTGTCGGAGGACATGATCGTGGCGGGCCGCGTGACGGTGAACGGGAAGGTCGTCCGCGAGCTCGGAACGCGCGTCGACCCGGAGGTGGATCAGGTGGCGGTGGACGGCACGGCCGTCCAGCTCGACACCTCCCGCCGGTACGTGATGCTCAACAAGCCCGTCGGCGTTGTGAGTTCGATGCGCGACGAGCAGGGTCGACCCGACCTCTCGCGTTTCACGGCGGACTATCCGGAGCGGCTGTTCAACGTCGGCAGGCTGGATGCGGAGACCTCCGGACTGCTCATCCTCACCAATGACGGCGAACTGGCGCACGTGCTCGCGCATCCGTCGTTCGGGGTGACCAAGACCTACATCGCCCGGGTGCGCGGCGTCGTCACACCGCAGACGATCGGGCGGCTGACGAAGGGCGTCGAGCTGGAGGACGGCCCGATCGCCGCCGATAAGGCCAAGCTGCTGCAGTCGAACCCGCGCGGTGACGACTCGCTCGTCGAGATCACCCTGCATTCGGGCCGCAACCGGATCGTCCGGCGGATGCTCGCGGAGGTCGGGCACCCGGTCGTCGAGCTCGTTCGCCGGCAGTTCGGGCCGCTCCACCTCGGCACGCTGAAGTCCGGCCAGTTGCGCGATCTCACGAAGGCCGAACTGGGCCAGCTGCTGACCATCTCGCGCGAGAACCGCTGAGCGCTCTCCGGCTCATCCCCGCGGCAGCCTCGGCGAGAACGGAGGAGGTTCGGCGCGTGCGCGCCGCAACGGCCTCCGTTGATCGTCGGGCGCCGGCGTGTCGGCCCGGGACTCCTCCGTTCGCGCGTACCCACCTCAGCTGTGGCGAACGGAGGAATCCTCCCGCGCCGCGCCGGGCGTACGCCGAAAACGGAGGGGATCGGTGACGGATATCGCCGGAGCCTCCTCCCAGACCGGTCGAGTGCGAAAACGGGCGGCACGCGCTGGCTAAGGTGGACGGGTGACTGAGATCTCCGCCCGCCTCTCCGGCCCCGTCCGCGTCGTCGGCGCGGGGCTGCTCGGCGCGTCCGTCGGACTCGGGCTGCGCGCCCGGGGTGTCGACGTGCTGCTCGCCGACGCGTCGCCCGCGCACTTGCGGCTGGCGGCGGACTATGGGGCGGGCCGGCTCGACGACGGGGGAGCGGAGCCCGCGCTCATCGTGGTCGCCGTGCCGCCGGACCTCACCGGCAAGGTCGTCGCGGAAGAGCTGGCCGCGCATCCCGATGCCATCGTCACCGATGTCGCCAGCGTGAAGGTCGCTCCGCTCGCCGAGCTGCAGGATGCCGGGGTCGACCTGGCCCGCTACGTCGGCGGCCATCCGCTCGCCGGGCGTGAGCGCGGTGGGCCCTCGTCCGCGCGCGCCGACCTGTTCATCGGCCGGCCCTGGGTGGTCGCGGCGCGCCCCGAGAACCCGCGACCGGCCGTGAGCCTGGTGGAGGCGCTCATCCTCGACCTCGGCGCCACCCCGGTCGAGATGGATGCGGCCGAGCACGACGCCGCCGTCGCTCTCGTCTCGCACGCGCCCCAGCTCGTCTCCTCCCTCATGGCGAAGCGCCTGGCGGACTCACCGGACACGGCCCTCGCGCTCGCGGGGCAGGGCGTCCGCGACGTCACGCGCATCGCCGCGAGCGAGCCGGAACTGTGGGTCCAGATCCTCGGGGCGAACGCGCCCGCCATCGTAGAGATCCTCCGCGCCTACCGCGACGACCTCGACCGCGTGCTCATCGCCCTCGGCGACGTCGACGCCGCGGGAGCCCGCCGCACCATCGCGGAGGAGATAGCGGGCGGCAACATCGGTGTGTCCCGGCTGCCGGGCAAGCACGGCCAGGACCGGAAATATTCGCGCTTCGTGGTGATGGTGGAGGACCGCCCGGGCGAACTGGCGCGCCTGCTGCACGAGCTCGGCGAACTCGGCGTGAACATGGAGGACCTGCGCCTGGAGCACTCGCCCGGCGCGGCCTTCGGCCTCGCCGATATCGCGGTGCTGCCCGAGGTGCTGCACCGCACCGTCGAAGACCTGACCGAACGTGGATGGAGGATCACCGGATGACCGAGACGATCGTGGTCGCGGTCGACGGACCGGCCGGCAGCGGCAAATCGAGCGTGAGCAAGGCGGCCGCCAAGCGGCTCGGCTGGGCGTACCTCGACACCGGCGCCGCCTACCGTGCGCTCAGCTGGTACGTCGTGGAGCGGCAGGTCGACCCGACGGACGCCGCGGCGGTGATCGACTCCCTCCCCGACTTCGATTACCGGATCGGCACCGACCCCGACACCTACCACGTGTTCGTCGGCGACTCCGACGTGACCGGGGCCATCCGGACGCCGGAGGTGACCGCCGTCGTCAGCGCGATCGCGCGGGTCCCCGAGGTGCGCGAGTTCCTCACCGGGCTGTTCCGGCACATCATCCGCACGACCGACCGCGACGGGATCGTGGTCGAGGGTCGCGACATCACGACCGTGGTCTGCCCCGATGCGCCGGTGCGCATCCTGCTGACCGCTGATGAAGCCGTTAGAATGGCCAGGCGTTCCGCCGAGCTGGCCGGCCATTCCGCCGCCCACGTCGGCGAGGCACTTCGGAGACGCGACGAGGCCGACGCCCGTGTCGTCGACTTCATGAACGCCGCGGACGGTGTGACCACCGTCGATTCCACCGACCTCGACTTCGACCAGACCGTCGACGCGGTCATCCAGGTCGTACAGAAAGCAGCACATGTCTGACATCGAAAACGAGCCGACCGGCGACGACGACCTCGTCACCCGGCTTTCCGAGCTCGACGAGGAACTCGCCGTCCAGCGCGCCAACGCGCTGCGCAGCGGTCTCGAAGAGTACGAGCTCGACGAGAGCGACCTCGACATCCTCGAGGTCGCCGGCGAGGACGTCGACGGCATCACCTACCTGCCGGCGCTGCCGGTGCTCGCGATCGTGGGGCGGCCGAACGTCGGCAAGTCCGCGCTCGTCAACCGCATCCTCGGCCGCCGCGAGGCCGTCGTCGAAGACACCCCCGGTGTGACGCGCGACCGCGTCTCGTACCAGGCGGAGTGGAACGGTCGCCGGTTCACCCTCGTGGACACCGGCGGCTGGGAGCCCGACGCCCGCGGGATCGACGCCTCGGTCGCCGCGCAGGCGGAGGTCGCGATCGACCTCGCCGACGCCGTGCTCTTCGTCGTGGATGCGACGGTCGGCGCGACCGCCACCGACGAGCGCGTCGTCCGCCTGCTGCGCAAGACCGACAAGCCGGTCTTCCTCGCCGCCAACAAGGTGGACGACGCCCGCCAGGAGCCGTACGCAACCGAGCTGTGGTCGCTGGGACTCGGCGAGCCGCATCCTGTTTCGGCATTGCACGGCCGCGGCGTGGCCGACCTGTTGGACGAAGTGCTGAAGGTCCTGCCTGAGGAGTCCGCCTTCGCCAAGCGCGAGATCGGCGGCCCGCGTCGCGTCGCCATCATCGGGCGCCCCAACGTCGGCAAGTCGTCCCTGCTCAACAAGACCGCGGGGGAGGAGCGCGTCGTCGTCAACGAGCTCGCGGGCACCACGCGCGACCCGGTGGACGAGCAGGTCGAGCTCGGCGGCCGCATCTGGCGGTTCGTCGACACGGCCGGAATCCGGCGGCGCGTGCACCTGCAGCAGGGCGCCGACTTCTACGCCTCGCTCCGCACATCCACAGCACTGGAGAAGGCGGAGGTCGCTGTGGTCGTCCTCGACGTGAGCGAGCCGATCAGCGAGCAGGACGTCCGGATCATCGACCTCGTGCTCGAGTCGGGCCGCGCACTCGTGCTGGCGTTCAACAAGTGGGACCTCCTCGACGACGACCGCCGCCGCTACCTGGAGCGCGAGATCGAGCAGGACCTGGCGCACGTCTCGTGGGCGCCGCGGGTCAACATCTCCGCACGCACCGGCCGTCACCTCGAGAAGCTCGTCCCCGCCTTGGAGCTGGCGCTGGAGTCGTGGGACACCCGCATCCCGACCGGCAAGTTCAACGCGTTCCTCGCCGAGCTCACGGCCGCGCACCCGCACCCGGTTCGTGGCGGCAAGCAGCCGCGCATCCTCTTCGGCACGCAGGCGTCGAGCCGCCCGCCGACATTCGTGGTGTTCACGACCGGGTTCCTCGACCCGGGCTACCGGCGGTACATCATCCGCCGGCTCCGCGAGGTCTACGGTTTCGAGGGCACCCCGATCGTCCTCAACATGCGCGTCCGCGAGAAGCGCAAGCGCTGACCCCGTCCCTCCCACCCACCATCGAGTACGCAAAAACTGCACACAAAGCCGCCCCGCGGCGTGCAAAAAGTGCGGACTCGACGGTGGGGCTGTCGGGTGGGGCAGGCGCGGCGGTGCGAACGGCGTCAGCGCTGGCGGGCCACGTCGAGGATGGGGTCGAATGCGTCGGGGTCGTGGACGACCACGACCGGGGCGGCTCCGCCCGGGAAGAGGCGGCGCACCGCATCCGGATCGGCGCGGTCGTCGACCGTGATGTCGATCGACTCACGCCAGCGTCCGTCCGAGAGCCGCTGCACCGTCGCCTCCCACGTGATCCCGGGCGTCGACCGCGCCTGCAGCCGCAGGTGGATGCCGACAGCGCGGCGCCGCGCGAGCAACGACAGCAGTCCCCGGTACACCGCAGTGCGTCCGGCGGCGATCAGCCATGGATCGAGCTCGCGGACCAGGATGTCGGCGTTCCACAGGATCGTCGTCGCGAACCCGCTGCGCGACTGGTAGACGTCGACCGCGATCACGCCCGGCAGCCGTCGCACGGTCTGCCGAAGCGTCCCGCGCGTGATGCCCTCCTCGACCGTACTGTGCAGGTACAACGGCACCGACGGTCGCGGCGGCAGCCCTCCCGCACGCACGGCTGCCCGGTCGTGGATGCGCTGGCCCGGCCCGAAGAACGGCGCCAGCCCGGCGAGAAGCAGGGCGACCGACGGATCCGGCGGGTCCGCCTCCACCATCGCCGCCGTGTCCGCGTAGGCCGTCGACTGATGCAGCGCTCCGATCCGGAAGCCGAGGGACAGCGGCGGCCGCGCCTTCACCGTCAGGAAGGGTGCGCCGGGCTCCGCGCGGAGGGGATTCTCGCGCCCTTCGATCCGGGGAACCGGGTCGAGCACATGCTCCAGTGCCAGGACGCTCACCGTCGGCGGCACGGCGATCCGCCCGAGCGGCGAGCCTGCGACCACCAGGTGCGTGACGTCGAGCCCGTCGGCGACAGCTGAGGCGGCGATCTGCGCGGCGACCATCCCACCCAGGCTGAACCCGGCGAGCAGCACCGGCTCGCCGGGCCGGATGCCCGCCTCCCGCATCGCCGCCAGCCCGGCGCGCGCGACCGTCGGCTCGTCGCCGGCCCCGATCAGCAAGTCCGCCGTGAGGTCGTTGGGCGCCGCGCCGGCTCTCGGGTGCCAGGATTTCGTGCTCGCGAACTGCACGATCCAGTGTCGGCCGGAATCCCCGGTCCGTGGCACCTCCACGATCCGCACCGTCCCTACGTCGGCACGGTCGTCGAGGTCCGGGTCGCACAAGTCGTCGATCTCGCGCTGGCTGAGGAGCACATCCCGCAGCGAGCGGATCGACCGCCGTCGCATCGCCCCGGCGGCGATGCCCGGCTGCCCGAGCGGATCGGGGGAGGGCCCGAGCGGCAGTCCCAGCAGTCCCGCGGGGACGTCGGGCAACCCGGGCGTCGGCGTGTAGTCGTCGCCGGCGAGCGGGTCGTTCCACCAGTCGAGCACGTCGCGGATGAGCGGGAACGCACGCCCGAGGAAGTCGTCGTAGCCGGTCAGCACCGCGTCGTGGCCGTCACGCAGCAGGCCGCGCCGACGGCCGAGATTGACCACCTTGCGCAGCAGCGCGGGAAGCGTGAAGACCGCGAAGTAGGGCTTCGCGCGCCAGCGGAGGAGGAAGATCCCGATCAGCGACACGAGCAGCGCGAGTGGCGCGAGCAGCCACGCGGCGACACGGGCGACGCCGCCGACGGTCCGCGGCACGAGCGACAGGTACAGGCCGCTGAGGGCGACGCGTCTGCTGCGCCGGGTCGTGGGCGGCGGTGCGCCGAAGGGGTACGGGATGCGCCGCGAGCGCTGCACTGCGTACCAGACCCACGCCGCCGCGACGGAGAGCAGCCAGCCGATCGCCGCGAGGACGCCGCCGACCACACTGAGAGCGAGCAGCAGCATCCCGAACAGCAGGGCCACGGGGATTCCGGCCACCAGGCCCACGATCAGGAGCGCCGTCAGGACCGGACTGCGCCCTCGCCACAGCTGTGGTGACGGCTGCGACGGCATGCCGCCAGCCTAGACCGCCCCCTCCGACACGCTCCGGACGTTCGATGCATATGCATGGAGAGCGGTCGACGCAAGCGCGACACACCCCGCGTTTCTGAGAAAGACGACAGACACCCCACCCCAAAGAGGGGGCGACCCTAAAAGGGGTATTTGTACCCCGGATTGTCCTCACTAGTGTGGACAACCGGGAGCCACCCGACCGTGCCCACCCGAGGGCCGGGCTCCCGTCTTCTGAAGGACGCATACCCGATCATGAGTTCTACAACCGCATACACCCCTGCCCGAAAGCGCCAGCTCGGCTCCGAGAAGCGCACAGAACCGCTTCCGACGGTCCACCCGAAGCCCTCCGACCGGAAGATCACCTGGAGCCGCGTCGCCATCGTGCTGACCGTCCTCTTCTGGGCGATCTACGTGGTGACCACGATCATCCGCCAGTTCATCGACAGCGGCAGCCAGAACTTCCGCTTCACGATGGAGGCCATCGGCTACACCGTCGTCGTCACCTTCCTCACCTTCTCCGCCCTCATGTATCTGGTGGCACGGCAGGGAGCGCTCCAGCGCTTCCAGAAGCACGTCCGCGTGCCGCGTGCCGAGCTCGACCGCCACTTCGCCGACAACCAGCCGTCGATCACCGTGCTCGTCCCGTCGTACGCCGAGGAGCCCGAGGTGGTGCGGATGACGCTGCTCTCCGCCGCCCTGCAGGAGTTCCCGTCCAAGCGGGTCGTGCTGCTCCTCGACGACAACCCCGACCCGAGCGACCCGGATGTTCGCGAGCGCCTCGACGCGACCCGCGACCTCGCGCACGACATCAGCGCGACGCTGGCCGAGCCGCGGTTCCGGTTCTCCGACGCGCTGATGCGCTACGAACTCGGCGACACCGGCGTGTACGCGACGGAGGAGGCCGCGCAGGAGCTCGCCGACCACTACCGTTGGGCCGCCCAGTGGCTGTACGCCCAGGCTGACGCCCACACCGTCGAGGACCACGTCGACGTGTTCTTCGCCGACCAGGTGCTCCGCGCTCTCGGCGACGACCTGGCGCTCACCGGCGAGGCCGTCTCGGCCGCGATCGCCGAGGGCGCCTCCCTCACCAGCAAGCGCGTCGCGCAACTGTACCGTCGCCTGTCGTGGACGTTCGACGCCGACCTCGCCGTCTTCGAGCGCAAGAAGTGGGCGTCCCTCTCGCACGAGGCGAACAAGGCGATGAACCTGAACGCCTACATCGGACTGATGGGCGGCACCTACCGCGTCGAGGAGACGCCGGAGGGACAGATCCTCACCCCGGTCGCCGCCGGCCAGCGCCGCCCCGGTGACATCGAAATCCCCGACAGCGACTTCCTGCTGACGCTGGATGCCGACTCCATCCTGCTGCGCGAGTACTGCCTCCGGCTCACCTACTTCCTGCAGCAGCCCGACAACGCCCGTGTGGCGGTGACCCAGACGCCGTACTCGTCCTTCCGCGGCGCCGGCACCCGCATCGAGCGTCTCGCCGGTGCGACCACCGACATCCAGCACATCCTGCACCAGGGCAAGTCGTACTACGGCGCGACGTTCTGGGTGGGCGCGAACGCGGTGATCCGCAAGAGCGCGCTGGACGACATCGTCGAGACCGAGTTCGTCGGCGGCTTCGAGGTGCGCCGCTACATCCAGGACCGCACCGTCATCGAGGACACCGAGTCGAGCATCGACCTCGGCACCCACGGCTGGACGCTGTCCAACTACCCGGAACGCCTCAGCTACTCCGCGACCCCGCCGGACTTCGGTTCGCTGATCGTGCAGCGTCGCCGCTGGGCGAACGGCGGTCTGCTCATCCTCCCGAAGCTGTGGCGTCAGGTGAAGGAGCGCAAGCGCCGCGGCGAGACCGTCTCCCGCATCGAGCTGCTCCTGCGCGTCAACTACATGGCGTCGATCAGCTGGGCCAGCTTCGGCCTGATCTTCCTGCTGGCCTACCCGTACGACGGCCGCCTGCTCAGCCCGATGGTGCTCCTCGCCGCGCTGCCGTACTTCATCAGCCAGGCGGCCGACCTCCGCTACAGCGGGTACAAGGCCACCGACATCTTCCGGATCTACGGCTTCAACCTCATCCTGCTGCCGGTGAACCTGGCCGGGGTGCTGAAGTCGATCCAGCAGTCGCTGACCGGCAAGAAGATCCCGTTCGCCCGCACGCCGAAGGTCAAGAACCGCACGGCCTCGCCGCTGCTGTACGTGATCGCGCCGCTCGCGATCGTCGCCTTCTCGCTGTTCACGCTGTGGCGTGACGTCAACGCGCACAACTGGGGCAACGCCGCGTTCGCCGCGTTCAACGCCACCCTGGCGATCTGGGCGATCGTCGCCTACATCGGCATCTGGAACACCATCGTCGACATCTGGATCGGGATGACGAAGCCGCTGTACGTGGACAAGTCGCGCCGCCGTTCGACCGAGGAGGCCGCACCGCAGACCGCATCCATCGACTGGCGTTCTGTGCTCTACCACGGCCACGCGGGCGGCGAGGTGCCGCACCTCGCTCGGGTCGGCGCTGTCGTCGACGTCCGGGCCGGGGACGCCGAGGTGTCGCTGTCGGGCTCGGACGTCGCCGTCGATGGCGCTGCCGCGGGCGCGGCGGAGTCCTCCGGCGCGGAGGGCTCCGAGGCGGCGGCCGCCGCGAACGGATCCGCTCCGGCCGAGTCCGTCTCGAGCGAGAGGCAGGCCGCCTGATGGCTCGCGCATCCCAGAAGCAGATCTCGGCGGACGCCGTCGAGCGCGCACAGGCTCCCGAGTCCGCATCCGGCCGCCGCCTGTCGCCGTGGCGTGTGATCGGCGCCGCCCTCGTCGCGATCGTGGTCGTGTCCGTCGGCGCGGTCGGCCTGCAGTGGTGGAGCGCCCGCGCGGCGGTCGACGCGAAGCCGTGGTTCGCCTCCTACGTGGATGTGACGGCGACGCCCCGGTTCGCCTTCGAGAACCTGGGCGGCACGACGACGAAGGATGCCGTCCTCTCGTTCGTCGTGTCGTCGCCGTCCGATCCGTGCGCGCCCAGCTGGGGCGGTGCCTACTCGCTCGATCAGGCCCGCGGCTCCCTGGATCTGGACCGTCGCATCGCGCGCCTCCAGCAGCAGGGCGGCACCGTCGCGGTGTCGTTCGGCGGCCAGCGGAACGACGAGCTTGCAGTGCACTGCGTCGACCCGTCCGCACTGAAGAGCGCGTACGCGTCCGTCGTCGACCGCTACAAGATCGGAACGATCGACCTCGACCTCGAAGGCGACGGACTCGCCGACAAGGACGCCGCCGCTCGCCGCGCCGAGGCGATCGCCGCACTGCAGCAGGAGCGCCGTGCCGCGGGCAAGAGCCTCGCCGTGTGGCTGACCCTGCCCGTGGCGCCCACCGGCATGACCTCGGACGGCACGGATGCGATCGCCGCCATGCTGAAGGCGAAGGTCGATATCGCCGGCGTCAACGTGATGACCATGGACTTCGGCGACGCCAAGGACGCGAAGACCTCGATGGCGAAGACCGCGGAGTCCGCCGTGTCCGCCGCCCAGCGCCAGCTCGGCATCCTCTACGACCGCGCGAAGCTGCACCAGAGCGACCCCAGCCTCTGGGCGAAGCTCGGGGCCACCCCGATGATCGGCCAGAACGACATCGAGGGCGAGGTGTTCACTCTCGCGGACGCGGCCTCCTTCAACAGCTGGGCCGTGTCGAACGGCCTGGGGCGCATGTCGATGTGGTCGGCGAACCGCGACAAGACCTGTGGCTCGAACTACGTGGATGTGACCGTCGTCTCGGATGCCTGCAGCGGCGTCGACCAGGGCAAGAAGTCGTTCGCGACCGTCCTCGCGAAGGGCTTCGACGGGCACATCGCACTGGGGGAGGGCGCCGTCACGACGGCCGAGCCGACCTCCACGGCGACCGCGGACGACCCGGCCCACTCGCCGTACCCGGTGTGGGCGTCGAAGAACTCGTACCTCAAGGGCACGAAGGTCGTCTGGCACCACAACGTGTACCAGGCGAAGTGGTGGACGAAGGGCGACGTTCCCGACAACCCCGTGCTGAACGCATGGGAGACGCCGTGGGAGCTCGTCGGCCCGGTGCTCCCGGGCGAGACGCCCATCCCGCAGCCGACCCTGCCCGCCGGGACGTACCCGACCTGGGCCGGGACCAGCGCCTACGACAAGGGTCAGCGCGTCCTCTTCGACGGCGTACCCTACGAGGCGAAGTGGTGGACGCAGGGCGACAGTCCCGAGGCCGCCAGCGCAAACCCCGACTCGTCGCCCTGGACCCCGCTCAGCCAAGACGAGGTCGACCAGATCATCGGCGGCTCCAGCCGCTGAACCCAGCTCGGCGGCGGGACGCTGACTCCCCCCACTCGCGTCCCGTCGCCGACTCCCACCTGGACACCCGCTGCGGGGCGGGGCGGTCCGGGCGCCCGTCTGCCCAGGTCATTCGGCCAGTGCGACGGCGCAGTGCCGGCGGGGATGAGTGTGCCTTCGGGTGGCGCACCGCATCCCTGCCGGCACGAAAGACAGGCGTGATCGAACCGTGACACCCGGCGCCGGCCACCGCGTCGCCCGACGACCCGCTCGACGCGAGGTGATGATCGGCTACCCGATCGACCCGCCCGTCGAGGGCGCAGGCAGCGTGGACGTCATCTGTCGACTCGGCGGCACCCTGGGCTCGCCGAAGCTGATCGACTGGGCGACGAAGGACATCTGACCCGGCGTGCGCGGGGCACCTCTCCGACACGGTAGGATGGTCGAGTTGCCCCGCGCGGAGCCTCGGCTCGGGCGGCGACAACGGGCTGTGGCGCAGCTTGGTAGCGCACTTGACTGGGGGTCAAGGGGTCGCAGGTTCAAATCCTGTCAGCCCGACGCAACGAAAGAGCCGGTGGGCACGAAGGTCGCAAAGCGACCACGTGCCCACCGGCTCTTTCGTTGCTCGCTGCTGTCTATTGGGGTCCCCGCGCGCGAGGGGCCCCGGGCGCCGTCCCGAGCGCAGCGAGGGCCGGCGTCTGGGGGAGCGCGTGGGGCGCAGCTCGACGCGGAACGCAGAGTCCCGATCGCTGGTATCGATGCTGGACGATGCCGCCCGGCCGTCTAATCGTCGCCCGTTCGGTGAGGGCGTGACGGCCCGTAAGCACCGGTCCCGCTCCGGCGATCCCGCAGCGCGACGATGAGGTAGACCGCAGCGACCACCCACGCCCAGGCAGCAGCCAGGATCATCACCCACCAGTTAGGAACGCCCCGTAGCGCGTAACCCACGCAGAGCGCGATCCCTCCCACGCCGAGGATTCCCCAGAGCACTGCATGCACAATCCGAGGGCGGCCGAACGCCAACCGAAACCAATGCTCGCGTGCGCTCATGTTGCTTGCGACCTTTCGATTGTCACCCACGGCATGCGGTCAGGTTGGCCGGAACAAGCTGGGAGGCTACATACCCGAAGATGCCCGAAGCGAACTTGACGATTTTGCCCGGCCCGTAGATCGACAGGGTTGCCCACCCGACGGCGTAAAGACAGGCCACCGTGCCAAAGGCTGCAGGGTTTCCGGGCTTGCCATATCCAGTCAGCGGGACCGACTGCACCACCACCCCGTTGATGTACTTCTTCAAGTAGCTGCCTTTGCACGTACCTAGCAGAGCGCCCGGCGCAAGCCAGTAGTTGTTTCCGTTTTGAAGGATGCAGTTGTAGGAGTACTGGCCTGTTGAAGGGTCTGCGACCACGGGAAACGCTGCCACATCGGTGAAGTCGACCACCTGCGTGAGAGTGTTCCCGTGCACCTCGTAGTGTGTCGGTACGGCGTCCCCGTTGGCGTCCTTCGCCCAGGCCTCACCGAAGACACGCAGCGGCGATCCGTCCGCCGCGACCACAGCAAGCGTTCCGTTCGCGTCCTGCGTAAGTGATGCTCCCTCGGGTACGTCTATCGGGTACTCGTACCGCTTAGGGACGCTGGCGTTGTCGATCACCGTGTTGATCTGCACGGTGCCGTCGGACCAGTCAGGCTCGCACCGATGATGCAGGCCCCTGCCAGCGTTGCCGCTGACACCAATGCACGAGACTTCTTCACTGAGGTCTCCCTTTCGTTCCGAAAACAGAACGAAGTGGACATGTCCATCACCCGGGCAAGCCGGAACGGTCGTCGTCCACTACTCGCGAGGGCGCAGCGCCCCTTCACTTACGGAGACGCCGCAGCCGCGAGATCGTGACGGCGTCACGCTCCAGTCACAGGCGCGCACCTCGCTCCCGGGGTGACCGCACCCGAACCGCACCGTAGCCGCCTCTGAGCGGCGGGAATGCCGACGACATCATTCAACTCATCGACGGACCGCGCCCTCGCAGATCACAATGCGCGCGGACGCGCGGTCAGATCAGCCCCAACTCACCCGCGGCCCTCACGACGTCGCGGCGGCTGGAGACTCCGAGCTTGCCGAGCACGGCCGAGACGTGGTGGTCGGCCGTCTTGGGGGAGATGTAGAGGCGCTCGGCGAGTTCTCCGTTCGTGAAGCCCTGGGCGATGAGGCGTGCGACGTCGAGCTGCCGGTTGGTGAGGCCGGCCGGGTTGGTGCGTGTCGTGCGCCGCGGGGGAGCGGGGATGGATCGGATGCCTCGCTGGAGCAGAAGGGCTCGCGCCCGCGCGGCAGTGGCATCCACTTGGAGTTGGTGCAGGCGCGCAAGGGCGGGAACCGCCACCTCGGGGGACTCGTCGTGCACGCCCGCCAGGGCTGCATCGAAGGGGGCTCCGATTCGGAGCCAGGCCTGCGCCGCATCGCTGTGGCGGCCCTCGAGCTCCAGCCGATAGGGGTCGGCGACCTGGTCTGCGCTGAGGCGCACGTCGAGCCTGTCTAGCCAGACGAGAAGATCGCCGATGGCCCACGCGTTGCCCGGCCGAGAATCGGCGGCGGCGACGAAGGCCGCTGCTTCGTCGAGCAGGGGTTCCGGGTCGCCCGTGAGCCAGGCGCGCTCTGCGTGCGCGGAGAGCACGGCGAGCAGCACCGGTGCCTCGCCGATCTCGTTCGCGTACGCCCACGCGAGTTCCAGGTGGCTGTCGATCAGCGCCGGGTCACCGCCCTGCCGCATAGCGAGGAGCGCGGACAGGATGTGCGGCCAGATGAGAGCAAGTGGCGCGCCGTGTCCCTCGAGAACGGTTGCCGCGTCCTCCGCCGAAGCCGTCCAGCGTCCGCGAATGAAATGCAGGCGGGCGCGCATTCCTGTCTGCCACTGGTTGCAGATCGGGATGTCGCGCGTGATCGTGACCGGAATCGACTCCGCCAGAACCGCCTCCGCTTCGGCGAGGCGTCGATGCTCGATGTCGATCGCCGACAGGTTCGAGTGCGCGGTCGTCCCGATCTCGTCGAGGGAGACCTGGAACGCCGCGGCCGCCTGCATGAGAAGGCGCGCACGGCTCGCCACTGAGCCTTCGAGCAGATCCGACGCCGCCTCCGTGATCTCGATCCGGCGGCGGGCGGCATCCCCGGCGTCATCCGCATCGTGCACGAGTCGACGCGCGGCGGATGCGATCGTGCGCGCCGTGTCGACGTCCTGCCGGCGGTAGGCGAGATAGGCGCGTGTGGCCTGCGCGGACGCGGCCGCGGCGGCTCCACCGCCCGCGTGCGCGGCGAGGTCCGCCTGTTCCTCTGCCTCTCGGCGTCTCGCCGA
Source organism: Leifsonia sp. NPDC014704 (assembly GCF_043083605.1). Classification (NCBI taxonomy): domain Bacteria; kingdom Bacillati; phylum Actinomycetota; class Actinomycetes; order Micrococcales; family Microbacteriaceae; genus Leifsonia; species Leifsonia sp. NPDC014704. Next base: position 1,615,818 of record NZ_JBIBYW010000001.1, on the reverse strand, counting down.
GTAGTACTCGATGATCGCGCGTCGCTCGTGCGCGGCGGCGACGCCGTCAGGGTCGGCGAGTCGTTCGCGGAGGTCGAGGGCTGCGCGGGCGGACTCGCGTGCATCGGCGAGGCGGCCGACCATGTACTGCTCCTCGCTCAGCGCGGCCAGCAGTTCCGCGCGATCGACGGAGTCAGCGGTCAGCTGCTCGACCGCGAGCGCGAGGAAGGCGACCGCTTCGGAATGGGCTCCGGCGCGGATCGCCTCCCCTGCGGCGAGGCGCGCGTAACGGAGGGTGCGCTCCGGATCCGCTGCGCTGACGGCGTGATGCGTCAGCACCGCGTGATCGGTCGATTGGACGGCTTCGAAGGCCTCGAGCAGACGCTCGTGGAGGAGCCGGCGGACCGCCTCCGGCGTGCCGTCCACGATGGCGAGACGGGCGAGTTCATGCCGGAAGGCGATGCCGCGACGCGTGCGCACCAGCAGGCCGCTCGACTCCAGGCGGCGAAGAGTCGGGACATCGATGCCGAGGCTCGGCAGGAGGCGGTCGTCGAGGGCGTCGGGGGCGGCGGCGATGAGCTGGAGGACCTCCACGTCCTCGGCGGCCAGCCCGAACGTGCTCGCGACGACGGCGTCCCGCACGGTCCGTGGCATCCGCTCATCCGGATGCCGTGCGATCTCGGTGACGAAGAAGGGATTGCCGCCAGTGACCTCGTGGACGCGCACGGCATCCAGTCCGTCGTCTCTCAGGGCGGCGCGGACCCCGTCGACCGAGAGCGGGCGCAAGGCGACATGCGCGGAATGGTCGCTGCGCGCGATCTCGCCGAGGAGCGGGAGCAGCGGATGACCGAAGCCGACATCCGCCTCGCCGTCCCGGTAGCTCAGGATCAGCAGAAGCGGGAGCCGGTCGATCCTTCGGGTGACGAACCGAAGCACCTCCACCGATCCGGCGTCGATCCACTGCGCGTCCTCGATCACGACGACTGTCGGCTCCTCGCCGACACGGTCGAGGAATCGACGCTCGACCGCCGAGGGGTCGTCGAGGTTCGGCCTGGAGACGCCGTCGAGGTCCGCGAGGATGTCACGGATCGGTCCGAGCGGCCGTGGCGTGCCGAGCGGGTCGCACAATCCGCGAAGCACCCTCGGTCCGTCGCCGCCCAGCAGCGCACCGGCACCAGACGGTCCTTCGTCGCCGCCGAGGACGGCGGCGAGGAGGGCCGTCTTGCCCGATCCGGCGTCTCCGGTCAGCGTGACGACACGGCCGGCCTCGTACAGTCCGGCGAGTTCTCTGCGCAGCGCTTCGGCCTCGAGCCCGCGCTCGAACAGCCCCATGGCAGCATGGTAGACGCCATGGGGCTGTTGCGGGCCGGTCGCCTTCGCGAGCGCATCGCTCCTCGATGGCCGGGTGGCAGCACTCACCGTCCGGCTCAGAGCACCTGCCGCGCCACGAGGACGCGTGCCCGCTCCGTGCTCACTCGGAGCGCGTCGCGTGCGCGGGCTTCTTCGCGCAGGATTCCGGCCGTCTCGTGCGTCATCAGCGGACGCGAGGGACGAAGCGCTCTGATCCGCTCGCGCAGTACGCGGCCGAGCGAGGCGCGCATCCGGCCTGGGCCTGCCGGGCGGTGCTCGATGCGCGCGCCGGACGAGGCGAAAGCTGACATTGCGGCGTTCACGCGGCGTCCTCCGCGGTCTGCGGGCCGAACTCGGCGACGACCTCGGCGACCAGGTTCGCCGGGAAGCCTCCGCGCCGTGCGTGCTCGCGGACGAGTTCGGCGCTGTCGGTCGCATGCAGGCAGTAGAGCTTGTCGCCCGCGACGTAGGTCGTGATCCACCGGTATGGGACGCCGAGGGACTCGACCGCGGCGTTCGAGGTGCACGCGATCTCGACGAGCTCGTCGTGGCTGAGGGTCGAGGCGCCGGGCACTTCGCGTTCGATGAGGAAGGTTTTCATGAGGGATCCATTTCTTTTGGACCGGTGTTCACCGGAGTGGATCCATGCTCATGCGCGCCGCCCTGCCGTCACATCGGAGGGGATTCCCTATGTTCCGAGGGCCGCATCCCTATCTTCTGGACGCAGATCAGCGGTGGGGGTCCGGCGGGTCGCCGACGATTGACCGCATCTCGCTGGTTCAGCGTTCGAGTCGCGGAGTGGGGATGCCGAGCCGGCGGGCTTCGCGCATCGTGTCGTCGAGCACGGCTCGCGCCTCCGGGGCGTGAGGGTCGGTGTGCGCAGCAAGGCTCCTCCGCGCGATCGGAACCAGCTTCGTCGCCCATGCCATCGCCGTGGCGACGAGGCGCGGTCGCCGAAAGGGAATCGTCCCGGTGCGGTGCCGGCCGAGGTCGACGCCGCGAGCTTCCACGAGAGGAAGCAGTTCGCGCGTCGTGAGCAAGGCGTCGTGGAACGCTCGGCGGTCTCCGATCATGTCCGCCAATGACCCGCTCCGAAGTGCCTGGTCGAACATCCCGGCGTCGGCGATGAAGTGGAGCCAGAGCCACCCGCGGATGTCCTTCTCCTGTCGGATGGTCAGGTCCGCCAGCTCGAAGGCCGCGAAGACCTCCCTCTCCCGCGGCGTCGGAGTGGTCTCCGTCGTGCCGATGATGATGGACGACATCATCGCGCCCCGGAGCACACCGTCCTCGTCGAAACCGCCGCCCGCTTGCGAGAACCCCAACACGACGCGATCGGCCGGAAGCGGGGCGACGGCGGCGAGGGGCTCCTCCCAGACGTTGCCGAGAACGAGTACCGTCGCCGCGCCGAGCCGCGGCGCCAGGAAGGCGGCCGCTTCGGCGAGGTGGTGGTGCCCGACGCTGAGCACGATCAGGTCGAAGCCGTCGGTCGCGTCGAGGGTCTCCCGCAACGGAGTCCGGTACGGCTCGCGCACTCGTCGGCCGAACGGCTTGCGGCGCCCGTCGATCACATCCAACCGCACCGTGTCGCCGTACTGCGCGATCCGCCCGGGACGCACGTAGAACTCGACCTGATGCCCGGCGGCCTGCAGTGCGTGGCCGTAGATCGTCGCGATCACTCCGCGACCGAACATCAGAATGCGCATGGCGGTGTTCCTTCGTAATATGGAGCCTGTCTCCACTTAGGAGAATATGGAGACGATCTCCGTTTTGTCAACGAAAGGTCATGCCGTGGGCGAAGTCCGGGCTCTCCGAGCGGACGCACGCCGCAACAGGGACGCGATCGTCGCAGCCGCCCGCGAGGTGTTCGATCGCGACGAGCAGTTGCGCTTCGACGACTTCGCGGCGCGGGCCGGCGTCGGAGTGGGGACGCTTTACCGGCACTTCCCGACCAGGGAGGCATTGGCGGCGGCGGTGTACGAGGGCGAAGTGGCCGCACTGTGCGATGAGGCGAGCGACCCGGGGCGATCCGCCGACGAGAACATCGGCGCCTTCTTGCGCGGGTTCGTGGAGTACGTCGTGACGCACGGCGGCCTCGCGCGGACGCTCGCGGCCGTCGTCGACCCGTCCGTTCAGGCCGTCGGGGGCGCCCGGCTTGAGCGGACCGTGACTGATCTTCTGGCGCAGGCAGCCGCGGAGGGGAGCGTGCGTGACGATGCGAATGCGGGGGCGGTGATGGTCGTGCTGCACGGAATCGGATCTGCCACCGACCGTCCGCACTGGGTTGCAGAGTCGCGCGCGGCCGTCGAACTGCTGCTTGCCGGGCTCAGGGCTCTGCCGGCTCCTGACGCTCGCGCTCGCCACCACATCCCTCCGGGCTGAGCAGCCGGAGGACTCGGGTCGTAACGCTCCCTACGACGCCTGCTCCCGCATCACCTGACGCAACGCCCGGCGCAATTGCGCCTCGATGACGCGGGCCTGCTGCGACGTCACGTTCTCGTTCTGGCTGCGGCGCTCGGAGCCGGCGCAGCGGTCGCCGTTTCCGGTGAAGTGGATCGCCGTCCGGCCGTCCGCGAGCACCGGGTGCTGCTCGCCGCAGTGTGCGCATTCCCTGAACGTGAACGAGGTCATGAGACCACGCTACGGAGGGGGTATTTCGGCAGCGTTGCGCGTTGAAGAAGAGACGATGACGGGGGTGAGCCCTATGTCGGTGGATCGCGCTGCCGTCCACGCATGGACCTGCGCATCGAAGAGCTGTCGACGTCGAACCTGCGCGGGCTGCGCGACCTGCGGCTCGCGCCCGGCCAGGAACGGTTCGTCGCGCCGGTCCTCGAGTCGATCGCCGAGGCGTATGTGACCCCAACGACGTGGCCGCGCGCGATCGTCGGCAACGGCGAGGTGGTCGGCTTGGTGATGGCGAACTGGGATCCGGACAGCGAACGGGAGGCGTTCCGCGCGGGCATCTGGCGGCTCAACGTCGACGAGAAGGCGCAAGGCCGCGGAGTCGGTCGGTTCGTCGTGAATGAGGTCGCAGCGGAGGCGCGACGACGCGGCGTTTCTCGCCTCACGGTGCTCTGTGAGCGCGGCGACGGGGGGCCTGAAAACTTCTACCTCGCCTGCGGGTTCGTCCCGACCGGGGAGGAGCTGTTCGGCGAGGTCGTCGGTGGGCTCGCGATGGGCTGAGGCCGCCGGGGCAGCCTGCTGAACGTTCGCTTGGAAGCAGAGCCGATCTCTTCTCACCGTTAAGTCAGCGATATATCGTTGACTATCGCTACCTGATCGAGGAGGCACTCATGTCCAACTCATTCCCCACCGGCGGGTTCGGCGCCCGCATGGATCCGGACGCCATGTGGCAGGCGTTCGAACAACTGCGGTCGACGTTCGAGAAGAAGGTCGGCACCCGCATGGGCCGCGGCGATGTCCGCGCGGCCGTCCTCTCGCTCCTCAGTGAGAAGCCGATGCACGGCTACCAGATCATCCGCGAGATCGAGGAGCGCAGCGGCGGCAGCTGGAAGCCGAGCGCCGGCTCCGTCTACCCGACTCTCCAGCTGCTCGCCGACGAAGGACTCATCTCGGCCGAGGAGTCGAACGGGCGCAAGACGTACGCGCTGACCGAGGCGGGGCGCGAGGTCGCCGCCGCTGAGGCATCCACCCCGTGGCAGACCGGCACGAGCGACTCCCGAGCGACCACCGGAGACCGCCGCGGCGCCAACCTCCCCAAGGCCGGCGTCGAACTCGCTCAGGCGGCCGCGCAGGTGCACCGCAGCGGGACACCCGAGCAGGTCAAGGAAGCCGCCGACGTGCTCGACGAGGCACGCCGGAAGCTGTACGCGATCCTCGCCCAGGGCTGACCGGGGTGACGTCGGACCAGGCGCCCGCCGCGCCGTCGAAGGCGCCGGCGGGGACGCCGGCCACGCGTGCGCGCTACCGCCGCATCCTCCGGTTCGCCGGCTGGAACCTCGCCGTGACCTGGTGGTACGAGCTGTTCCTTCCGCGCATCGGGCTCGCCGGCGTCGCCGCGCGCAGCCGGTCGCGGCGCATGCGGCGGTTCGCGCAGCGGTTCCACGGGCTCGCCGTCGAGCTGGGCGGGCTGATGATCAAGGTCGGCCAGTTCATGTCCTCACGGCTGGACGTGCTGCCGCCCGAGATCACCAGCGAGCTGGAAGGGCTGCAAGACGAGGTACCGGCCGTCCCGTTCCCGGCGATCCGAGCGCTGGCGGAGGCGGAACTCGGCGTGCCGCTTGCGAGCGCGTTCGCGTTCATCGACGAGACGCCGGTGGCGGCCGCATCCCTGGGACAGGCGCACCGCGGGCGGCTCACCGCCGAGGTGGCGGCGGAGACCGGACAGGACGCTGTGGTGCTCAAGGTGCAGCGTCCCGGCATCGACACCATCGTGGATGTCGACCTCGCTGCCCTGCGCAGGGTCGGCCGCTGGCTCAGCCACGTCCGGCTGGTCTCCGACCGCGTCGACGCACCGGGCCTGGTGGAAGAGTTCGCGCGCACCAGCCTGCAGGAGATCGACTACCTGCACGAGGCGGGCAACTCCGAGCGGTTCGCCGAAGAGTTCGCGGGAGACGACCGCGTCGCTGTGCCCGCGGTGGTCTGGGAGCGGACCACCCGCCGTGTCCTCACCCTCCAGGACGTCACGGCGATCAAGATCACTGACGCCGAAGCATTGCGCGCCGCGGGCATCGACGCCGCCGACGTGGCGCCGGTATTCGCCGAGGTGATGTTCGACCAGCTCTTCACGAACGGGTTCTTCCACGCCGACCCGCACCCGGGCAACATCTTCGTGACGCCCCGGCCCGCTGTGGCGGGGGAGCGGCCCTGGCTGCTCACGTTCGTGGACTTCGGGATGATGGGCGAGGTCCCGGCGGGAACGCGCAGCGGGCTCCGCAAGCTGCTCATCGCCGCCGCCTCGCGCGACGGGAAGGGCCTCGTGGATGCGATCCGCGACGTGGGCGTGCTCCTTCCGACCGCCGACACGGCCGAGCTCGAGCGCGCGATGACCCACCTGTTCGCCCGGTTCGGAGGAATGGGGTTCGCCGAGCTGCGCGAGGTCGACCCCCGCGAGTTCCGGGAGTTCGCGGTCGAGTTCGGCGACGTCGTCCGCTCGTTGCCGTTCCAGCTGCCCGAGAACTTCCTGCTCATCATCCGGGCGATGTCGCTGACCTCGGGCGTGTGCAGCGCGCTCGATCCCGCGTTCAACCTGTGGGACTCGGTGGAGCCATACGCCGCGCAGCTGCTGCGCGATGAGCGCGGCAACCTGGTGCAGGATCTCGGCCAGCAGGCGCTCGAGATCGCCGGGATCGCCTGGCGGCTGCCGAAACGATTGGATGCGTTGGTCACCCGGGTCGAGGACGGCACGGTGGCGGTCACCTCGCCGCGCCTCGAGCAGCGGGTCGGCCGGCTGGAACGTGCGGCGCGGCGGCTCGTCGCGGCGGTCGTCTTCGGCGGCGCCATCATCGCCGGAGCGATCGTGCACGCGTCGGACGCGGTGCTCGGATCGGTGCTGATGATCGCGTCGGTCGTGCCTCTCGCGTTCACCGTCTTCACAGGACGGCGGGGGAGCTGAGCCGGAATACTGCCTGGTGAGCTTGCGTTTCATCCACTATGGCAACCACAGAGATCACGTCGACCAACCACGACCAGACCGTCGCCGACGGCATCGTGCTTCTCGACTTCTGGGCCGACTGGTGCGGCCCGTGTCACATGTTCGCTCCGATCTTCGAGAAGGCGTCCGAGCAGCACTCCGACATCACGTTCGGCAAGATCGACACCGAGGCCCAGCAGGCCCTCGCCGCCTCGTACGGCATCCAGTCGATCCCGACCCTCGTCGCATACCGCGACGGCATCCCGCTGTTCTCGCAGGCCGGCGCCCTCCCGGGCGAGGCGGTCGAGAACCTCATCGAGCAGATCCGCGCCCTCGACATGACCGAGGTCCGGAAGCAGTACGACGAGCTGAAGGCGGCGCAGCAGCAGAGCTGAGCGCAGCGACAGCACCAGGGCGCGGCCTCGTCATCCGACGGGCGCCGCGCCTTCGTCGTTTCCGGAGGCGATCCGCGCACCACGGGATGCGGAACGCCTCCGTTCTTCGCTCGACAGCGGCATGTCGGGTCGGAACTCCTCCGTCTCCATCGCAGTGGGAAAGGGAGGAGGTGGCGGGCGACACGCCGGGCGGGAGCGCGAAAGGGAGGAGTCGGCGGACCGAGCGACCCGGAAGTCCTCCGTTCGCGGCGGTCGGGCCGGTGCGTTCCTGGTCACTCCTCCGAAAGGGTGCGCTCGAGGGCTTCGATCTCGCCGACGAGGACGTCGGTCTTGCCGACACGCAGGCGTCGGAGCTGCATTGCGTAGACGGCGCCGGCGGCGTCGATGTCGCACTCCAACAGGGTGGCGATGCGGGAGAGTGCGGTCGCGTCGTCGGGGGCGTCCGTGATGGCGGCGATGACCTCCCCGATCGCATCACGCCCGGCCCGCAACGCATGCAGCACGCGCAGGCGATCGGCCGCCGCATGACGAAGGTCGTGCGGCGCGGGCGGGGGATGGGGAAGCGGCGGGCGGTGCGCCGCGATCACCCCGGACGTGAGGTCGACCCGCAGCGGCTCGGACGTGAGCCGAAGATCGGGGGTGTGCGCCACGATGTCGTGCAGACCGGGCTTCAGGTCGCGCCACCGGCCGCTCTCGATGCGCGCGGTCACCCGCGCGTAGTCGCCGGGATCGAGCGGTACGGTGCCGCCGTCACCTATCCAGCCGAAGTACAGGTCGCGGAGCCCGCCGCCGACGGGCACGATCGACGCGAATGTGTTGAATGTGTCTCCGGTGGGCAGCCAGCGGGTCGACCCCTCGTTGACGATGTCGATCGACAGGCGATCGACGTCGGCAAGCTCGCGCGTCACTGCCGGCCAGCGGAGCACCAGGCCGCCGCGGCGTTCCGCGACACTCGGGCGCACCGGCAGCGCACGCGGGTAGAACGAGACTCGCGCCAGAGCCCCATCCCGGGCGGAATACACCTGCCCCACCGCCCACGACCGATGGTCGCCCGAGACCGGTGCGCCGATCAGCAGAGGGGCCTCCTCGACAGGCGGCGGCCCGAGAACGCGCCAGCCGTCCGGCACGACATCCCCGGGCTCGGACGTGCCCACCGCGAGCCGCGCGAGCACGTCGGCGAGCGGTTCACCCTTGCCGACGAGCGCACCCGCGTCGACATCGTAGGAGCCGATCTGCGGGGCCGTGTCGTCCCTCACTCGACCACCCTGTCGCTCGCAGGCGAATCGCCGGACGCGCCCCGCACATCCCGGATGCCATCCGCGACCCCGCGGCGGACCACCCAGTACAGCGCATAAAGAGCAGCGCCCGAGAGGACGACGGTCAGGGCGAGAGCGCTGAACGCATCCACGTCAGCTCTCCGCGACGCCGGTCTCGTCGGGTTCCACATCCGCTGGCACCCCGAGCAGGCGGGCGATGTACGCCATCACCACCGAGGCGGCGATCAGGGCGATCCCGAGCGGCAGCAGCGTCTGCCGGATGAGGTCGAGCACCACAGTCAACGCCGCGAGCATCCCCTGGTCCACAGGGGTCGATGCATTCGCCTGCACGGTGAGCGCATAGCCGACCTGCGGCAGCAGCATGTTCAGGAGCAGTCCGGCCACCGCGAGGCCGATGCCCCACCACAGCACCACTTTCGGCCGGAGCCTGGATTCGGTCACGAGCGTCCCCCTTCGTCGCGGTGTCCACGTCGAGACTAGCGGGCCACGCGCATGTGGTGGCAGAACCGCGGAGACGATCGCGCTACTCGACCGCGTCCGCCGAGCTGCTTCCGCGCACGACGAGTTCCGGCTGGTAGAGCACGTGGCGGGGCTCGCGCTCCGGATCCTGCGCCTCCTCGATGAGGATCTCGACGCCGGTGCGACCGATCAGCGCGCTGGGCTGCCGGATGGACGTGAGCGGCACGACGGACGCGCTCGCGAACATGATGTCGTCGTAGCCGACGAGCGAGATGTCCTCCGGGATGCGGATGCGGCCGTTGATGTAGAGCCCCTGCAGGAGGCCGACGGCGACGAGGTCGTTGGCGGCGAAGACGGCGTCCGGGCGGCGAGCAGCGCTCCGCTGAACCAGCTCTTCTGCAGCGCGTCGGCCCTCCAGCACGGTGAGGGCCTCGACGGGAATGACCTCGAGGGAGACGCCGGGATGCTTCCCCACTTCCTGTCGGGCGCCGGCGAGACGGTCGCTCACCTGGCGGATCTGCAACGGGCCGCCGACGAACGCGAGCCGGGTCCGCCCCGATCGGATGAGGTGGGCCGCTGCGAGGGCGCCTCCGGCCACGTCGTCGACCGAGACGGAGCTGAACGAGTCGTCGCTGCTCACGCGGTCGACCAGGACCGCCGCGATGCCGCGATCCCGCAGCTGCCGCAGCCGGCGTGCGGGATCGCCGACGGGGGAGAGCAGCACGCCGCGCACGCGCAGCTCCTCGAACAGGTTCAGGTACCCCGACTCGCGGGTCGTGCTCTCGTTGCTGTTCCCGACGATGACGCTGTAGCCGGCATCGGCGGCGGCGTCCTCCGCCGCGGTGGCGAGGTCGGTGAAGAAGGGGTTGCCGCCGCTCAGGGTGACGAGCCCGAGCGCCTGGCTGTGGCCCAGACGCAATTGGCGTGCCGCCTCGTTGCGAACGTAGGACAGCTTCTGCATGGCCGACATGACGCGTTCGACGGTTTCGGGCGCGACGATCTCCGGCCGGTTGAGCACGTTCGAGACGGTGCCGACGGAGACCTGCGCCAGTGCGGCGACGTCCTTCACGCTCGCGGAAGCCATGCGATCCCTCCTGGCTGCGAGCGTAGCGGATGGAGGAGTTGAATCGATCAATCCGGCAAAATTCGCAAGCCTGTCTTGAATCGTTATATTCCGCGCTTGACGGCGATCGCCGAATGCATTTGTGGTCAGTGAAGCGTTTCAAGCCCACCCGGAAATTCCCCCGGGGCGCCGACGCTCACTCAATACAAGGAGGTATTTGATGTTCTCTCGGAGAACGGTCACACGGGTCGCCGCCACGCTCGGCGGCGTCGCGCTCATCGGCGCTGCTCTGGCTGGATGCAGCTCGTCCGGCGGGTCCGGCAGCACCACCATCTCCCTGCTTGCCGCGGGCAACGACCCGGCGAGCACCAGCTTCGCGAAAGACCTGTCCAAGGCGTTCCACAAGGCCGACCCGTCCATCACCGTCAAGGTCGAGACCCGCCCCGGCGGCACCGACGGCGACAACCTGGTGGAGACGCGCCTGTCGACGGGAGACATGAACGACGTCTTCCTGTACAACTCCGGTTCGCTGTTCCAGGCACTTCGCCCCGACAGCCAGCTCCAGCCCCTCACCGACGAGTCGTGGGCGAAGGGCCCGACGGAGGACTTCAAGAACTCGGTCAGCACCGACAAGGGGCTCTACGGAGCGCCGACCGGCACCACCTTCGACGGCGGCATCATGTACAACAAGAAGGTCTACGAGAAGCTCGGGCTGACCGTGCCGAAGACCTGGAGCGAGTTCATCTCGAACAGCGAGAAGATCAAGGCGGCGGGCATCGCGCCGATCATCCAGTCGTACGGCGACACCTGGACCAGCCAGCTCTTCGTGCTCGGCGACTTCGCCAACGTGAGCGCGCAGGACCCGAACTGGGCGAAGGACTAGACGGCCAACAAGGCCGACGCCAAGTACTCGAAGGAGCCGGCGTTCGCCGGATTCGAGCACACCCAGGAGGTCTTCGAGAAGGACCTGCTGAACAAGGACTACGCGTCGCTCACCAACGTGAACGCGTTGAAGATGCTGGCGACCGGCGAGGGTGCGCAGTACCCGATGATCACCACGGTCATCAGCAACGTGCTGCAGAGCACACCGGCATCATGAACGGCGCCGACATCATCGCCGCCTACGCCCTCGGCGCGAAGTTCACCCTGATCGGACGCGCCTACCTCTACGGGCTGATGGCCGGGGGCCGTGCCGGGGTTGACCGCACCATCCAGATCCTCACCGACCAACTCACCCGCACCATGAAACTCCTCCAAGTCACCTCGCTGGCGGAGCTCGGCCCCCAGCACGTCACCCAACTCACGCGCCTGCACCCCCTCCGCCCCGACCGCCATCCCGTCCCCGACGACGCGTAACCACCCGCGTGAGATTTGCGCCACATCGCGGGAATGCGGCGCCCAAAACCGCGATTTGGCGCAAATCGCGCGGGGACGTGACGCGCAGGACCGCGATTTGGCGCAAATCTCACGCCGCGGAGCGGGGCGAACGCCGCGAAGGGCGCCAACATTCGTGCCGAATGTGCGCTTTGCGCGCCGCATTCCGCACATTCGGCACGAATCGCGGGGCGTCAGCGCGGGGTGTACTCGTAGACGACAGCGGACCAGTGGTCGCCGAGCTCGTCCCAGGACTCGGGGCCGTGGAACGCCAGCCGGTACTGCACGTTGAGCAGCGGACCGAGCACGTCGAGCACGTCCGGCTGGAACGGGGTGCCTGCCGGGAAGCCGAGGCCGAAGCTGTGGATGATACTGTCGTCCGCCGCGCGCAACCACACGCCCCAGCCCTGCGCGACCGGCATGGCGACCACACGGAAGACGTGGGCGGGGTCATAGTCGGCGGGGAGGGCGTCGGGCAACTCGCTCATGGTGCAACGGTAAGGCACGCGTCGGAGGCGGGAACAAATCCATCCGGCCGGCGGTTGATTGACACGTCAGCTATCCGGCTGGCGTGATCGAGAACGAGGACCGCATGACCCCCACCGAAACCCCCGAGCGACTCACCGACCGTGAGCTCGCCGTGTGGCGGTCGCTGCTCGACACCACGGGCGACCTTCGCCGGCTGCTGGCGACCGAGCTGCAGCGCGTGGAACTCTCTCCCGGCGACTTTGCGGTGCTGCTCGCCCTCACCGAGGCGCCCGAGCGGACCCTCCGGTCGTCCGAGCTGGCCGACGCGATCGACTGGGAGCGCAGCCGGGTGTCGCACCACCTGGGGCGGATGGAGAAGCGCGGCCTCATTCGCCGCACCGAGTGTCCCGGCGACAACCGCGGGGCGCTCGTCGTCCTCACCGAGGACGGCTACGAGGCGATCCGCCGGGCATCGGGACCGCACCTGCGGGCCGTGAAGCGGCTCTTCGCCGACGCGCTCCGCCCCGACCAGCTCGACGCCCTCGCCGGAGCTCTCGAGAGCATCCAGAACCACCTCGCCGACACGACGGAAGGACACCGTCCATGACCACCACCGTTTCCGCGCGACCCCGCGTCGCGATCCTCGGCGTCGGACACGTCGGCTCGGCGCTCGCGCGCATCCTGCTCGACGCCGGCTACGAGGTGGATGTGGCGGCCTCGGGCGACCCGCAGCGCATCCAGCTCATCGCCTCGGTCATCATGCCGGGTGCCCGTCCGGCGTGGGCCGCGGAGGCCGTCGCCGGCGCAGACATCGTCATCCTCGCCATCCCGCTGCACCGGTTCGCCGGACTCGACCGCGGGATGCTCGACGGCAAGCTCGTCATCGACTCCATGAACTACTGGGCGCCGACCGACGGCGTGCAGCCGCTGTTCGAGGACACGTCCCTCACCAGCAGCGAGATCGTCCAGCGAGAACTTCCGAACTCCACCGTCGTGAAGACGTTCAACCACATCGGCTACCACGAGATGGAGGAGGACCGCCGCCTCGCCGGCGAGCCGGACCGCCGCGCTCTCGGCGTGGCCTCGGACGACCCGGAAGCCGCCGCGCTCGTCGCCTCCCTCATCCAGGACGTCGGCTACGACACCGTCCTCGTCGAGAGTCTTCGTGACGGGGTCGCGTTCGAGCCGGGCGGCCCGGTCTTCGGTGCGCGCCTCGACGCGGGCGGCTTCCGGGCCGCCGTCGCGGGCGAGAGCACGCCGGAGCTCGTCTCCGCCGAGGCCGCCGCCTGACCCGGCGGCGACCGCATCTCTTTTCCTCGCATCCACACCCGAAAGCACACAAATGAACACCGCACCCCAGAGCTTCCCGCTCACCTTCGGCCTGAACACCTTCGGTGACGTCACGAGCGACGCCGACGGCCGTCCCATCTCGCACGCTCAGACCATCCGCGACCTCATCGACCACGGCGTCGCCGCCGACCAGGCAGGGCTCGATTTCTTCGGCATCGGCGAGCACCACGTCGACGACATGCCCCTCTCGGCGGCCGACATCGTGCTGAGCGCGATCGCGGCGCGCACCGAGCGCATCCACGTCGGCTCGGCCGTCACCGTGCTGAGCTCCGACGACCCGGTGCGCGTTTTCCAGCGCTACTCCACGCTCAACGCCGTGTCGGACGGTCGCGCCGAGATCATCCTCGGCCGCGGTTCTAGCGTCGACTCGTTCCCGCTGTTCGGCTTCGACCTGTCCGACTACGAGCAGCTGTTCGAGGAGAAGACCAACCTGTTCGCGCACCTCCGCGAGGGCGGGCCGGTCACCTGGGAAGGGAGCACCCGCAGCGGACTCCGCGAGCAGGATGTGGTGCCGCACCTCGAGACACCGCTGCCGACGTGGATCGGCGTCGGCGGCAGCCCGGAGTCCGTCATCCGCACCGCCCACTACGGCTTCTCGCTCATGCTGGCCGTGATCGGCGGACCGGCCTCGCGCTTCGCGCCGTACAGCGAGCTCTTCCACAAGGCGCTGGAGCAGTTCGGCCGTGAGCCGCAGCAGATCGGCCTGCACTCGCCCGGCCACGTGGCGGCCACGGACGAGCAGGCGCGCGAGGAGTTCTGGCCGCACTACCGCGACATGATCACCAAGGTCAGCGCGACGCGTGGCTTCGCCGTCCCGACCGAGGCGTCGTTCCAGCGCGAGCTGGGCCCAGAGGGCAGCCTCTACGTGGGCTCGCCGGAGACCGTCGCCGCGAAGATCGCCGCTAATCTGCGCGTGGTCGGCGCCAACCGCTTCGACCTCAAGTACGGCATCCCCGGAATGACGAACGACTCGCTCCTCGAGGCCATCCGCCTCTACGGCACCGAGGTCGTCCCGCGCGTCCGCGCCCTCCTCGCCTGACCGTCTCCCTCGCGGATCCGCTCACCGTCGAGTCCGCACTTTTTGCAGACTCCGACGGCGCGTCGTGTGCAAAGTTCGCGGACTCGACGGCTGCTAGCCTGCACCCAACCGACACACCGAGCTCAGGAGGACGCATGACGACGCACGCCGAGAAGACCTACGCCCGCATCACCGGCTCGCCGGCGCCGCGGGACCTGGAGTGGACCGAGTTCATCAGCTTCTGGCAGGACCGCGCCGACCAGGTGGAGCAGGAGACCGGCGATCGTCTGGCCGTGAAGCTCAACGGCCATCGCGAGGTCTTCCGGCGTCAGCACGACGGTCGCGTCTCCATCGAGGACATCGAGCGCGCACGCCACCTGCTGGCGGCGACCCCGGAGCCGAAGGGCCACGGCGACCTGCTCGCGGTCGCGATCGACGCCGAGCACGCCCGCATCTTCGACTTCGACCTGGATGCGCGCACCGTCAGCGACACGGAGCACACGGTCGCCGACGAGGACCGCCGCGCCCACCACCTGCGTACTGTGGAGCGGCACACCGGTCACGACGACGAGCGCGACCTGAACCATTACTTCGACGCCGTCGCCGACGCGCTCCGGTCGACCGCCCCGGAGCGCTCGTTCGTCGTGATCGGCCACGGGTCGGGGAAGGCGGATGTCGCGGCCGAGTTCATTGAGCGGCTGCGGGCGGCCCAGGCGGATGTCGCGGCTCGCGTGACCGCGCTCACCGAGCTCGACCTGAGTGCGGCGAGCGACGCCGACATCGAGGCCGCCGCCCAAGCGGCTGTCCGCCTCTAGCGCGCGCATCGCGTCCCCTCCCGCCGTCGAGTCCGCACACTTTGCACGCGACGCGCTGCCAGAGCGTGCAAAGATCGCGGACTCGACGGTGGGGGATGGGGGAGGCGGCTACTCGAGAGGAGTGCGCTTCAGGATGAGGAAGCGGGCGCCGTAGGCGGGGACGCTGACCGGGAAGCTGGCCAGGTCGTCCACCGTGCCGACCTCGCTGCCGTCGGCCGCGTCCGTCACCGTCGCCCGATGGGGGAGCGCCTCCGAACGGACAGTGCCGTCGACGGCGGTATCCGTCATGTTCAGGACGGTCAGCTGCACCACGGGCAACTCCTGCTCGTCGAGCGTCTCCAGCTCGTGCACCATCACGAGCATGCCCGGATGCGCGACATCCGGAACGTCGACCTGGCGCGCGCTCGCGATGCCCCAGCGGTCGCGGATGCGCAGCAGCTCGCGCAGCCGGTTCGCGAACGAGTCGCGGTTGCGCAGCTGCTCCGGGAGCGGCCCGTACAGCGAGCGCGCCCGCGGCATCCCGTAGGCGGAGCGCTCCGCTTCGGGAGCCGACCCCAATAGGTCGTGCGCTCCTCGCTCGACCCAGCGCGTGTCGCCCTCCGCGATCAGATCGGCCACCTCGCCGCGGGGCACCGTCAGGGCACCCAGCAGGTCCCATCCCGACAGGGCGAAAACGCCCGGCTGCCACGCGTTGAACGCGGCGAGCAGCAGGTGCGCGTCGCGGATCGCCGGGATGTCGTCCTCCGCGATCGAGTCGAGCGTTGCGTGCCCCTGCGTGGCGGCGATGAGGGAGGCCGACGTGCAGGCGATCCCGTTGGTCGTGAACACGAGGTTGTAGTCCGCCGTCGGCTCGGTGATCGCCTCGACGAGGTCGGCACGGATGCGCTGGGCGAGCTCCCCGCCGCTGATCTCCTCGCCGCGGAACGTGTAGAGGTCGTTCTGGTGCAGCGTCGCCCAGTGCACGAGCTCGTAGGTCAGCTCGTCGTGGTTCTGCATCCCGTGTACCAGGCTCACTGGCTCGACGCCCAGCTCCAGTGAGGTGCGCAGCGTGAGGCGCAGGAACTCGGTGTCGCCGGTCGCGAGGGCGTGGTGGTACGCCGGGCGGTTGATGAAGTCGTAGGAGAGGTCCGCGCCGACCGCGCCGGTGTCGCGGATGTCCTCCACGGTCAGGTTGAGCTCCTGGAAGGTGAACCCGCCGACCTTGCGCACCATGCCGGCGATGATGTGGTTCGCCGCGTGCGACAGCGGGTGCCCCTCCGACCAGGCCGGCATCCCCTCCGCGCTCTTCTCGACACCCAGGAAGCCGTTCGCATCCAGTCGCAGGGCGCTCGTGCCCAGGTCGCCGAGCGAGTGCAGGGCGTCGCCGATGACCAGCCGCATGCCCGAGAACGTCGGGTCGAGCCAATTCACCGACGGCTGGCCCTCCTTGAAGTAGTGGAGGTAGACCCAGCGCCGGGTGATGCCGTCGACACCGATGACGGGCGCGGTGGCGCTCCAGTTCGTCTCCTTCACCCCGGGGGCGTAGAAGATGACCCGCTGCAGCTCGCCGATGATGTAGCCACGCTCGGCGAGCGCCGCCTCGGTCGACTCGTCGAGGTTGACGGAGTCGCGGCCCTCGGGCACCTCCGGCAGCAGGTGCCACTCGTCCGGCGGGATCTCGACCATGTGGTAGATCCCCGGGTAGTCCTTGTAGGCCATCTCGGCGAGGCGGAAGTCGGCGCCTTTGCCGGTGTGGCCCGGCACGATGTCGTCGATGACGCTGCCGCCGTGCTCCTCGGCGACGTCGGTCAGCCGCCGGAACGTCTCCTCGTCGCCGAACGCGGGGTCGATCTGCGTGCCGATGCGGTCGAAGTGGCCGTCGACGCTCGGGGTCTCCTGCCAGCCGCGGATGCCGCCGGCCCGCTTGACCGGACCGGTGTGGATGCCGTTGATCCCGATCCGCTGGAACGCGCGCCACAGTTCCGGGTCGGCGAGCGCCGTGAGGAACGACTCGCCCGGCCGCGTGATCAGGGAGATCGGGTAGGCGGTGAACCACACGTCCGAGGTGGACACGGCGCGGCGGGCGTCCGGCCGGGCGTAGGGGTTGCGCCACATGCTGGGGGAGCCGGACAGCTGCCGGCTGAGCACGTCCGCATCCTTCAGCATGGATTGGCGCACCAGCCACTCGACGTAGGCCGGGTTCTGACCGTTGGCCGCCCGGGGGTCGGAGAAGGTGCGGCGGATGCTGCCGCCGCGCAGGTTGGCGCGCGGACGCAGCCGCCGGGGCCGGGCGGGGTAGAGCTGTTCGTCGTAGGTGATCTCCTCCGGCGCCGCCTGCTCTTCTGCAGCGGCGTCGTCGGGTGCCGTCACCGCGTCCTGCCCCGTCACCTCGAGTGCCTCGTCGTCCACCTGGTCTCCTTCCGTGACTGCCAACGTAACCCCGGAAACGGTCGGCGTCTGCCGAACGGCGCGGCCGGATTCACCAGGTCATTCGCTGAGGCGCTCGATGAGCTGCCCTTTGGTCAGCCGGGAGACGTTCAGGAGGCCGCGGGCGCGGGCCGCATCGCGCAGCGCCTGCACGGTCAGCTGGTCGAGTTCGGGGTCGTGGGCGACGGTTGTGGTGACCGATCCGGCGAACTCGACCGTTGCCTCCACGGTCTCGTCGCGGACGGAGGGGAGGGGCGGAGTGAGGTCGAGGCTGGCCGCGTCCGTGACGCCGTCGTCGCGGGAGGTGGTGCCTGCGCTCGCGTCCTGCACGCCGCCGGTCAGCGCCGCCAGCTCCTTCTCCAGCGCACGTGCGCGCTTCTTCGCCTTCTTCTTGTCGAGCTTCTCGGCCGCCCGACGGGCGTCGGCGACGGCCGCCTCTGCCCGCTCGAACGCCTTCTTCGCTGCCTTCTCGAGCTTCTTCTGCTTGGCCATGCGCGCTCCGTTCCGTTGCGTTCACCGTGCACGCTGCCACGGGACCGGCGAGGGAGCAAGGCGCACTCTTGTCATATCAGTGCTCGATGATATCATCCGATTATGAACTCCTTCGCCGTGCTCGCCGACCCGGTCCGTCGCCGCATGGTCGAACTCCTCACTGAGGAGGAGGCGCCGGCCGGTCGGATCGGTGCCGTCGTGATGGAGGAGTTCGGAATCGGCCAGCCGGCCGTCTCCAACCAGCTGCGGGTACTCCGTGAGGCCGAGGTCGTCTCGGCCGAGCGCCGCGGATCGCAGCGCATTTATCGCATCGTCCCCGGCGCTCTGCACGACATCGCCGCCTGGGTCGACCGGTACGGGCGGCTGTGGTCTCAGCGGCTCGACGCGCTGGAGACCGAGCTCGCCCGCGGCAGCCACGGAAACGGCAGCCGCGGAAACGCCCGAAGCGCCCGACCCGGAGGAGGCCGCTGATGGATGCGCGCACGATCCGCGCCCTGGTCGGCACGAGCGAAGACCCCGAACTCATCCTGCGGCGCGAGTACCGGTCGACCGCCGCCGAGGTGCGGGACGCCTGCACAGCTCCCGAGCGGCTGGCCCGCTGGTTCGGCGTGGTGAGCGGCGACCCGTCGGGCGTCGGATCGGAGTTCACCGTGCAGCTCGATGAGGTTACGTGCGCGCGGGGTCGGGTGCTCCAGTGCGACGCCGACGCGCTGAGCGTGTCCTGGTCGGTCGACGGTGAGCCGCCGAGCATCCTGATGGCCGAGTGGACGGATACCGCGAACGGTCGAGCGGAGCTCACCCTGCGTCACCGGCTCGCCGGACGCGACGACATCGTCACGGCGGGCAGTGGATGGGATGACGCGCTCTCGGCACTCGACGGGGTGCTCTCCGGGCGCTCGGACGACGGAGACGCCTCCGCCGCGCGCGCAGGCGACGGAGGCGTCTGGCGGACGCTCGCCGCGCATCCCCTCGAACTGGCACGCACGATCGACGCGGAGCGATCCCGCGTCTGGAACGCCATCGCCTCGGCCGATGGGTTGCAGACGTGGTGGTGGCGGCACTGGCACGACGTGTCGATCGTCGCGGACGTGAGGGTCGGAGGTCTCTACCGGATCGCCGCACCGGCAGCGGGCATCGTGGTCGAGGGGCGCTATCTCGCGGTCGAGCCGTTCGAGCGGCTCGCGTTCGAGTGGCGGTGGATCGACGACGACGGGCCGAGCGCCGACGAGGCCGTGGAGTTCCGGCTGACCGACGCCGGCGCCGGCACGCGTCTCGTCGTGCGCCATACCGGACCGTGGGCGGATGGGTCACCCGCCGAGTCGTACCGGCAGGGCTGGGAGTTCACCCTGGGGGAGCTCACGGCCGTCCTCGCGGGCTGAGCCGCCTCGGCGCCCACGGGACGCCCGAGGGGATGCGCGCAACCGGTAGCAGGGGACGCCGACCGGGCGTATGAACGGTCCATGAGAGCACTCACCTGGCAAGCCACCAAGAAGGTCGAGGTCGTCGACGTCCCCGATCCCGTCATCCAGGAGCCGACGGATGTGATCGTGCGGATCACGTCGTCCGCGATCTGCGGAAGCGACCTGCACCTGTACGACGTCCTCGGGCCGTTCCTCGCGAAAGGCGACGTGCTCGGCCACGAGCCGATGGGCATCGTCGAGGAGGTGGGATCCGCGGTGCGCAACGTCCGCGTCGGCGACCGCGTCGTCATCCCGTTCGTGATCGCGTGCGGCGAGTGCTTCATGTGTCGCCGTGGGCTCACGACGCAGTGCGAGACGACACAGAACTACGACCACGGGACCGGCGCGACGCTGTACGGCTACACGGAGCTGTACGGCTCGGTGCCGGGCGGTCAGGCGGAGCGGCTCCGCGTGCCGCTGGCGGACTTCAACGCCTACAAGGTGGGGTCGGAGCTGCCGGACGAGCGCTACCTGTTCCTCAGCGACATCCTGCCGACCGCGTGGCAGGGCGTGCAGTACGCGCAGCTGCCGGAGCGCGGCGTGCTCGGGGTCATCGGTCTCGGCCCGGTCGGGCAGTTCGTCAGCAGGATCGGCGTGCACCTCGGCCACCGCGTCGTCGCGGTCGACCCGGTGCCGGAGCGGCGGGCGATGGCGGAGCGCCACGGCGTCGACACGTTCGACCTGAGCGACGACGTCGCCGTCTGGTTCCGCGAGGCGACGGACGGGCGCGGGCCGGACGCGATCGTCGACGCGGTCGGGATGGAGGCGCACGGCAACCCGGGCACGGCCGCCGTGCAGTCGGCGGTCGGACTGCTGCCCGATGCGGTCGCTCAGAAGCTGATGACGACGGTCGGGGTGGACCGGATGGCCGCGATGACTCTGGCGTTCGACGCCGTGCGCCGCGGGGGCACCGTTTCGCTCAGCGGTGTCTACGCAGGCGTCGCCGACCCGGTGCCGTTCATGAACCTGTTCGACAAGCAGGTGACCCTGCGGATGGGGCAGTGCAACGTCCACGCCTGGCGTGACGAGCTCCTGCCGCTGGTGGAGGACCCGTCCGACCCTCTCGGCACCGAGGACCTCGTCACCCACAAGGTCCCGCTGGAGGAGGCGGCGCGCATGTACGACGTGTTCCGCGACAAGGAGGACGGCTGCATCAAGGTCGTGCTCACTCCCTGAACCGTGTCAAGGCCTGGGAGCGGTTCGGTCGCCGGGTGAGGGTGGACGAACGGACCGAGGTGAGGAGTGACGGAGATGGGGATGTTCAGCGCGGGCAAGTCGGCGGTGTTCTACGTGATCGGCGCGGTGCTGGTGATCGCCGGCGCCCTCTGCCTGACGCGGTACGGGGTGGAGACGCCGGGGGCCAACGACACCGGCCAGTACGTCGTCTGGAACGTCGGCTTCACGGTCGGCGCGGCGATCCTGATCGGGGTCGGCATCCTGCTGCTCGCCACCGGGTTCGTGCGCGGGCGTCGCCGGAAGTCCGAGCGTCACGCCGGTCCGTCGCGCGACCTCGAGCCCGGCGCCACGTCGGAGGTGCGGCGCTGAAGCGCAGTCCCGCACCGACAGCCGAGAGGGCTGACGCGGCCGAGTGACCCCGGGCCCGGGACTCGCTAGAGTTCTTCCCGTGACCACCCCGCTCACGCTCATCCAGCGTTCCCCCGACCCGGAGTCCGTCGGGCAGTCACGCGACCGCCGGCCGAGCATCGCCGAGCGCTTCCGCTCGATGGGCCGGAGCCGCATCGGCGCGCTGCTGCTCGTCGCGGCGACGCTCGTCGCGATCGTGTGGGCGAACATCTCGTTCACGGGGTACGAGCAGTTCTGGGACACCCACCTGATCATCGGGGTCGGCGACCTCCACCTCGACTTCACCCTGCATGCGCTGGTCAACGACGCGCTGATGGCGATCTTCTTCTTCACCGTCGGCTTGGAGGTGCGGCGCGAGTTCGCGATCGGCGAGCTGACGAGCTGGTCGCGCGCCGTCGTCCCGGTGGTCGCCGCCGTCTTCGGGCTCGCGGTCCCCGCGGTCATCTTCGTGCTGTTCACGCTCGGGACGGGCATGGAGCACGCGTGGGGGGTCGTCATCTCCACCGACACCGCGTTCCTGGTCGGTGCCCTCGCCCTCATCGGCCCGCGCGCATCCGGCCGCCTTCGGGTGTTCCTGCTGGCGCTCGCCGTCGTGGACGACATCGGTGCACTGAGCATCATCGCCCTGGTGTACACCGAGAACTTCAACCCGTATCCGCTGATCATCGCTGCGATCGGGCTGGTCGGGGTCTACTTCACCCGGTATCTGCGCGGGGGCCGCGGGCCGGTCTACGCGACGCTCGCCATCATCGTCTGGCTCGCGTTCCTCGCGTCGGGCGTTCACCCGACGCTGGCGGGCGTCGCGATCGCCCTCCTCGTTCCGGTCTACCGGCCCAATCGGCGGGATGTGGAACACGCCCTCGATCTCGCCCGGACGTTCCGGCAGTCACCGAACACGGAGTATGCGCGGGCCGCCGCGAACAGCCTGCGCGAGTCCATCTCCATCAATGAGCGGCTGCAGTCGGCCTGGGGGCCGTACGTGGCATACGTGGTGCTGCCGCTGTTCGCGCTCGCGAACGCCGGCGTGCGACTGGACGGCGACATCCTCGCCGGAGCGCTCGTCTCGCCCATCGCCTGGGGTGTGCTCGCGGGCCTCGTCGTCGGCAAGTTCGTCGGCGTCTTCGGTTCGGCCGCTGTGCTGCGGCTGCTCAAGATCGGGGACTTCGGTCCCGGCCTCACCCTCGACCGTCTGGCCGGGGGAGCGGCGCTGTGCGGCATCGGCTTCACCATCTCGCTCTTCATCGTCGACCTGGGCGTGCCGGACGAGGCGGCCCAGAACGCCGCGCGCGTCGGCGTGCTCGCGGCGACGATCGTGGCGTTCGTCGTGGCGACCATCGTCTTCCGGATCTCCGACGCCCGGCGGCCGAAGGACGAGGCGGGCCTCACCCTCGTGCGCCCTGTCGACCCGGCCCGCGACCACATCTTCGGGTCGCTGGATGCGCCCTACGAGATCGTCGAGTACGGCGACTTCCAGTGCGGCTTCTGCCTGAAGGCGACGGGTTCGGTGTTCGAGGTGCAGCGCGAGCTCGGCGACCGGCTCCGCTACGTGTGGCGCCACGCGCCGCTGACGCGCTACCACCCGAACGCGCTCGCCGCGGCCGAGGCGTCGGAGGCGGCGTCGCGCCAGGGCAAGTTCTTCGAGTTCGAGCGCGCACTCTTCGCCGACCAGGAGCACCAGCTGCCCTCCGACATCCTGCGCCGTGCCGAGGAGCTCGGCCTCGACCTCGACCGCTTCGAGGCCGACCTGAGCTCGCCCGAGGTCGCCGCGCGGGTGCGCGACGACATGCTGGACGCGGAGGCGATGGACATCAATGCGGTCCCCACCTTCTTCATCAACGGCCGCCGTCACGTCGGACCGTACGACGCCCAGTCGCTGATCCGGGCGATGCAGGCGCCGGAGGACACGGGCACCGCGGCGACCACCCAGCCGTAGCGCGCGCCTCCCTCCCTCCCTCCCTCCCTCCCTCCCTCCCTCCGCCCTCCCCGCGCCAGGCCACGGTCGGAGATTTCCCACCAAGCGCCCCGAATCTCCATCCCGGCCGCGGTCCGTCGGAGATCTGAGCCACTTTCTCCGACGCTGGCGGGACGACGAGTGGATGCATTCAGCCGCTCACGCTCCCCAGCGGCCACCGCGCCGGGCAACGTCGGCGGCCTCCCCTACGATCGGTGCATGGCCGACGACCCGCACCGAACGTCACCCGAGCCGCTGGTCGTCGCCGACCAGACCGCGTGGCGCGCCTGGCTCGACGAGAACGAGACGACCTATGACGGTGTCTGGCTGGTGCTCGCGAAGAAGGGCGTCACCGATCCGACCTCCCTCGGCTATCAGGAGGCACTGATCGAGGCGCTCTGCAGCGGCTGGATCGACGGCCAGCGCCGTGGACGCGACGAGACGACGTTCGTGCAGCGGTATACGCCGCGACGCAAGGCCTCGCTGTGGTCGGAGCGCAACATCGGCATCGTCGAGACCTTGATCGCCGAGGGGCGGATGCGGCCCGCCGGGCAGGCCGAGATCGATCGGGCGAAGGCGGACGGCCGCTGGGACCGCGCCTACGCAGGCGCCGGGCGGATCGAGATGCACGAGGATCTCGTCGCCGCGCTCGAGGCGTCACCGGCTGCCACGGCGACGTTCGAGCGACTCAACGCGCAGAACCGCTACGCCGTGCTGTGGCGGGTGGTGACCGCGCCGAACGCCACCACCCGCGGCAACCGGCTGTCCAAGCTGATCGGGATGCTGGAGCGCGGCGAGACGCCATACCCGCAGTAGGCGCGCTGACACAAGCGTTGTCCTGACAGTCTGGCCGCCCCTAGCGTGACGGTGACACAACACCATCGACAGGGAGACCCGAATGCCCACGACCTCACCGCACGTCGCTTCGCTCGCCGATGCCGCCAACACCTATGAGAACGACTTCGGCAGCATCTCGCAGCTCACCGCCGACGACTTCCCGATCCTGAAGCGCATGTCGCTGAAGCGCATCGTGCTCGAACCGGGCGGGGTCCGCGAGCCGCAGTGGAACGTCAACGCGAACCAGATCGCCTACGTGGTGCGGGGGACCGTGCTGGTGTCGATGCTGGCCAACGCCGACGAGTTCGCGTCGTTCGTCGTGAAGCCCGGGCAGATGTACCACGTCGCCTCGGGCGCGATCTACCACATCGAGAACGTAGGGGACGAGACCGCGGAGATCATCGCCTCCCTCCGCACGTCGCGCCCGGCGCACTTCTCGCTGCAGAACAGCTTCAATGCGATGACGGATGCGGTGCTCGGCAACACCTACGACCTCCCGTCGTCGGCGTTCGCCGCCTTCGACCGCCACAACGCTCAGCAGATCGTGCGTCGCGAGGGCCCGGCCCGCATCCCGGACACCGCCGGGCTCCCGAACGCCCACCTGTTCGATGTCGCGGGGCAGAACCCGCCGCTCTCGTACGATTACGGCAGCGCCCGGCTCGCGCGCAAGCAGTTCTGGGCGGCGCTCGACGACCTCTCGATGTACTCCCTCGAGATCGCGAACACCGGCATGCGCGAGCCGCACTGGCATCCCGTGACGGCCGAGCTCGGCTACGTGCAGAGCGGACACGCGCGGATGACGGTGCTCGACCCGGACGGCTCGCTCGACACCTACGAGCTGGAGCCCGGGAACGCCTATTTCATCCCGCGCGCCTACCCGCATCACATCGAGGCGCTGGGAGACGAGGGCATCCACTTCCTGATCTTCTTCGACCAGCCGACGCCGGGCGACATCGGGTATCGCGCCACGGCATCCGCCTTCTCGCGGGAGGTGTTGTCGTCGGCGTTCGGCGTTCGGGAGGCCCAGCTTCCGCAGTTCCCGTTCACACCGGTCGATCCGCTGATCGTCGGGCGGACCAACCCGATCGACCCGGTGGAGTAGGCGCGGCCGGGCGGCCGATCGAGCGGCTCAGCCGCCCGACCGGGTCAGGCCGCGAAGTTCCCCGGTCGACGATCCGAAGTCGATGTGGATGTGCGTGCAGTAGTCGGCGAAGCGCGAGATGTTGCGCAGCGGCGGCATCCAGTACGCCCCGCAGCCGTCGGCCCCTGAGGCCTGTCCGGCGCGGGATCCGGCCGGCAGGAACGAGTCGAGGAACGGGAGCAGGATGTTCGTCGGCCCGTCGTTGCCGCGCGTCCTGGCGGAGCCGATGTAGGTGATGTCCATCGCATTGGGGGCGCCCGGCGGCGTGCAGTGGCGGGAGGTCGGGTTGCTCGCGCAGGTGGCGACGCCATCGTTGGCGCAGTGCCGGTTGAGGTCGCTGACCTGCACTGAGCCGTAGTTGCGGATGATGATCACCAGCGTCTGCAGCGTCCGCTTGTCGATGTTGCACTGCGGCGTCTGCCCGATGGTGCCGTTGGCGATCGGCTGCAGCTCGTTCGGGATGATGGCGCGCTCGGCCCATTCGATGATCAGGGTGCCCTGGTTGTAGTCCTCGAGCAGCTTCTGCGCAGCGGCCTGCGCCGTGGCGGGCACATCGACGCAGGTCTCTACGCAGGTGCTCTCCGCCGGCTGCGCCAGGGCGGCCCGTGCGGACGGCGCGGGCGCGGCGGCCGAGAAGCCGGCGACCACGAGTACCGCGATGAGGGCGAAGGCGGCGCGGAGGGACGTTCGACGGAGGCGGCGCATGTCAGTCCTGACTCACGGTGACGCCGGCGAGGGTGAAGCAGTCGCGTGCGACGGCGGAGGAGTCCTCCACCGTCTTCTGCGGGCCCGCACCGGTCTCCGGGTTGATGGGGTTGGCATTGATGAACGCGAGGTTCGCGGCCAGCGGCTTCCAGACGCCGTCTTTCGCGGCGGCAGCGGCAGCGAGAGGCGTCGCGGCGGCCACCCGGCTCGCGGCGAAGCCGTCGGCGACCTGCTGGCACGCCTGCACGGCCAGCGCCTTCGCCCCGGCGGTGTCGGCGGGAGCACCTGTGGGCGGGGGTGCGTCCGGTGCCTCCGTGGTCCCTGGGCCCGTGGTCGGCGCGGGAGTCTGCGTCGCGGGGACCGTCGGCGTCGGCGTGGGGCTCGTGGTCAGCGTCGGAGTGGGGAACGGCGTCTGCGTTCCGGTGTCTGCGCCGGACTTCGGCGCGCATCCGGCCAGCGCTAGCGCGAGCACGGCCGCCGCCACGGTGAGCGCGCGCACGCGCCCGAGCTGCGAGACCATCGGAACCACCCCATCCCCGAACGGGCGTAAATACGTGCATAGGCTACGGGGTCGGTCGCGCCGATCGGGGGAGTGACGCGCGCTCTGCCGGGAACGGCTGCCGGACGAAGGCCCACGCGGACGCCGATCAGACGCCCGTCTTTCCCGCCTTCTTCCGGGCGCGGAGGTCGACCAGCCCGACGACGAGGGCGACCGTGAGCAGCGCGAGGGTGACGAGGTACCCGTCCCTCACCGCCTGGTGGTACTGATCGACCGGATGGTTCCCGCCGCCCGGGACGGTCGCGAAGAAGACGGCTGTCACGAGCGCGACGCCGACGGCCGTTCCGACCCGCTGGCCCAGCTGCGCGATCGACCCGGCCGCGCTGCCCTCCTCCGGCGGCACCTCCGAGAGGGTCAGCGTCTGATTGGGGGAGATGACGAACCCGCCGCCGATGCCGCCGACCAGAGTGGATGCGGCCATCAGCCATTCCGCCGCCGCCGGCGGTGCCAGGGTCGCCGAGGCGAGCAGTGCGCCGATGCCGACGATCACGATGACGAGCCCGACGACGACGAGGGCGCGGCCGAAGCGCTGGACGAGACGGCCACCGATGAACGCCGACACGGCGGCGCCGAGCGCGAAGGGAACGCTCACCAGCCCCGCCGCGAGCGGTTGGGCGTGCAGTCCCTCCTGGAGGAACAGCGTCGTGACGAGGAAGCTGGCCGGAAGACCGGCGAAGTACACCGCGGCGATGAGGATGCCGTTGCGGTAGGAGGCCAGCCGGAAGAGGTCGAGGTGGACGATCGGTGAGAGCCCGCGCTTGGCGTAACGGCGCTCCCACAGGAGGAACGCCGACCCGAAGGCCGCGAACGCGATGAGCCACAGCCAGCGGACGGGGTCGTCCGTTGAGGAGCCTGTGGTGAGCAGGAACGGCAGCATCAGGCCGAGGATGGTCCCCGCCAGGAGGATCAGCCCCACCGGGTCCAGCTGTGTCCCTCCCGTCGGCCGCTCCTGCGTGCGCGGCAGGAACCGCAGTGCGAAGAAGAGCGCGACCGCACCGCACGGCACGTTGAACCAGAACAGCAGCCGCCAGCCCTCCTCCGCGCCGCCGATCGCGATCAGCGAGCCGGCGAGGCTCGGGCCGATCGCCGTGGCGATGCCGACCATCGCACCGAAGACACCGAACGCGCGCCCGCGCTCCGGTCCGCGGTACAGCTGCTGGATCATCCCGAGCACCTGCGGCATCTGGACGCCCGCCGCGGCGCCCTGCACGAAGCGCGCGATGGTCAGCCAGACGATGTTCGGGGCGAGCGCGCAAAGGGCGCTCGCGAGGCTGAAGCCGACCAGCCCGATGACGAACATCGCCCGGCGCGACCGGGTGTCGCCGAGGCGCCCGGAGGGCACGAGGGTGAGACCGAAGGCGAGAGCGTAGCCCGCGACGATCAGCTGCAACTGCGTCGAGTCGGCGTGCAGCGAGCGCTGGATGGAGGGCAGTGCGACGTTCACCCCGGAGAGATCGAGGATGGTCAGTGCGCCGACCGCGATGCAGACGGCGAAGGCGGGACCTCGCCCGGTGCGGGTTCCCTGAGCGGTGTCCTCGCCAGAGGAACCCGGGGAAGCGTCGGAGCCCTGAGAAGCGTCGGAGCCCTGCGAAACGTCGGTCACGCCGACACCGTACGCCTGGTTCAGCCGGCCAGAGCGCCGGTCAAATAGGCGCGCAGGATGCGGCGCAGCCGTGGCTCCAGGTCGATCAGCGCGTGCCCGAGCCGCGGGTCGGTGCGGTAGAGCTCGGCGATCTCCGGCGGCGGGGTGGAGATCTGCCAGAAGGTGCCCGCGAGGGAGGTCGCGGCGGCGACCAGATCGCGTGCGGCCGTGTCCGTGAGGGCCGGGAGCGCGTCCCGGACGGCGTCGCTGATCGCCGCGAGACTCTCGCCGCTCGTGAGCTTGTAGCTGCGTACGGCCTCGACGGAGACGTTGCGCTCGAGGTTGAGCGGCGCCTGCGCGAGCAGGTCGCAGAATGCTCCGCGAGCGGCCAGGGTGGAGGCGAAGGCGGCGGCGACGCCCTCGGCCGTGGAGGCGCGACGGACCCGCTCGCAGAGCACGGGCGTCCACTCCCTCCATGCCTCGGCGGTGAGACGGAGGAAGATCTCCTCGCGGGTCTCGAAGTACCGCAGCATGGCCGACTTGTGCATTCCGACCGCGTCGGCGATGTCGGTGAGGGTGACGGTGCGGATGCCCCGATCGCGGCCGAGGATGCGCGCGGCGTCGAGGATCGCCTGCTCGCGAGCGGCCTTCGCCTCGGGGGAGCGGGCTCGTCGCTGCCCGCTCTCTCGCGTCTCCTGCTGGGTCATGCCGCCAGTTTAGCGCAACCGAGTTGCATTATTTAAAGAAACGGTGTTTCATTAACGCCATGGAACAGACATGGTTCATCACAGGCTCCTCTCGCGGCTTCGGCCGCTCCCTCGTCGTCGCCGCGCTCCGCGCCGGCGACCGCGTCGCCGCCACCGCCCGTCGCCCGGAGCAGTTGGACGACCTCGTCGCCGAGTTCGGCGACCGCATCCTGCCGCTCCGGCTCGATGTGACAGACCCCGCCCGCGCGGCCGAGGCGCTCCACGAGGCGCACGACCGCTTCGGCCGGCTCGACGTGATCGTCAACAACGCCGGCTATGCGAACGTGTCGCCGATCGAGACCACGGACGACGCCGACTTCCGCACGCAGTTCGAGACCAACTTCTGGGGCGTGTACAACATCAGCAAGGCGGCCATCCCGCTGCTGCGGGCCCAGGGCGGCGGGCTCGTCATCCAGTTCTCCTCAGTCGGCGGGCGCGTCGGCGGGTCGCCCGGCATCGCGTCCTACCAGGCCGCGAAGTTCGCGATCGACGGCTTCAGCCGCGTGCTGCGGACGGAGGCGGCTCCGTTCGGCGTGAAGGTCCTCGTCGTCGAGCCGAGCGGCTTCCGCACCGACTGGGCGGGGTCGTCGATGGAGGTGCGCGAGATCCCCGAGGGATACGAGAGCACCGTCGGCGCGATGAACCGCCGGGTCCGTCAGTCCGACGAGGGCCCGGCCGGCGACCCCGACCGCGCGGCCGAGATCCTCGTCCGCCTCGCCAAGAGCGACGACATCCCGCAGAACCTCCCGCTCGGGGTGAACGCCACCGAGATGAGTGTCGCGCAGGACCGCCGCCTCCTGGCCTCCGACCTCGCCTGGGCTCCCGTCTCGCGCTCAGCCGACGCGGCCGAGCCCTACCCCGTCCCCTTCCCGCCCGCCGCCTGACCCTCCTGCCCCTCACCCCCCCCCCACCGTCGAGTCCGCAAACTTTGCACATCGCCGCGCCGCGTCGCGTGCAATTTGTGCGTACTCGACGGTGGGCGGAGGGGCCGGTAGGGTTCGCGTATGACGACGGCGTCACCGGAGCGGGGCATGCGCACGTTCGCACAGGTGCTCGTCAACACGGCTGTGGCCAACGTCACGACGAGCTACCTCTGGTTCGCCCTGACCTTCTGGGTCTACCTCGAGACCCGGTCGGTGCTCGCGACGGGCATCGTGGGTGGCGCCTACATGCTCCTGGTGGCCGTGTTCTCGATCCTGTTCGGCACCATCGTCGATCGGCATCGCAAGCAGCACGTGATGATGCTCGCCTCTCTGCTGACGCTCGCCGCCTTCTCGATCGCGGGTGTGCTCTACCTGATCTTCCCCGAGGAGGCGCTGCTCGACCTGGGCGGCCCGATGTTCTGGATCTTCGCGGGCATCATCCTCTTCGGCGCCGTCGTCGAGAACCTGCGCAACATCGCCCTGTCCACCACAGTGACCCTGCTCGTCCCGGTCGAGCGGCACGCCAATGCCAACGGGCTCGTCGGCACCGTTCAAGGCCTCGCGTTCATCGTCACCAGCGTCTTCAGCGGTCTCTCCATCGGACTGCTCGGGATGGGGTGGACGCTGGTCATTGCGATCGTCCTCACCGGGCTGGCCGCCTTCCACCTGCTCCTGCTGCGCATCCCCGAGGAGCTCCCGGAGCGCGACGCCTCCGCGTCGGCCGTCGACCTGCGCGGGAGCATCGCAGCCATCCGCCAGGCTCCCGGGCTCTTCGCCCTCATCATCTTCTCGACGTTCAACAACCTGATCGGCGGCGTCTACCTCGCCCTGATGGACCCGTACGGCCTGGAACTCTTCGCGGTGGAGCTGTGGGGCATCGTCCTCGGCGTCGCCTCCACCGGCTTCATCATCGGCGGGCTCGTGGTCGCGAAGTTCGGGCTCGGCAAGAACCCCATCCGCACCATGCTGATCCTGGTCGCCGTCATGGGGCTGCTCGGCGCGACCTTCACGCTCCGCGAATGGTGGCTGCTGTACGCGGCGGGCATCTGGGCGTACATGGCGCTCATCCCGGCCGTGGAGGCGTCGGAGCAGACCGTCATCCAGAAGATCGTGCCGTTCGCCCGGCAGGGTCGCGTTTTCGGTTTCGCCCAGGCGCTGGAGTCGGCCGCCGCCCCGATCACCGCATTCTTGATCGCTCCTGTCGCGCAGTTCCTCATCATCCCGTACATGGCGTCCGAGGCCGGCTCCGCCACCTGGGGCTGGCTCCTCGGCGACGGCAGTGCACGCGGGATCGCCCTGGTGTTCCTGATCTCGGGTCTCATCATGGTCGGACTCGCGCTCGGAGCCTTCCTCACCCGTTCCTACCGTCTCCTCTCCGACGAATACCGGGGAAGCGCCACGGATGCGGTGATGACGATTCGGTGAACAGGCCGAGTCGGGTCTGCCCCGTGAGCTGTGGACTGGCTATGCTTCGGATCATTCGGGGGAAGGCCATCCGGAGGGGGAAGGGCCATGTACGGTCTGTCATCGGCGGGAGCATTCGCCGCGGCGGTCGCTGTTGCAGCGATCGTCCTGCTGCTCGCGCCCGTGGGCGAGGCGGTGTCGCCGGTCGTCCAGGCGGTGGATCTGGTGGTCGCCGGGGTCGCGGGGGCGGCCGCAGCGACGTTCTTGAGCATCGCGGGAGGTCAACGCCACAGGCGGCGTAGGGTGCGCTAGCGCCACCTTCGTGTTCTCCGCAAGGGGTCCCTCAAAAGTTGACAACGTTTCGAACCGTGGGAATCATCACCAGGGTGACGTTGGTGGACGGGACCCTCGAGGACTTCGCCCGCGATTTCGAGATCGCGTTGGCGCAGCGTCAGGTCACGGCTGCTTACCAACCCCAGATCGACGTGACGGACGGCTCCGTCGTCGGCGTGGAGGCACTGGCTCGCTGGACGCATCCGGAGCACGGCTCGGTCGCGCCGGATGTCTTCGTCGACATCGCCCAGAAGACCGGCCTCCTGCCTCTGCTGACCGCTCGCATCATCTCTGATGTGACGGCGCAGTACATCCCGGGGTGCACCATCGACGTGGCGGTCAACGTCTCGGCGACCCAGCTCGAGGATCCCTCCCTCTACGACATGTTCGAGGGGGCGTTCGCGACCGGTCGCTGCGACCCGGAGACGCTCACCGTCGAAGTGACCGAGAGCTACAGCATCGAGCACCCCGAGCGGGTCGCTGCTCCGCTGGAGGCGCTCGCCGCAGCGGGAGTCACGATCTCGGTCGATGACTTCGGCACCGGCCACTCGTCGTTCGCTCGGGTGGAGTCCCTGCATGCCAGCGAGCTGAAGCTCGACAAGAGCCTGGTACAGGCGGACGACCGGGTACGCGAGGTCGCGCAGATCATCAGTGAAGCGCACCGCCGGGGACTCCGTGTCGTCGGCGAGGGCGTCGAGAGCCGCGGTCAGCTCGATCGGCTGGCGGACGCGGGGTGCGACCGCGCCCAGGGCTACTGGATCGCGAAGCCGCAACCTGCTCCTGAGCTTCTGTCGTGGTACCGGATGCGCACGCGCTGACCTGACCGGCGCATGCTCGGCGCGGGTCCCGATACGCAGAACGCGCCCGGCCCGTGGTCAGGCCGGGCGCGTCCGGAATGGTCGGTGAGCGGCGCTCAGAGCGCGTCGAACGAGTCGATGTCGACGCGCGACTCCTCCTGGCGGGGAGCGGGCGGGTCGACCTCGATCTGCGCCCAGGTGACCGGCATGCCCGGGGAGAACAGCACGTCCACGCCGGGGCCGCCCCGCAGCGGCGGGATCGTGACGTAGCCGCCGCCGGCTCGAACGGCCTCCAGGATCTTCCCGCGCAGGTCGTCCACCGGATCGGGGAGGAAGTAGTCCTTTCCGTCGACCGTGAGGCGGTGAACGATCATGCGGTGATCCTTTCCGTGGGGATGATGTAGAAGACTATCGCGCGGTCACGATACACCTGTATTCCGGACGGGTAAGCTCGCAGCAGCGCCGAAAGGCGTCACGAACGACCAGAGGAAAGGTATCCGTGGGCACACTCCGCTACGACGGCGAAAGCTACGAACTCGACGATCGCCTGCTCTTCCACATGCAGATCGCGATCAGCACCAAGCTCCGCCGCGGGGAGAACTTCTTCCTCACCTGGCCGGTGCCGGCCGAGCTGGGCAGCGGGCGTCACACCGTCTGGGTGGACAACGGCGTCCCCCTGCACATCTTCTTCTCCGGCTCCAAGGTGCCGACCCTCAACAAGGACTGGATCGAGGCCATGATCCAGACCGCCAGCCGGGCCTCCGGGATGATCGTGATGGAGGAGTCCGAGATCCGCCCGAACCCGCGGGGTTGAGGCTGGCCCAGCGCTTATAGCGGAAGCGTTTGGCGAAAACAAGGCCCCCCGATTTTCTTGCTTCCCCGAGCGGGTAGTTCGATCATCTAACTAGATCTTCGAAGCGCACCACGACGGAAGAGAAGTAAGGAAAGAACCATGGCCGAGTCCCTCGCAGAAATCGTCGACCTGCCCACTGAGTACGTCTCGTGGCACTCGCCGGCGGCCGCCCTCTGGGTCGCCTCGACGCCGACGGCGTACGTGGGCATGGTGGACCGCAACCACGACGGTTTCGTCGCCACCGACTGCACGGGCCGTGAGCTGGGCGTCTACGGGACGCTGGAGTCCGCACGCGTCGCCGTCTACGGCGCCTGGGTCGCACCGGCACCAACCGAGGAGCAGGCGCTCATCGCCTGACCTCCCTGAACCATCCCGGCCGGCGTTTCGGGTGCGCCAACCGGGATTCGACGGAGCCCCGGCACCTCTTCAGGTGCCGGGGCTCCCATCGTTAAGGAGCGCTCAGTTCAGGCTCGGCTCCGCGAGCGCCTCGGCCACGGCCTGCTCGACGCTGAGCTCGCGGCCTTCGGACACCGCCGCGGCCAGCCGCCCGGCCGGCGCGACAGCGGCGAGGCGATCCAGGTACCGCTGGTGGAAGGTGAACGTGGGCCCGTTGTGGGTTCCCGACCGCTCCCGCAGGGCGTGCGCGGCGCCCGCGAGCCGCCCGGCGCGATCGACGTCGCCGGCGAGGGCGGCCACGGCCGCCAAGCCTTCCAGTCCGTACGCGATGCCCTCGATGTGCCCGAGCGACGTGGAGAGGGTCACGCTCAGGGAGAAGTCCTTCCTGGCGTCCTCGGGCGAACCGAGCAGGAGATGCGCCCAGCCGAGGTGGTAGGAGGCGATCCGCCCTCCTACGGCGTCGCCGGCTCGCTGCGTGAGGGCGAGGGACTCGTCGAACCGCTCGAAAGCGGCATGCAGCTCCTGGCGCAGCAGGGCCACCCGGCCGAGCAGTACGAGGGCCATGGCCTCGCCCCACACGTCGCCGGTCTCGCGGAACAGCTGGAGGCTCCGCTCCATGACCTCCGATGCGCGCGCGGTGTCCGGCTTCTCGCCGGCGAGGAGCGCGAGAGCGAGCGAGATCTGCGCCATCGCCTCACCGGAGCGGTCGGCGCAGCGGCCGAACAGGTCGGCGCTCTCCGCGAGGTCGGCGGCGACGCGTCCGTCCGGGTCCTTCCAGAACCGGATGGTCCGCGTGAAGTAGAGCGCCACCGCGCGGGTGCGGTCGTGGAGGGCGTCGCCGGACTCGAGCGGTTCGTCCATCCACGTCCGCACCTCGCCGAGCAGCCCGATCACCCAGAAGTAGAGGAACAGGTTGAAGGCGAGCTCCGCGGCGCGATCCCAGTCGCGGGCGTCCAGCAGGTAGCGCTCGGCGGCGCGCAGGTTGTCGCGCTCGTCGCCGAGCCGCTGCATCCACTCGCGCTGCCCTCCGCCCTTGAGCGGCAGCCGGGCCCGGGCGCCGAGGTCGATGAAGTACCGGGCGTGCGCGTCGCGGGCGCTCTCGAGCTCTCCGTCGCCGTGCAGCTGCTCCCTGGCATACTCGCGGACGATCGCCTGCATCGTGAAGCGCGGCCGGTCGTCGCTGTCGTGCTGGGCGACGAGGCTGGAG
This sequence comes from Leifsonia sp. NPDC014704, assembly GCF_043083605.1. Taxonomy (NCBI): domain Bacteria; kingdom Bacillati; phylum Actinomycetota; class Actinomycetes; order Micrococcales; family Microbacteriaceae; genus Leifsonia; species Leifsonia sp. NPDC014704. The sequence goes on along the minus strand of NZ_JBIBYW010000001.1, from coordinate 1,581,304 downwards.
TCGACGAGCACGGCGAGGTCGGACAGCACGTCGGCCGCATCGTCGCCGTCTGCGCCTACGAACTCCGCCGCTTCCAGCGTGAAACCGCCCTCGAAGACCCCCAGCCGGGCGAGCAGGCGGCGCTGCTCCGGCGCCAGCAGCTGCGTGCTCCACTCGATGGTGCGGCGGATGGTCTGCTGGCGCTCCGGGAGGTCGCGCGAGCCGCCGACGAGCACCGAGAGGCGCCGGTCGAGGCGGTCCAGCAGTTCGGCGGGGGAGAGCACGCGGATGCGGGCGGCCGCGAGCTCGATCGCGAGCGGAACGCCGTCGAGCGACGTGCAGACGCGGGCGACGGCGTCGGCGTTCTCCGCAGTGATCTCGAAGTCGGGCTTGACGGCATGGGCCCGCTCGACGAAAAGGTTGACGGAGGAGTCCTCGGCGAGCGGCCCGACGTCGTAGCTCTGCTCGGCGCTCACCCGCAGCAGCGTCCTGCTGGTCACCAGCAGGGCGACCCCGGGCGCGGCCGCGAGCAGTCCGGTCAGCAGGGGCGCCGCCTCCAGCACCTGCTCGAAGTTGTCGAGAACGAGAAGGATGCTGCGGTCGCGCAACGCCGTCGCCAGATTGTCGAGGATGGGCGCGTCTCCGGTGTCGCGCACGCCGAGGGCCTGCGCGATGCGGTTCGGAACCCGCTGCGGGTCGTGCACGGCCGAGAGGTCGACGAACACCGCGCCGTCGTCGAAGTGCTGGGCCGCGGCGCGCGCCGCCGCGATGGCGAGCCGGCTCTTCCCGATGCCGCCGGGGCCGACCAGCGTCACCAGACGAGTGCCCCGCGCGAGCCGGTCGCCGATCGCCGCGATATCCGCGTCGCGTCCGACCAGCCCGGTCAGCGGGACCGGCAAGCGCACCGGCTCCACGACGCGGTCGGCATCGCTCGCCACATCCGCGGTGATGAGGGTGCGGCTCTGGTCGAAGCGCTCGGCGAGCAGCGTGGCGAGGTCGTTCTCGATCAGCTGCGCGAGCTCCTTCGGCGACTCGAAGTACTTGTAGGCGGCACGGTCGTCGTCGCGGATGCGCGCCAGCAGTGTGGCGAGACGCGGCTCGCGGTTGTCGGCCGGGCTCTTGACGTAGAGGAGGCGCGGCAGCTCGGCCGGGCAGAGGTTGTACTCGTCCTCGAGTCCGGAGACCTCCTCGTCCGGCGCGACCCAGCCGTAGCGCTCCCAGTACAGCCCGAGGAAGACGTCGCTCTGCTCCAGGTAGGCGCGGTAAAGCTCGCGCGGGGGATGCGGACGAGCGCCCAGCTCGAACATGACGGGGGCGAGATGCAACCGCTCGATGGCGGTCCGCGCTGCGCGGCGCTCAGCGGCGAGCTCCTGCAGCGTGGAGGAGACGAAGATCCGGAGCCGCTGGTCCGGCGTCCGGATTACATGAGGGTGGCTCATGTCACGTCATTGTGTTGCCTCCGTCGAGAAATGTACAGAGGGCGTGCCGTGCGCCCCTTGTAGCACTCCGAATCGGTCGTGCGCAAGGCGGTACTGAGGATTCGCGATCGGAGGTTAGCTAGGAAGGTGAAGGAAATCGCGTGGTACGTACTGGGCTTCGCGCTGGCGGTCTGCGCCATCGCGGTGGGGCTGCTCGTGGCGCCCGACGCCGCCGACGCCACCGAGGGTCCCGGCGGCCTGCTGCAGCATCTGACCCCCACCGAATGGGCGGATCTGGTGGTCGCCCTGGTGTTCGCCGCGATCGCGTTCGTCAGCGGCAGCTACCTGTCGTCGCGTGCGGCCGCCGAGGCCGACGACGTCGACCTGACAGTGGAGCTCGTCACCGCGCAGCGCGCGGGCTGACGGGCCGGGGCGCGACGGGATGACGCGCCCCGGCGCTTGTCACATGTCGCGGTAGCGCTTCGCGGCGGCCAGCGCCTCACGGAGACCCGCGGCGTCGTAGCGGCGCACGTAGGCCGGGGTGTCGCGCTGGGCACGCCAGCCCTCGGACAGCTCGCCGATGTCGACGGCGTCGAATCCGAACTCATCGATCAAAGCGGCGACGCGCTCCCGCGCGGCCGGGTCGTCGCCGGCGACGATGAGGGCGCGGCGGTCCGGGCTGCCGGCCGGCAGGCTCTGGCTGGTGAGCTCGGCAGCGCCGATGTGGTTGAAGGCCTTCACGACGTGCGAGGCCGGCAGCACCTTCTGCAGGCGCTCCGCGACCGTGGTGGACTCGTCGTCCAGCTCGGCGATGTGCCCGTCGCGCTGCGGGTAGTAGTTGTTCGTGTCGATGACGATCTTGCCGGCCAGCTGCTCGACCGGGAGGGTCGCCTCCGCGGCGAGCGGTGTCGTGACCACGACGATGTCGCCTGCGGCGGCCGCCTCGGCCGGGGTGGCGGCTCTGGCGTGCTCGCCGAGCTCGTCCACGAGCCCGCTCAGCGTCTCCGGGCCGCGCGAGTTGCTGAGCACCACGTCGTAGCCGCGGGCGACCGCGAGGCGTGCGAGCTGGGAGCCGATGTGTCCTGAACCGATGAATCCGATTGTCGTCATACGGGCGGCAACCGGAGCGAACTCCGGATGATTCCCGCCGGCCGCATACCGGGCAGCGGCATCCCGATCAGCCGCAGAGCCCGACGCCCGCCGAGGTGAGGATGACCGTGCGGTTCTGCTCCGCGACGGCATCCGAGTACGCGCCCGAGGCGTCGGTCTCCTTCTTCCACCCGCACCACTCGAAGCCGACCCCCGCGGTCTGGAGGAGGGTGGCGGGCACGCCGAGACCCACCAGCGCCGCCTTGACCGCATCCGCCCGCTTCAGCGAAAGCGCGGTGTCGGCGGTGTTGTCGGTCGCCTGATCTTTGGATGCGGTGCCCGTGATGGTCACCGGCTTGCCGTTCTGTTCGATCGCGGGCACGAGGGTGGCGAGCACGTTCTGGGCCGCGGCCGGATCGGAGAAGGTCGCCGTGTCCTTCGTGAAGAGCAGCTCGCTGTTGCGGATGACGACGGGCTTCGACCAATCCGTCTTCGTGGCGACCGGCTCGATGGTCACCGGGCTGACGGCGGGGAGCCCGGCGGCCGCATTCCCGGAGGCCGGCTCGGGGAGAAGCGAGAGCGTCCCTCCGGCGGCCGTGATCACGGCGGACCAGATCGCCTCCAGGTTGCTGCGCGCGGGGACGGTCAGCGGCTGCTGCGCGCCCGCGGTGTCGCCCATCCCGGACCAGTACACGGTGACGCCCTTCAGGTCCGTCGGGAGCAGCTTCCGGGAGGTCAGATCGGAGACCACCTGCGCCGGATCGGCGTAGAGCAGGCCGGTTCCGGCGAAGTTCAGCGGGTCGGTGGTCTGCAGCCCGCTGCCGACGACGATGACGCCCATCGGGTCGCTGCCGAGGTTGCGCGACGCCTGGTCGATGGCGCCCAGGTAGTCGACCTCCGGGGCCGACGCCTTGAGACCGTCGATGTAGGAGGTGATCTGCGTGAGCTTGGTGCGCTGGTCGTTCTGGCAGACGATCGCATCCTGAGCCGACGAACCGAGCGTGGTCGTGCCCATGACCTGCGGGGTGCCGGACGGCACGACGACGGTCACGCTGCCGTTCGTCTTGCCCGCCGCCTGCAGTTGAGCCGACGCCGACGCGGGGAGAGTCACGGCCGGTGCGTTCGCCGTGCTCCCGGCGACGACGCCGAGGTTGCGCTTGTGCGACTGGTCGCACGCCTCGCCGGATGCCGTCGCCGGCGCGCACGCCGCGAGTCCCGCGACGACCGCCACGACGACCCCCGCAACTGCTCCCGCCCGAACGCCGCGCTTCCCCCACCGTCGAGTCCGCGAAGACTGACCGCCTTCGTGGCGCGTCGCGTGCAATTCGTGCGTACTCGACGGGGGGAGGTGGGGCATGGGGGAGCCTTTCACGCGGTCGGGGAGGTCGGCGGGGTCGGGGAGGTCGGGGAGGTCGGAGAGGTGGGCGACGCGGAGGCGCCGGGCGGGAGGGGCGGGGCGAGGTCCGGGGATTCGACGCTGCGGCGAGCGCGCAGCTCACGGATGATCTGGCTGGTGCTCTCCGGGTCGCGCTCGCGCTGTGCCAGGCGGGTCGCGAGCTGGGCGCGCACCACATCCATCCGGGAGTGGAACGTGACGCGGGCGCCCGTATAGCGGACGGCGTCGTGTGCGTCGAGCTGCATCGCCAGGCGGGTGCGCTCCTCGGCGGCGACTGCCTCGCCGTGCAGCCGATCGCGGAGCAGCCGCAGCCGGGCGGCCTGTGCGTGCGCCTTCTCGGCGGCGGTGAGGAGCGGCTTCGTCGTCAGCCACGCCACGACGAAGCTGAGGGCGCCGGAGGTGGCCAGCACGCCCAGCATGAGGAACGCCATGATCGTGTCCGGGGCGGACCACGAGAACCCGGCCGGCGCGGCCGTCTCGGCTCCGCCGACGAGGCCGGTGAGGCCGCCCGCGCTCTGCGCGTCGATGCCCGCCTTGATCCGGGCGATCGTGATGGCGGCGAGGATGGCGGCCCAGACCAGCCCGAGCACGACCGAGGTGATGATCCACCTCCGCGACATGACGCCAGCCTGGACGCGACGGAGCAGGATGGCCACGACATGCGGCAGCGTGACGACCGCGAGCGAGATCCCGAGCGTGATGACGTACATCTGCAGCCCGATCGACCCGTACTGGCTATCGTTGCGCAGCAGCAGCGTCAGCGCCTGCGCAAGCAGGATGTAGTCCACTGCGATCATGGCGACGAGCAGCACGTAGACCATGACGTGGGCGAAGGGCGAGATGTGGCCGACGTGGGGACGCAGGCGCGGAGGGCGGGTGACGATGTCGCGTGCCATGGGCGGCCTCTCAAGCGTAGGAGTGGAAGTCGGGATCGTGACCGGCCAGCTTGGCGTCGAGCCGCGCGACGTCCTGGTCGGCCCGGCGGATGTCGTCCTCGGCGCGCTCGAGCGCCCGACGGATGAGCTCCTGCCGAGCTTGCGCCTCGGCGACGCGGGCGGAGGCGATGGCGACGTTGCGGGTGCGCTGCCGCTCCAGCTCGGCGACCCCCGCGCGCTCGAAGGCGGCAAGCTCGTGCTCGAACACCTCCAGGGTCTCGACGTCGACGGCGTGGCGCATGCGCCGCAGCCGCCGGAGCAGCCGCCGGCGGAGGCCGCCGGTGGCGGGGACGCGGTAGTCGGTCAGTCGGTCACGCCGAGGCATCGGTCCTCCTGTGGTGGTCGTCGTGGCCAGCGGTGACGCCGGCGGTCTCCTCGCCCGCTGTGCGGGCTGCGGCGATGGGGTGCAGGGCGTCGACGGCGGTGCCGCGTGAGGTGAGCCAGTCGGAGCGGTGCAGGGCGGGTGGATGCGCGGATACGCGTCCCGATGTCGCCTGACGGAGGGCGCCCCAGTACACGGCGGCCTTCTCGTCGGAGCGGTCGAACATCCGTGCCGCCCGCAGCTGCGCGGCGGTGAACCGAGCGTTGATCAGCGCGCTGAGCTCATCACTCCGCCGGTGCGCCCGGCGGATTCGCCGCTCCAGCCGCCGCAGCTCCTCGAACGCGGTGCCCTGCCCTTCGGCGATGCGGAGCCGGTCGGCCTCGGGAAGCCGGTCGATCCGCTCCTCGTACGTGTCGAGGTCGGAGCGGAGGGCGGCGGTGAGGACGCGGTGCTCGGTGAGCTCGCGACGCATGCTGCGGAAGAAGCGCTGCTCCTCGCGGCGGGCGAAGGCGTCGGCCCTGGCCTGCAGGGTGGCGACGGTCGGCGACGTGCGGTCGCCCGCACCCACCTCGGTGTCGTGGACCGTGGCCGCGTCGCGGCGCGCCAGCCGGACCAGGCGGCGTCGGGCGAACGGCCCGAGTCTCAGCGGCTGCGTCGTCATAACGGGCGAGCGTAGGGAGTCGGCCTGTGCGTCCCCTAGGTGAACGTCGAAGGAAGCCCGAACGTGACCCAACTGTGACCGCGCCTAGCGATCGGCCGCCAGGGCCTCCAGATAGCCCGCGTACCCTTCCGGCGCGCGCCCGCGCAGCCGGGCCGAGGTGACGACCGGCTCGTGCTCGGATGACAGCATCACGATGCCCGATTCCCGCAGTCGCGCGGCCAGACGGACGTCCTCCGCGGTGGCGAGCGGCGGGAAGCCGCCGGCCCGGCGGTAGGCGGATGCACGCATCCCCAGGTTCGCTCCGTGCACGTGGCCGAGGGTCGCGCCCGGGGGATGCCGGTCCTCCCAGATGCGGCGGCGCTCCGCGTCGAGGTCGTCGAGCACCGGGACGACGGCGCCCGTGTACGCGTCGGCGTGCCTGGCCGCGCGCAGGTGCTCGGCGAGCCACCCGCGCGGAACCGTGCCGTCCGCGTCGGTGAACGCGAGCCAGACGCTCTCCGGGTCCTGCCCGCTGCCGGCCAGCGCGGTCTCGACGCCGTGCGCGCGGCTGCGGCCGACGTTCCCGAAACCCACGGTGACCGTGCGAACCGCAGGATGCCGGGCGGCGATCGCCGCCGAGCCGTCCGTGCATGCGTCGAGGACGAGGACGATGTCCGTCGGCACGGCTACGATCGCCGCGGCATCCTCGACCGACTTGAGGCAGGCATCCAGCGTGGCGGCCTCGTCGCGCGCCGGGATCACGACGACCGCTCGACGGATCGCGGGCCTCATCGCAGGACCTCTAGCACGAACTCCTCGTCGCGATGCACGACCACAGGCTGCAGACCGGACCGTTCCCGGAACCGGGCGTGCGCCGCCTCTCCCGACTGGGCGAAGTCGTCGGAGTCGCCCGTCCAGTGGCAGAGCAGCACCTCGCCGCCCTCCGCCAGAGAGCCGAGGATGCGGTCGATGACGGCATCCCACTCGTCCTCGGCGAGGTAGTACGCCAGCTCGGAGACGAGCACGAGGTCGGTGCTGTGGTCCGCGGCGACCGGCCACTCCTGCGGGACGCGCATGCGCTCGACCACGACGTTCGGCCGGTCGCGCAGCCGCTCGGCCGCGGCCTCCACAGCCGACGCGGAGCCGTCCACCGCGATCAGCTCGTCGCACCGATCGGCGAGCACGGAGGTCGTCTCCCCGATCGAGCAGCCGAGTTCGACGGCCCGGTCGTATCGCTCGCGGGGGAGGGATGCGGCGAGCACCGCCCGCCGCCGCCGCTCGTACCAGCGCGTGCGGACACGCCACGGGTCGTCGCGTTCGTGGTGCATCCGCTCGAAGTGCTGATCCGCCGGCTCCGGCGGCTCGATGACGATCTCGCGGCCGTCGGCGGCCCGCTCGACGAAGCCCGGTTCCAGCGCGCCGTCCGGGTTGTGCGAGGTCCGCAACTGCGAAGCGAATGCGGCGAGGGCGGCGCGCTTGCTGCTCCGCTCGCCGGCGTCGAGGACCACCTCGCGCACCCGCCGCCAGGGGACATCGGCCGGCGTGCCCCACTGCCAGAGCCAGACCGGGTACAGCAGGATGCGCAGTCCTCGTTCGCGGGCGGCCGCGACGACCTCCCGGCCGAGGGTCCGGTGGTCGCCGTGCCGGTCGCCGGTCCAGGGTGCGAGCACCAGACGGTTCCGTGCGTCCGAGGGAGTGTCGAGGATCTCCGCGATCGCGGTGCGGAGGTCGTCCGCGTGGTGTTTCAGCGCCCCGTCGGGCAGGCCCAGCGCGAGGGGCGCGGCTGCGGGAGCCGTCGGGAGTCCGAGGGACGCGAGTGCGGCATCCAACTCGTCCATCCGCCCCGGATCGCACGCGGCCGCGACCACGACGCGGCCCGGGATGCCGTCAGCAGCTGCTCGGGCCAGCAGACCGCCGACGCCGAGCGTCTCGTCGTCCGGGTGTGCGGAGAAGACGATCAGTTCATCCGGTCGGTCGTCGAAGGCGGGGACGTCCGACCACTCGTCGAGCGACTCCCACTCGTCGGGGGCGGTCACGGCGGTGCGCGGGTCGAAGCTCACCACCAGACGGACCGCGCATCCAGTCCGGCGAGGCGCTTGGCAAGCGACTCGTCGTCGCGGCCGCGGTGGTACTGCGACACGTACAGTTCGAGGTCCGCGGCCCGGCGCGCGTGGCCCTCGTCGAAGGCCAGGGCGGCCGGTCCGAGCAGGTCGCGCACCGCCGCCAGGGTCAGCACGACGGCGTCGGCGACCGCTCCGCGCACGGTGTGGGCGAGCGCTGCAGCGTCATCGCCGGCCACGCCGTCGTCGATCAGGGCCGCCGCGTGCTCCAGCTGGAGGCGAGCGGATTCGAGAGCACGGTACAACTCTCCGACCCGGGCCGCGAGGAGCGGATTCCCGGGCGCCGCGGCGCGCTGCGTCAAGGCGCGGAACAGCGGGAGGCAGCCGCCCCACCAGCACGCGGCGACGCCGATGCCTCCCCAGCGGAATCCGGGCCGCTCCAGATACCAGCCGACCGCGCCCACCGGTTCGGCGGCGGCGCCCCGGAAGCGGAGCGGACCGCTCTCCACCTCGGCGAGTCCGCGTGCGACCCAGGCGGCCGGTTCGGCCGTGACGGTGTCCTGGCGCAGGTCGACGGCGAACATCCTGCGCTCCTCGCCGACACTCGCGGTGACGAGTCCATGGGTGAGGCGACCGCCGAGCGAGCACCACGGCTTGATGCCGTCGAGCGTCCATCCGCCGGCTCCTCGCACGGCTTCGAGAGCAGTGCCCGGAGCCTCCGCCGCGAACACGCCCCACGTCGTCCCAACCGCGGGGTGCGGGAGCCCGGCCTCGGCGAGGATCGCGAGCGCATCGAGGTGCGGTTCGAGCACCCGTGCGGCCGTCAGATCGATCGCGGCGATCCGTGAGAGCGCGCCGAATCGCTCCGCCGTCCGCCCGCTGCCGGGCAGCGGAACCGCCTCCGGCTGAATGCGCGAGAGGGCCTCCAGCAGTGGGACCACACGGCCGGGCGACTCCGCCGCCACCTCCTCGTATCCGGCGAGGGCGGTCGGCGTGGGGGTCGTCATAACCACACCGTCGCACGATGCGGGCGCCCGGACGAGTCCCTTGACGGCGACCGGGTGGATGCGCAACGCCCTCGCCGCTGTGGATAGGGCCAAGTGGATAGGGTGAATCGGTGACCCCGACCGCCGCAGACAGCGTCCTCGAACTCCGCGATGTCACGTTCCGCCGTGACGGCACGCAGATCCTCGACGGGATCGACCTCACGGTCCGGGCGGGAGAGCATTGGGCGCTGCTCGGGCCGAACGGCGCGGGCAAGTCGACGGTCCTCGGGTTCTGCGGTGCGCTCACCTTCCCGACCTCCGGGACCGTGGATGTGCTGGGCCGCCGACTGGGACGCGTCGAGCTGCAAGAACTGCGGCGGCACATCGGGCACGTGAACTCGCGGCACCCCGTGCGGTCTCCGCTCACCGTGACCGAGGTCGTGCTCACCGGGGTCACCGGCACGCTCGAACCGCCCATGCGGTGGACACCGACCGAGGAGGAGGTCCGCCGTGCGCGCGATCTCATCCACTCGGTCGGTCTCGACGATCGGCGGGAGGCGCGTTGGCCAACGCTGTCGCAGGGGGAGCGCGGCCGCGCGCTGATCGCGCGGGCGCTGATCTCGGATCCGCGGCTGCTGCTGCTCGACGAGCCGACGACCGGTCTCGACGTTGCGGCGCGGGAGCAGTTGCTGGAGACCATCGACGGGCTCGCGCACACGGCGCCGGAGCTCGCCAGCGTCCTGGTCACCCATCACCTCGAGGAGCTGCCGGAGACGACAACGCACGCCCTGCTGATCGCGCACGGGCGCATCGTGGCGCGCGGCGACATCGACGAGGCGGTCACGACGGAGACCGTCACGCGCGCCTTCGAGCACCGCATCCGGGTCGAGAAGGCCGACGGCCGGTGGAGTGCGCGGGCCGTGCGAGAGCGCGCGATCCCCGCGTGACACCGTTCGCGACCGCCGACGACGGAACCCCGATCGCTTTCGAGGAGCGCGGCGTCGGCGTACCGGTGCTGCTGATCGCCGGGCAGGCCACGGGGATGCACGGCTGGGGACCGTTCGCCGACGCGCTGGCGCGAGACTTCCGCGTCATCGTGTTCGACCATCGCGGGATCGGGGCCAGCGGTGAGGGTGACACCTCGCGTTACTCGACGCGCGAGTTCGCCTCCGACGCGGTCGCGGTGCTCGACGCCGCCGGTGTCGCCGCCGCCCACGTCGTGGGCCACTCGATGGGCGGCCGCGTCGCGCAGTGGATGGCCGCCGAGGACCCCGCGCGCGTCCGGCGACTGGTCCTCATCGCCACCTCCGCCGGCGACCGCACGGCGCGGCGCCGCGATCCCTCGGCGATCGCCGACCTGCTGAGCGGCGACCGCGACCGCATGCTGCCGCTGTTCTTCGACGATGCGTGGGCGGCCGAGCATCCTGACGACGTCGACCGCTTCTTCTCGCGCGTCGCCGGCCGTCCGGCGCTCCGCGGGCATTTCGCCGCCAGCCGGGACCACGACGGGACGGACGCGCTGGCACGCATCCGCGCCGAGACGCTGGTGATCCACGGCAGCCGGGATGCGCTGACCCCGCTGGAGCACGCGCGCCTGCTCGCGGGCGGCATCCCGAATGCGACGCTGCTCGAGCTCGACGCCCGACACGGCCTCCACCTCGACACCCCGGCGGTCGAGGACGCGGTGCGATCGTTCCTCGGCCGTGGCGCCGCGGGAGTCCCGCCGTCCGTCAGCTGACCGCGAACCCTCCTGCCCGGGCGACCTCCACGAACTCCCGGTAGTCCGCCTCCGCCTGGTCGGCGTACCGCTCCGCCCAGGTCGTCGCGGCGTGAGCGAACGCCGGCCCCGAGCCGAGGTAGCCCGAGACGAACGCCGACTTGGGGGAGCGCGCGTGCGCCCGGGCGAGCACGACGGCGCACACGCGCGCATAGTCCGAGAACTGTGCCGCGTTCATCGAGGGGATGTCGAACGACGCGTTGCGGTTGCGGAACAGGCGCAGGTAGAAGGCGAAGCCTTCGACCCGGATGAAGCCGAGGAACGGGTCGGACACCGCCTGCAGAATGCGCTGGCACGCGACGACCCGGTAGCCCTGGTCGTCCGGCAGCAGGGAGAGGTCGAGGTAGCCGGGCAGCGGCGCGACCCCGCCGAACCTCTCGACGACCGATGCACTCGCCTCTTTGAGCTGCAGGATCACCGGCTCGCCGATCGGCCCCCGGAGCGCGATCACGAAGCAGCGCGTGCCCACGCTGCCCACCCCGACGACACGGCGGGCGACGTCGTCGACGCGCAGCTGCGAGGCGAGGAGAGCCGTATTGGGCGGGAGGGTCCGGCGGTAGCGGTCGTACGCATCCTGGGCCAGCGCCTGGATCTCGGGCTCGGCCCGGCGCAGAATCGGCGGCCGGTCGACGAAGCGCAGCACGCCGTCCTCGTCGGCGCGCAGCGTGCGGCGGGCGGCATGCTCGGTGGTCCGCTTCTTCGACTCCTTGGTGACCTGCCGGATCAGCTGCTCCATGTCGGGGCTGAGCCTGCCGCGGCCGGAGGAGACGGACGTCGGCGTGAAGTACCGCGCCGTCAGCGGCTCGGTCAGCGCCTCCTGCAGCCAGCGGCGGTACGCCTCCCCGGCCGACCGCGCCGTGTCCCGCACGAACTGCGGCGGCATCCCGAGCGAGCGGCCGGCGAGGACGACGCTGGTGAGCATCCGCTTGACGTCCCACTCCCACGGGCCGACCGTCGACTCGTCGAAGTCGTTGATGTCGAACACCATCGCGTTCTCAGGTGAGCGGTACATGCCGAAGTTGGCGATGTGGGCGTCGCCGCAGACCACCACCTCCGCACCCGTCGTGGGCGCCGCGGCCAGGTCGGCGGCCTGGATCGCCGCCGTTCCCCGGTAGAAGGCGAACGCGTCCGCGCTCATCCGCTCCACCCGCAGGTCCACGAGATTCTGCAGCCGGTCCTCGTGCTGGGAGCGGAGGATGCCCATCGGGTCCCGCCCGGGCGGGGGCGCATAGTCCGCGTGGGCGGAGCGCGGGAGCGCGGCCCGGGCCGCACGCCCGGCCGCAGCCAGCTCCTCGGGAGTGAGCGGGGTCTCCGCGCGCTCACCCGCTTCTGCGACATCCAGAGTCATGCCGCGCCTCCTTCGGGAGCGACGTGCCCGCCCTCGCCGTCGGCTCTTCCGGCGAGCACGCGCTCATCATAGGTCGCGGTCTGCCGCTACGGTAAGCAGGATGCGGGAACAGATCGAGCAGGAGTGGATCGAGCACCGCCGTGAGGACGGCGAGCGCGTGGGCTGGCTGCGCCCGGACGGCGACGGCTTCGTGCCGATCGACCTCCTCGGCCGCGAGCTCTCCGGCCCGACCGACTGGCTCACCGGTGAGGACATGCTGGAGGCTGCGGGAATCGGCTACCTCGCCGACCGCTATCAGCTCCGCCTGGCCGACGGCCGGTGGATGCGCGTGCGCCTCACCGAGGTCTCCACTGACCGGATCGTGGTCAAGAAGGACGACTTCGGTGCCATCGACGCGCCCCAGCTCGTCTACACGCTGCCCTTCCCCCTCCCGGAGAACCTTCGCCCGGAGTGAGCCTCTCGCGGAGGAATCGGCCGGGGCGTATGTTCGGCCGGTGAGCATTGCTCGGAAACGCCCGTGGTGGGTCACCGATGCCGGCCGGTCGAGGTCGCTTCGAACCTCCATGTGCGGTTGGGCCGGCTATGTCTTCTCCCGACGGCACCCGGAGGCGGAGCAGATAACACCCGGCAACGGTGGCGCCGGTGGATGACCGCAATGCTGGACGCCATGCGTTCCATGCCGACGCTGCGACGAACGTGGAGGAGACGCCGCAGCTGAGGGAGGGGCGTCGGATGCTTCGCAACGGCTGGCTGATCCTGGCGGTCGCGGCGGCCGCGCTGCTCTGGGGACTGGTCGCCGACATGCTCAACCTCGCACCCTTGCACTCGGCAGTACACCCGCTCGTCACCGTCGCCATCATCTCCGGCGGGGTGTTCACCGTCCACGGCATCCGCACGATTCGCAACGGCCACGCCGCGCTCCGCACTGAGATCAAACGGCAGGCGGAAGCGTCCGGAACCGGTCGGGCGGTCGGCGACTCATGAGGCTAGGACCGTGTTGGGTTGGTCTCGTCGTTGTCGGCGTCGTCCTGATCGATGCCTGCCGGACCCTCTCGTTGCTGGTCACGCCACGATCGTCGAAATAAGACCGTGAGCTGGATCGACGACCCGAGCAGAAGGACGGCGAACGCGGTCGTTTCCGGTCAACCATCGTCGCGCTCACCGGTCGACGACGGTTGAGGGTGGCGGAACACCCACACGAGTGATGCCCATCCGAGAACGCTGAGGAGGGAGAAACCGGCGGCGAGCAGCCACTGCCACCCGAGGCCATGGGTCATGGCCTCGTAAACCTCGAACGCGGCGAAGGAGGTGTAGAAGATTGCGAAGAACCAGGATCCCCCGCGGTTGGTGGTGAGGACGAACCACGGCCTCCCGAGCCGGTCACCAGCCACGGCGTCGACCTTCGTCGGACCGACTGTTGAGGTAGACCACAATCGCCCACTCCCAGATCGCGAGGAGCAGGAACACGACCGACACGACGCCCGACCACCAGCCCGAGCCCGTCGACCACACGGCCCCGTTGAGGACGCCTAGGAGTGTATAGATGATGGCGAGGGTCACTGTCCAGCCGCGGTTGCCGCCGGTGGATCGGGCCCACCACGGGTACTTCGACACGTCATCGGCCATCGTCGGTCCTTACGTCATTCACGTCGCCACGGTGCGGTCACAACGCTTCCCGCCGAGATGGCGCCCCAATGGGTAGCCAACGCCGAAACTGAGTGAACGTCAACGAATTCCGATCGGAGACCCGACTCGCCGAAGCCGCACCGGTCATGGGACGGGCGCTACTCGCCGTGATTCCGGTGGGATGTCACGGGCGTCGCCGTCCCTTCAGCCCGAAGAAGAGCACGATGCCGATACCCGCCGCGAAGAGGAACGCGCCTACGAGGCGCGCGGGCAGCCCCTCCCCGAAAACCAGCAGCGCGGACCCGACCAGCCACAGCGCTATCCCGAGGATCATCAGGACTGGGCCTGTTTTCACTCTTGGCCGCCCCTGTCCCGTTCGTGTCTCGTTCGCCGGTAGGTGCGGAAGTAGGTGAAGCTCTGGAATCCGATCAGAGCCCCGAGTAAGACGTTGATCCATCCGCTCGGACTGCCGAGCAGGAGCAACACGATGCCGGCAGTCACTCCGACCGCGGCCGCAACCGCGAACATCCACGCGAAGTTCCGCCAGAACTCTGGGCGGCGGGATCTCGGGTCGGTCACGCGAAGGACATTACGCGCCCGCGGCGGTGATGCGTCGCTCGGCCCGGTAGGCAAGCCCCATCGCTGGAGATCAGGTCACCTTCTGGACATCCTGGTCTGTCCGCGACGGGTGGCCCCGCGCTAGCATCGGCGCCACGCGGACCGGACACGGCCGCAGAACGGGGGATGAGCCGGATGATCCCGCTCACTGTCGGCACCACGGTGGATACACCGGAACGACCCGCCGTCATCGACGGCTCGCGCTTCAACAGGCACACGTTCTGGTGCGGCCAGAGCGGGTCGGGCAAGACCTACGCGCTGGGTGTCGTGCTGGAGCAACTGCTGCTTCACACCGAGCTGCCTGTCGCCGTGCTCGACCCGAACGCCGACTTCGTGGAGCTCGCGCACACGCGCGACGGATCCGATGGCGCCGCGGCCGAGCGGTGGGAGGGCTTCGATATCCGCGTGCTGCACTCCAGCACTCCGCGGGAGCCGCAGGTGCGCATCCGCTTCATCGACCTCAGCGTTCGCTCGAAGGGAGCCGTCGGCCGGCTCGACCCGATCGCCGACGCCGAGGAGTTCAACGCTCTGCTGCATCTGGAGGCTCGGCCGGAGCACTTCGAGCGCGGGACGTTCCTCAGCTCGCTGCTCGAGGCGGACGATCCCGCCCATCGGCGGCTCGGGCTGCGCATCGACAATCTGCAGATCCTCGACTGGCCGCTGTGGGCGATGGGCGGCGGATCCGCGGCCTCGATCGTCGATGAGCGGCCGCGTGCCACTGTGCTCGATCTGGGCGGCTTCTCGCACCCCGGGGAGCCGCAGGCGGCTGCCCTCGGCATCCTCGAGCAACTGTGGGAGCGCCGGATGGAACGCCGGCCGCTCCTCATCGTGATCGACGAGGCGCACAACTTCTGCCCGCCGGTCGCTCGCACCACGGTGGAGGCGCAGCTCACCGAGCAGCTCATCCAGATCGCCGCGGAGGGCCGCAAGTTCGGGCTGTGGCTGTTCCTGTCGACGCAGCGGCCGACCAAGATCCACCCGAACGTGCTCTCGCAGTGCGACAACCTCGGCCTGATGCGCATGAACTCGCCGCGCGACCTCGCGGAACTGGCCGAGGTCTTCGGTTTCGTGCCGCACCACCTCCTGGAGCAGTCGCCGACCTTCCGCAAGGGCGAGGCCCTGTTCGCGGGCGCGTTCACCGAGGAGCCCCAGCTGGTCCGGATCGGCCGCCGCCTGACGATCGAGGGCGGCAGCGACCTGTCCGTGCAGGGCAGCGGCGTCTGACCTGGGTCGGAGATCTGACCCTCCTGGTCGGAGAATCGCGCCTCCTCGTATCGGATCTCCATGCAGGCCGCGGCCCGTCGGAGATTCGGGGCCACTTCACCTACGGAGCATCGGAGATCGCGCTCTGCGACGCCCTACGCCGCAGGCGGAGGGGTATGCGCGTGCTGCTGCTTGCGCTCCGTCTTGCGCTCGACGGCTTGTTCCTTCATCAGCTCGCGCGTGTGCGTGAGGTCGCCGATGATCGGCCGCCACAAGCGGGATCTCGGGTCGGAGTCGACGAGCACCGCGCGGACGAGCAGCGTCAACGGGATCGCCAGGATGGCGCCGATCGGGCCGAGGACGACGGCCCAGAACAGCACGGAGAAGAAGGTCAGCGTCTGGCTGAGAGCGACGGCGTTGCCGACCACCTTCGGCTGAACGATCGACTGCACGACGGCGTTGATGATGCCGTAGATCACGATGATCGCCACGACCGTGCCCCAGCCGCCGGTCAGGAACCCGAAGACGAGCGGCGGCACGATCGCGATGAAGTAGCCGACGTTCGGGATGAAGCTGCAGAGGAAGGACAGGATCGCCCACAGCAGCGCGGCGGGGACGCCGAGTGCCCACAGTGCCACCCCGTTGATGACGCCCTGCACGATGCCGAGCAGCGTGGTGACCACCATGTACCGGCGCACCGAGTGCGCGAAGCCGCCGAACGCGTAGACCAGGTTCGGCCGCGTCGGCTGCAGCTGCCGGAGCAGGGTCGGCGTGTACGCGGCGTCCGCGGGCATGAGGATGAGCATCGTCAACACGATCACCAGGAACGCGACCAGCCCGAGCGCATTGCCGAGGAGGCCGCCGAAGAACGACAGGAAGGTGCCGGGGTCGAAACCGGCCTTGATCTGCTGCACCTGCTGCTGCCCGACGCCGATGCTCTGCAGCCACGCCGTGAAGTCGGCCCCGAGCTGCTGGAGTTGCGGTTTGTACTGGGGCAGCATCCCGATGAACTGGGCGGTCGCGATCCACAGCACCGCGATGAACCCGGCGAGGAGGGCGAACACGGTGAGGCCGACCGCGCCCGTTGCCAGGCCCTGCGGGGTGCCGTGGCGCTCCAGCCAGACGCGGACCGGCTGGGCGCAGATCGTCAGGACGAGCGCGAGCAGAGTCGGGGCGAGGATGCCGCCGATCGCGGCCATCCCGAATGAGATCACCACACCGGCGGCCAGTCCGAGCAGGATGCGCACGCCGCGCCCCACGCCGCCCGCCGGTCCGAGTTCAGTGTCAGGGTCGACCGGCTCCGCCGGTGTGACGGGGTGCTTCCGCCCGCGAGAGAAAGGCCACCGACGGCCGGTCCGGTGATCGGGCTCCGCCGGTGCCGGTGCCGGGATGGAGGCATCCTGGGTCATGAGCCGCTCCCTTTCTGCGTGAAGAGCCGCGAAGCGGCCCGCGTGTGCGCCGGCTCGTCCGCCGGGAGGGCGTGGCCGGACCGGACGCGACGCCGCAGTCGTCTGGCGACTGCTGCGCCGCGCCCGTTCGTCACGACGAACGCCGACCGCGGGGTCAGACCGTCGGTGCCGCCGGTGGCGGTGTCGCCGGTCCGGCCGGGGCGGTGGACGCCGCGGGCGCCGCTGCGGAGGCGGCCGCGGCCGCTCCGCCCGTCGTCCCACGGCCTGCGAGTGCGTGCGCCTTCAGGTGCGCGAACTCATCGGGGGTGATCGCGCCGCTGTCGAGCAGCGCTTTCGCCTTGGCGATCTCGTCTGCCGGGCTCGATCCGGCGACCTGCCGGATGTAGTCGTCCGTGGCCGCCTGGTACTGCCTGGCTTCCTTCTGGTTCCGTTCCGCCATGCCGGGGCCGCGCGCGATCAGGTACACCAGCGCCGTCAGGAAGGGCACGAAGATCAGGAAGATGATCCACAGAGCCTTCCACCACCCGTTCAGCTTGTGATCACGGAACAGGTCGCTGATGATCGCGAACAGTGCGAACAGATAGGCCACGAAGGCGAAGCTCCAGAAGAAGAGCCAGATGACGCTCCAGAAGTTGCTCCAGTCCATGTTCGGTTTCCCCTCTCCACTCCAGCTCGGCGAGCCTGGATGTGGGCTGAGAGTAACGCCGCGGATGTTGGCGCGGCTAGACATATTCCGGGTCTGCTGCCGAACTGCCGCCGGACGTCAGGAGAGGACGTCGAGCTCCGCGGTGAGGCGGTCGACGATCTCCGAGGCGAGGTAGCCGAGCCGACCGACGCTCGCTGCCAGGGAGTCGCCCGCCACGGCGTGCAG
Source organism: Leifsonia sp. NPDC014704 (assembly GCF_043083605.1). Lineage (NCBI taxonomy): Bacteria > Bacillati > Actinomycetota > Actinomycetes > Micrococcales > Microbacteriaceae > Leifsonia > Leifsonia sp. NPDC014704. The sequence continues at coordinate 1,563,627 of NZ_JBIBYW010000001.1, read as the reverse complement.
ATAGGTGCCCCAGGCGGCGGCCTGCAGGGGGTCTGCGCCGCGCGCGGCGAGCCCGGCGATCGCGCCGGCCAGCGCATCCCCGCTGCCGGAGGTGCCGAGGCCGGGGTCCCCGTCGCCGACGGTCAGCAACCGGCCGTCGGGGGAAGCGACTCGCCCGAAGCAGCTGACCGTCGCGCGGTAGCGGCGGGCGAGCTCGACGGTGTCGGCATCGAGGTCGTCGGTGTCGCGGCCGAGCAGCCGCGACGCCTCCTCGGTGTTCGGGGTGAGGATGCGCGGGACGCCTCCGACCAGTCGCGGATGCCCGGCGAGGGCCCCGAGAGCGTAGGCGTCGAGGACGAGGACCGTGTCTGGGCCGACGGCGCGCGCGACGCGGGGGAGCATCCGGGCGGTCTCCGCGGCATCGTCGAGACCCGGCCCGAGGAGCACCGCGTCGGCGGACGCCAGATCATCGGACGCCGCACGGACACCCGCTCCGCGCACACTCCCGGATGAGGTCTCGGGCAGCGGCACGACACCGCACTCCGGCAGAGCCACGGCGATCGGCGCGGCGACGGACGCGCCGACCGCGAGGGTCAGCCTCCCGGCCCCGACCCGCAGGGCCGCACGCCCGGCGAGCAGCGCGGCACCGGGGGAGCGCACGGCGCCGCCGACCACGAGCACCTGCCCGCGCGACCGCTTGGATCCGGAGGGCTCGGGCAGCGGCCACGCACGCAGCAGCTCCGGGGTGACCCGCTCCGGTTCGGGCGTCGCCGTCCGATCACGCATCGGTGCGCGCCTCGCCGGGGTGCTGGGTCGCCGGGAGACCGGCCACCGACAGGTGGGCATCGTCGGCGAATGCCCGCAGCGTCCACTCGGCGCCGTCGCCGGTCAGCTCGGTGACCGAGGCGTTGGCGACAGGATGCGTCAGCAGATGCTCGGCGAGCTGCCCCTCGGTCATCCGCAGCAGCACATACAGGAAAAGACTGACCACGGCGTCGTGGGCGAACACGACGACCGTGCGGGTCTCCGGGAGATCACGCAGGAACGAGCGGATGCGCAGCGCCACATCCGTCCACGCCTCGCCGCCCGGCGGGCGGTAGTAGAACTTGCCCGCCCAGCGCCGGCGCTCGGCCTCCAGCGGAAGCCGCCGCTCCACCCCGAGGGCGGTGAGGCGGTCGAGGATGCCGAGCTCGCGATCGCGCAGGCGCTCGTCGAGCCGCAACGGCACCTCCTCGCCGAGAGCGAACCGCGCGGTCTGGATGGCGCGGCGGTACGGCGAGCTGAAGAGGGCGGCATCCGGCGGGAGGGCGTCACGCAGCCGGGCACCGAGGGCGGCGGCCTGCAGCTCGCCCAGCGGCGAGAGGGTGATGTCGGGGTCGCGGGCCTCGACGGAGATCACCTCGGCTCCGGCCGCCTCCGCAGCGGCCGCGGCGACGTTCGCCGTGCTCTCGCCGTGCCGGATGAGGAGCAGGGTGCGAGCGGTCATGACCTGGACTGTACGCCCGCCCAGTCGAGCACGCGCAAGGCCCGGAGCGTGTTCCAGCGGCTGGGCTGACCGATCTCCTCCAGCGGGATGGCGGGGCGGCCCGGGAGTAGACGGTCGAGCGGCCAGCGGCCGTCCGGTCCGCGCCGCGACAACACGACCTCGACCGCCTCGGCGATGCGCTCGGCGATCCAGCCCTCCGCCCGGAGGCCGGAGGCTCGCAGGTGGTCGAGCCCGCGCAGCACGTCGTAATGCCAGTAATAGGGGAAGGAGAAGCGGAGCCACTCCTCGTCGATCAACTCGCCGGTCGACCGGCGCCGCATCATCCCGCGCACCAGCAGGTAGTCCTGACCGCGCTTCAGCGGATGGTCCAGATCGGTGCGGCCGGTCGCATCGCGATAGGCGGCGAGCCCCTCGACGACGCAGATCGTGCTGTGGAACGAGCCCGGCGCGTCCTTCGTCTCGGCGTAGCAGTTCCAGCCGCCGTCGGTCTGCTGGCCGTCGAGCAGCTTCGCGACGAGGACATCCGCCGGCCGGTCGAGTGCGGCCGCAGCCGTGAGCACCCGGCCGTTGATGCACGGTTCGACCTCGCCGTCGAAGAACGGGCTGTCGTCCCACTCCTCGCCCCAGTCCACGTTGGCCGCGACGCGGTCGATCGCTTCGCGCGTCCGCTCACCCTCGGCGCCGAACAGGCCGAGAAGGAGCACGATGCTGTCGGTCGCGTCGCGGTCCTCCGGCTTCCAGACCGTCCCGCCCCACGTCCCGCGGTCGTCCTGGCGGCGCAGCAGCTCGGCACCCCAGCCGTCGCGCTCGACGAGGGAGCGCTCCTCGGTCACCTCGTCGGCCGGCGCGCCCAGCAGATCCTGCAGCGTCTGCCAGCGGATGGCGGGGTCGCCCTCCAGCAGCCAGCGGATGACCGCGTCATCCCGGCTCCATCGCCCTTCGCTCACGCGGTCAGGCTACTCCCGCGGGGTCGCCGCGGCGAACGACTGGGTGCCGAGCACGCTGAGGAGCGCCAGCTTCTCGGCGGCCTCGGTGCGCGGCGCGGCCGTCAGCACCAGCAGGCACTGCGACTGGTCCTCGGTGAACAGCGCCTGGCAGTCGAGTTCGATCGCCCCGAGCTCCGGGTGGAGGAGCGTCTTGTGGTCCTCGAAGCGACGGGCGACCTCGTGGCGCTCCCACAGTTCCGCGAACTCCGGACTCTCCGCCAGGAGCGCGCGGACCAGCTCGCCGGCGCGCGAACGCGGACCGAGTGCCCCGTACGCATCCCTCAGCGAGGCGACCTGAGCACGGCTCTGGCGCGCGCGATCCTCCTCCGGATACGGTGCGCGGGCGACCTCCGGGTCGGTGAACCAGCGGTAGTACTCGCTGCGGGCGAGGCCCGTATAGCCGGAGCGGTCGCCGAGCAGCGCGACTGCCATGCGGTTCTGGACGAGGGTCTCGCCGAGATTCGAGAGCACCAGAGCGGGGGTGTCCTCGAGCCGGTCGAGCACCCGCTGCAGCGCGGGGGAGACGTGGCCGCCGCCGGAGAACCGGTCGGGGGTGTTGTGACCGGCGACCCGGTACAGGTAGTCGCGCTCGTCGTCGCTGAGGCGGAGCGCCCGTGCCAGTGACGACAGCATCTGCTCGCTCGGCTGCGGCCCCCGGCGCTGCTCCAGACGGGTGTAGTAGTCGGTGGACATGGCGGCGAGCAGGGCGACCTCCTCGCGCCGGAGCCCGGGGGCGCGACGGCGGAGCCCGGCAGGGAGTCCGACATCCTCCGGGCGCAGCGTCTCGCGGTGGCGGCGCAGGAAGTCGGCGAGTGCGGCACGGTCCATCCCTCCATGATGACGCCCGTCGCTGCCGCGAACCAGGGATCGCCGATCCCTGGATGACCGCTCCACTTCCTCCCGTGTTGCGGCGCTCGCAGAGTGGAGGCATGAACATCACAGGGAACACCGTCTTCATCCCCGGCGCCACCAGCGGCATCGGGCTCGCCCTCGCCGTCGCTCTGCACGAGCGCGGGAACTCCGTCATCGTCGGCGGCCGCCGTACCGAGCTGCTCGAGCAGATCGCCGCGGAGCACCCGGGCATCGACACGGTCCGGATCGACACGGCGGACGCCGAGAGCATCCGTGCCGCTTCGGCCGAGGTGCTGGCCTCTCATCCCGACCTCAATGTGCTGATCGCGATGGCCGGGATCATGCGCGTCGAGGACTGGCACACGCCTGCCGGCTTCCTCGGGTCGGCCGAGTCGATCGTGACCACCAACGTCCTCGGCCCGATCCGGCTGATCGCCGCCTTCGTCGAGCACCTGCAGACGCGCCCGGATGCGACCATCGTCACCGTGTCGTCCGGTCTGGCGTTCGCGCCGCTCGCGGCGACGCCCAGCTACAACGCCAGCAAGGCGGCCGTCCACATGCTCAGCGAGAGCATCCGGCTGCAGCTGGCCGACACCACCGTGAAGATCGTGGAACTCGAGCCGCCGTCGGTGCGCACGGGCCTCCTGCCCGGTCAGGAGGAGAGCGAGTTCGCCATGCCGCTCGACGAGTTCGTCGGCGAGGTGATGACGCTCATCGAGACGCAGCCCGACGCGAAGGAGCTCCAGGTGGAGCGCGTGAAGTTCCTGCGCTACGGCGAGGCGCGCGGCGACTACGACCGCGTGGTCGAGGTGCTCAACGCCTCCGACCCGCACGGCAAGGACGCGGCGGCCTGACCCGGCGGCCTGACCCGGCGGTGCAGGCCGGTCAGGCGCGGGTGACCGTCAGCCCCAGCCACGCGGCCAGGTCGTCGATCGCGGCATCGACGGCGTCGCGTGTGCTGGGGCCGAACGGCTCGTCCTCGTGGACCGCGGCGACGCGCAGCACCCCGGCCTTCCGGTCCGCCGCGGCGTCGAGCTTGCCGACCAGGCGGTCCTCGTGCAGGATCGGCAGCGCGAAGTAGCCCCAGCGGCGCTTCGCGGCCGGTTTGTACATCTCCAGCAGGTACTCGAACCCGAACAGCTCCTGCGACCTCACCCTGTCGTGGATGAGCCGATCGAAGGGCGACAGCAGCGCCGTGCGGCCGGCGAACGGGTGCCCGACAGCGGCCGGATCGACCCGCCACTCGCGGTCGCTGCCCTCGACGCGCACGGGGACGCCCGCGTTTCCGACGAGCTGCGGACGGGCGATGCCGAGCGCGCGCAGGCGGCGCTCATCGCGCAGCCGGGTCGCCTCCGGCTCCGGGACGACCTCGATGCCGGTCGGGTACACCCGCTCGGCGAGGTCCCACGTGCGCTGGCGACCGATCCGCCCGGCGACGGCGACCTCGCCCAGGCCCTGCAGCAGTTCGAGCATGTGGGTGACGTTCTTCTCGTGCGTCCATCCACTCGACTGCCAGGGCGTTTCGGCCGCGTCCGGGATGTCCTTCGAGAGCAGAGGACCCGCGTCGCGCAGCCGGTCGAGCACGTCGCGCCGGAACCCCGGGTTCGCTTCGAGCCACGCTCGCCAGCCACTGTGAATGGGACCGGCCGCCATCCGCGCCAGGTTCAGTCCGAGGTCGGAGACCGGGCGGACCATGGCGAACGGAGGCTGGACGGGGTCGTCCTGCGCCTTCAGCTCGTACAGCGTCCGATCGAGTTCGACCGCTTGGGCGAGCTGCTCTGGCCGATACGACGCTCCCAGTCGAGTGAAGGCGATCAGGTCGGCACTCGGCGCGATGGCGGCGGTCGGGTCGAGCTGCAGGAAGGTCAGATGCTCGACCAGCGGAAGGAGGCCGACCGGACGTTGCGCATCGAGCCGTTGCGCGCGCACGGCGATGCGCCGCGCCTCGTCGCGATCCAGCAGCTCGGTCATCGCTTCGGCGATCGCTGCGCTCAGCGGTCGGCGAGCTCGGCGAGCAGCGCGCCCAGCTCCGACGGCCGGGTGAACATCGGCCAGTGCCCGGTCGGCAGCTCCACCACGTCCCAGTGCTCGAGGCGCCCGACCTCGGCCACGGCCGGCTCGCCGCCGTCGATCCACGAGCGCAGGTCGGTGGGAGTGAACTCGCACGCGACGATGGTGGCCGGCACCGCGCGCCGACGGGAGTCGTCCGCGAGCTCGATCGGTCCCGCGACGACGTCGGCGGGTTCCGGCACCGCGATCCGGCGGAACTCGTCGCGCTGCTCGTCGGTCAGGTCGATGAGGTCGGCGTCCTCGAAGTCCTCCCAATCCGGGAGCTCGACCTGGCCGTCGTTCGCGGGCAGGTCGGGCGCGACGGACCCGCCGGGCCCGAGCGGCCAGGAATCGACGTACACCGTGCGCGCGACGCGGTCCGGACGCTCAGCGGTCGCCGCGTAGGCGAGAGGACCGCCACCGGAATGCCCGACGAGCACCACATCCCGCTCGTCGCCGCCCAGGTCGTCGATGGCCCGCACGATCGCGTCCACGTGGTCGCGCACGCGGATGCGGCTGCGGTCGGCGTCGCGCGATTCGAGGCCGGGCAGCGTGAGCGGATGCGCCGTATGGCCCGCGCTCTCGATGGCCGGGATCACCTCCCGCCACGCGTCGGCGCCGAGCCAGAAACCGGGGACGAGAACCATCTGCATGGGGGCGACGCTACCGCGGTGCACCGACATCGGGGGAGGGCGGCGTCGCGGGTGGAGCGCGACCGCGCACTCAGAGCAGGGCGAGCCGCCCCACGATCTTGTCGACGCGGTTTCGCGGACCCACCACGCTCACCGCGTAATAGGGGAGCGCGCCGGACGGCGTCTCCGCGACCGTCTCGAGGTACTCGTCGTAGACCCGGGTCAGCTGGGCGGCGGCGGGCATGTCCGCAACGAAGACGCCCTCCGATGCGGCCGCCTTCGCGCGGATCGCCGCCAGCTGCTCACCGCTCGCGCGGAGCACAGAGCACCCGGCCCAGGGGAGGCCGGGATGCGAGCTGCCGTCGGCATCCACCGCGTCCGGTCCGAGGAGCCCGGTGACGCCGGCGGCCGTGGCCGCCGCGGTGCAGATCGCCGCGTTTGCCGCGATGCCCGTCGGAAGGGACTCGTCGACGACGACCACCCACTTCAGCCGCGCCGCTCGCGTGGGCGCCGCCGTGTCCACTTCGTCGGGCAGGAAGCCGACCTGATCCGCCATTCGTGTTCCTCTCGTTCGGTGATTCGGGCTTGAAACTACAGAATTCGAGGCGGCGGCGCTGCCGCTCCGAATTTCGTTCGACTGGTGCTCTATCCTGGGCGTCGTGGACGAACTTGATCGGGCGATCCTGCGCGAACTGCAGTCGGATGCACGGAAGAGCAATCGCGACGTCGCCGCGGCCGTCGGCGTCTCGCCGAGCACCGCGCTGGAACGGACGCGGGCGCTCCGTCGGAAGGGCATCATCCGCGGAGCAGTGCTCGACGTCGACCTCGCCTCCATCGGCCGGCCGGTGCAGGCGCTCATCGCTGTGCGCATCCGCCCGCCGTCCCGGCCGGTCATCGAGGGGTTCCGCGACTGGGTGGCGTCCCTGCCGGAGACCCTCGGCGTCTTCGTCACGAGCGGCAACGAGGACTTCATCGTCCACGTCGCCGTCGCCGACAACGAGAGCCTGTACGCCTTCGTGATCGACCGACTGACGCAGCGGCGGGAGATCGCCGACGTGCGCACCAGTGTCGTCTACGAGCACCTGCGCAACGGGAGCCCGGAGCCGGTGGACTGATCCCGCGCGCGGGCTACGATGTGCGGCACCGCATCCTTCCGAGAGAGGAACCACGCATGCCCGCACTCACCGATACCTTCACGCTGTCGAACGGCGTCACCATCCCGAAGATCGGGTTCGGCACCTGGCAGATCCCGGACGGCTCCGAGACCTACGACTCGGTCCGCACCGCTCTCGACGCGGGCTACCGGCACATCGACACGGCGCGCGCCTACGGCAACGAGGCCAGCGTCGGCCGTGCCGTCCGCGACAGCGGTATCCCCCGCGAGGAGATCTTCATCACCACCAAGTGCCCCGCCGAGGTGAAGGATGCGGAGGGAGCACGCCACGCCTTCGACCGGTCGACCGCGCTGCTGGACCTCGGGCCGATCGACCTCTACCTCATCCACGCGCCGTGGCCCTGGAACGCCATCGGCAGCGACCACCGGGCCGGGAACATCGAGGTGTGGAAGGTCTTCGAGGAGCTGTACGAGCAGGGCCGCACCCGCTCGATCGGCGTCAGCAACTTCGAGGTCGCCGACCTCGAGTCGCTGATCGACGCGACCGAGGTGGTGCCGCACGCGAACCAGATCCGCTGGTTCGTCGGGAACACTCAGCCCGAGACGACCGCGTACAGCACGGAACACGACATCCTCGTCGAGGGGTACTCGCCGCTCGCGACCGGGCGCCTGCTCGACAACGGCGACATCAAGGAGATCGCCGACAAGTACGGCAAGTCAGTCGCCCAGGTGAGCATCCGCTACCTGCTGCAGAAGGACATCCTGCCGCTGCCGAAGTCGACGACGCCCGAGCGCATCCGCGAGAACGCCGACGTCGACTTCGAGCTGTCTGCGGAGGATGTGGCCGCGCTCGACGCCCTCGATTCGGGTGAGTGACGCGTCGGGGTGCCTACGGGCATGACCAAATCGGGCACACGGGAATAAGGCCATCCCTCCTGCGTTGGACTTGAGTGCACAAGGCTCAACTTTCAGAAACAGGAGAACACGTGCCTGAGAACTTCACTCCCGACGGTGACGGCGCCAACTCGTTCGACGAGTTCCTCGCCCGGTACCTCGCGGGTGAGCGTGCGCGCAACGCACGCTCCATCGACATCAGCCGCTTCCTCAGCCGGCGCACCCAGGAGATCCTGGCGGAGGCCGGACGGTTCGCGCTTCAGCACGGCCACAGCGAGCTCGACGCGCTGCACGTGCTGCGCGTGATGGCCGAGCAGGAGCCGGCCGCCGACGCCATGCGCCGCATCGGCGTCGACCCCTCCCGTGTCGCCGAAGCCGCCGAGTCGCGCCTGCCCGCCCCGGGCGACATGATCCAGGCGGACGGCGCATCCATCACCGGGCCGCTCCAGCGCGCCCTCTTCCACGCGTACCAGGTGGCTCAGGCCTCCGGCTCGACCTACATCGACCCCGAGCACGTCTTCTTCGCGCTCGTGATCGGGCGGGACGCCCCGGCCGGCCGCGTGCTGCAGGCCGCCGGCGTCACGCCGGAGGCCCTCACCGAGGCGATGCGTCAGAGCACCACCGTCGGCGCCGGTCAGCCCGGCGACCCGGACGCTGCGCAGGACGACTCGCAGACCCCGATGCTCGACCAGTTCGGCACCGACCTGACGGCGCTCGCCCGCGACGGCAAGCTCGACCCGGTGATCGGACGCCTGGACGAGATCGAGCAGACCGTCGAGATCCTCTCCCGCCGCACCAAGAACAACCCGGTGCTGGTCGGTGAGGCCGGCGTCGGCAAGACCGCGATCGTCGAGGGCCTCGCCCGCGCGATCGTCTCCGGCGACGTGCCCGAGCAGCTGCAGGACAAGAAGGTCGTCTCCCTCGACCTCGCCGGAATGGTCGCAGGGACCCGGTACCGCGGCGACTTCGAAGAGCGGCTCACCAAGCTCATGGACGAGATCAGCGACGGCAAGGATGAGCTGATCGTGTTCATCGACGAGCTGCACACCGTGGTTGGCGCCGGAGGGTCCGGCGAGTCCGGCGGGATGGACGCGGGCAACATCCTGAAGCCCCGCCTGGCCCGCGGCGACCTGCACCTGGTCGGCGCGACGACGCTCAAGGAGTACCGCCGCATCGAGAAGGACCCGGCACTCGAGCGCCGCTTCCAGCCGGTGACCGTCGGCGAGCCGTCGGTGGAGGACGCGGTCCTCATCCTCGACGGCCTCCGTGGCGCGTACGAGGAGCACCACGGTGTGACCTACACGGCCGACGCGATCCGCGCCGCCGTCGAGCTCTCCGACCGGTATATCTCCGACCGCTTCCTGCCCGACAAGGCGATCGATCTGATCGACCAGGCCGGAGCGCGTCTGCGCCTGTCGCTGGGCAAGCGCGTCGACACCTCCGCTCTGATGGAGCGCCTGGCCACGCTGGAGTCCGAGAAGAACTCCGCCGTCGCGGCCGAGCACTACGAGGAGGCGTCGCGTCTGCGTGACGAGATCGAGGCCGTGCAGCGTTCGCTGGACGAGCTCGGTTCCGCCCCGCGGGTCGAGGCCGTCGTCGGCGAGCCCGAGATCGCGGCCATCGTGTCCCGGTCGACCGGCATCCCGGTGTCGCGCATCGGCGAGGCCGACCGCGAGCGCCTCGCGCGCCTCGAGTCGGAGCTGCACCAGCGCGTGATCGGTCAGGACGACGCGGTCGTCGCGGTCGCGAAGGCCGTCCGCCGCAACCGCACCGGCCTCGGTGACGAGCGCCGCCCGGTCGGCAGCTTCCTCTTCCTCGGCCCGACGGGTGTGGGCAAGACGGAGCTGGCCAAGTCGCTCGCATCGTCGCTGTTCGGCGACGAGAAGGCGATGCTGCGCTTCGACATGAGCGAGTTCGGCGAGCGCCACACGGTCGCGCGACTGGTCGGCGCCCCTCCCGGGTACGTCGGCTACGACGAGGCCGGTCAGCTGACCGAGCGCGTGCGCCGCAACCCGTACTCGGTGGTGCTGTTCGACGAGATCGAGAAGGCCCACCCGGACGTGTTCAACCTGCTGCTGCAGGTGCTCGACGACGGCCGCCTCACCGACGGCCAGGGCCGGACGGTCGACTTCCGCAACACGGTCGTCATCATGACCTCCAACCTGGGCTCGGAGTTCCTGGCGTCGCGGAGCGGCGCGCTCGGCTTCGTCCCGGTCGGTTCGGACGGCTTCTCCTCGGAGAAGGACATCCGCGACCGGGTCATGGGCAAGCTGCGCGAGGCCATGCGCCCCGAGTTCCTGAACCGCATCGACGAGATCGTGCTGTTCCGGAAGCTGGATGCCGAGCAGCTCCGCGACATCGTCCGCCTGCTGCTCACCGCGACGGCCTCCCGGCTGTCCGCCCGCGACATCGCCTTCGAGGCGACGGATGCGGCGGTCGCCTGGATCGCCGACGCCGGCTACGAGCCGGAGTACGGTGCCCGCCCGCTCCGCCGCGTCATCCAGCGCGAGGTCGACGACCGCATCGCCGAACTCATGGTCAGCGGCGAGCTCTCCGAGGGCGGCCGCGTGATCGTGGACGCCGAGGCCGGCGACCTCCGGGTCGCCGCGGCTCCTGCGGCCTTCCCGATCGCGGCGTAACCCGGCCCGCACCTCCCTCACCGAAGCGCCGGTCCTGTTCCCAGGGCCGGCGCTTCGTGCGTCGGGCGGATCCATCCAGTTGACGCAACACGCCGTCGCGGCGGCGCGCGCGACGGCGTGTTGCGTCAACCGCATGCGGATCGGACGGGGCGGGATGTGCGCATCCTGAACGTCTCCAAAGGGACGCACACCCGAACCCCTGGACTCGTCCAGGGTCGCCTGGTTTGTTGGAAGGCGTGCCCGCCTCCGATCGACCCCGCAATCCCCGCCTGGCCGCCATCGACGAGCGGCTGGAGCCCGTCAAGAGTTTCGAGCTGAAGCCCGCGCGCACCCGCGGCGGGCTCATCGCGCAGTTCCTCGGCCTCGCGCTGGTCGCCGCTGTGCTCAGCTCGCTCTTCCTGCTGCCCGGTTTCCTGGGAGTTGGCGTGACGGCAGCGGCCGGGGTCAGCGACTTCAACGCGCTGCCGGCGAACCTCCACATCCAGCAGTTCGCCCAGAACTCGACGGTGTACGCGAAGCAGGGCGGTCAGGACGTGCCGATCGCCACCTTTTACGCCCAGAACCGGCAGGACGTCACCTGGGACCAGATCGCCCAGACCGTGAAGGATGCGACCGTCTCCGCCGAGGACCCCCGCTTTTACACCGAGGGGGCCGTCGACATCTGGGGAACCCTGCGCGGCGCCGTCTCCACGGTCGCGGGCGGTGACGTGCAGGGCGGGTCGTCGATCACGCAGCAGTACGTGAAGAACGTCGAAGTGGAGAAGTGCGAGGCGCTCACCAGCCAGAAGAAGGTGCAGGCCTGCTACGCCGACGCCGCCGGAGTGACCCTCCAGCGCAAGGTGCAGGAGATGCGCTACGCGGTCGAGGTGGAGAAGACCTACAGCAAGAAGGACATCCTCACCGGCTACCTCAACGTCGTCGGCTTCGGCGGCCAGGTGTACGGCGTGCAGGCCGCCGCCCAGTACTACTTCAACACCACCGCCGCGAAGCTGGATCTGACCCAGGCGGCCACGCTCGCCGCCATCCTGAACAACCCGGCCAACCTGCGCATCGACCAGCCGGACAACAAGGAGAACGGCGCCGCCAACGGCTATAAGCTCACCAAGGAGCGGCGCGACTACGTACTTGACCGCATGTACATCACGCACACCATCACCAAGCAGCAGCGCGACGCGGCGAAGGCTACGCCCATCCAGCCGGCCATCACACCGACGACCCAGGGATGCGCGGCCGCGCAGCAGTACAACGCCGCGTTCTTCTGCGACTACGTGCGCGACGTGATCCTCACCGACCCGGCGTACGGCGCGACCGCCGACGACCGCTGGCAGACTCTCAACCGCGGCGGCCTCAAGATCTACACCACCCTCAACCTTGACCTGCAGCAGGTGGCGCAGGCCTCCCTCAGCAAGTACATCCCCGGCTCCCGTCCGGGCATCGACCTGGGTGCGAGCAACGTGGCGCTGGAGCTGGGCACCGGCCGCATCGTGACCATGGTGCAGAACCGCAGCTTCAACAACACAGACACACCCATCGACGGCACGACGGCCGTGAACTACAACACCGACGAGGACTACGGCGGGTCGCAGGGCTTCCAGACCGGGTCGACCTTCAAGGCCTTCGACCTCGCAGCATGGCTGGAGGCCGGTCACAGCCTCTACGAGACGGTGAACGCCTCGCAGCACGTCTTCCCGACCTCCGATTTCACCAACACCTGCGCGAACATCGACGGCCCGGACTGGCCGGTCACCAACGACGAGGGATCGGCCAGCCGGCTCTCGGTGATGGCCGCGACCGCCGAGTCGGTCAACACCGCCTTCGCCGAGATGGGCACGAAGGTCGACCTGTGCTCGATCGTGAACGCGGCGAAGGGGCTCGGCGTGCATCCCGCCTCGAAGAGCAACCCGTGGGTGCAGACGCCGTCGATGATCCTCGGGACGAACTACATTTCGCCGCTGACGATGGCCACCGCCTACGCGGGCATCGCCAACAACGGCGTGGTCTGCACGCCCGTGGCGATCGACCGCGTGGTGAACGCCGACGGCAGCGACCACAAGGTCAGCAAGACCACCTGCACGCAGGGCCTCAAACCGGAGATCGCGGCGGGCGTGACCTACGCGCTGGAGGGCGTCATCAGAGGCGGAGGGACGGCGGCGAGCGCCAACCCGTACGACGATATCCCGATCATGGCCAAGACCGGAACGACGGACGACTCGCTCGAGAACTGGCTCATCACATCCACCACCAAGGTCGCGACGGCCACGTGGGTCGGGAACGTCTCGGGCTCGACACCCCTCCGCTCCCTGTACTTCAACGGCGTGGGCGGCGGGAATGTGAAGTTCTCGATCGCCAAGCCCATCCTCAAGGCCCTGAACGCGGCGTACGGCGGCGGCGACTTCACCGAGCCGACGGACGCCGTGCTGTACGGCGACCAGATCACGATGCCGGATGTGACGGGCAAGGCGCCGGACGTCGCGCAGAAGCTGCTCGAGGGCCTGGGTCTGGATGTGACCGTCGACTCCGCGCCCGTACCCAGCGACCAGCCGGCCGGGACCGTCGCGTCGAGCGACCCCGCTGCCGGTGCGTCGCTCGAGGACGGCGACTCGGTGACGCTCACGATCAGCAACGGGCAGGGCGGTGCCGCGACGGGCACCCCCACACCGGGCGGCAGCTCGCCGACGCCCACGTCGCCGGGTAAGAAGAGCGGCTGAGCCGGGCGACCCGCGCCCGGCGTCAGGCGCGCAGGCTCTCCTCGCCGAGCCACGCGGTCAGGATGCGGCCTCGCAGCGCATTCGAGCGCTCGGCGAACGCGCGCTGCCGGCGCACGTATTCGGCCTTCCCCTCGGGCGTCTCGATGGCGACGGGCTCGGCGCCCCACGCTCGCATGTCGTACGGCGAGGCCTGCATGTCGAGAAGCCGGATGTCGCGGGCCAGCTCGAACGCATCGAGCAGCAGCTCACCGGGCACCAGCGGGCCGAGCTTCATCGCCCACTTGTAGACGTCCATCCCGGCGTGCAGGCAGCCCGGCTGCTCCAGCTCCGGCTGCGTCTCGCGGGTCGGGGCGAACCGGTTGAGCGGCACCGCGTCCGGGGTGAAGAAGCGGAACGCGTCGATGTGGGTGCACCGCAGCTCGTGCGACTCGACCACCGCATCCGTCGCATCCTGACCGAGACGCAGCGGCACGGGATGCCGGTGCTCGTCCTGCCGGTAGACCATCGCCCACTCGTGCAGACCGAAGCAGCCGAACCGTCCCGGCCGCGCGGCCGTCGAACGGAGGATGCGCTCGACGATTCGCAGAAGCGACGCCTTCTCGTGCTCCAGGGCGGCACGGTCGACGACGAGCGAACCCGGTGTCGACCCTGGTGCGTACCAGCGCCACCCCGCACGCGGGTCCTGATCCGCTCCCTCCAGCTCGACGCCGGGCCCCGGATGCCAGCGGCGCAACTGCGCCGGCGCGTAGGAGTAGTAGGTGAACAGGAAGTCCCACACCGGGTGCTTCTCGCCGCGGGCCGCCCGTTCGCGGTGCGCGGCGGTCAGCGCGTCGGCGCGCTCGATGTGCGCCTGCTCGCGCGACCGCCACTCCGACTCCGCCAGCCGGGTGGGCGGCAGCGTCGGGCGCTCGGCGAGGGAGAGGGTCACCCTTCGAGGATACGTTCCAGCGGGTTGTCGCGGAGCTTCCGCTGCACCCCGCCGTCGACGAGCCGGCGGGCAGACGTGTCCGGCTTGCGCTCGGCCTGGTCGGAGACGCACGAACCGAACTCCGCGGCCAGCTCCAGCCGCGGGTAGGCTGTCACCACCTCGCGGAGGAACTCCTTCGGAAGCTCACCGTCGCGCGCCCCGGAGATGTCGAGGGCGGTCGCGATCTCGAGCAGGTGCCCCTCGACATCCATCGCCGGGTCGACCTCCGGCCAGTTGTGCCGCACGATGACCTCGTGGGCGCGCACGCGGCGGTCGGCCGGCCATCCCGCGCCCGCGGTGAGAGCGATGGCGACGTGACCGGCCGCATCCTCGTAGGCGAGCGTGTTGTTGTCGAACTCGGGCGCGATGCCGAGGTCGTGGAGCAGCGCCGACACGTAGAGCAGCTCGTGGTCGGGCTCGAACCCGCGCACGGTGGCGAACGCCTCCGCCCACAGCCACGACCGCTGGACGTGGTTGAGCAGCGAGGGCGTGTGGTACGCGGTCGCGATCTCGAGGGCGGCGCGTGACGCGGCGGTGTCGGGGCGAGGGAAGTCGTCGATGCGCATGTGCTCATCCTGCCGGATGGGAGGGGGATGTGGGCCAGCGGCGTCACGATCGCCCACTTCCGCCGTCGGTACGTGTGTACAGAACTTTTCATGTGTGCAGACGAGTCACGGAAAGCGGTAGAGCCATGGAACACGAAATCACGACACGGGGACCGCGCATGCGAACGTTGTCGCTCTGGTTGGCGATCGGCGTTCTCGTCGCCGCCGCCGTGCTCGGGTCGATCTTCATCATCCTCGGCGATCAGGCCGAGATCGCGGGTCGTGCCTGGCTGACGCTGCTGCTCGCTGCCGCGTTCGCCGGTGCCGTCGTGCTCGACGCAGGGATGGCCCACGGCCCCAACCGCTGGTATCTGCCCGTGTCGACCGGCATCAACGCGGTCCTCGTGCTCGTGGGCCTGCTGAAGACCTGGGGCGGTTTCTTCCAGCCGGAGGACACCGGGAGCGGGGTGGTCTGGTCTGTGCAGCTCTCCTTGTTCGTGTGGATCGTGGTCCTGCTGCGCGCAGCCCTGATCGTCACCCAGACGTACGGTCGGCGGTTCGTCGCCCACGCCACGTCGCAGGCCACGAAGGTGTTCGCCGCGATGGCGCTCGTCTTCATCTGGGTCATCGCGGTGCTCCTGGCGTTGCCGCCCGCGCTTCCCGAGGCGCAGTGGCCCGATGTGTGGTGGCGAATCGCAGGTGCGGCAACGCTGGTCACGGCCGTGCTGTTCCTGATCCCCGTCATCGTCTTCGCGTTCGAGCCGAAGAAGCCGACGCCGCCGTCGACGGGGGTGTTCGTGCGCGGGCAGGACGTCGGTGCGGCGAGCGCGTATCTGGCACCCGTCGCAGCGGCTCAGGGTGGGGCCGCCCGCGGCCAGGAGTGGGCGCCGCCTGTCGGCAGCGACCCTGCCGCTGAGACCTTGGACGTCGACGCGTCGGACGCTCACGGTGCCACAGCGCCGCCTGCCTGACCGCACAGACGGAGGGGATGCCGCATCCTTCGACTTCCCAGCACCTCCGTTTCCCGCCTGAACAGTCGGGGAGAGGCCGGATCGCCTCCGTTTCCGTCCGCGCGGCGGACCGGTTCGGGAGGCGGGGACGGCGCAGGGGACGGCGGCCGCGGGTGGTGGGAAACGGAGGAGATCCCGCGGGACACGCCGGGCGGCCGTGGGAAAGGAGGAGGCAGGCGGCGGGAGGCCGCACGGTTCCTCCGTTTGGTGCGGGCCGCCGCCGCTCAGCCCGCGGGGTGCAGCACCGCGATGCCCGTCGGCGGCGCGGTGTCCGCCGTCTCGAGCAGGTGCGCGGCCTCGGCGAAGCCGACGGCACCGCCGACCAGCTGCTGTGGGGTCAGACGCCCCGCGGCCACCAGGTCGAGCATCTCCGGGTAGGCGGCGGCCGCCATGCCGTGGCTGCCGAGGATCTCGAGCTCCCATCCGATGACCCGGTCCAGCGGGAGCTCGGGCACGGCGGCGGCCAGCAGCCCGACCTGCACATGACGGCCGAGCCGGCGCAGCGAACGCACGGCGGTCGTCGCGGTGTCGGGGGAGCCGACCGCGTCGATCGTGGCGTGAGCCCCTCCGTCGGTGAGGTCGCGCACCCGGTCAGCGGTGTCCGCGGCGGCGACGACCGTGTGCTCCGCTCCGAGACGCGCGGCCAGATCCAGTGCGGCGGGGGAGCGGTCAACGGCCACCACCCGCGCGCCGAGCGCCGCGGCGACCATCACCGCGCTCAGGCCGACGCCGCCCGCGCCGTAGACCGCGAGCCACTCCCCGGGCTGGATGCGCGCCCGAGCCGTCACCGCTCGGTACGCCGTCGCGAACCGGCAGCCCAGGCTCGCGGCGGCGTCGGCGGAGAGGCCGTCCGGCACGCGCACCAGGTTCGTGTCCGCGGCGCGCACGGCGACGAGCTCGGCGTGCGATCCCCAGTGGGTGAAACCGGGCTGCGTCTGCTGCGGGCACACCTGCGCCTGACCGGCGCGGCACCACTCGCACTCGCCGCAACCGTTGACGAAGGGAGCGGTGACGCGGTCGCCCGGCCGCCAGTGCGAGACTCCGGCGCCGACCGCCTCGACGACACCCGCGAACTCGTGACCGGGGACGTGAGGGAGGGCGACCGAGTCGTCGTGGCCCGCCCACGCGTGCCAGTCGCTGCGGCAGAGGCCCGAGGCCTCGACGCGGATGACGGCGCCGCCCTCCGGGACGGCCGGGTCGGCGACCTCCGCGACCTCCACTGGTCCGCCGAAACGCTCGTAGTACAGGGCTTTCACGTGACCTCCCGGGTCAGTACGGCGACGGCGACGAGGTCCGCCTCCGCCCAGTCGAGCTCGCCGAGACGCTCGACGGGCATCCAGCGCAGCTCATCGTGATCGGTGCTCGCGACCGGTGCGTCCCCGTCGAGCCGGCAGTCGAAGCAGGCGAGGTCGATCGCGCGGCCGCCTGCGCGCGCGGTCACCGTGCGGTCGAGCAGCGCACCGACGTGGATGCGCACCCCGAGTTCCTCCGCGATCTCGCGTGCGAGCGCGGCCTCCGGCGACTCTCCGCTCTCGACCTTGCCGCCCGGGAACTCCCAGCGTCCGGCGGCATCCTTCTCGGGCGCCCGACGGCAGGCCAGAACACGGTCACCGTCGCGGACGACGGCCGCGACGACGACGAGGGGCTGCACCACTCCATCCTGCCCTGCGCAGCGATAGAGGATGGCACCGCTAGCATCCAGGTATGTCGCAGAGCGCGCCCGTGCGGCGGCCGTGGGTCGTCCTCGGCCTGGCCGCCAGCCTCCTGGCCCAGCTGGCCATGATCGTCGTGGGCGTCTGGCTCGTCGTGCTCGCCGAAGACGACGCCACCACGCTCGAGTTGCTCGCGATCTGGTGCGGGATCGGGACGATCTACCTCATCGTCGTGCTGATCGTGCTGGGTCGCGTCTCGCGACGCCCCGCCCCTCCCGGCGGTCGCCCGGCCCGCTGGGAGACCGGACGTCTCGCCCGGACCGTGTCGATGACCGCGACCATCCTCTCCAGCCTCATCGGCCTGGCCGCCGCGATCCAGGTGCTCGCCCTCCACAACGATCCGCAGATCGGGTCGGTCACCGACTTCGTCGGCGTCTGGTCGATGCTGCTCGCCTGGGGGTTCCTGCACTGGGGCTTCTCGCAGATCTACTACCAGCGGTACTTCGCCGCCGCGGAGCCGATGCTGCGGTTCCCGCACCCGGACGGCGCACCGGCGCCCGTTCCGCGGTTCGTCGACTTCGTCTACTTCGCCTTCACCCTCGGCACCACGTTCGCGGCATCCGACGTCGAGGTGTTGAGCACCCGGATGCGCTGGACCATCGTCTGGCACTCCGTGCTGAGCTACTTCTTCAACGGGCTGATCATCGTTCTCGCCCTGAACACGATCATGTCGGGCACGCGGTAGCGCTACAGCAGCGTCTCGACGCCGATCCGCACCCGGTCGCCGAGCTCGACGCCCTCGGCCCGCCGCACGGCGCTCTTGATCGGCACGACGTACGTGCCATCCGCCTGCGGAAAGATCGACGTCGACCAGCGCGAGCCGCCCAGCGTCACCGACACCTTGACGGAGTCGAACCCGGCGGGTGGATGCGGCTGCAGCCGGATCTCCTCCGACACCTCCTCGGGCAGCTGCGCGAAGACCCACAGCTCCCGGCGGGAGGCCCAGCGGAACAACTCCGCCTCGAACTCGTAGCGATAACCGGCCATATCCGCCAAGCTACCGGTGAAGCGCCCGGGCGAGAAGAGCACCGCGGCGGAGTGGAGGGGTCGGCATGGCGGTACGTCCCGGGTCGGTCACGTTCGTGGCCGTCCTCACCTACATCAACGGCATCCTGAACGTGATCGGCGGGGTGATCCTGCTGATCACGCGCGATCAGGTGGCCGGTTCGGCGAGCGGCGGTGCGGCCGGTATCACGACGGCGGCCATCATCTCGATCCTGCTCGGCATCATCGTGATCGTCGTGGCGCGCGGACTGCTGCGTGGCAGCCCCGGCGCGCGCGCGGTGGTCACGGTCGTGATGGTCGTCGACATCGTGAACGGCGTCATCCTGCTGCTGTTCACCAACCAGGTGGCGAGCGGGATCGTCCAGATCCTGTGGTCGCTGCTGATCATCGTGCTGCTGTTCACGCGTCGCGCGAACGCGTTCTTCACAGGCCGCTGAATCCCGGGAGCCGATCGGCCAGAATGGGAGGACGGCGTCGTACGGGCGCCGGGTTCGAGGAGTCCCATGCGCTGGCCGAAGTGGTTCCGCAGGCGTGTCGAGAAGACGACACGCACGCGTCCGTTCGACGAGCACGCCCTGCCCGAGCCGCCGGCGCCGAGCCTCGAGCAGTCCGTCGAGGAAGGCATGCTGCTCGCGGAATACGCCACGCGCATGGCGGTCAAGAACCACATCGTCGTCGACACGATCCAGTACGGCAACTCGTACGACCCGGCGATGCACGCCATGGAGGCGGCGGCGATGCTGCGCGAGCTCGCCTCCGAGCAGGGCGTCGCGGCCGGGCGGATCGAGGAGGAGCTGGAGGCGGCCGAGAAGCTGAGCGGCGACGCTGAGCACCCTCACGACTACCGCCGGGTGGATGCGGACAACCTGCGGCTGCGACGGGATGCGGCCATCCAGCTCGCGGCGGCGCTGCGGGCGAAGGCCGACTCGGAGGAGGAGCTGCTCGCCCTCGTCGAGCGCGGTCGGCAGGATGCGTGGGACGAGGTCGGGCGCGCCATCGAGGCGGGACTCGACGCGTTCTCCGGCGCGGAGGCGCTGAAGGCGGACTACGAGCGCGAGAAGCCGGCACGGCTCAAGCTCCTCATCTGGCGGGATCTCGCCAAGCTGGAGGAGGAGCGCACCGGCTACTGACCGCTGCGCAGGCTCACCGGCGGCACCAGGTCGCCGACCTCCGACCGCACCCAGACGTCGCCCGTCTCCCGCTTCTCGGCGTGCGTGCTGAAGCGGTACAGGAACATCCGGGCGCGGATCGCCCGCGGCGGCACCCCGCCGAACGGGTCGTGCCGGAGCAGCTTCAGGGTCGGCCGGTCCGCCTCGAGCAGGCGCAGCAGGAGCACCTCGAACCAGGGCGAGTCGCGCGAGCCGAGCGCCAGGAACCACATCAGCCAGTCGAGCCGCAGGTGATACGGCGCGAACTGTCGCGGGATGCGGTGCACGTCGCCGGGTTTGCCCTTGAAGGCGTACTCCAGCCAGAGCGCATCCGGGTCGCCCGGGTCGTCGGTCGTTCCCTCGACGACCACCTCGTAGCGCTCCTTGGTGACACTGCCGAACGCGCCGTACGCGTTCACCAGGTGCCATCGGTTGAAGCTCGCGTTCATCAGCTGCCGGCGCGAGAACAGGTTCTTCAGCGGCGGCCAGCTCAGGACCACCATGAACACGGTCGCCGCCACCGCCACCACGGCGTACCAGAGCGGGACGTCGGCAGCGCCGATCCCGCCGACCTCCACTCCGCCGAACAGCCACGAGAACACCGGGTCGCTGATCCCGGCGAACGCGAGCACGATCGTGATCCAGTTCAGCCACGCGAAGTTGCCGGTGACCACCAGCCACAGCTGGGTGAGGATCATGACGGCCGCGGCGACGCTCGCGACCGGCTGCGGGAAGAACAGGAACCACGGCACGATCAGCTGCGCGAAGTGGTTGCCCAGCACCTCCACCCGGTGGAACCACTTCGGCAGCAGGTGCGCGGAGCGGCTGAGCGGGTTCGGCATGGGCTGCGTCTCGTGGTGGTAGTACAGCGCCGTGAGGTCACGCCACGACCGGTCGCCGCGCATCTTGATCATGCCGGCGCCGAACTCCAGCCGGAACACCAGCCAGCGGACGAAAAAGACGATCGTGATCGGGGGAGCGGTGTCCCACGCGCCGAGGAAGGCGACGATGAACCCCGCCTCGCAGAGCAGGCTCTCCCAGCCGAAACCGTAGAAGGTCTGACCGATGTTCACGATCGAGAGGTAGAGGAACCACACGATCAGGAAGACCGGGACGAAGACGTACGTGGGCGCGAGCTGCACCACGCCGGCGACGATGAGCGCCGAGAGCACCGCCCCCGTCCAGGCGACCGTGCGCAGCAGCCGGTCCGAGTAGCGCCGGCGGAACAGCGTCGGCTGCTTCCGGGCGTAGGGGTGCCGCAGGAAACGCCGGGCGGGCAGCAGACCGTTGTCGCCGAGCAGCGCGGGGAACTGGTTCACCGCCGACACGAACGCGACGAGGTAGAGCGCGGCGACGCCGCGCTCCAGGATCTCGCGCGCGATCGTGTAGTCGTCGCCGGCCAGCCAGGCGGTCAGCCACGCGGGGAACTCCATCGACACCACCCCAGTCGTCGAAACGCCCTCACCGTACGCCCGGGGCAGCGGGACGACGAGTCCCCGCCGGGTCAGACGGGCACGGATGCCGCCTCGGCCACCCCGAACAGCTGGCCCGGGTAGCGGAGGCCGTCGAAGTACCGGTTCGTGTGCGCCACGATCTGCTCACCGGTGAGCTCCACGCCGTCCCACTCGCTGTCGGTGGTGGTGTGGGCGTCGGAGACGAGCACCACGTCGTAGCCGCGCACCGCCGCGCTCTGCGCCGTGGTCCGCACGCAGTAGTCGCTCTGCGCTCCCGTCACGACGAGGCGGCCGACGTCGAGCCGCTCCAGGACCTCGTCGAGGTCGGTGTCGGCGAAGGAGTCGCGATAGCGCTTCAAGATGCGGGGCTCGCCGTCGGCAGGGACGAGCCCGTCGGCGAGCTGCCAGGGCTCGCTGCCCTCTTCCATCCCGTCCTCCTCGTGCTGCACCCAGACCACCGGGGTACTCGCGGCGCGGGCGCGGTCGACGAGCTGCCGGACGCGGGAGAGCACGCCCTCGGCGTCGAAGCAGCCGGGCAGGACGCCGTTCTGGAGGTCGATGACGAGCAGGGCGGAGGGCACAGTGTCGGTCACGCCACCATCTTGCCAGCGGACGGGCCTGGCGGCGGCGAGGCCTTCGCGCCCGGTCAGGCCGCGAGCTCGGCGTCCAGCCGGATGGGCCGGTGGTCCGACGCGCCCGCGGGCAGCACATCCACCCGCTCGATCTCGAAGCCGGTCGACGTGACGAAGTCGAAGTAGCCGGAGAAGAACTTGTAGCGCAGGTAGGTCGGCTGCGTCGTGCGCTTCAGCGTGTAGCCGGAGGTCGTGAGGTGCCGCTCGAGGCCCCGGATGAACCAGGGGTAGTTGAAGTCGCCGACCATCACGGCGGCGGTGCCGGGAGCGAGGGACCGCATCCCATCGTGGGCGGCGGCGATCTGCTTGCGCCGCAGCGAGTTCAGAGCGGTCAGAGGTGCGGCGTGGAACGACCCCACCAGAATCTCCTCGCCGTTGTCGCGGTCGCGCAGGTGCACGGCCAGCAGGCGCTCGTTGGCCGGCGCCAGCACGCGGTCGTGCAGCGACTTCTGGACGGCGAAGACCTGGCTGTGCAGGATCTCGTAGCGGTCGTCGCGCACGTAGACGGCGAGCCCCAGCCGGTTGGCCCGGGTCGTGTCGGCGAGCACCAGGTGGTGCAGACGCTCGGGCAGCGCGTCGCTGTCGCATTCCTGCAGGCACAGGACGTCGACGTCGTACGCCTCTGCGATGCCCGTCAACTCTCCGCTCGCAGCGTGCTTGCGGAGGTTGTAGCTCACGATCCTCAGGGTCATGCACCTCTTCTCGAAGGACCTCGTTCGCGGGCGGCACGGATGCGCGCCCGCTCTGCCATTCTGTCCCACTTGTGAGACCGCTCAAGCGACGACGTGTGATCCCACAAGGAATTCACATCACGGACACCGGCGGTTCGGGCGGTACGGTGGTCGCATGGCAGGCGGCGCTGTAGTCCTTACGGTCCCGGGTCCCGACGGCGACCGGGAGGTGCGGATCTCGAGCCCCGAGCGGGTGATCTTCCCCGAGGCCGGCATCACCAAGCTCGATCTCGCGAACTACCTCGTGGAGGTCGGCGACGCGTTCGTCCGCGCCAACGGCGACCGCCCGGTGTCGCTGCAGCGGTTCCCGGAGGGGATCGACGGGGAGCAGTTCTTCTCCAAGAACCCGCCGCGCGGGGTGCCGGACTACGTGCGCTCCGTCACGGTCACGTACCCGAGCGCTCGCTCGCATCCACAGCTCGTGATCGACGAACCGGCCGCCGCCGTCTGGGCCGCGCAGATGAACACGGTGGTGTTCCACCCGTGGCCGTCGCGCGCCGAGGACTCGGACAACCCCGACCAGCTGCGCATCGACCTCGACCCGCAGCCCGGGACGGGATTCGCCGACGCCGTGCCCGCCGCCATCGAGCTGCGGACGGTGCTGCAGGAGGCCGGGCTCACGGCGTTCATCAAGACCTCCGGCAACCGGGGCCTCCACGTCTTCGCGCCGATCGTGGCGCAGCGCGAGTTCCTCGACGTCCGGCACGCCGTGATCGCCGCCGCGCGAGAGCTCGAACGACGGATGCCGGACCGCGTGACCACGGCGTGGTGGAAGGAGGAGCGCGGCGAGCGCATCTTCGTCGACTTCAACCAGGCCAACCGCGACCGCACGATGGCCGGCGCGTACAGCCCGCGCGCGCTGCCGCACGCATCCGTCTCGGCCCCGATCACCTGGGAGGAGCTGGAGCACGTCGACCCGCGCGACTTCACCGTGCTGACCATGCCCGAGCGCCTGCGCACGGTCGGCGACCCGTGGGAGCACTTCGGTGCGGACCCCGGCACGATCGACGTGCTGCTCGGGTGGTGGGAGCGCGACCTGTCGGACGGCCTCGGCGAGCTGCCGTTCCCTCCCGACTACCCCAAGATGCCGGGGGAGCCGCCGCGCGTGCAGCCGAGCCGCGCCAAGAAGGCGTAGCGGGTCAGTCCGCCGCCGCGCGCCCGCCTCCGTCGGAGATCCGCCGCCTTCGGCCGCAAATCTCCATCCGCACCGCGGTGCGTCGGAGATGTGAGCGCTTTCCACCGACGGAAGCGGTGCATCCCCTCAGGTCAGCACGTCGCCCAGGTCGTACGCGATCGGCCGGTCCAGCTGCTCGAAGGTGCAGGACCGCGCCTCGCGGTCGGGCCGCCAGCGCTCGAATTGCGCCGTGTGACGGAACCGCATCCCTTCCATCTGGTCGTACCGCACCTCCAGAACGCGCTCGGGCCGCAGCCGCACGAACGACACGTCCTTGCTGCCCGAGAAGCGGCTCCGGTCGGTCTCGCCGGTGACGGCCGCTCCGCTCTCGTCGCGCTCCACCAGCGGCTCCAGCTCGTCGATCAGGGACAGCCGCTTCGCGTCGGTGAACGCCGAGACACCGCCCACGTTCCGCAGCTGGCCGTCGTCGTCGAAGAGCCCGACGAGCAGGGAGCCGACGCCGCGGCCACTGGTGTGGATGCGGTACCCGAGCGCGACGACATCGGCCGTCCGGTGGTGCTTGATCTTGAGCATCGTGCGCTTGTTCGGAGCATAGGGACCGCTCAGCGGCTTCGCGACCACCCCGTCCAGCCCGGCGCCCTCGAACTCGACCAGCCAACGGCGAGCGAGTTCGACATCCGTCGTGGTGCGGGTCAGCTGGATCGGAGCGGGCAGCTCGTCGGCGAATCCCTCGAGCGACGCCCGCCGGTCGGCGAACGGCCGGTCGACGTACGACTCATCGCCGATGGCGAGCAGATCGAACGCGACGAACGTGGCCGGCGTCTGCTCCGACAGCAGCTTCACGCGGCTCGCGGCGGGATGGATGCGCTGCGACAGCGCCTCCCAGTCGAGCCGCTGCGTCCCGGGGTCGCCGGTCGGCACGACGATCTCGCCGTCGAGCACGCACGGGCCGGGAAGAATGCTGCGGAACGCCTCCACGAGTTCGGGAAAGTACCGCGTCAGCATCTTCGAGCCACGGCTGCCGATCTCCACCGACTCCACCGCGCCGTCGCCCTCGGCGTAGACGATGGCCCGGAAGCCGTCCCATTTCGGCTCGTAGCTGAGGCCGCCGGCCACGCTGTCGGGCTCGGGAACGGCGGGAACCGCCTTCGCGAGCATCGGGGCGATCGGGGACGAGGCGGAGGGTCGCATGCTCCGATCATGCCGCGAACCACCGACCTCGGGAAGGGATGCGGCCATGCTCCCGGCACGCTGAGGATGCGCTCACAGCCGTTGGTGCTTAGGTAAGGCTCGCCTATACTCGATCGCGAGATGTACCGTCCCGATCACGCCACCCACACCGCCTCGACCGCGCACCACGACGACCGCGTGCAGTTCCTGGTCGTCGGGGATGAGACCTCGCTCACCGAGCTGGAGGCCGAGCTCGCGCTCCTCCCGCTGTGCGCGCGTGGCCGCGTGTTCGTCGAGGTCGGGGAGCCGTCGGAGATCACCCCGCTGGCGACGCCGATGCGCATGACGGTCACCTGGCTGGTCCGCTCGCACCGCAGCGGCCGACCGGGCACGGGCTTGTCGTGCGCCCGCGGCGAGGCCGGCGCCCGCGCCGTGCGCGCCTGGTGCGACGAGATGCTGTGCGACGGTCCGGGCGAAACGCGCGCGATCGTGACCGGCGGGTTCGCGCTCGCGACCGAGGTGCGCGACCACCTCATCCACTCGGTCGGCATGTCCGCCGACGCCGTCGCCGCCCCCTCCTTCCGCTGACTTCCGCCGTCCGCCGTGTCGCCCACCCCAGGCCGGTGAGCTGGTTGACGCGACACGCCGCGACGCGTCCGTATTGCGCGGCGTGTTGCGTCAACTCGGCGGGAGTCAGGCGGCGGGGACGTCCAGCCCCACCAGCGCCTCGCTCGCGGCCCACAGGTCGCGTCCCAGCTGGCCGTTGCGGGCCTGCGGATTGACGCGGCCGTTCGCGGTCAGGCGGTCGAAGTAGGTGCCGCTCGGCGCACCGACCCGGGCCGGCCCGGCCAGGAACAGCAGGGGAGCGGCGCCGGCCGCGACCGAGATTCCGAAGCTGCTTCGCGTCACCAGGTGGCCGAAGCGGATCAGCGGCGACGAGTTGCCGAAGTTGGTCGCGATGGTTCCGGGATGGAACGAGTAGGCGCTCACGCCCGTCCCGGTCAGGCGCTCGGCCATCTCGGCGGCGAACAGGATGGTCGCGAGCTTCGCCGTCCCGTACGCGCGCCAGCCGCCCTGCCAGGGGCGCCGCTCCCAGTCCAGATCGTCCACGCGCAGGTTGCCGAACCGGTTGGCGAGACTCGCGGTGGAGACGACACGAACATCTCGCCCGGACGCCGCGGTCTCGATGAGCCGCGGGCGCAGCAGCGCGGTGAGCAGGAAGGGAGCGAGATGGTTGGCCTGGATGGTGCGCTCGTGCCCGTCCACCGTCAGCTCGCGCTCGTGATACAGACCGCCAGCGTTGTTGGCGAGCACATCGATCGTCTCGTACCGGTCGAGCAGAGCGGCCGCGAGGGCGCGGACGTCGTCGAGGCGCTCGAAGTCGGCGAGGAACGGCGTCGCTCCGATGCGCTCCGCGACCGCGCGCGTGCGCTCCGGGTTGCGGCCGACGACCGCGACCTCGTCGCCGCCCGCCTTCAGCTGCTCGGCGGCCACGGCCCCGATGCCGGAGCTCGCCCCCGTGATCACGATGGTGCGCGTCATCGGTACCCGCCTTTCTCGAGGCCCGCCTCGATCTCGAATCGGTTGCGGAGGGGATCGCGGCCGGCCACGAAATAGAGCAGCGGGAACAGCATCCCGTACCGCTGCCACTGCCGTTTGTGGATCGCCTCGTGCTCCAGCACGTCGTCGCTCACGTTGTGGTCGGTGAGGTAGACGCCGCCGACGCACGACCCTCCGCGGCCGAAGGTCGCCTTCGGCATGCCGCGGAACACCGTGAGCCCGGCCCGACGCTCGATGCGCCCGGTGCTCCAGAGGAACCCCCACGTCAGGCCGACCGCGGTCGCATAGAGGTATCCGGCGCGGCTCACCGGCGAATCGAGCAGGATGCGCCCGAGCGGCGTGCGGTCGAATCCGCTCACTTCTCGGGTCGTCCGTAAGTCTCGAGCAGCCGCAGCCACACCTCGCTGACCGTCGGGTACGACGGGACGGCGTGCCACAGACGGTCCAGCGGCACCTCGCCGACGATGGCGACGGTGGCCGAGTGCAGGAGCTCGCCGACATCCTGACCGACGAAGGTCACGCCCAGGATGACCGTGCGGTCCTCGTCGACGACCATGCGGGCCTTGCCCTCGTATCCGTCGGCGACGACGTGAGCGCCGGCCACACTGCCGATGTCGTAGTCGACGACCCGGATGCGGTAGCCCGCCTTCTCTGCGCGCGCCGCCGTCAGTCCGACCGAGGCGACCTCGGGATCGGTGAAGGTCACCTGGGGGACCGCCTCGTGGTCGGCCGTCGCGACGAAGGCGCCCCACGGCTCCAGCGACACGTCGTGTCCCTTGGCGCGAGCGGCGATGGCGTCGCCGGCGGCACGGGCCTGGTACTTGCCCTGGTGGGTGAGCAGCGCGCGGTGATTGACGTCGCCGACGCCGTAGAGCCAGCCGCCGTCGACGGGCCGGCCGTCGGCTCCCAGCACGCGCATGCTGTCGTCGACGTCGAGCCAGGCGCCGTCCTCCAGGCCGAACGCGTCGAGCCCGATGCCGAAGGTGCGGGGGAGGCGGCCGGTGGCCACGAGGAACTCGTCGGTCTCGAGCACCGTGCCGTCGTCGAGGCGCAGGCGGAAGCCCTCGTCGTCGGTCCGCTCGACGTGCTCGACGCCGGAGTCGAGGTGCAGGGTGGCGCCGAGCTTCTTCAGTGACTCGGCGACCATCTCGCCGGCGAAGGGCTCGTCGCCGCCCAGCAGGCCGCTGCGTGCGATCAGGTGCACCTCGGTGCCGAAGCCGGCGTAGGCCGTGGCCATCTCGGTGGCGACGACGCCGCCGCCCAGGATCGCGAGGGAGACCGGCACGCGCTGGGCGCTGGTCGCCTCGCGGCTCGACCACGGCTCGCTCTCGCGCAGCCCGGGGATGTCGGGCAGGAGCGCCGCGGATCCGGTGGAGACGGCGACCGCGTGCTTCGCGCGGAGCACCGTGACCGTGCCGTCCTCCGCCGTGACG
Organism: Leifsonia sp. NPDC014704; assembly: GCF_043083605.1. Classification (NCBI taxonomy): domain Bacteria; kingdom Bacillati; phylum Actinomycetota; class Actinomycetes; order Micrococcales; family Microbacteriaceae; genus Leifsonia; species Leifsonia sp. NPDC014704. The sequence goes on along the minus strand of NZ_JBIBYW010000001.1, from coordinate 1,535,786 downwards.
GTGACCTCCCGCGGTGCGGTGATGACACCCCAGCCGCGCACCAGGTCGATTCCGGCGCCGTTCAGCCACTCGACCTGGCCGTCGTCGTTCCAGTTGCTCGTCATGTCGTCGCGTCGCTTCAGCACGGCGCCCACGTCGAGCGGGCCGGTGACCGCCTCGCGCGTCCCTCCGACCTTCTGGGCCGCGCGCAGCAGCGCCCCGCTCCGCAGCAGCGTCTTCGAGGGCATGCAGGCCCAGTAGGAGCACTCTCCTCCGACGAGTTCGGACTCCACGATCACCGTCCGCAGTCCGCCCTGAGCGGCCCGGTCGGCGACGTTCTCGCCCACGGCTCCCGCACCCATCACGATGACGTCGTAGTCCTTGATCTCGCTCATGTCTTCTCCCTGCCGCCGTGCCGGCCGCTGTCGATGGTGTGTCGGATTCGGTGAGTCGTGTCGTCTGCGGGGTTCGTCACGCGCCCGCGGATCGGATGCCTAGCGGCCGACGAAGCGCGCCTCCGTGCGGGTGAGGAACGCCTCCATGCCGATCCGGGCGTCCTCGCTGCCGACGAGCCGCACGAGGGAGGGCTGCAGCTCGGCCTCCGCCGCGGCATCGCCGTCCCGCACCGCCCGCTTCGCGTTGGCCAGCGCGGCCTGGACCGCCAGGGGTGCCTGTGCGGCGATCCGCTCGGCCAGCTGCAGGGCACGGTCGAACTGCTCGCCGTCCTCGACGACCTCCTGCACCAGGCCGATGCGGTGCGCCTCGGCGGCATCGAACAGGTCGCCCGTGAGGATGTAGCGCATCGCGTTTCCCCATCCCACCGCCCGCGGGAAGCGGAGGGTGGCGCCGCCGAACGGCAGGATGCCGCGCGTGACCTCGATCTGCCCGAACCGCGTCCCGCGGGCGGCCACCGCGACGTCCGAGGCGAGGATCAGCTCGATACCGAGGGTCAGGCAGGTGCCCTGCACGGCGATGACGACAGGCTTGGTCAGCTGCTGCCCGGAGACCTGCCACGGGTCGATGCCGTCGTCGTCGACGAAGGAGAGCCCGTCCTTCCCGATGCGCGGCCCCAGGTCGGCCAGATCGAGGCCGGCCGTGAAGTGCTCGCCGACGGCATGGACGAGACCCACCCGCAGTTCGGGATCGCGCTCCAGCTCCCCGTAGGCCAGTGCCAGCTGGCTCAGCAGCTCGAAGTCCGCCGCGTTCCTCTTCTCCGGACGGTTCAGGCCGATCAGCAGCACGTGCCCGCGCCGCTCGGTCAGGATCTTGGGCTCGCTCATGACTCCCAAGCTACCGCGCCCCCTCGGCGCCGACCGCGGCCTGCGACGCGGTCGGGCCGGTCAGCGATCCGAGGATGCGGAGGATGACGGGCAGATCGTGGGCGGCGGCGTCCGGGTTCTCCGGAGCGAACTCCATGAGGCCTGCGCCCGCGAGCTCGAACCGCCGGCGGAGCGCCCGGATCGCCTCGGTGAGCCGCTCCGGGAGCACCCCGAACGGCTCCGGATAGCCGATCCCGTCGATGGTGGAGGGGTCGAGCACGTCGAGGTCGATGTGGATGTACACCGCCGCCGCCCCGGTGGCCGCCACCGCGTTCACGATCGCTTCCGGGTCGTCCAGCTCGCCCGGAGCGACGACGCGGATGCCCTCCTGCTCGACGAAAGCGGACTCGCCGTCGTCGAGGGCCCGGACCCCGGCGAGGATCAGCTGCGCAGGGGCGAGCACCGACGGACCCGTCGATGCGAGACCGTCCGGTCCGTCGCCGAGGAGCGCGCGCAGGACCATGCCGTGGAAGGCGCCGGACGGCGAGGAGTCGACGTCGTTGAGGTCGCCGTGCGCGTCGAACCAGACGACAGCGACAGACCCGGCGGGATGCGCGGCGAGCGCGTGCTGGATGGGGGCGAGCTCCGCCCCGCAGTCGCCGCCGACCGTGACGACGGGCGCCTCGAGCAGTGCGAGCTCGGCCTCCGTCGCCTCGCGGACGGCCGCGAGAGACGAGAACCGGTTGACCCCGCTGCCGAGCGACTCGCCTGCGGCGGCGGGCACCGGCACCTGGTGCGTCCGGGCACCGGGAAGGTCGCCGCGGATGGCGTCGGCGCCGTCGATCAGGCGCATGGCCCGCGACGACCCCGACCCCTGCCACTGCGGGACGACGAGGAAGGACGCGCCGCTCACCCCTGGGCGCCCGAGGTCACGGCCCCCTGCGACCCTCCGCCGGACTTCAGCGCGGCGAGCCTGGCCTCGACCTCGGTCATCTCGCCGAGGTCGTCGAGCTGCTCGAACTGCGAGTCGAGGCTGGATGCGGCGAGCTCCTGCGCGCCCCGCACCTTGGCCTCCTCCCGGCGGATCTTCTCCTCGAACCGGGAGACCTCGCTGGTCGGATCCATGATGTCGACGCTCTTCACCGCATCCATCACCTGGGCCTGCGCCTGGGCGCTCTTGGCGCGCGCGATCAGCTCGGAGCGCTTGCTCTTCAGCTGCTCCAGCTTCTCCTTCATGGCGTTGAGGCCGGACTTGAGCTTCTCGACCACCTCGGTCTGCGCGGCGATCTGCGGCTCGGCGGCCTTCGCCTCGTTCTCCGACGAGATCTGCCGCTGCAGCGCGACCTTGGCGAGGTTGTCGAACTTGTCGGCGTTCGCGGTGTCGCCCGAGGAGCGGTACTGGTCGGCCTGGCGGCTGGCGGCGAGCGCCTTGTCGCCCCACTCGGCCGCAGCCTCCACGTCTTCGCGGTGGTCGTCTTCCAGCAGCCGCAGGTTGCCGATGGTCTCCGCGATCGCGCTCTCGGCGTCGGCGATGCTGTTGGTGAAGTCGCGGACCATCTGGTCCAGCATCTTCTCCGGGTCCTCCGCCTGATCGAGGAGGGCGTTGATGTTCGCTCGCAACAGTTGCGAGATCCGTCCGAAGATGGATTGCTTCGCCATGTGCTCTTCCTTTCGCTCCCGCCCCCGTTGGGCGCTTGTGAGATGTGTCCGGCGGTTCAGAACCGTCCGCCGCCACGTCGGCTGCGGGTGCCCCCGCCGCCGAAGCTTCCTGCGCTGAAACCGCCGCCGCCGCTGCGGGTACGGCTGCCGCCTCCGCCGAAACCGCCGCCGCCCCAGCTTCCGCCGCCGCCCCAGTTGCCGCCTCCGCCGCCCATCCCGCCGCGCAGCACGGAGTCGATGAGGATGCCGCCGAGGATCGCGCCCATCGTGCCGCTCCCGCCGCCGCGTCCCGACGTGCCGCCGCCGAAGATGTCGCCGAGGCCGCCGCCTGATCCGCCCATCCCGCCGAGGTCCGGCTGGAATCCGCCGACGTCCTGCTGGGCGAGCTGCGTCGCCTGGTCTGCGAGGTCCGCAGCCCGCTGGGCCTGGGCCAGGGCGGACACGGCGTCGGTCGCCGCGGTCTGCTCGGCCTGGACCACGAGCCGGGCAGCCTCCGCCAGCCGGGTGCGCGCCTCGGCGCCGACGGCTCCGCGTCGTGCGGTGATGAAGTCCTCGCACGCCGACACGCGTGCCTTCGCGGTCATCAGGGTCTGCTGGAGCGCGGACTGGGCGCGCTGCGCCTGCGCACGGGCGTCGCGGACGCCCTGCAGCACCCCGTCGATGGATCGGTTGGCGGCGTCGAGCCGCTGGGCGAGTTCGAGCGGGTTGACGCGCCCGGCGGAGAGGGCCGCCTGCACGTCGTTCACCGTCTGCTCCGTGCCGGCGACCGCCGCGGCGATGGCACCGCCGGGGTCGCTGGAGGTGGCGAGCGCCCGCGCCTCCGCCAGGTCGCTCCGCAGCTCGGCGAGAGTGCCGTCGAGCGACTGCTGCGCCGCGGCCAGGTCGGTGCCGAGCCGGTCGACCGCGTCGAGCAGCAGACCGGCCTGGTCAGCCGACTCCTCGGCGGCGCGAACGCCCACGGCTGCGGCGCCCGCGTCGCCGGCGGCCGCCTTCTGCGCGGCGCCCGCCAATGCGGTGTCGGTGAAGTCGAGACGCTGCGTCGCCTGATCGATGTTGTCATTGACGGTGCCGAGCGAGGCGTCGGTGTACCGCTGCGCCAGTCCGTCGAGCGTGCTGCGCGTCGCCGCGAGACGCTGCCGAAGGGCCGCCGCCTGGGTGGCGATCTCGGCACTCGCCTCGGGGATGCGCTTCTCGATCGCCCGCAGTTCGTCGAAGGCGTCGGCCTGCGCATCCAATGCCTGATTGGCTGTGGCGCAGAGCTGGACGATCCGGATGTTCCACTCGCGGCGCTGCTCGTCGGTGTCGGGCTCCGCGTCGTCGAGTCGCTGCTTGAGCGTGAACGCCTCGCGCAGCTGCCCCTTCGCCGAGTCGAGTGCAGACTGGAACGGCACCACCGCATCCGCTCCGTACTGGGCGGTGGCGAAGCCGAGCTCCTCCTCGCTCGTACGGATGGCGTCGTCGGTCTGCACCAGCGCGGACCCGGCCCGCCGTTCGAGGTCGGCCAGGGAGATGGTCTGCAACTCGCTCTGCGGCGTCGTCGGCCCCGCGGCGGCCTTCTTCTTGCGGGAGCCGCGCGAACGGACGAGCAGGAACACGACCAGTCCGACGATCAGCACGCCGATGAGGAAGACCCAGAAGAACACGGCGCCCCCACCTCCGCCGCCGACGGCGTCACCGAGTCCGTTCGCGGCGGCGACGGCCGCCCCGGCCCAGTCGCCGTCGTGGAGTTTCGGCTCGACGTCGTTGCGCTCGATGGAGTCGAGCTGGTCGGCGCTCACCGGTCCGTTGTCGTCGCCCGACAGGTAGTAGGTGCGGCCCTCGGTGGAGACCGCGAGCAGGTAGTCGCGCTGCCCGAGTCCGTTGCGCGCGGCGGTCTCGTTGGCCCAGTCGGCGGCCTCGGTCGGGTCGGTGAACCGGTCGACGTAGACGACGTAGAGGTCGATGCGGTGGTCGTCGTAGAGCTTCTTCGCGGCCGACGTGATCGTCGACTCGTCCGATCCGCTGAGCACCTGCGCCTGATCGACGACGTGGCTGGGACCGAGATCGACCGGCTCCTGTGCGGAGGCCGGCGAGGCCGTGAGCAGCGTCGGCCCCGCTACGAGTCCGAGCGCCAGCAGGGCTCCGGTCAGCAGACGTCGCAAGCGCATCCACCCACTCTCTCGGGTCCGGCTGATACGCAGCCGAGTCTATTGGTGCTCTCCGACAGTGTCACTGTTTCAGCCTGTTACGGCCACCCGTGCGCTCGGCCGGTGGTGCTGCTGGGATGGGATCATGTCCGAGCAGCCGACCATCGCCGTCGTCGAAGCCACGCGCTTCCGCGGCCATGATCCGGCCTACCACGACTACGTCCAGCTGCTCGTCGGCAACGTCATCGCCGAGGCGAAGGCGCAGGGCTGGCGGGTCGACCGGCTCGCGGCGGACCGCGGCGCCGACGCACTGCTCGCCGAGACCGAGCCCGCCGACGCGATCGTCATCGTCGGCGGCGAGGACATCCATCCCGATTTCTACGGCGGCCGGACGGGCTACCCCAACGAGTCCCGGCACCTGCCGGCGGCCGATGCCGCGCAGATCGCGTTGGTGCACGCCGCCCTGGTGCGCGGAACGCCGCTCCTCGGAATCTGCCGCGGGCTCCAGATCGTGAACGTCGCCCTGGGCGGCACGCTCGTGCAGGACCTCGGCGAGGAGTGCGCCCACGTGAACCGGGGCGTCCCCATCCCGCAGGTGCTCACCACGCACACCGTGCAGGTCGAGCCGGGCAGCCGCGCGGCGGCCCTCCTCGGGGCCGGGTCGCTCGAGGTGCGCAGCGCCCACCATCAGGCGGTGGATGCGCTCGGCGCCGACCTCGTCGTCACCGCCCGGTCGCACGACGGCCACGTCGAGGCCATCGAGCACGCCGACGCCCCGCTCCTCGCGGTGCAGTGGCACCCCGAGGACATCGCCGCCCCGGCCGGACAGCTGGCGGCATTGCTCGGAGCGTTGCGGGTCGCCATCCAGGCCCGCGAGGTCGTCGCGGCCTGACCCGCGGTCAGCCGCGCGACGGGCGCACGGGCCAGCCCTGCTCGCCCAGCAGGGGCACGAACGCCACACCACCGAGATTCGTCTCGTGCAGCGACCCGTCGTCGCCGCGCGTGAAGGCGGCAAGGTGCTGTGCGCCTCCCGGCCGTCCCACGGGCATGACCACGCGTCCGCCCGGCGCGAGCTGCGCCAGCCAGGCGTCCGGCACGGCCGGACCGGTCGCCGCGGCGAGGATCACGTCGTACGGGGCGCCGGACGGCCAGCCCAGCGTGCCGTCGCCGGTCACCACCTCCACCCGGTAGCCGAGTGCGTCCAGGGTCGCTGCGGCCCCCACCGCCAGCCCCGGATGCCGCTCGATGCTGACCACGCGATGCGCGAGGAGCGAGGCGACGGCTGCCGCGTACCCCGAGCCGGTGCCCACGTCGAGCACGACGTCCTCCGGGCCGATCCGCGCCGCCTGCAGCATCAGCGCGACGATGTACGGCTGCGAGATGGTCTGGCCGTCGCCGATGGGCATCGGATGGTCCTCGTACGCGTACGGCGCGGCCGACGGCTCCACGAACAGGTGCCGGGGCACACGTCGCATCGCATCGAGGACGCGCTGGTCCTCGATCCCGCGCGGGACGAGCTGCCGCTCGACCATCCGCGCCCGCTCGACGTCGTGATCGTGGTCCGTGCGGCTATTGAACCACCGCGGCCGGTCGCTCCTCCAGAGTGCGTCGCGCAGCATCCAAGGCGGTCGGGTCTGCACCGGCCGACTCCAGCGCCAGGAGGGCGGCGCCGAGGATGGGCGCCGCGGTCACGAGTTCCATACGTGCTGCGGGCGCTCGCTCGGCGAGCAGCCGCTCGATGGTGCCGAGCAGCCGCTCGTCGCGCCCGCCGATCACGCCGCCGCCGAGGACGACGGGGACCGGCCGGTCGAGCAGGTCGAGCCGGCGCAGCGTCGTCACGGCGAACGTGACGATCTCCTCCGCCTGCTCGTCGATCAGTGCTGCCGCGACGGCGTCCCCGGCGCGCGCGCTCGCGAACACGGTCGGTGCGAGCAGCGCGAGGTCGCGGTTCGGGAGGCGGCCGAAATGCAGCGCTTCGATGACCGCCTGGACGCTGTCCAGCCCGAACGCCGCGGGGACCGCCCGCGCGAGCTCCGTCGCCGGACCTCGCCCGTCGACCGCGCGCGCCGCATGCCAGAGCGCACGCTCGCCGAGATGCCAGCCGCCGCCCCAGTCGCCCGAGATGGTCCCGAGCGACGGGTAGCGGACGACGGCTCCGTCGGCGCGCACGCCGACGCAGTTGATCCCGGTGCCGCAGACCACGGCGACCGCATCGGGCTCGTCGGTTCCCGCCCGGAGCAGCGCGAACAGGTCGTTGTCGACGGTCGCCGCCGCCCACGGCGTCCCGGCGATGCTCGCCCGGAAGTCGTCGATCTCGGTGGGCAGGTCGAGGCCCGAGAGGTACAGGTTGGCGGCGGCGATCGGACGCGGTCCGGTCTGCTCAAGCAGGCGACCGATCAGGGCGGAGACGAGGTCGGCCGAGCCGCGCATCCCGATCAGATGCGGGCTGGAGGTGGTGCCCCTGGCCTCGGCGACGACCGTGCCGTCGAGTTCCAGCGCAACCGCGTCGGTCTTCGATCCGCCGCCGTCGACGGCGATCACGAGCGGCGCGATGGGCGCGTTGTCGTCGGTCACTTGGCCCACTCCAGGTGGTCGCGGTTGTGAGCGATCAGCAGGTCGGTCAGCCGCTCGGCCCGATCGTACTGACCGACGAGGGGATGCGCGAGCATGGCCCTCAGCACGCGGTCGCGTCCGCCGTGCACTGCGGCGTCGAGCGCGAGCCGCTCGTAGCCTGCGACGTGGGAGATCAGCCCGGCGTGGTCGGCGGGCAGCGGGGCGATGGGGAGCGCGGTGACGCCCCGCGCATCCACTTTCGCGGACACCTCGATCACGTGGTCGTCGGGGAGGAACGGCAGCGCTCCGTCGTTCCGCAGGTTCACGACCTGCACGTCGCCGCGGTCGCCGGTCAGCGAGGCGATCAGGTCGACTGCCGCCTCGGAGTAGAAGGCGCCGCCGCGCTGCGAGAGCTGCTCGGGCTTGGTGTCGACCGCCGGGTCGCCGTACAGCTCCAGCAGCTCGCGCTCGACGCGTTGCACGGCCTCGGCTCGGGTGGGGGAGTCGAGCTGCTCGCGGAGCACCTCGTCGTGGGCGTAGTAGTAGCGCAGGTAGTAGCTGGGCACGTCGCCGAGCAGCCGGATCAGGGACGCGGGGAGCTCGACCTCCTCCGCGAGCTGCTCCAGCCGGGTGCCGAGCAGCTCGGGGAGGGCGTCGCGGGTTCCGGAGTCGTCGGTGACGAGGGCGGAGCGCTCCCACGTCAGGTGGTTCAGCCCCACGTGACCGAGCTGCACCTGTGCCGGGGCGACGCCGAGCATCCCGGCGAACCGCCGCTGGAAGCCGATGGCGACGTTGCAGAGCCCGACCGCGCGGTGGCCCTCCTGGAGAAGCGCGCGCGTCACGATGCCGACGGGGTTGGTGAAGTCGACGATCCAGGCGCCCGGCTTTGCGTGCGTGCGGACCGCGTCGGCCACGCGCAGCACGACCGGCACCGTCCGCAGGGCCTTGGCGAAGCCGCCGGGGCCGGTCGTCTCCTGACCGATGCAGCCGCACTCGTGCGGCCAGGTCTCGTCGCCGTGACGCGCCGCCTGACCGCCGACCCGCAGCTGGATGAGGACGACGTCCGCGTCCGAGACGCCCGCGACCAGGTCCGAGGTGGGCACGACGCGACCCGGGTGGCCGGCCGCGCGGAACATCCGCCGGCTCATCCCGCCGACCAGGCGCAGGCGCTCCGGATCGGGGTCGACCAGCCAGAGCTCCTCGATCGGGAGCAGGTCGCGCAGCCGCGCGAACCCGTCGATGAGCTCGGGGGTGTAGGTGGAGCCGCCTCCGACGACCGTCAGTTTCACGTGTTTATCCCTTCACGCCGGTGAGTGTGATGCCCTCCACGAAGACGCGTTGGGCGAAGAAGAAGATGAGGACGACCGGGACGGTGACGAGCATCGTCATGGCCATGGTGAGCCCCCAATCGGTGCCGTGGACGCCGCGGAACGACGCCAGGCCGTAGGCGACCGGCCACGCGGCCGGGTTCTCGGAGGTGTACAGGAGCGGCCCGTAGTAGTCGTTCCAGGAAGCGAAGAACAGGAAGATCGCGGTGGCCGCGATTCCCGGCTTCGCCATCGGGAGCACCACCCGCCAGAGCACCCCGAACTCGCCGTTGCCGTCGATCCGCGCAGCGTCGGCGTATTCGCTCGGGATGGTGAGGAAGAACTGCCGGAGCAGGAAGATCGAGAACGCATCGCCGAGCAGGTTCGGCAGGATGAGCGGCCACAGCGTCCCGGTGAGTCCCAGTTGCGACCACATCACGTAGATCGGGATGGCCGTCACCTGCGGCGGCAGCAGCATGGCGATGATGATCACGGTGAACAGCACGCCGGAGCCGCGGAACCGGATCTTGGCGAGCGCGTACGCGGCCGGAACGCTCGAGAGCAGCATGAAGGCCGTCGCGAGCACCGCGTACATCGCGGAGTTGGCGAACCACTGCGCGAGCGGCACCGTCGTGAACACCTTGACGTAGTTGTCCCAGTGGAACGGCTGCGGCCAGAGCGATGCGGTCAGTGTCTGCTCGCTCGACATCAGCGAGGTGAGGAACACGAAGATCACCGGCGCGATGAACAGCACCGCGAGCACGACGAGCACCGCGTGCTCGGCGATCCAGCTCAGGATGCGCCGGGCGCGGGCGGACCGCGGGGTCGGGATGCGGCGGGGCGGCAGGGCGGGACGGTCCGTCGTCGCCGTGCCGGGGGTGAGGGTTGCCGAGGTCATTGCGCGCCTTCCGGGGTGAACGCCGTGAAGCGGCGGAGCAGCAGGACGAGGATGACCGCGGCCACCACGAACAGCAGCACCGCGAGGGCGGAGGCGTAGCCGAGCTGGTAGGTGCCGAAGCCGCGCACGTACAGCCACTGCGTGTACGTGAGGAGAGAGCCGTCCGGGTAGCCGAGGTTGGAGCTGATGCCCTGCCCGACCACGGCCTTGCCCGACGCGACCGAGGAGGCCACGGCCGCCTCGGTGAAGTACTGGATGGCCGCGATGACGCCGGTCACGACGGCGAAGAGCAGCACGGGGGCGATCGACGGCATGGTCACGTAGCGCACCTTCTGCACGCCGTTGGCGCCGTCGAGCGACGCCGCCTCGTACTGCTCGCGGGGCACATCCAGCAGGGCGGCGAGGAAGATGATCATCACGTCGCCCATGACCCAGATTCCCAGGAGCACGAGGGAGGGCTTCGACCAGGCCGGGTCGTTGAACCACAGCGGTCCCTGGATGCCGAAGAAGCCGAGGATGTGGTTCACCGGTCCGGTGCCCGGGTTGAACAGGAAGACGAACGCGACGACGCTCGCGACCGGCGGCACGAGGGCGGGCAGGTAGAACACCGTCCGCCAGAAGCCGGATGCGCGGCGCGCTCGGGCGAGGAGCCCGGCGACGATGAGCGCGAACGCCGTCTTCACCGGCACCCAGATCACGACGAACCACAGCGTGTTGAGCGTCGCCAGCCAGACGTTCGGGTCCTGCGTGAACAGGTACTGGTAGTTGCGCAGGCCGATCCATTGTGGCGGCGACACCAGGTCGAACCGCGTGAACGAGTAGTAGACGGAGGCGATCAGCGGGTAGACGAAGAAGATCAGCAGCCCGAGGAGGGCCGGCGCCAGCAGCGCCAGCGTCACCAGGGAGCGCTTGCGGCGGGCCGGGGAGCGGCGCGTGGGGCGGGCGGTGGCCCGCCCCACGCGTTCTGCGGTCGCGGTCATGGCGTCCGGCTCACGGCCCGGTGCTCAACGCGAGCGCGTCGTTGATCTGCTTGTCGACCGACTTCAGTCCGGCGTCGAGGTCGCCGCCCTGGCTCTGGTACTTGTTCCACCAGTCCTGGAGCGACTGCTGATAGCCGGGGCCGAGCGGGCTCGGCGGCGTGGTCTGGACGTTCTTGTTCGACGCGATGTCGAGGAACGTCTTGAACTGTTCCGAGACCTCCAGCTTGGGCGAGGCGAGCGCATCCTTCGTCGTCGGCACGTTCTTGAGGCCGTTCGCGAGCTTCACGACGGCGTCCGTGTCGGTGGTCAGGTAGCGCAGCAGCGCCCAGGCGAGCTCGGGCTGCTTCGACCCCTTGGAGATACCGATGATGTTGCCGGTGATGTAGCCGCCGCCGTACAGCTGCGTCTGGTCATCGGCGGTCGGGAAGGGCGCGGTGCCGTAGTGGAGGTCCTTCGCCTGGTCGTCGATGAACGCCGTGCGGTACTCGCCGTCGAGGTTCATCGCGACCTGCCCGGTCTGGAACGCGTTGTCGGCCGAGAACTCCTGACCGAGCCCGGAGGTGAAGGCGTTGAGCTTGTCCCAGCCGATGGTGTCGACGAACTTCTTCTGCCAGGTCATCAGCTCCTTCCAGCCCTCGCTGGAGCCGACCGCACTGGTGCCGTCGGACTTCAGCCACTTCGCGTCGGCGGCGGGACCGACGTGGGCGGCCGAGTTCTCGTACCAGCCCATGGTCGGGTTGAAGCCGAGGGTCTTGATGGAGCCGTCCGGGTTGAAGGTCGTCAGCTTCTCGGCCATCGACTCCAGCTCGCTGAGCGTCTTCGGCGGCGCGGTGTAGCCGGCGGCCTTCAGCAGGTCGGTGTTGTAGTAGAGGCCGTAGACGTCGGCGAGCATCGGCATCGCGCAGCGGGTGCCCTTGAACTCGGTGTACGACTTCACGGTGTCGGAGAACTGGCTCATGTCGACGCCGTCGCGCTCGATCACCTTGTTGAGGCTGCGGAAGGCGCCGTTCGAGCAGAAGTTCCCGACGATGTCGGTGGAGTACGAGAGGCCCACGTCGACCTTGCTGCCGGTGGCGATGGCCTTCTGGAGCTTCTCGTCGTCCTGGCCGGAGTGGACGTCGACCGTGATCTTCGGGTACTTCTTCTCGAAGTCGTCGACGACGGACTGGATGACCTTCGCCTCGCGGTCGGAGAAGAAGTGCCAGAACGACACGGTGCCGCTGAGGTCCTTCGGGGTGCTGGCGGCGAAGTCGGTGCCGCCTCCGCCGCCGGAGCAGCCGGAGAGGGCGAGCGCGGCGGCGGCGGTGACCGCTGCCGCGGCGATGAGATGGCGGTGTTTCACGGGTGGCTCCCTCACTGTCGGTGGGTGCAGGTGTGGTGGTGCGGGATGGAGTGGTGCGGGTGGATGCGGTGGTGCGGTCGCGGGTCGCTACGGTGCGATCCGCGACACTTCGGCGAAGAGCGCGTCGCGCACCTCGCCGATGAGGTGCTCCCTGGCTCCGCGGAGCACCGGGTGGGCGTCGACGCCGGTCGCGACGACGCTCCGTTCGCCCCAGGCGGGGCGGAGTTCGGAGGTGACGAGTTCGGCGAGCCGGTCGCCGCCCGCCGAGCCGGTGGGCCCGCCCAGCACGACCAGCTCGGGGTCGAGGAGGGCGAGGACGGGTACGACGCCGACGGCGACGCGGCGGGCGAGCTCCCCGAGGAACGCCTCGCGTGCGTCCGGGTCGCCGGCGAAGGCGCCGTCGGTGGCGGGCGAGACCCCATGGCTGCCCGCGAGCCGGGCGACGGCCGGGCCTCCGATGAGGTCCTGCAGGTCGCCGGCGTCGGAGTCGAGCTCGGCGGCTGAGCGGGGGATGGGCAGGTAGCCGATCTCGCCGGCACCTCCGGAGGCTCCACGGTGGACGCTGCCGCCCTGGTCGACCGACAGGCCGAGGCCGTCGCCCATCCAGAGCAGCGCGAAGCCGCCCGTGTCGCGCCCCGCGCCGTCGGTGCGCTCGGCGAGTGCGGCCAGGTTCACGTCGTTGTCGATGCGCACCTCGATACCGAGGGCGTCGCGGAGTCGCCGGCCGATGCCCTGCTTGGGCCAGCCGGGCAGCGTCTCGATGTAGGTCAGCTCGTCGGTGCGCGGGTCGAGCGCGCCCTGCACGCCGATGCAGACGGAGCGGACCTGCTGCGGATCGGCCGCCGCCGCGGCGCACGCTGCATCGATGGCCGCGCGCACGTCCTCTTCGGGGGATCGGCCGGCGAGCGGCGTGACGGCGATGGGCTGCTCGGCACCGGAGGCGTCGACGACGGTCGAGTGAAGGGCCTCCGCGTCGATGTCGACGGCCACGGCGAGCATGCGGTCGGTCCGCACCGCGTAGCTGGCCGCGTTCGGTCCGCGGCCGCCGGACACCTCGCCGACGACGTGGATGAGGCCCGCCGTCTCGAGCCGCGCGACCATCTGCGCCGCAGTCGGCTTGGAGAGCCCGGAGAGCTCGCCGATGCGGTTGCGGGTGAGGACGCCGTGCTGCAGCAGCAACGACAGCGCGGTGCGGTCGTTGGTCTCGCGCAGCCACCCGGGGGTGCCCCGAACCGGTCCGGTCATCCTCATCCCTTCGTTGGAACGATGCTCTCGCGAGAATGTATCAGGAAAGTTTCTTTATAGTAAAGCTCCTGTTTCCGGCCGTGCTGTCTGATGGTCCTCTCAGGGAGTGAACCATCCGCCCCTCAGGCAGCGTGCACCGGGTGGAAGGGAGCATCCGCTCATGAGAAACATCACCTCACCCACGCGCTTCGCGGCACTGGCGGCAGGAGCCGCCGCCGTGCTCCTCGCGCTCGCCGCCTGCTCGACCACGGGAGGCGGGGGATACTCGGCGCCGGGCTCCGGCACATCCGGCTCATCCAGCCCGTCCGCGTCCACATCGTCCGGCGCCTCCGACGCCGGCGCGACGGCCCTGAAGACCGGCTCGACCACGCTCGGCACCGTGGTCGTCGACGGCAAGGGCCTCACCGCCTACGTCTTCGACAAGGACACCGCCGGCTCCGGGATGAGCGTCTGCTCCGGGCAGTGCGCCACCCAGTGGCCCGCCATCGAGACCGGCAGCGACCACCCGACCGTGCAGGGCGTCACCGGCACGGTCGGCACGATCACCGGCGTCGACGGCAAGAAGCAGGTCACCCTCGACGGGCACCCGCTCTACACCTACGCGGGCGACTCGTCCGCCGGTGACGTCACCGGGCAGGGCTTCGCCGGCATCTGGTGGGTCGTCGGACCGGACGGCACGAAGATCACCTCGTCGTCGTCCACACCAACCTCCGGCAGCGGCTACACCAAGTGACGCGGCGCGCCCGCGCGCTCAGCCGAGCGCGCGGGCGTGCTCCACGAGGCGGTCGAACGCCGCATCCAGGTCGGGGTCGACGCGCTGCCGCTCCTGGTCGGCGAGGTACCACTCCACGATCTCCCCGGCGCCGCGGGCGAACGGCACCCGCGCGCTGAACCCGGGCACCATCGCCTTGACCTTGCTGTTGTCGAAATGCATCGAGTGCGCCTTGTCGCCGAGGAGGCCGGGGCCGACCTCGGGGATCACCGCGGCGATCGACTCGCTCGACACGTGGACGAGCTCTGCCTCGACCCCCAGCGCCTCCGCCAGGTAGCAGTAGATCTGATCCCACGTCGGGGCCTCGTCGCCCGTGATGTGGAAAGCGTCGCCGACGGCCTCGGGGCGGCCGAGCAGGCCGACGAACGCCACCGCGAAGTCGGTGTTGTGCGTGATCGTCCAGCGGCTCGTGCCGTCGCCGTGCACGACGACGGGGGCGCCGCGCCGCATCCGCTCGAGGTCGGTCCAGCTCCCGGTCGTCGGGATCATCGTGCGGTCGTACGTGTGCGACGGCCGCACGATCGTGACCGGGAATCCGCGATCGCGGTACGCCTCCATCAGCGCATCCTCACAGGCGATCTTGTCGCGCGAATACTGCCAGAACGGGTTGCGCAGCGCGGTGGACTCGGTCACCGGCACGCGCGACGGCGGCTTCTGGTAGGCGGAGGCGGAACTGATGAAGACGTACTGCCCGACCCGGCCCTCGAACAGGTCGAAGTCGGTCGTGATGTGCTCGGGCGTGAAGGCGAGGAACTCGGCGGCGACGTCGAAGCTGCGTTCGCCGAGCGCGCGGTGCACGCTCTCCGGGTCGCGGATGTCGGCGTGCAGCACCTCGACGCCATCGGGGAGGGGACGGGTCGAGCTGTTCCCGCGGTTCACCACCGTGACCTCGTGGCCCTGCTCGAGGGCCTCCGCCACGCACGCCGAGCTGATGACGCCCGTCCCGCCGATGAAGAGTGTCCGTGTCGCTGCCATTCCCGCTCCTTTACGCGTCCTGCGTCGCCGATCGGCGGACGTCCGTCCGAATGGCCAGGCTAGTCCGCTGGCCCCGCGCTCGCGAGGGCGGGTCGACCCTCCGGCCGTGCGCGCGTACACTCCTTCGCGAATTCGACCCCGAGGAGTCCTCCCACCCGTGTTCCCCCTCCACAGCTGGCCCGGCCTGGCCGTCGCCTGCGTTCTGGCCGTGGTCGTCGCGGTCGCCGTCACGGCCATCCTCGCGGTGGTGCTGCGCCTGATCGGGCGGAGGAGGCAGTGGCCGGAGCTGCTGATCCGCCACGTCCGCGTGCCGTTCCGGCTGTTCCTGGTCGTGATCGTGTTGTGGATCGCGGTGACCGTCAGCATGCCGCCGGAGGTCACGGCGGCCTGGCGGGCCGGCATCCATCACACGTTCCTCATCCTGACCATCGCCACCGGCGTCTGGTTCGTCGCCGCGTTCGTCGTCTTCGTGGAGGACCTGGGGCTGGCGCGCTACCGGCTCGACGTGCCCGACAACCGCTACGCGCGGCGCGTGCGCACCCAGGTGCTCATCCTGCGGCGGCTCACCATCGTGGCGGCGGTCGTCATCGGACTGGGCGCCGTGCTCCTGACGTTCCCCGCGCTGCAGGCGGCGGGCGCGAGCCTGCTGGCCTCCGCGGGGGTCATCGGGATCATCGCCGGTGTCGCCGCCCAGTCGAGCCTCGCGAACCTGTTCGCCGGCATCCAGCTCGCGTTCTCCGATGCCATCCGCATCGACGACGTCGTCGTGGTCGAGCAGCAGTGGGGAACCATCGAGGAGATCACGCTCACCTACGTGGTCGTCCACGTCTGGGACGACCGCCGGCTCGTGCTCCCCTCCACCTACTTCACGACCAAGCCGTTCGAGAACTGGACGCGGCAGCACAGCGAGCTGCTCGGCTCGATCGAGTTCGACCTCGACTGGCGGGTGTCCACCGGAGGCATGCGCGCGGAGCTGAACCGCATCCTCGCCACCACCGACCTGTGGGATCACCGCACGGGCGTCCTGCAGGTCACCGATGCGGTCGGCGGCTGGGTGCGGGTGCGTGTGCTCGTCACCGCGAAGGACGCCCCCACGCTGTTCGACCTGCGCTGCCTGGTGCGCGAGCGGCTCATCGACTGGATGCAGCGGTACTCGCCGGCCTCGCTGCCGCGACAGCGGGTGGAGATCGCGGAGGCGCCGGAGCCGCGCGACCGGCCGTCGCGCGCCCGCAGCGAGGAGGAGGGTCGTCTGTTCAGCGGCACTCCCGAGAACGAGCAGCGCGCGCAGCAGTTCACCGACGCCATTCCGATCGTCCGGGAGGACGACGGCGACAGAGAGCCGACCGCCGTCCCCGCCGAGGGGCCGGCCCCGAGGAACGAGGAGAACCGATGACCGACGGACCGGACGAACAGCACACGCGGCCCGAGGGCCTGGACGACGCGACGGTGGATGCGCTCGGCAGCCTCAGCGAGGCGCTGGAGGTGGTCGAGCACGCGCGCGGACTGCTGTACGGCTTCCATCGGCTCACCGGGAAGGCCGATTTCACGCTCGGCGAGGCCGTGGAGAAGCTGCGCGACGCCGGTCACGCCGACCTCGCCGACCGCATCGAGCACGAGCTGGTGGGCCGGAACGTCATCGAGGGCCGGTGGACGTTCCAGATCGTCGAGGACTTCGACGACGGCTACTACGCCCTCTTCCGCGACCTGGAGCGTGAGGCGCGCGACCGGCTGGCCGGCGGGCGCCGCCACCTCTACGAGGCGGACTTGAAGGAGCAGCGGCGCACCCACGGCGAGCCGGGCCACGAGGCCCGCCCGTAGGCCGTCCCCGTCCCGCAGGAGATCGGCCCGCCTCCGTCGGAGATCCCGGCGTTTCCGCCCCGAATCTCCATCCCCACCGCGGTCGGTCGGAGATTCGGGGCACTTTCTCCTACGTTGCACCCTCCGTGCCCTGGCCCGGGTTCTCCACAGATCCGGTCCCGTCGGTCCCGGCCTGCGTCGCCGCTGCGAGGCTGCTTGCATGATCGACGAACGAACACTCGAGCGGCTCGGCGGAATCGCGACCGTGCACCAGTTGCGGGCGGCCGGCGCCTCGGCCGAAGAACTGACGACGGCCGTGCGCGGCGGGACTCTGCGCCGGATGCGGAGAGGCGTCTACGCCCTGCCTGCGGCACAGCCCGACGCGCTGGCTGCGGTGGCGGCACGCGGCCGGCTGTCGTGCGTGTCGGCTGCGCGGAGTTATGGGCTGTGGGCGGGACACGACCCGCGTCTCCACCTGCAGTTCTCCCCGCATGCCCGTGCCGGGCCGGAACAGCAGGAGCGGCGCGGCCAGGTTCGGCACTGGTTGCCCACGGAGCGAGGCGACCAGCTCTGGCGGGTGACCGTCGCCGACTGCCTGCGCTCCGTGGCGCGCTGTGCGGATGAGGAGACGGCAGTGGCGGTGTTCGACACGGCGATCACCGCGGGCCTGGTGAATCCCGTCACCCTCCGGCGCATCCTCGAAAGCCAGCCGAGCCGGGCACGGTCTCGGGCGGTGCTGGCGCGTCCGGGGTCGGAATCCGGGGTGGAGTCGATCGTCCGGCAGCGGCTGCAGGCGCTCGGTCATCTGGTCGAGCAGCAGGTTCACGTTCCCGGAGTCGGCCGGGTGGACATGCGGGTGGACGGCGTACTCTACCTGGAGATCGACGGATTCGCGTTTCACGCGGGCCGCGACGCCTTCGAGCGCGATCGGGCACGGGATGCGTACCTCGCGGCGGCGGGCAGCGCCCGTTTGCGGGTCTCCGCAGCCCAGGTGCGGGACGCCTGGCCGAGCGTTCTCCACTCCATCGAGGCGGTTGTCGCGCACTCGGCGAACTCACAGGATCAGCGGGACCAACCGGGAGTGCTCGCGTGTTCCATCTACTGACGGCGTCGCAGCCAGCGCGCCGCACGAGGAGGAAACGTGACACAGGACTACCGCAAGGACCCGGAGGCCCTCGCCCAGCTGACGCCGCGCCAGTACGCGGTCACGCAGGAGGCCGCCACCGAGCCCGCCTTCCGCAACGAGTTCTGGAACAACCACGAGGAGGGGCTGTATGTCGACATCGTGTCGGGTGAGCCGCTGTTCGCGTCCGTGAACAAGTACGACAGCCGCTCGGGGTGGCCGAGCTTCACCGTTCCGGTCGAGCCCGGCAACATCGTGGAGAAGGTGGACCGCACGTACGGGATGGTGCGCACCGAGGTCCGCTCGGCCCACGGTGACAGCCACCTGGGTCACCTGTTCGACGACGGGCCCGCCGAGGCAGGCGGCCTGCGCTATTGCATCAACTCCGCCGCCCTCCGGTTCGTCCCGCTCTCCGAGCTCGACGCGGCTGGTTACGGCGACTACACGAAGCTCTTCGAGAAGTAAGGACAGAGAGAAATGACTGAGAAGGCCATCCTCGCCGGCGGGTGTTTCTGGGGCATGCAGGACCTCATCCGCAAGCTCCCCGGCGTGACCAGCACGCGCGTCGGCTACACCGGAGGCGACGTCCCCAACGCCACCTACCGCAACCACGGATCCCATGCCGAGGCGATCGAGATCGAGTACGACCCCGAGCGGACCACGTACCGCGACCTGCTCGAGTTCTTCTTCCAGATCCACGACCCGTCGACCAAGAACCGTCAGGGTAACGACGTCGGCACCAGCTACCGCTCCGCGATCTTCTACGAGAACGACGAGCAGCACCGAATCGCCGAGGACACCATCGCCGACGTGGACGCGTCGGGCCTGTGGCCCGGCAAGGTCGTCACCGAGGTGACCGCCGCCGGTCCGTTCTGGGAGGCCGAGCCGGAGCACCAGGACTACCTGGAGCGCATCCCGTGGGGCTACACCTGCCACTTCGTGCGTCCGGGCTGGAAGCTGCCCAAGCGCGAGACCGCAGCGAGCTGAGCTCAGCCGACTCGAGCTGAGCTGAAGGGCCGGCCGGCGGGTGCACCACCCGCCGGCCGGTCCGTTTCAGCGGCGCTCGAGCAGTACGGCGACCTCCATGTGCCCGGTCTGCGGGAACATGTCGAGCACCCGCCCCGTCCGCACGCGGTAGGACGGCATCCGCGCGAGGTCCTGAGCGAGGCTCTTCGGGTTGCAGCTGGAGTAGACCACGCTACCGACGCCCGAGCCCTCCAGCCAGCCCGCCAGCTCTGCACCGATCCCTCTGCGCGGCGGATTGACGATCACGAGTTCCGGAGCCGCCGCGGCGGACAATGCGAACGCCGTCGCGTCGCCCGCCCGGAACGCCACCTGCGGCAGGCCGGCCGCCACAGCGGTCGCACGCGCGCTGCGCACGGCCTCCCTGCTGGTCTCGACGCCGACCACCCGTCGCCCCGGCGCCGCGACGTGCAGGGCGAATCCGCCGACGCCGCAGTACAGGTCCCACACCGAGGCGGGGGCGACCTCGTTCACCCAGGCGGCCACCTGGCCGTACAGGGCGGTGGCGACCGCGGTGTTGGTCTGGAAGAAGCTCTGCGGCCGAAGCCGCAGCGACACCGCACCAAGGCGCATCGTGAGCGTCGACTCCCGGGTGAGCACGACCTCCGTGTCGCCCTCCACCACGGCCTTGTGCTCCGGCTGCACATTCACCGTGACGACGCGGGCGCGCGGCAGGTCGGCCAGCAGCTGCCCGAGACCGGCGCGCACGCGCGCGACTGTCTGCTCCGACCGGGCGACGAACCGGACCATGAGGTCACCGTCCGGCGACTCGGTGACGAGCACGTACTTCAGCTCGCCCCGGCGCTCCGGAACCCGGTACGGCTCCAGCCGCTGCCGGGTGACGAAACGCGCGAGCACGGGGAGGGCGGCACGGATGCCGGGCGAGCAGATGCCGCACTCGCGCAGGTCGACGCCGCGACCGGCTTCGTCGAGGATGCCGATGGTCGGCTGCTCCACGGTTCCGCCGACGACCATCTTGGCCTTGTTGCGGTATCCCGCCTCGGCACTCGCGACCGGCGGGAGCCAGACCGCGTCGCCGTAGGATGCGAGCAGCTCGCGGGCGAGGCGGTCCTTGCCGTCGAGCTGTTCCGCGTACGGGACACCCATCAGCGTGCACGAGCGGCACACGCCGGCGTCGAAGTACGAACAGTCCATGCGGCTCTCGGGTCAGCCGTGCCCAGCCGAGGAGCGCGGCGATCGGATGGTGCCCCCAGTAGGATTTGAACCTACGGCCTTCTGCTCCGGAGGCAGACGCTCTATCCCCTGAGCTATGGGGGCCAGGGTGTTCTCCAGGCTAGCATCCCGTCGGCCACCACCGTGAAATCGGCGGGGCCGGCGGGTGCTCGCGAGGACGGCTGCCGGCTCAGGAGGCGGGGATGTTCCCCAGCACGCTCTCCATCAGCGGCGCCGCGTCGCCCGGCTCGAAGAACGCGCCCGACTCGGACACGATCCAGTACGGGCCGCGGAAGATCTGCACCTGTCCGCTGCTGCCGGCCTTGAAGTAGCCCTCGACCTCGGGCGGAACGCCGTAGGTCGGAACCGGCTTCGCGTCGGTGATCGCCGCGTTCTTCAGGCTCTCGAGCGCATCCGACGGCGGCTTCGCGACGGCGATCTGCACGACGTCGCCGCTGGTCTGGTTCTTCCAGGCGCACGAGACGCCCTGCCAGTCGACGATCTTCTTCTCGAGGGTGCCGTCCTTGGCCGCGTAGTCCGGATCCGGGCCGTAATTCGGGTTGAACGCGTACAGCTGGTCCGCCGTGAGCACCTGGTCGCAGGTGATGCCGACGGGCGTCGGGGGAGCGGTCGGCGTCACCACCGGCACGGGCGTCGCCGTCGGTGTCTTGGTGGCCGACGCGGACGCGGTCGGCGTCTTCGACGGCGTGGGAGTCGGCGTGCAGCCGGCGAGCGCGGCGGATGCGAGGAGTCCTGCCGCGACGGTCGCGGTCAGAAGGGCGAAACGGCGGGTGGATGAGGGCATTCGGCTCTTCGTCTCTCTGTTCGGCACGCCGTGCGGGAGCGCGCGTCGCGATGACCCTATCAATTCGCGCGCCGCGAACCCGACGGCCCGCCGTGCCCCGCCGACGCCGGCCCCCACGGCCGCCCGGTAGAATCGATCCTCATGACTCCCGCTGACCTCTCCGCCGCCCTCCTCGACATCGTGACGACGGTGGTCGAGCAGCGACGAGCGGCCGGCGCGGACATCCCCGAGCTCGCTCTCACGGTCGACGACGTGCCTCTGGAGCGCCCGAAGAACCGCGACCACGGCGACTGGGCGTCGAACGTGGCGATGCGCCTCGCGAAGAAGGTCGGTGCGAACCCGCGCGAGCTCGCCGAGCAGATCGCCGCGGCCGCCGCCGGCATCGACGGTGTCGCGTCCGCCGAGGTCGCCGGTCCCGGTTTCATCAACTTCCGCCTGGAGGCCGCGGCCGCCGGGCAGCTGGCCAAGACCATCGTCGAGGCCGGCGATGCGTACGGTCGCGGCGACGTGTACGACGGCCTGACCGTGAACCTGGAGTTCGTCTCGGCCAACCCGACCGGCCCCGTCCACATGGGCGGCGCGCGCTGGGCGGCCGTCGGCGACAGCCTGGCGCGCATCCTGCAGGCCGAGGGCGCCGACGTTACCCGCGAGTACTACTTCAACGACCACGGATCGCAGATCGACCGGTTCGCGCGCAGCCTGCTCGCCGCGTACCTCGGTGAGCCCACGCCGGAGGACGGCTACGGCGGCGGTTACATCGGCGAGATCGCCGAGCGTGTCGTGCAGGGATTCGACGGCGACCTCGCCGCCCTTCCGCGCGAGCAGCAGCAGGAGGTGTTCCGCTCGGCGGGCACCCAGCTGATGTTCCAGGAGATCAAGGACCGCCTGCACTCGTTCGGCGTCGACTTCGACGTCTACTTCCACGAAGACTCCCTGCACGAGTCCGGCGCGGTCGACCGTGCCATCGCGCGACTGCGCGAGCAGGGCCACATCTTCGAGGCTGACGGCGCCATCTGGCTGCGCACCACGACGTTCGGCGACGACCGCGACCGCGTCATCATCCGCTCCAACGGCGAGCCCGCTTACATCTCCGGCGACCTCGGCTACTACCTCGACAAGCGCGAGCGCGGCTTCGAGCAGAACATCATCATGCTGGGCGCCGACCACCACGGCTACATCGGCCGCATGATGGCGATGGTCGAGGCGTTCGGCGACAAGCCGAACGAGAACCTGCAGATCCTCATCGGCCAGATGGTCAACCTGGTGAAGGACGGCGAGCCCGTCCGCATGTCCAAGCGCGCGGGAACCATCGTGACGCTCGACGACCTGGTGGATGCGGTGGGCGTCGACGCCGCGCGCTACGCCCTGGTGCGCTCCTCGACCGACTCGCAGCTCGACATCGACCTCGACCTGCTGACCAAGCGCAGCAACGAGAACCCCGTCTACTACGTGCAGTACGCCCACGCGCGCACCCGCTCGGTGGCGGCGAACGCCGAGAAGGCCGGAGTCGACCGCAGTGTCTTCGCGCCGGAACTGCTCACGCACGAGACCGAGTCGGCGCTGCTGGGCGGTCTGCAGGAGTTCCCGCGCGTGGTCGCCCAGGCGGCCGAGCTGCGCGAGCCGCACCGCGTCGCCCGCTACATCGAGGAGCTCGCCGGCCTCTACCACGCCTGGTACGCCGTCCGCGACGGCTCGACGCGCGTGCTCCCGCACGGCGAGGAGCCGGTGACCGATCTGCACCGCACCCGCCTCTGGCTGAACGACGCGACCGGCCAGGTGATCCGCAACGGCCTCGGCCTGCTCGGGGTCTCCGCGCCGGACCGCATGTAGCGAACGGATGACGACCGGATGAGCGACAACACCACCCAGGTGATCCCCGAGGCGAAGGCCGCAGCGCCGCGACGTAGGCGGCCGCTGTGGCTGCGTCTCCTGCTCGCCATCGGCATCCCGGTCGCCGTGATCGTCGTGCTGCTGGTCGTGACCGACACGGCCGTGCGCGCCTACGCCGAGCAGCGGGTGTCCGACGAGATCGAGAAGAACCTCCCCGACGACATCCGCGGAGAGGTGACGACCCACATCGGCGGCTTCTCCGTGCTGCAGCAGTACCTGTCCGGCTCCTTCCAGCGGGTCGAGCTGGATGCGCCGAAGCTCGTCGTGCAGGGAGCCCCGCTGAGCGCGACCGTCGTCGCCACCGGCGTCCCGGCCGACTTCTCGAAGCCCATCGCCGATGCGACCGGCACCTTGCGCATCAGCCAGGAGTCGCTGAACACCCTCGTGAAGATCCCCGGCGCCACCGGCGACATCACCCTCGGCGACGGCACGATCGGCTACGACGGGAAGATCGACCTGCTCGGCCTCCCCGTCGGCTACACCGTGACAGCGACGCCCGAGGCGGCCGGCAAGCAGGTGCTGCTGAAGCCGGACAAGGCCAACCTGACGACCGGAGCCGGCGACGTCAACCTCAGCCGTCTGCTGCAGGCGCTGACCTCGCAGGGCCCGTTCCCGGTGTGCGCGGCGCAGTACCTCCCCGACGGCGTCGAGGTGTCCGACATCCAGGTGACCCCTGGCCACGCCACCGTCGAGCTGACCGCGAGCGACTTCGTCCTCGACCAGAAGTTCATGGCCAGCAAGGGGAGCTGTTCGTAACACGCACCGAGCGTGTCGTGCGGCCTGGATAGACTTCTGCTGTCATCTCCACCGGCTTCAGGGGCCAATCCGGGTCCGCTCGCCTAGGAGACCCCCACTCGTCGCCACCCGTGAGGTTCCCTATGGCTGATCCTGTCGCTGCGTCCAACCCGCTCGCCCCGCCGTGGCTGCACGTGCCCGCGGACGCGAACGCGCTCGCCCCGGGCCTCTGGTCCCGGACGGTCGATCGCGACGCGGCAGAGCTGGTCGTCGGCGGTCTCGCGGCGAGCGAGCTCGCCGCCCGCTTCGGCACGCCGCTGTACGTGATCGACGAGGAGGACGCCAGGGCGCGCGCCGTCGAGGTGCGCGAGGCTTTCGACCGCGCGTTCGCCGAGATCGGCACCGCCGCGAAGGTCTACTACGCCGGCAAGGCGTTCCTCAGCATCGAGGTGGCGCGGTGGATGTCGGACGCAGGCCTCAACGTCGACGTCTGCAGCGGGGGCGAGCTGGCCGTCGCGCTGGCCGCCGGGGTCGACCCGGAGCGGATCGGCTTCCACGGCAACAACAAGTCGCTCGCCGAGATCGACCAGGCGGTCGAGGCCGGCATCGGCGCCATCATCATCGACAGCGTGCAGGAGATCGGCCGCGTCGCCGCCGCAGCCGTGCGCCACGGCGTAGTCCAGAGCGTCCGCCTGCGCGTGAACAGCGGCGTGCACGCCCACACACACGCCTTCCTTGCGACCGCCCACGAGGACCAGAAGTTCGGGATCGCGCTGGAGCACGCGACGGAGGCCGTCGCGCTGATCCGGTCGCACGCCTCCCTCGCGTTCCGCGGTCTGCACTGCCACATCGGCTCGCAGATCTTCGGTGCCGACGGGTTCGCCGAGTCGGCCGCGCGGCTGCTCACGCTCCACAAGGAGCTCCTCGCGGGCGGCGACGTGCCCGAGCTGAACCTCGGCGGCGGCTTCGGCATCGCCTACACCTCTGCCGACGATCCTGCGCCGATCGGCGAGCTCGCGCGGCGCATCGCGGAGACGGTGGCTGCGGGATGCGAGGAGCTCGACATCCCGGCGCCGGTCGTCGCGTTCGAGCCCGGCCGGTCGATCATCGGCACCGCCGGACTCACGCTCTACACCGTCGGGACGACGAAGGACGTGCCTGTCGCGTTCCAGGACGACGGCGAGACCGCGGTCCGCCGGTACGTCAGCGTCGACGGCGGGATGAGCGACAACGCCCGCCCTGCTCTCTACGGCGCCGACTACTCGGCCAGGATCGCGAACCGCGTCTCGCAGGCGGCTCCCGCCCTCGTGCGCGTCGCCGGCAAGCACTGCGAGAGCGGCGACATCGTCGTGGACGCCGAATACCTCCCGGGCGACGTCGAGCCCGGCGACCTGCTCGCCGTGCCCGCCACGGGCGCCTACTGCTGGCCGCTGTCCAGCAACTACAACCACATCGGGCGGCCGCCGGTCGTCGCGGTACGCGACGGGGAGGCGCGGGTGATCGTCCGCGGCGAGACCATCGAGGACCTCCTCGCGCGCGACGCCGGCTACGCGGCGCCCGCATCCACCGTTTCCGCGTCGAAGGAGCGCAGTCAGGCATGATCGAGTACCGCAACCTCCGTGTCGCCCTGCTCGGGGCCGGCTCCGTCGGATCGCAGGTGGCCCGACTCCTGCTGGAACAGGGCGACGAGTTCGCCTCCCGCATCGGCGCGCGCCTCGAGCTGGTGGGCATCGCCGTCCGCGATGTGGATGCGCCGCGCGACGCCGACCTGCCGCGCGAGCTGTTCACCACCGACGCCTCCTCGCTGATCCTCGGCGCGGACATCGTCGTGGAGCTGATGGGCGGCATCGAGCCGGCCCGCGGCTACGTGCTGGAGGCGCTGAACTCCGGCGCCGACGTCATCACGGCGAACAAGGCGCTGCTGGCGACGCACGGCCCCGAGCTGTTCGACGCCGCAGAGCAGGTCGGTGCGCAGCTCTACTACGAGGCGGCCGTCGCCGGCGCCATCCCGATCATCCGGCCGCTGCGCGACAGCCTCGCGGGCGACCGCATCAACCGCATCCTCGGCATCGTCAACGGCACCACGAACTTCGTGCTCGACCGGATGGACGTGAACGGCGAGACGCTGCAGGACGCGCTGGCCACGGCCACCGAACGCGGATACGCCGAAGCGGACCCGACCGCCGACATCGGCGGGTACGACGCGGCGCAGAAGGCGGCCATCCTGGCGAGCCTGGCGTTCCACACCGTCGTTCCCCTGGAGCGCGTCTACCGCGAGGGCATCACGAGCGTCACCAAGGCACAGGTGGATGCGGCCCGCGAGGCCGGCGCGGTCATCAAGCTGCTGGCGATCTGCGAGCGCCTGACCGACCCGGAGACGGGGGAGGAGGGCGTCTCGGCCCGCGTCTATCCCGCGCTCATCAGTCGCGACCATCCGCTCGCGGCCGTGCACGGCGCGCACAACGCCGTGTTCGTGCAGTCGGCCGCGGCCGGCGACCTCATGTTCTACGGCGCGGGCGCCGGCGGGGTCGAGACCGCATCCGCCGTGCTCGGCGACGTGGTGTCCGCCGCCCGCCGGCACGTGGTGGGCGGACCGGGCGTCGCCGAGTCGACGCACTCCGATCTGCCGGTGCTCGACATCGGCCGCGTCGTCACCCGCTACCAGATCACGCTCGACGTCGAGGACCAGCCCGGCGTCCTCGCCGCGGTCGCGCGCATCCTGAGCGACGGCGGGGTCAGCGTCGAGACCGTGCAGCAGTCCGTTCCGAGCATCACCGGACCCGTCGTGATCGCCGGAGCGGCACCCGCCGCGGCCGGCTCGATTCACGGCGGCGGGACGGCCACCGCTACCCTGGTGATCGGCACCCACGAAGCCGAGGAGGCCGCACTCGCGGCCACCGTCGAGGCTCTCGCGGCGAGCGACGTCGTGATCGCCATCTCTTCCGTTCTCCGAGTCGAAGGATCGTAATGCCCCAGCCGAAGGCCTACAGTCGTCAGTGGCGCGGCGTCCTCCGCGAGTA
The DNA here is from genome assembly GCF_043083605.1 of Leifsonia sp. NPDC014704. NCBI lineage: Bacteria > Bacillati > Actinomycetota > Actinomycetes > Micrococcales > Microbacteriaceae > Leifsonia > Leifsonia sp. NPDC014704. The sequence continues at coordinate 1,509,125 of NZ_JBIBYW010000001.1, read as the reverse complement.
CGCGGACCGCCTGAACATCTCCGACGCCACTCCGATCGTCACGCTGGGCGAGGGCGGCACGCCGCTCATCCCGGCCCCCGCGCTGTCCGCGCGGACGGGCGCCGACGTGTACGTGAAGTTCGAGGGCATGAACCCGACCGGTTCCTTCAAGGACCGCGGCATGACCATGGCGATCTCCAAGGCCGTCGAGCATGGTGCGAAGGCGGTCATCTGCGCCTCCACCGGCAACACCTCGGCGTCGGCCGCGGCGTACGCGACGCACGCGGGCATCCAGTCGGTCGTGCTCGTGCCTGAGGGGAAGATCGCGATGGGCAAGCTCAGCCAGGCCATCGCGCACAACGCCCAGCTGCTGCAGGTGCAGGGCAACTTCGACGACTGCCTCGACATCGCGCGCGAGCTGGCCACCAACTACCCGGTGCACCTGGTGAACTCCGTGAACCCGGACCGCATCGAGGGGCAGAAGACGGCGGCCTTCGAGGTCGTCGAGGCCCTGGGCGACGCGCCGGACTTCCACCTCGTCCCGGTCGGCAACGCCGGCAACTACACCGCCTACCACCGCGGCTACACGGAGGAGCTGCAGCGCGGCGAGTCGGCCAAGCTGCCCCGCATGTTCGGCTTCCAGGCTTCGGGCAGTGCCCCGATCGTCCTCGGCCACGCCGTGAAGGATCCCGACACGATCGCCACCGCGATCCGCATCGGCAACCCCGCATCGTGGGAGCTCGCACTGAACGCCCGCGACGACAGCGACGGCTGGTTCGGAGCGATCAGCGACGCCAAGATCCTCGAGGCGCACCGTATCCTCTCCGCCGAAGTCGGCATCTTCGTCGAGCCGGCGTCCGCGATCAGCGTCGCCGGACTCCTGGAGCGCTCGGAGGCCGGAGTGATCCCCGCCGGCGCGACCGTCGTCCTCACCGTCACCGGCCACGGCCTGAAGGACCCGCAGTGGGCTCTCCGCACGGCCGACGGCTCCGATGTCCAGCCCACCGTCGTCCCGGTCGACACGACCGCCATCGCCGACGTGCTCGGCCTGGCGCCCGCCGGGCAGACGTCCGCCGCAGAGGCGACCGCGTGACCACGCCCGACCTCCGCGGTCGGACCGTCGCGGTCAAGGTCCCGGCGACGAGCGCCAACCTCGGACCGGGATTCGACACGCTCGGCCTCGCCCTCGCGCTGTACGACGAGCTCGAGGTCTCCGTCCGTGACGAGCCCGGTGCGACCGTCGAGGTCACCGGCGTCGGCGAAGGAGAGGTGGCGACCGACGAGAGCAACCTCGTGGTCCGCGCGATCGCGCACACCTTCGAGGCCGTCGGCATCCCGCTTCCCGGCCTGAACCTGCGGGCGCGCAACAGCATCCCGCACGGGCGGGGGATGGGCTCCTCCGGCGCCGCCATCGTCTCCGGCATCATGGCCGCGAAGGGCCTGCTGGAGGGCGTCGTCGACCTCGATGCCCAGACGCTGCTCGCGCTCGCGAACGATATGGAGGGACACCCGGACAACGTGGCGCCCGCCCTGTTCGGCGGCCTGACGATCGCGTGGGTGACCCCGGAGGGTCCGCGGTTCAAGAAGCTCATCGTGCACCGCGGCGTCTCGCCGCTCGTGCTCGTTCCCGAGACGGTCATGTCCACTGCGCTCGCCCGCAGTCTGCAGCCGCAGTCCGTGCCGCACGAGGACGCCGTCTTCAACGTCTCCCGCTCCGCCCTGCTCGTCGCGGCCCTCATCCAGAGCCCCGAGCTGCTGCATGCGGCCACCGAGGACAAGCTCCACCAGAGCTACCGCGCCTCGGCCATGCCGGAGACCGACCGGCTGATCACGCTGCTGCGCGAGAACGGGTTCGCCGCCGTCGTGTCGGGCGCCGGTCCGTCCATCCTCGTGCTGGGGAGCGACCCGAGCCAGCGTCTCGCCGCCGCGCGCCTCGTCGAGCAGTCGGCGGAGACCCGCTGGCAGCCGCTCATGCTCGCCGTCGACTTCAAGGGCGCAACGGTCACCCGCGTCGCCGCCGACAGCGGGTCGACACGAACGGACACGCCAGCGGCCTAGCGTCGGACGGCCCCGCCGCGAGGTGGTAAACTGCAGTCGCACCCGTGAAGAACCCGCGTCACGAGCGAATTCCGCTTCCGGGTGATCTCCTAGCAATCATGCCGTCACTCCTGCCTGCCTTCCCGGGCCTCCCTTCGTGGAGAACCCGGACGGCGACGTAGCGCGGATCCGAACGCAGCACGTTCCCGGCAGTTCATGTGACGAAGCTTCAGACGGCGCGTAAGGCGCGCCGGGGGAAAGGATCCTCTTCCGTGACTGATGTCGAACTCCACGCCGGGGGCGTGGACACCAGCGACCTGACCGGCCTCAAGGTGGCAGAGCTGCAAGCTCTCGCCGCCGGGCTCGGGCTCCAGGGCGCAACCCGGCTCCGCAAGGGCGAGCTGGTCGAGGCGATCGCCGCCGCGCGCGCGGCCTCCGCTCCGGCCGACGCCCTCGAGCTTCCCGAGACCGAGGAGCCGGCCGCCGAGCCGGCCGCCGCCTCCCAGGTGCTCACCGAGCCGCTCATCGCTGAGCCGCTCATCGCCGAGCCCGCAGGGGCCGAGCGCGTCGAGCCCACCGTCGGTGACCCCGTGCTCCCGCAGGCAGACGCCTCCGCCGAGCAGACCGGCGGACGCCGCCGCGGCTCGCGCCGCGTGTCCAGCCCGGACGGCACGGGCATCGCCGGTGCCGCCGCCGGTTCCGGCGTCGCCGCCGGATCGCACGTCAACTCCGGCGCCACCGGCGTCGAGTCGCTCATCCCCGATGTGGATGCGCTCCTCGACTCGGCTCTCGCCTCCCGCGAGCAGGCGCGCGGCCAGAACGGCCAGGGTGCGCAGGACGAGCAGGGCAACGGGCAGAACCAGGGCGGCGGACGCCGTCGCCGTGGTCGCGGCCAGGGCGGTCAGAACGGCGACCAGGGCGCCGAGCAGAACCGCGACGGCCAGCAGCGTGACGCGCAGCAGCGTGACGCGCAGCAGGCGGAGCAGGGCCAGCAGGCCGACGCGCAGCAGGCCGACCAGCAGGGCGAGCAGGGCGACAACGCCGGCGAGCAGCAGGGCCAGGGCCGCAACCGCCGCAACCGCAACCGCAACAAGAACAACGGCCAGCAGAACGAGCAGGGCCAGGCGCAGGGCCAGAACCAGCCGAAGGACCTGCAGCAGGGCGGCCAGCAGGGCGACGGCCAGCAGAACCGCGGCCAGAACGCCCAGCAGCAGCTCGAGGGCGACCGCGGCCGCTACCGCGACCGCAACCGCAAGCGCCGCGGCGGCGCCCCGGGTGACGAGTTCGAGCCGGAGCTGTCCGACGACGACGTGCTCATCCCCGTCGCCGGCATCCTCGACGTGCTCGACAACTACGCGTTCGTGCGGACGACCGGGTATCTCCCGGGCGCCAGCGACGTGTACGTCTCGCTCGGCCAGGTCAAGAAGTACAACCTCCGCAAGGGCGACGCCGTCGTCGGCGCGATCCGTCAGCCGCGCGATGGCGAGAACAACAGCCGTCAGAAGTACAACGCGCTGGTGAAGGTCGACTCGATCAACGGGCAGACCCCGGACGAGGCCGCGACCCGCGTCGAGTTCGGCAAGCTGACCCCGCTGTACCCGCAGGAGCGCCTGCGCCTGGAGACCGAGCCCAGCAAGGTCACCCAGCGGATCATCGACCTGGTCGCCCCGATCGGAAAGGGCCAGCGCGGTCTCATCGTCGCCCCGCCCAAGGCCGGCAAGACCATCGTGATGCAGCAGATCGCCAACGCGATCACCGCCAACAACCCTGAGGTCCACCTCATGGTCGTGCTGGTGGACGAGCGTCCGGAAGAGGTCACCGACATGCAGCGCACGGTGAAGGGCGAGGTCATCGCCTCGACCTTCGACCGTCCGGCGGAGGACCACACCACGGTCGCCGAGCTCGCCATCGAGCGTGCGAAGCGCCTCGTCGAGCTCGGCCACGACGTCGTCGTGCTGCTCGACTCGATCACCCGCCTCGGCCGCGCGTACAACCTGACCGCGCCGGCCTCCGGCCGCATCCTCTCCGGTGGTGTCGACGCCTCGGCGCTGTACCCGCCGAAGCGGTTCTTCGGCGCCGCGCGCAACATCGAGCACGGCGGTTCGCTCACCATCCTCGCCTCGGCGCTGGTGGAGACCGGCTCCAAGATGGACGAGGTCATCTTCGAGGAGTTCAAGGGCACCGGAAACATGGAGCTCCGCCTGTCGCGCCAGCTGGCCGACAAGCGCATCTTCCCGGCCGTCGACGTGAACGCCTCCGGCACCCGCCGCGAGGAGATGCTCATGGGCCAGGACGAGGTCAAGATCACCTGGAAGCTGCGCCGCGCCCTCGCCGGGCTCGACCAGCAGCAGGCCCTCGAGATCGTCCTCGGCCGGCTGAAGGAGACCTCGAGCAACGTCGAGTTCCTGATGCAGGTGCAGAAGTCGATGCCGGCGCCGACCAACGGTCACGGCAACGCGCACTCGCACGGCCACGAGAACGACCACCGCTAGCTGCGATCAGCGCCCGCCCGCCGTGCCACCGTGCACGGCGGGCGGGCGCTTCGTCGTTCCCCGGCCGCATCCCCGCAGAAAGAAGACCCCATGTTCGAATCGGTGAACAGCCTCATCGCCGAGCACGACGACCTCCAGCAGCAGCTCTCCGACCCGGAGCTGCACAGCGACCCGGTCCGCTCGAAGCGCGTCAACCGGCGCTACGCCGAGCTGAGCCGCATCGTCGCCGCGTACAACGAGTGGAAGCAGCTCTCCGACGACCTCGACGCCGCCCGTGAACTGGCGACGGAGGACGCGGCCTTCGCCGAGGAGGTCCCCGGTCTCGAGCAGAGCGTGGCGGACTCGGCGGAGAAGCTGCGCCGCCTCCTCATCCCGCGCGACCCCAACGACAGCCGCGACGTGATCATGGAGATCAAGATGGGGGAGGGCGGCGCCGAGTCCGCTCTCTTCGCCGGCGACCTGCTGCGCATGTATTTGCACTACGCCGACTCCAAGCGGTGGAAGGCCGAGATCATCGAGCAGACCTCCAGCGACCTCGGCGGCATCAAGGATGTCCAGGTCGCCTTCAAGGGCAACTCCACCGATCCCGCCGAGGGCGTCTGGGCGCACTTGAAGTACGAAGGCGGCGTCCACCGCGTCCAGCGCGTGCCGGCGACCGAGTCGCAGGGCCGCATCCACACCTCCGCCGCCGGCGTTCTCGTCTTCCCGGAGGTGGATGAGCCGGAGGAGGTCGAGATCAACCCGAACGACCTCAAGATCGATGTGTTCCGGTCGTCCGGCCCCGGCGGTCAGTCGGTCAACACGACGGACTCGGCCGTGCGGATCACGCACGTGCCGACCGGCATCGTCGTCTCCATGCAGAACGAGAAGAGCCAGCTGCAGAACCGTGAGGCCGCGATGCGGGTGCTGCGCGCCCGGCTGCTCGCGCGCCAGCAGGAGGAGGCGGACGCCGAGGCGGCCGAGTTCCGCAAGGGCCAGATCCGCACGATGGACCGCTCCGAGCGCATCCGCACGTACAACTTCCCGGAGAACCGGATCGCGGACCATCGCACCGGCTACAAGGCCTACAACCTCGACGCCGTCATGAACGGCGCCCTCGACCCCGTCATCGAGTCGAACATCCAGGCCGACGAAGAATCCCGCCTAGCCGACCTAGCCACCGACTAACCCCCTATTCCCGGTTCCCAGCCAACAGCTCCTGAGTTTTTCGGCCCGACACGCGGTCGGAGGGCGGAAAAACTCAGGAGCTGTTGGCTTAGCGGTCAGCGGAGGGCCGTCGTGGCGCGGTCGCGGGTCGTGAGGTCGCGGTGGGTGGCGGCGGCGCGCCAGCCGTCGGCGGTCAGGAGGTCGCGGATCGCGGCGCCCTGCAACTCGCCGTGCTCGAGCACGAGGGTGCCGCCCGGGTGGAGCAGACGCTGGGCGACCCGGGAGATCGTGCGCACCACATCCAACCCGTCCGGCCCGCCGTAGAGCGCGGCGTGCGGATCGTGCAGCCGGACCTCGGGGTCGCGCGGGATGGCATCGTCCGGCACGTACGGCGGGTTCGAGATGACCACATCGACCGTCCCGTCGAGCTGCGGGAGCGCGTCGGCGAGGTCGATGAACACCGGCGTCAGGTTCGTGGCACCGACCTCGTCGATGTTCCTGCGCGCCCAGATGAACGCCTCCGGCGAGTTCTCGACCGCGTACACGCGTGCGTGCGGCACCTCGGTCGCGAGGGCCAGCGCGATCGCGCCGCTCCCGGTGCCGAGGTCGACCGCGACGGGCTCGGGCGAGGGGACGGCGCGGAGCGCGTCGATCGCGAACTGCGCCACCTGCTCCGTCTCGGGCCGCGGCACGAAGACACCCGGTCCGACGTTCAGCTCGAGCGAGCGGAACGGGGCGCGGCCCGTGATGTGCTGCAGCGGCTCGCGGGCCGCCCGGCGTTCGACGAGGGATCGCAGCCTCTCGGCGTCGTCGGGAGAGAGCTCCGCATCCATCACGACGAGCGCCTGGACGCGGCCGCGGCCGGCTCCGAGAACGTGGCCGATGAGGAGTTCGGCGTCGACCTCCGGGTCGGGGACGCCCGCGCGCGCCAGCGCCGCCACGGCATCCTCCCGCGCGGATCGGACGGAGACGGCGCCGGAGGACGCGGCGGAGGATGCGCCAGGAGCAGGGGTGGTGGGGGTCATCGCCAGAAGAGCCTAGCGGCTGGGGCACGCCGTCTAGAGTGGAGACGCGATCACGCATCCCCCTGTCGTCATCCACCGTACGAGAGCACGAGGAACAGGCCCATGTCAGGTCACATCTACGAGAACGTCACCGAGGCCGTCGGCCGCACGCCGCTCGTCCGCCTCAACCGGCTGACCGAGGGCGTCGACGCGACGATTCTCGGCAAGCTCGAGTTCTACAACCCGGCCGGCAGCGTCAAGGACCGCATCGGCGTCGCGATCGTCGATGCCGCGGAGAAGGCCGGGGTGCTGACGCCCGGTGGCACCATCGTCGAGGCCACCAGCGGCAACACCGGCATCGCGCTCGCCATGGTCGGTGCGGCGCGAGGCTACAAGGTCGTCCTCGCGATGCCCGAGACCATGAGCAAGGAGCGCCGGGTGCTGCTGCGGGCGTTCGGCGCCGAGATCGTGCTCACCCCGGGCCCCGACGGGATGCGCGGAGCGGTCGAGACGGCGCAGGACATCGTCGCGAAGACCGAGAACGCCATCTGGGCTCGGCAGTTCGCCAACGAGGCCAACCCGGCCATCCACCGCGCCACCACCGCCGAGGAGATCTGGGAGGACACCGACGGCGAGGTCGACATCTTCGTCGCGGGCGTCGGCACCGGCGGCACGATCACGGGCGTCGGCCAGGTGCTCAAGGAGCGCAAGCCCGGCGTGAAGGTGGTCGCCGTCGAGCCGCTCGACTCGCCCATCCTGAACGGCGGGAAGCCCGGACCGCACAAGATCCAGGGGATGGGCGCGAACTTCGTGCCCGAGATCCTCGACACCACGGTCTACGACGAAGTCGTCGACGTCTCGTTCGACGACGCGCTGGACATCGCGAAGCGGCTCGCCAGCGAGGAGGGCATCCTCGCCGGCATCTCGTCGGGAGCCATCATCTGGGCGGCGCTGCAGCTCGCCAAGCGTCCCGAGAATGCGGGCAAGACCATCGTCGCGATCGTGTGCGACACCGGCGAGCGGTACATCTCCACGCCGCTCTGGGCCGATCTGCTGGACTGAACGGGGTGCCGATCTTCCGAGCGCGCGAGGACATCCGCAACGCGCGCAGGCACGACCCTGCGGCCCGTAACGGGTTCGAGGTCGCCACGGCGTACTCCGGCCTGCACGCCGTGTGGTCGTACCGCGTCGCCCACCGGTTGTGGCGGTCCGGCCTCCGGACGCCCGCGCGGCTGCTGTCGCAGTTCACCCGTTTCCTGACGGGGATCGAGATCCACCCGGGCGCGCACATCGGTCGCCGCTTCTTCATCGACCACGGGATGGGCGTCGTCATCGGCGAGACGACGTGGATCGGCGACGACGTCATGCTCTATCACGGCGTCACGCTGGGCGGCCGGGGGAGCGGGCACGGCAAACGGCATCCCACGGTGGAGGACGGCGTGATCGTCGGCGCCGGTGCGAAGGTGCTCGGCGCGATCACGATCGGGGCGCGCTCGGTGATCGGCGCGAACGCGGTGGTGACGCGGGATGCGCCGGCCGACTCGCTGCTCGTCGGCGTGCCCGCGCATCCCCGTCCCCGCTCCGGCCACGAGCAGATCGCCGGCGACGACTGGATCGACCCCGCCATCTACATCTGACCCACCCCGTCCCGTCCCCCTCCGCCGCCGTCGAGTCCGCAGACTTCGCACGCTCGCGCCGCGTCTCGCGTGCACAGTTTGCGGACTCGACGGTGGGGACGGGAGGACGCGAGGGATGGGGTCAGCGGGCGGCGCGCTCGCGGGCGCGGGCGATCGCCTCGCGCTCGTGCTTGCGGGCCTCACGCAGGCGCGACTCGGCCTCGCGGCGCGCCTTCGCCGCCTCGCGAACTGCCTTGTCACGGGGGATCGGCTCCGGTCGCTCCTCGTAGGGGGTCACCGGCTCGCCGCTCCGCCGCGCGGCGACGTAGGTCTCGATGCCGTCGAGGATCCGCTCCAGGCCGAACGCGAAGTCGTCCTGGTCGTCCGCTCCGTCCGAGTCCGCGTAAGCACCGGATGACACGAGCGGCGCCAGGTCGGGGAAGCGCTCGGGCGTCACCAGCTCGGCGAGCGCTGCGGTGAACGCCTCGCCGTGGGCGGGTGGCGCGTCCGCGGAGCGCGAGCGGCTCACATCCCGCTCGACGATGGCGACCGCTCGCGCGTAGGACGACAGCAGCAGCGCCGTCGACATCTTCTCGGCGTCCGTGAGGGGCAGGCCGCGCATCTCGCGGAGCCCCCAGTCGAGCACGGCCAGGTTGTTCGGCATCAACGGGATGCCGTTGATCGGGATGTCGGGGAACCATGGGTGTGCCTGGATCACCTCGATGCTCGCCATGGCCCACCGCCGCAGCCCGGCGCGCCAGTCGTGTGGTGAGCCGTCCTCCCGAGCGGCGTCGCCCCGGCGCCCGAGTTCGTCGTCGGGCGGGATGGGGATGGCGCAGACCGCATCCTGCATCAGCGCGAGCACGTCGTCCTTGCTGGTCACGTAGCGGTAGAGCGACATCGTCGTGAAGCCGAGGTCGCCCGCGATGCGGCTCATGGAGACGGCGCCGAGGCCGTCGGCGTCCGCGATCTCGATGGCCGTGTCGATGATGCGCTCGATACTCAGCTCGCGCTTGGGTCCGCGCTGGGGATGCTCCGCGACGCCCCAGCTCAGCGCGACGGCACGGGGGAGGACGTTCTCGACGTCGTCGGCCATGGTCCCGCCCTTCTGCTCCCGCATCCCCGATCTTCGCGATCCGGTGTTGACACTCATCCTAGGACTGTGTATCACTTAAACAGCTGTTTACGGCATAAACAGTTTAGACAGCACACAGAAGGGAAAGTCCGATGAATGGAACCGCGATCGAGGTGATCGGCCTCCGTAAGTCCTTCGGGGAGCAGACGGTCCTCGACGGCATCGACCTGCGAGTGCGGTCGGGAGGCGTCTTCGCGCTGCTCGGACCGAACGGTGCGGGCAAGACGACGCTGATCACCATCCTGTCGACCCTGGTCCGGCCGGACGCGGGAAGCGTCACGGTCGCCGGCCATGACGTAACCGCCGAGCCGGAGGAAGTACGGCGCGCCATCAGCGTGACAGGCCAGTCCGCGGCAGTCGACGGCGTGCTCACGGGGGAGGAGAACCTGCGGATGATGGCACGGCTCTCCGGCTTCACCGCCGCCGAGTCGCGCCGCAGGGCGAGCGAGCTGATCGACGCGTTCGATCTGGCCGCGGCGGCACGCAAGCGCGTCAAGACCTACTCCGGCGGGATGCGACGGCGCCTCGACCTGGCGCTCAGCCTGGTGGCGACGCCGCCGGTCATCTTCCTCGACGAGCCGACGACCGGCCTCGACACCCGCAGCAGGCAGGCGCTGTGGGACATCATCCAGGACCTGGCACGGCGCGGAACCACCATCCTGCTCACCACGCAGTACCTCGAGGAGGCCGACCAACTGGCCGACCGGATCGCGGTTCTCGACCACGGCACGATCGTGGCCGAGGGCACCGCTACCGAGCTGAAGGCGCGGGTCGGCGGCGAGGTCGTCGAGCTCCGAGACGCGCACGGGGAGATCGTGCGCGAGGTGCCGACCGACGGGAGCGTCGAGGCTCTTCGCGACGCCATCGACACGCTCGACGGCCTCCGCGTTCCCGGAGCCTCCATCGGCATCCGCAAGCCGTCGCTCGACGACGCTTTCCTCGCCCTGACCGGGCAGTCCGTCCAGAACGTCCCCCAGAACACCTCGACCGAGAAGGAGGTCGTCCGATGACCGCTCTCACCGTCCCCGTCCGCGCGGCGCGGCGGGTTTCGCCCCTCACGAGCACCCTCGTCTTCGTGGGCCGCAGCGTCCGTCACTCGCTCCGCGATGTGGACGCGCTCACCATGGCCATCGCGCTTCCGGTGATCCTCATGCTGTTGTTCACGTTCGTGTTCGGCGGCGCGATCGACCGCTCGGGGGACTACGTCCAGTACGTGGTGCCCGGCATCATCCTGCTGTGCGCGGGCTTCGGGGCTTCGAGCACCGCGGTGGATGTGGCCAACGACATGAGCGACGGCATCGTCGACCGCTTCCGGACCATGCCGCTGCGGTCCCGGGGCGTCGTGACCGGCCACGTTGTGGCGAGCCTGCTGCGCAACCTGGTCGCGACCGGCGTCGTCATCGGCGTCGCGCTGCTGCTGGGCTTCCGGCCGACCGCCGATGTGGCGCAGTGGATCGGCGCGCTCGCGATCGTCGCCCTCTTCATCCTCGCGATCACCTGGTTGTTCGCCGCCATCGGCCTGGCGGCGAAGAGCCCGACCGCGGCCAGCGGCTACGGCTTCGCCGTGCTCTTCCTGCCGTACCTGTCGAGCGCATTCGTGCCGACGGACACGATGCCGGACTGGCTGCGGTGGGTGGCCGTGAACCAGCCGATCACCCCGATCATCGAGACGATCCGCGCGCTGCTTTTCGGCCGCGACCCCGGCTCGGACCTGTGGTGGGCGCTCGGCTGGTGCGCCCTCATCGTCGCGGCGGCCTATGTCTGGGCCGCCTGGCTCTTCCGCCGCTCCGCCGGCCGCCGCTGACCCCCACTCCCTTCCTCTCAAACCAACAGCTCCTGAGTTTTTCCGCCCGACACGCCGTGCGCGGGGCGAAAAACTCAGGAGTTGTTGGCTTGGGGGAGGACGGGAGCGGGTCAGCGGGCGGCGAAGGCGTGGAGGGCGTCGAGCATGCCGTCGGTGTCGAAGGTGCCGTCCTCGCGTTTGGCGAAGTGGTACGCGTGCATCCCGCATTCGCGGGCGCCCTCCACGTTGGCGATCGAGTCGTCGAAGAGGATGGCGTCCTCCGGCCGCACCCCGAACCGCCCGAGCGCCCTGGTGTAGATCCTGCGCTCGGGCTTCCGTGCGCCGAGCACGGCCGAGACCAGGTCGTTGTCCTGCAGCACGTCGACGATCTCGGGCGTCAGCACCGGCAGCGAGTCCTTGAACGGGATGGGGTTGTTCGACAGCAGCGACACCGTCCCCAGCGTCGCGGCCTCGTGCAGCGCCGCGATGGCGCCGGGGATGGGCGTCATGGCCGCTTTCCGCGCCTCCTGCCACTGCGCGAGCGTCAGCCGGGCGCCGGTCACCTCGGCGAACGCCTCCAGGTACTCCTCGCTCGTGGCGTACTCGCCGATCTCGGCCGCACGCTCGTGTCCACCCGCCCACCAGCTGGATGCGAGCCGGTACTGGCTCACGCCTCCCAGCTCCGCGAGCTTGGGCAGCCGCTTGTGGAAGTCGTAGTCGTAGAGCGTCTTGTCGCAGTCGAAGAAGTAGACATCCATCCCCTCCAGTATCGTCCTCCCAGTCTGGGCTTCCGCGCCCCGGCTATCATTGAGCCGTCATGGCCTCCATCTACGACTGCTCCGTCGACTCCGAGCTGCTCACCGGCATGCGCCTCGCACGGGCCGCGATCGGGCGCGGCGAACTCGTCGTCATCCCCACCGACACGGTGTACGGGGTGGCAGCGGACGCCTTCAGCCCCGCCGCCGTGCAGCGCCTGCTCGACGCGAAGGGACGCGGCCGCCAGTCGCCGCCGCCGGTGCTGGTCCCCGGCATCCCGACGCTCGCCGCCCTCGCCGAGCGGGTGCCGGACGAGGTGGATGCGCTGGTGAAGGCCTTCTGGCCCGGCGGCCTCACGATCGTCCTGCCCGCGTCGCCGTCGCTGGTCTGGGATCTCGGCGAGACGAAGGGCACGGTCGCCCTCCGCATGCCGAAGGACACGATCGCGCTCGAGCTGCTGTCCGAGACAGGTCCGCTCGCCGTGTCGTCCGCGAACCTCACCGGCCGCCCGGCCGCCCGGACCGCCGCCGAGGCCGAGGCCATGCTGGGCGACTCCATCTCCGTCTACCTCGATGGGGGAGAGGCCGGTTCCGACTACGAGCGCGTCGAGGGCAAGGACTCCTCGTCGACGATCGTGGATGCGACGGCTCTGGCCGCAGGTGTGGGCGGACTGCGCATCCTGCGTCACGGCGTCATCTCGGTCGATCAGCTGCGCGAGGTCGTCGGCGACGCCCTGGATGAGCCGGCGGCCGCTGCGGACGCCGCCCCGTGACCCTCCTCCTCGCCCTCGCACTGATCTCGGCCGTCATCACGTTCGGGATGTCGTTCGTCGTCTACAAGCTGGCGATGCGGTATCGCCTGTACCCGAAGATCCGGGCGCGCGACGTGCACACCCGGCCGACGCCCCGCCTCGGCGGCGTCGCGATGTTCCTCGGCATCCTGGTCGCCTTCGGCGTCTCGTGGCTGCTGTCGAGCCAGTTCGGCGTGCTGACGCTGATCTTCTCCGACCAGGGGCCGATCCTCGCGATCCTGGGGGCCTCCCTGCTCATCGTCGTGATCGGCGTCGCCGACGACATCTGGGATCTCGACTGGATGACGAAGCTGGCCGGGCAGTTCGTGGCCGCCGGCCTCGTCGCCTGGCTGGGCGTGCAGATCTATTCGCTGCCGATCGGCGGCCTCACCGTCGGCTCGCCGGTCATGTCGATCATCATCACGCTGTTCGCCATCGTGCTGGTGATGAACGCGATCAACTTCATCGACGGCCTGGACGGGCTGGTCGCGGGCGTCGCGCTGATCGCGAACGGCACGTTCCTCGTCTACACCTACCTCCTGCAGCGCGAGATCAGCCCGCAGAACTACTTCAGCCTCGCCGGCGTGATCGCCGCGATCCTGGTCGGCGCCTGCGCCGGGTTCCTGCCGCTCAACTGGCACCCCGCGAAGATGTTCATGGGGGATGCGGGAGCGCTGCTGATCGGGCTGCTCATGGCGACCTCGGCGATCTCGGTGACGGGGACGATCAACCCGCAGGACCTGCAGACTCTCGGGAAGTCGTCGCTGGTGCCGGCGTTCATCCCGATCATCCTGCCGTTCGCGGTGCTCATCATCCCGCTTCTCGACTTCGGTCTCGCCGTCATCCGCCGTCTGCGGGCCGGCAAGTCGCCGTTCAGCGCGGACCGCAAGCACCTGCACCACCGCCTCCTCGACATGGGCCACACGCACCTCCACGCGGTGCTCATCTTCTACGCGTGGACGGCCGTGCTGTCGATCGGCTGCCTGCTGTTCTTCTTCGACCCGTACTGGATGGCGATCGTTTTCGTCGCGATCGGGCTCGTCGTCTGCACGGCCTTCACTCTCGCTCCGCTGAGCCGCAGGAAAGCCAACGAGGCCGTCGCCGAGCTCGCGCCCGCCGGCAGCCGCGAGGCTGTGGAGACCGCCCGGTTCGACCAGCTCGACGCTGCGAGCGAGCGCACTCCCGCATCCCCGACCGCTCTGACCGAGGAGACCCGATGACCGACCAGCAGGACGGAGCCACCGCCCCGCGGCCGGCCCAGCCGCCCGCCCAGCCGACCTCGACGCCCGTGCTGAGGGACGTGCTGAAGTACGGCCTGATCCTGGCCGCGGTGATCGCCGTCGTGGGGATGCTGCTCGGCGGTCTGTTCGCCGGATGGGTGGGCGTCACGAGCGCGCTGATCGGCACCGCGATGGCGGCGGTGTTCCTGTCGATCACAGCGCTCAGCATCCTGATCGCCAACCGGTTCATCGGCACCGACCTGTTCGTCGGCCTGTTCTTCGGCATCGTGCTGGGCGGCTGGATCGTCAAGTTCGTGCTGTTCCTGGTGCTGGCGATCCTGCTGCGCGACCAGCCCTGGATCAACCCCGTCGTGCTCTTCCTCAGCCTCATCGCCGGCGTGATCGGATCGCTTGTGGTGGACATGATCGTGGTCTTCCGCTCCCGGGTGCCCTACGTCAGCGACGTGACGCTGCCGGGGGAGAAGCGCTGACCCGTATCCAATTCGTTATGGGCTGAAAACTCTTGTAGAGTTATGAGCGATCCCCCACCCCGTTCGCGCCCGAGAACCTCTGAGGTCGCGAGAAGTGCAGGGTGTCCCACCGTTCGTCGTCGCGAGAGCTGTTTCAGCTCGACGCCCCGAAACAGGAGATAGCGCTGTTAGCTAACGCTGTGAACCTGCTGGTCCAGGCCGCAAGCTCCGATGATGGAAGCTTCCAGGGTCCCTCGATCAACGAGTTCTTCCCCCCGACCCTGTTCACGATCGGTGACCTCGAGTTCAACCGCATCTTCGTGGTCCGCGCTCTCGCGACCATCGCGCTGATCCTCATCTTCTGGCTCGGTACCCGCCGGATGCGTCTCATCCCGGGCCGCTTCCAGTCGGTCGTCGAGATGGGTCTCGACTTCGTGCGCGTCAACATCGCGGAGGACCTGCTCGGCAAGAAGGACGGCCGCCGGTTCCTTCCGCTGCTGACCACCATCTTCTTCATGGTGCTGTTCTTCAACATCACCGGCATCATCCCGTTCCTCAACATCGCCGGCACCTCGGTCATCGCCGTGCCGCTGCTGCTCGCGATCGTCGCGTACATCGCCTTCATCTACGCGGGCGTCAAGAAGAGCCCGAAGAACTTCTTCAAGAACGCGCTCTTCCCGCCCGGCGTTCCGTGGTTCCTCTACATCATCGTGACGCCGATCGAGTTCGTCTCGACCTTCATCCTGCGTCCGATCACCCTGACGCTGCGGCTCCTGATGAACATGGTCGTCGGGCACCTGCTGCTCGTCCTGTTCTTCCTCGCCACGGAGTTCTTCTTCTTCACGGCGGGCGGCTGGTGGTCGCTGTTCGGCGTCGGCACCTTCGCCTTCGGCTTCGCTTTCACCGTCTTCGAGATCCTGGTCGCAGTCCTGCAGGCCTATGTCTTCGCACTGCTCACCGCTGTCTACATCCAGCTGGCAGTCGCCGAGGAACACTAAGAACGATCCGCGCACCCGCACGGATCGCCATCACGGAAGGAAACACACAACGTGGACATCGCTGCAATCAACGGCAACATCGCCACCGTCGGTTACGGCCTCGCGGCCATCGGCCCGGCCATCGGCGTGGGCATCGTCGTCGGCAAGACCATCGAGGGCGTCGCACGTCAGCCTGAGCTGGCCGGCCGCCTCCAGGTCCTGATGTACATCGGTATCGCATTCACCGAGGCGCTCGCGTTCATCGGTATCGCTACCTACTTCATCTTCCAGTAATCCTCTTTTCCCTCAGTAAGGAGGAACCATGCTCAAGAGTGTGGTGATCGCAGCCTCAGAGGGGTCGCACAACCCGCTGATCCCGGAGTGGCCGGACATCATCGGCGCGCTTCTCTGCTTCCTGATCATCCTGTTCTTCTTCTGGAAGCTCGTGCTTCCGCGCATGAAGAAGCTGCTGGATGAGCGCGCAGAGGCGATCGAGGGCAACATCGAGAAGGCCGACGAGGCGCAGCGCAAGGCCGAGGCCCTGCTGGAGGAGTACACCGCCCAGCTCGCCGAGGCGCGTGCGGAGGCGGGCAAGATCCGCGAGACCGCCCGTGCCGACGGTCAGAAGATCGTCGCGGAGGCCCGCGAGGCCGCCGCGACGGAGGCCGGACGCGTGACCGCGCAGGCGCAGGCGCAGCTCGAGGCGGAGCGCCAGACGGCGCTCGTCCAGCTGCGCAGCGAGGTGGGCTCGCTGGCGATCGACCTCGCGTCGACCGTCGTTCGCGAGGCCCTCGATGAGGACAAGCGCGCACAGGCGATCGTGGACCGCTTCCTGGCGGACCTCGAAGCCGACGAGAAGGCTCAGGCCGACCAGAAGGCAGGATCGGGCAACTGATGGGAAGCGCCACCAGAGAAGCATTGGCCCGGTCCGTCTCGGCTCTCGCCGACCTGGGGTCCAAGGCCGATCTGGCGACGGCTGAGGACCTGTTCCGCGCAGGGCGAGTCGTCGCCGACTCGGCCCAGCTCCGGGCGGTCCTCGGCGACCCGACGGTCTCGGCGGAGGGCAAGACGACGCTCGTGAAGCGCGTCTTCGCCTCGCTGTCGGCCCCGGCCGTCGAACTGCTCACCGTGATCGCCGCACAGCGCTGGTCGTCGCACGACGACCTGCTCGGCGCGATCGAGGAGCTGGGGATCCGCGCGATCGCCGGCTCCGCGCCGCGGGACGTCGACATCGTGGCCGAGCTGCTGACCTTCGGAGGCGCCGTGACCTCCGACGCGAGCCTCGAGCTCGCGCTGCGCAGCAAGCTCGCCTCGGCCGACTCGAAGGTCGCGCTCGTCGAGCGCCTGCTCGGCGGGCGGGCGTCGAAGGAGACGATCGCCATCGTGCGTCAGCTCGTGTCGCAGCCCCGCGGTCGCAGCGTCCGCGAGTCGCTCCGTGCCGCTGCTCGCATGGTGGCCGCCCAGTCCGGACAGACCATCGCGACGGTCTACGCCGCGTCAGCGCTCCCCGAGGCCCAGGCCGAGCGCCTGCGCACGGTGCTCAGCGCCTCCTACGGCGACCTCAGGATCAACCAGGTCGTCGACCCCTCGATCATCGGCGGATTGCGCGTACAGATCGGTGACGACGTCATCGATGGAAGCATCGCGTCGCGTCTGGCCGAACTCCGGCTTCAGCTGGCGGGCTGACCGCCTCAAGATAGGAATCACAATGGCAGACACACAGATCAGCCCCGACGACATCCGCGACGCGCTCAAGGACTTCGTCACCACATACGAGCCGGCGTCCGCACAGGCGACCGAGATCGGCCACGTCCTCGACGCCTCCGACGGCATCGCGCACGTCGAGGGCCTCCCGAGCGTGATGGCCAACGAGCTCATCCGTTTCGCCGACGGCACCCTGGGCCTCGCCCAGAACCTCGACGAGAACGAGGTCGGCGTCGTCGTGCTCGGCGAGTTCGACCACATCGTCGAGGGCATGGAGGTGACCCGCACCGGCGAGGTCCTCTCCGTCCCCGTCGGCGACGGCTACCTCGGCCGCGTCGTCGACCCGCTCGGCAACCCGATCGACGGTCTCGGCGAGATCGCCAGCGAGGGCCGCCGCGAGCTCGAGCTCCAGGCGCCCGGCGTCATGCAGCGCAAGTCGGTGCACGAGCCGCTGCAGACCGGCATCAAGGCCATCGACGCGATGATCCCGGTGGGCCGCGGACAGCGTCAGCTGATCATCGGCGACCGCCAGACCGGTAAGACGGCCATCGCGATCGACACGATCATCAACCAGAAGGCCAACTGGGAGTCGGGCGACGTCAACAAGCAGGTCCGTTGCATCTACGTCGCCATCGGCCAGAAGGGCTCGACCATCGCTTCGGTGAAGGGCGCGCTCGAGGACGCCGGCGCGATGGAGTACACCACCATCGTCGCGGCCCCCGCCTCCGACCCGGCCGGCTTCAAGTACCTCGCCCCCTACACCGGCTCGGCCATCGGCCAGCACTGGATGTACGGCGGCAAGCACGTCCTCATCGTCTTCGACGACCTGTCCAAGCAGGCCGAGGCGTACCGCGCCGTGTCGCTTCTGCTCCGTCGTCCGCCGGGACGCGAGGCCTACCCGGGTGACGTCTTCTACCTGCATTCCCGTCTGCTGGAGCGCTGCGCCAAGCTCTCCGACGAGCTGGGCGCCGGCTCGATGACCGGTCTGCCGATCATCGAGACCAAGGCGAACGACGTCTCGGCGTACATCCCGACCAACGTGATCTCGATCACCGACGGCCAGATCTTCCTGCAGTCCGACCTCTTCAACGCCAACCAGCGCCCTGCGGTCGACGTCGGCATCTCGGTCTCGCGAGTCGGTGGCGACGCGCAGGTCAAGTCCATCAAGAAGGTCTCCGGCACGCTCAAGCTCGAGCTGGCGCAGTACCGCTCGCTCGAGGCGTTCGCGATGTTCGCGTCCGACCTCGACGCGGCGAGCCGCCGTCAGCTGGCGCGCGGCGCCCGCCTCACCGAGCTGCTGAAGCAGCCGCAGTATTCGCCGTTCCCGGTGGAGGAGCAGGTCGTCTCGATCTGGGCCGGCACCAACGGCAAGCTGGACGAGGTCGCCGTCGAGGACGTCCTGCGCTTCGAGGCCGAGCTGCTCGACCACCTGCGCCGGAACACCGACATCCTCGACACGCTGCGCGACACCAACGTCCTCGACGACGACACGGTCGCGAAGCTCGACTCCGAGGTGGACACGTTCAAGCTCGAGTTCCAGACCGGTGAGGGCAAGCCGCTCGCCTCGGTCGGACGCGAGGAGTTCCAGGCCATCGACGAGGACGAGGTCGACCAGGAGCGCATCGTCAAGGCCCGGCGCTGAGCGCTGAGGCCCTGAGAGACTAGGTAACAAGGAGAGACATGGGAGCACAGCTTCGGGTCTACCGGCAGAAGATCAGATCTGCCCAGACGACTAAGAAGATCACCCGTGCGATGGAGCTGATCTCCGCCTCCCGCATCCAGAAGGCGCAGGCGCGGGTCGCCGCCAGCTCGCCGTACGCCCGCGCGATCACGCGCGCGGTGTCGGCGGTGGCGACGTACTCGAACGTCGACCACGTCCTGACCACCGAGCCGGAGAAGATCGAGCGCGCCGCGATCGTCATCTTCTCCTCCGACCGCGGTCTCGCTGGCGCGTTCAACTCGAACGTGCTCAAGGAGTCCGAGAAGCTCGCGGAGCTGCTGCGCAGCCAGGGCAAGGAGGTCGTGTACTTCCTCGTCGGCCGCAAGGCGCAGGGCTACTTCAGCTTCCGCCGCCGTGCGTTCGAGCGGGTGTGGACCGGCAACACGGATGCCCCGGAGTTCGAGCAGGCCAAGGAGATCGCCGACGCGATCCTGGAGTCCTTCCTGCGCGATGCGTCCGACGGCGGTGTGGACGAGATCCACATCATCTACAACCGCTTCATCAGCATGCTGACCCAGGAGCCGCAGGTCGTCCGCCTGCTGCCGCTGGAGGTCGTCGAGGGCGTGGAGGAGCCGGACCGCACGCAGGTCCTGCCGCTCTACGAGTTCGAGCCGGATGTGGGGACGGTGCTCGACTCGCTGCTCCCCGTCTACATCGAGAGCCGCATCTTCAACGCGATGCTGCAGTCGGCCGCCTCCAAGCACGCCGCGACGCAGAAGGCCATGAAGGCTGCAAGCGACAACGCCGACAAGCTCATCACCGACTACACGCGTCTGGCCAACAACGCCCGTCAGGCGGAGATCACTCAGCAGATCTCCGAGATCGTCGGCGGCGCGGATGCGCTGAGCTCGTCCCACTGATCGTCCAACGAGAGAGATAACAATCATGACTACCGCTACCGCCGAAGCCCAGGCTTCGACCGCGCAGCCGGCCGGTGTGGGACGAATTGCCCGCGTGACCGGTCCGGTCGTCGACATCGAGTTCCCGCACGATGCGATCCCGGGCATCTACAACGCCCTGAAGACCACGATCACGATCGGCGAGGAGTCGACCGAGATCACGCTCGAGGTCGCTCAGCACCTCGGCGACGACCTGGTGCGCGCGATCGCACTGAAGCCGACCGACGGCCTGGTCCGCGGCGGCGAGGTGCGCGACACCGGTGCTCCCATCAGCGTGCCCGTCGGCGACGTGACCAAGGGCAAGGTGTTCAACGTCACCGGTGACATCCTGAACCTCGAGCCCGGCGAGAAGGTCGAGATCACCGAGCGCTGGCCCATCCACCGCAACCCGCCGGCGTTCGACCAGCTCGAGTCCAAGACCCAGCTGTTCGAGACCGGCATCAAGGTCATCGACCTGCTCACCCCGTACGTGCAGGGTGGAAAGATCGGCCTGTTCGGCGGCGCCGGTGTCGGCAAGACCGTCCTCATCCAGGAGATGATCCAGCGTGTTGCGCAGGATCACGGTGGTGTGTCGGTGTTCGCCGGTGTCGGCGAGCGCACCCGTGAGGGCAACGACCTCATCCACGAGATGGAGGAGGCGGGCGTCTTCGACAAGACCGCGCTCGTGTTCGGCCAGATGGACGAGCCGCCGGGGACGCGTCTGCGCGTCGCGCTGTCCGCTCTGACGATGGCGGAGTACTTCCGCGACGTGCAGAACCAGGACGTGCTGCTCTTCATCGACAACATCTTCCGGTTCACGCAGGCCGGTTCCGAGGTGTCCACGCTGCTGGGCCGCATGCCCTCCGCGGTGGGTTACCAGCCGAACCTCGCGGACGAGATGGGCCAGCTCCAGGAGCGCATCACCTCGACCCGCGGTCACTCGATCACCTCGCTGCAGGCGATCTACGTGCCGGCCGACGACTACACCGACCCGGCGCCGGCGACCACGTTCGCCCACCTGGACGCGACGACCGAGCTCTCCCGTGAGATCGCGTCGAAGGGTCTGTACCCGGCGGTCGACCCGCTGACCTCGACCTCGCGCATCCTCGACCCCCGGTACTTGGGTGAGGACCACTACCGCGTGGCCACGACGGTCAAGCAGATCCTGCAGAAGAACAAGGAGCTGCAGGAGATCATCGCGATCCTCGGTGTCGACGAGCTGTCGGAGGAGGACAAGATCACGGTGTCGCGTGCGCGCCGGATCCAGCAGTTCCTCTCGCAGAACACCTACATGGCGAAGAAGTTCACCGGCGTGGAGGGCTCGACCGTCCCGCTGAAGGACACCATCGAGTCGTTCGACGCGATCGCCAAGGGCGAGTTCGACCACGTTGCCGAGCAGGCCTTCTTCAACGTCGGACCGATCTCCGACGTCGAAGAGAAGTGGGCGCAGATTCAGAAGGAGAACGGCTAACAATGGCTGTCCTCAACGTCAGCGTCGTCGCCGCCGACCACGAAGTGTGGTCGGGCGAGGCGAGCATGGTCGTCGCGCGCACCGTGGAAGGGCAGATCGGTATCCTGCCCGGCCACGAGCCGCTGCTGGCCATCCTCGCGCAGGGCGAGGTGCGTGTGACCCTGAACGGGGGCGAGTCGATCACGGCCAACGCCGATGACGGCTTCCTCTCCGTCGAGAACAACACGGTCACCATCGTGGCCCGTCAGGCCGAGCTGGTCTGACATGTCCGGGCAGCAGGGAGCCCCGCTGGAGCGCCAGTTCGGAGACGTCCGCGTCCCGATGCTGGTGGCGATGGCGGGGCTTCCCGGTTCCGGGAAGTCCACCATCGCGGAGATCCTGGCCGGGCGCATGGGCGCCACGGTGATCTCGGTGGACCCGATCGAGGCGTCGATCATCCGGGCGGGGATCGATTCCGACCAGCCGACCGGGCTCGCGGCCTATCTGGTGGCGGAGACGATGGCGGAGCAGGTGCTGCTCTCGGGCCACTCGGTCGTGGTCGACGCCGTGAACGCCGTGGAGCCGGCGCGTCTGCAGTGGCGCGACCTGGCGGAGCGGTGCGACGTGAAGCTTCGCGTGATCGAGACGGTGTGCTCCGACCCCGAGCTCCACGAGGAGCGTCTCGGCAAGCGCAGCGGCCTCGTCGCGGCGTACGCCGTCGAGCAGAGCACCGACGAGTACGACGAGTGGCGCGGCGCGTGCGGCACGCTGCCCCGGGTGACCCTGGACACCGCGGCGCCGCTGGGCGAGAACGTCAATACGGCACTGAACTTCGTGGAGGGCTAGCGTGCTCATCCTGCTCCCGCCCTCCGAGACGAAGAGGGACGGGGGAGCGGGGTCTCCGCTCGCCGTGGAGCGGTTGCGCTTCCCCTCACTGAACCCTGTCCGCCGTGAGGTGGTGGATGCGGTGGTCGAGCTCGCCGCGGACCACGATGCGGCGATCCGAGCGCTCAAGCTGGGTCCGAAGCAGGCTGGCGAAGTGGAGCGGAACCGCGGCATCCCGTCCGCTCCGACCATGCGCGCGCTGGAGCGTTACACGGGCGTCCTCTATGACGCCCTCGATGCCGAGTCGCTCTCCTCTGCGGACTGGGAGGTCGCTGCTGAGACGGTCGCCGTGCAGTCGGCGTTGCTCGGTCTTGTCGGCGCGGACGATCCGGTGCCGGCGTACCGGCTGTCGTTCGACTCGCGCCTGTCTCTGCGTCGTGGCGCGGCGTCCCTGAAGAAGCGGTGGTCGCAGGCGGGGGCCGCGGCCCTGGCCGAGCGGGACGACCTCCTGCTCGATCTCCGCTCCGAGGGGTATGCGGCGCTGGCACCGCTTCCCGAACGCGACGGCGCCCACTACGTGCGCGTGCTCGCTCGCGACGAGTCGGGCCATGTCCGCGCGCTGAACCACTTCAACAAGCAGGCGAAGGGTCTGCTGACGCGCGCGCTGATCGAGGCGGGAGCGGGGTTCGAGACGACCGCGTCGCTTCTGGATTGGGCGGATGCCGAAGGGTACGAGCTGCGGCCCGCGGGGGATGGCTCCCGCGACCTGGAGCTCGTCGTCCCGGAGGTTCGGGGCGCTCCCGGCAAGCTCATGGCGGCGCTGCGGGTGTGACGACACCGCCCGAATGGCGACACTCCCGGCCAACTTTCAGTGGTGCAGGAGTGAAAAGTGAGATAAGCTCACAACCAAGAGAGAGGATCAACTGATCCGAGGCGCGCGCGCACTGGTTGCGTGTTCCGTCTCAACAGTCGGGCCGACGTGTGGTGGCCGACGCGTCATCCCCATGCGTCGTTTCCTTCGCCGGAGTGTGAGGCACCAAGATTCCGCCTGCGGTCGGGCACGAGCGGTACGCCCTCACCAGCGAGAATCCGGTGTCGGAGTCCATATCCGCCGTCGGCCCGACTCTCTCGGTCCTCTCCCGAGTTCCTGATCGAGCCCGCATCGATCGCGCCTCCGCGGCTCATACCGCGCGGAAGCAGCCCTCGAAGTGGTCGTCGACCATTCCGGTCGCCTGCATGAGCGCGTACATCGTGGTGGGACCGACGAACCGGAATCCCCGGCGCCGGAGCTCCTTGCTGAGCGCGGTCGACTCGGCCGTCACGGCGGGGATCTCGCCCCATTGCCGTGGCCTGTGGCCCGCGCGCGGTTCGGGGGCGAAGCTCCACATGAGCTCTTCGAGCGGCACGTCGAGCTGCAGCACGGCGCGCGCGTTCGAGATCGTCGCCTCGATCTTGCCGCGGTGACGGATGATCCGGTCGTCGTGCAGCAGGCGCTGGACGTCGGCCTCGGTCATGGCGGCGACCTTCTCGGGGACGAATCCGAGGAAGGCCTCCCGGAAGGCCGGCCGTCGCCGCAGGATGGTGATCCACGAGAGCCCTGCCTGGAACCCCTCCAAGCAGAGCTTCTCGTAGAGTGCGCGCGGGTCGTGCTGCGGTCGGCCCCACTCCTCGTCGTGGTAGCGGCGGTACTCCGGATCGCTCGCCGACCAGGAGCAGCGGGCGACGCCGTCCTCGCCGACGGCGAGGGCGGAGCGGGCCGGGGTCGTCGTCGTGTCGCTCATGCGGCCAGCAGGATCCCCTCGTGCTCGAGGAGCCAGATCTTGGTGGGGATGCCGTCGCCACCGCTGTACCCGGTCACCCGACCGCTGGAGGAGAGCACGCGATGGCAGCCCACGATGATCGGCACCGGGTTCGCGCCCACCGCCCCGCCGATCGCGCGGCCGTAGCCCGCGTGACCGAGGGAGGCGCCGAGCTCGCCGTACGAGACGAAGGTGCCGAACTCGAGCGACGCCAGCCTCTCCCACACCGCCTGGCGGAACGGGGTGCCCTGCAGCCGGACCGGGACGTCGAACGCGCGCCGAGACCCGGAGAAGTACTCCTCCAGCTGAGCGGCCGCGTCGTCGAGCACGGGTGTGCTGCGTTCGGGATGGTCTTCGAGGGGGAGGTGCCCGGCCCGTTCGATGGAGAGCGACGTGACAGCCGTGCCGTCGCTGGTCAGTTCGAGCCGCCCGATGGGGCTCGGGGTGCGGAGGAGATAGGCGAAGGAACTGCTCATGGGACGACTCTAGGGCGCGCCACCGACGCACACTCGCGGGAATCGGACATCGGGGGATAACTCGCTCCGGTCTCGGTCTGGGGACGGTTTCACCCCGTCGCCGTCGCATCCGTGGCCCTCCTGCGCCCTGCCTAGACTCGAGGCATGGCGAACATCGAATACCGCACTCTCGGCCCCTCCGGCCTCGTCGTCTCCACGATCGGTCTCGGCTGCAACAACTTCGGGCGGAAGGACACCGTCACCGAGACGCAGGAGGGCACCGACGCGGTGATCGGCGCCGCGATCGATGCCGGCGTGACGCTGTTCGACACCGCCGATATCTACGGTTCCGAACGCGGGTTGTCCGAGACGCTGATGGGCAAGTCGCTCGAGGGCAAGCGCGACCGCATCGTGCTCGCCACGAAGTTCGGGATGGACATGGCCGGTCTCAACGGACCCGACTGGGATGCGCGCGCCTCCCGCCGCTACATCCGCCTTGCGGTCGAGAGCTCGCTCCGCCGGCTCCGCACCGACTGGATCGACCTCTACCAGCTGCACCGCCCCGACCCGGTGACGCCCATCGAGGAGACCCTCGCGACGCTCGACGATCTGATCACCGAAGGGAAGATCCGCTACATCGGCCACTCCAACCTGTCGGGGTGGCAGATCGCCGAAGCCGAATTCACCGCTCGCCTCAGCGGGCACCCGAAGTTCATCTCCGCGCAGAACGAGTACAGCCTTCTCGCGCGCGATGTCGAGCGGGAGGTGCTCCCGGCCGTGAACCGCTACGGTCTCGGCTTCCTGCCGTTCTTCCCCCTCTACAACGGCCTGTTCACCGGCAAGTTCACGCGCGAGGGCGGCCCCGCCGACAGCCGGATCATGCACATCCGCCGTCACCTGCTCGACGAGGCGCCCTGGGACAGGATCGAGCGCTACCAGGCGTTCTGCGATGAGCGCGGCGTCACGATGCTGGCCGCGACTTTCGCCTGGCTGCTCGCCCAGCCGGGGCTGTCGAGCGTCATCGCGGGGGCGACGAAGCCGGAGCAGATCGTCGCGAACGCCGAGGCGGCGACCGCGTGGAAGCCGACCGCGGAGGAGGTCGCCGAGATCGGGGAGATCTTCGCTCCAGCGAGCTGAGATCGCACCAGAAGAACCTTGTGAGTGAGCACTCACTCCGTGTAGAGTCGCCGCGTGACGAACGACGCAGCGACAGAATCCCAGCCGCGCTCGCGCGCGCAGCCGATGGCGGTGGACGACCGCAAAGCGATGATCATCGACGCGGTCATCCCGCTGCTGCTCGAGCACGGGCGCGGAATGACGTCACGCCAGATCGCCGAGGCCGCCGGCATCGCCGAAGGCACCATCTTCCGCGCTTTCGGTGACAAGGAGACGCTGGTGCAGGCGGCGATCGAGAAGTACCTCGATCCGGAGCCGCTGCGCGAGGCGCTCCGCAGCATCGATCCAGCGCTCCCGCTGGAGAACAAGATGCGCGCGATCCTGTACCTACTGCGCGAGCGCTTCCAGAGCGTCATGCGGATCATGCCGGTCATCGGCGCACAGCGACCGCCCGTCCCGCAGGAGCGCGGGGAGTTCGCCCGCATCATCGCCCAGATCCTGGAGCCGGAGGCCGGTGAGCTCAACTGGCCGCCGGAGCGCGTCGCCCACCTGTTGCGGCTGATCAGCTTCTCCTCCGCGTTCCCCGCGCTCAACGAGGGCATCGAGTTCAGCATCGACGACCTCGCCCGGATGACGCTGGTCGGCGTCGCCGGGACCTCGCCCCACGTTCTCTTCCCGTCATCCGACACGGAGGCATCATGCTCCTGAGACTGCTCGGCCGGTTCCTCCGGCCGCACTGGCCGCTCCTGATCGGGGTGATCGTCTTCCAGCTGGCGCAATCGCTCCTCTCGCTGTGGCTGCCGACCCTCAACGCCGACATCACCGACAACGGCATCGCCAAGGGCGACACCGGCTACATCATGGCCGTCGGCGCCGAGATGCTCGGCGTGACGCTGGTGCAGGTCGCCTGCGCCATCACCGCCGTCTACTTCGGCGCCAAGGTCGCGATGCTCGTCGGCCGCGACCTGCGCGAGGCGATCTTCCACCGGGTCGGGGAGTTCTCGGAGCGCGAGGTGTCGTCCTTCGGTGCGCCCTCGCTGATCACCCGCAACACGAACGACGTCCAGCAGGTGCAGATGCTGGTGATGATGACGTGCACGCTGCTCGTCTCGGCGCCCATCCTCGCGGTCGGCGGGATCGTGCTGGCGATGCAGCAGGACGTCGACCTGTCGTGGCTCATCGCCGTGAGCGTTCCGGCGCTGCTGGTCGCGGTGAGCATCATCATCGCCCGCATGGTGCCGCTGTTCCGACGCATGCAGGACAGGATCGACCGCGTCAACCGCGTGCTCCGCGAGCAGCTGACCGGCCTCCGCGTGGTGCGCGCGTTCGTGCGCGAACGTGTCGAGACCGACCGCTTCCGGCTCGCGAACGACCAGGTGACCGAGACGGCGCTCAAGGCGGGCCGGCTGTTCGCCCTCATGTTCCCGATCGTGATGCTCGTGCTCAACGTGTCGAGTGTCGCAGTGATCTGGTTCGGGTCCTTCCGGGTGCAGGACGGCTCGCTCCAGGTGGGCACGCTGACGGCTTTCCTGCAGTACCTCATGCAGATCCTCATGGGCGTGATGATGTCGACGATGATGGCGGTGCTCGTGCCGCGCGCCTCGGTGTGCGCCGACCGCATCGGCGAGGTGCTCGGCACGCAGCCGTCCGTTCGCGCCTCCGACGCCCCGATCACCGAGGTGGAGGCGCACGGAACGGTGGAGTTCGTCGACGTCGGCTTCTCGTATCCCGGCGCCGAGCATCCTGTGCTCACCGACATCACCTTCCTCGCCGAGGCGGGTCGGACCACAGCGATCATCGGCAGCACCGGCGCGGGCAAGACGACGCTGGTCAACCTCATCCCGCGCCTGTTCGATGCGACGAGCGGGATCGTGCTGGTCGACGGTGTGGATGTCGCGGACCTCGACCCGGAGGTGCTGTGGTCCCGCATCGGGATCGTGCCGCAGCGCCCCTACCTGTTCTCGGGCACGGTGGCGTCGAACCTGCGGTACGGCAATCCGGATGCCACCGACGACGAGCTCTGGCACGCGCTCGAGGTGGCGCAGGCGCGCGACTTCGTCGAGGCGATGCCGGAGGGTCTCGACGCGCCGATCGCGCAGGGCGGCACCAACGTCTCCGGCGGTCAGCGGCAGAGACTCGCGATCGCTCGCGCGCTGGTCAGGAAGCCGGAGATCTTCGTCTTCGACGACTCCTTCTCGGCGCTCGACACCGCGACCGACGCGCGGCTCCGCGCGGCGCTCGCACAGGATGTGACAGACGCGACCATGATCGTGGTCGCCCAGCGGGTGTCCACCATCGTGGATGCCGACCAGATCATCGTCCTCGACGACGGCCGCGTGGTCGGTCGGGGGACGCACGACGAACTCCTCGAGAGCAACGAGACCTACGCCGAGATCGTCTCGTCGCAGCTCGCGGCTCAGGATGCGGCATAGGGAGAAGCGGGATGAGCGACAAGACGACGACCCCCGAGCGGCCGGCCGGCCCTCCGGTCCGGCGCGGACCCGGCGGGGGAGGACCGTTCGCCGGATTCGGCATGCCCGTCCAGAAGTCGATGAACTTCGGCCCGAGCGCGAAGCGCCTGCTCGGCCGCCTCCGCCCGGAGAGGCTGCCGCTCGTCGCGGTGACGCTGCTCGCGGTGGTGTCCGTGACGTTCGCGGTGCTCGGGCCCAAGCTGCTCGGCAACGCGATCAACCTGGTCTTCGCCGGTGCCCTCTCCCTGCAGTTCCCGAAGGGCGAGACCCAGGCGCAGGCCATCGCCGGCGTGCGGGCCAAGGGCCAGGACCAGTACGCCGACCTGCTCTCCGGCACGACCTTCACGCCCGGCGCCGGGATCGATTTCACCGCGGTCGGCCAGACGCTGCTCTGGGTGCTCGCGCTGTACATCCTGTCGTCGGTGTTCAGCTACCTGCAGGCGTACGTGCTCAACGGCGTCACGCAGCGCACGGTCTACCGCCTGCGCTCGGACGTGGAGGACAAGCTGCACCGCCTCCCGCTGAAGTACTTCGACGGGATGCAGCGGGGAGAGCTGCTGAGCCGGGTCACCAACGACATCGACAACATCTCGCAGTCGCTGCAGCAGACGATGAGCCAGTTGCTCACGTCGCTTCTGACGGTCGTCGGAGTGGTCGTGCTGATGTTCGTCATCTCGCCGCTCCTCGCGCTGATCGCGCTCATCACCATCCCGCTGACCTTGGTCATCACCACGATCATCGCGAAGCGCTCGCAGAAGCTCTTCGTCGCCCAGTGGCGGCACACCGGCGAGCTGAACGGGCAGATCGAGGAGGCGTTCACCGGTCACTCGCTGGTCAAGGTGTTCGGCCGCCACCGTGAGGTCGAGGCCCGCTTCCGCCAGAAGAACCAGGAGATGTACCGGGCGAGCTTCGGCGCCCAGTTCATCTCGGGCATCATCATGCCGGCGATGATGTTCGTCGGGAACCTGATGTACGTCGCCATCGCGGTGGTCGGCGGACTCCAGGTGGCGAGCGGCGCGATGCAGCTCGGTGACGTGACGGCCTTCATCCAGTACTCCCGGCAGTTCACGCAGCCGCTCACTCAGCTCGGGTCGATGGCGAATCTGCTGCAGTCGGGCGTCGCGAGCGCCGAGCGAGTTTTCGAGCTGCTGGACGCCGACGAGCAGTCGCCCGACCCGCGCGAGCCGGAGAGTCCAGCCGGCACCAAGGGCCTCCTGACGTTCGAGGACGTCTCGTTCCGCTACGTCGAGGACGCCCCGCTCATCGAGGACCTGTCGCTGGTCGCCCAGCCCGGACAGACCGTCGCGATCGTCGGACCGACCGGCGCAGGCAAGACCACGCTCGTGAACCTGATGATGCGCTTCTACGAGCTCGACGGCGGGCGCATCACCCTGGACGGCGTCGACATCGCCTCGATGAGCAGGCACGACCTGCGCAGCCGCATGGGGATGGTGCTGCAGGACACCTGGCTGTTCAAGGGCACCATCCGCGACAACATTCTCTACGGCCGCCCGGACGCGACAGAGGAGGAGGTGCTGGATGCCGCGCGCGCGACCTACGTCGACCGTTTCGTCCACTCGCTGCCCGACGGCTACGACACTATCCTCGACGACGAGGGATCGAACATCTCGGCGGGGGAGAAGCAGCTGCTCACCATCGCGCGGGCCTTCCTCGCGCGGCCGAGCGTGCTCATCCTCGACGAGGCGACCTCGTCGGTGGACACCCGCACCGAGCTGCTCGTGCAGAAGGCGATGAGCGCGCTGCGGGCCGACCGGACGTCGTTCGTCATCGCGCACCGGCTTTCCACGATCCGCGACGCCGACCTCATCCTGGTGATGGAGGCAGGGCGCATCGTCGAGCAGGGAACCCACGCCGAGCTGCTGGCGCGCGGCGGAGCGTACTACTCGCTCTACAACGCGCAGTTCGCCGGGGCGGCGGACGAGTAGGGGACTGTGCCGATCACGGCTCGGCGAGGCGGGATGCGTACGCGCGCACGCACCAGAAGACGCCGTACGCGATCAGGCCGAGGGCGATGAGGATGAGGAGGACGACGCCGAACGGGACCTCGGTGAGCGCCTTGAGGCTGCCGTCGAGTCCGCCCGCTTTCTCGGGGTCGGACGTGAAGGCGCCGAAGACGACCAGACCGCCGACGATCACCAGGGCGACGCCCTTGGAGACGTAGCCGACGCGGCCCAGCGTCGTCGTGACGGTCGCCCAGCGGTTCGGCGGGAGGCGCAGATCGCGCTCGAACTTGTGGGTCAGGCCGTTCACGGCGAAGACGACGCCGACGACCACGATCGCGATCCCGATCCCGGCGAGGAGGAAGACTCCGCCGGGCGTCGCCAGCAGCTTCGCGCTCGCCGACTTCTCGGAGGTGGACGCATCCTGCCGGCCGCCGGACGCGATGGAGATCGCGATACCGGCGAGGGCGGCGTACACGACGCACTTGGCGACCTCCGTCACCTTCTGGCCCGGCTTGTGCGCGGTGATCGCCTGCAGGATCTGCCAGGCCGCCAGGAAGATGAGCCCGACGATCACGGCCCACAGCACGAAGAGGCCGCCGGGCACGGCGACGAGCGCCTGCAGGGCACCCGACTGGTCGGCGTCCCCGCCCGATCCGAACGCGACGGCCAGCGCGATGACGCCGATCAGGATGTGCAGGATGCCGATGGCGGCGAGGCCGACGCGGGCGAGCCCGCGCACGAGCGGATGGCGTTCGACCCGGGAGGCGACCCGGCTGGGGGAGGTCATGGCGTGAACGCTACCCGGCGTTCACGCGTTCGGGAATCTCGGGTACCGTAGAGGACTGAGTCCGCCGCGCCGTCACGCGGCGGCGAGATCTGAATAGAGGAGGCCGGCATGGACATCGACCTCAGCGTCTTGCGTCTCATGGAGCGCGAGAAGGAGATCCCCTTCGATGAACTGGTGCAGATCATCGAACAGGCCATCCTGACCGCTTACCTGAAGCACACCAACCAGGCCGATCACCGCCACGGTCACAGCGACCAGCCGCCGGCCGCACGGGTGCACCTCGACCGCAAGACGGGGCATGTCACGGTTTACGTGCCCGAGCGCGACGAAGAAGGCAACGTCATCGGCGAGGCCGAAGACAGCCCGAGCGACTTCGGCCGCATCGCGGCTTTCGCGGCGAAGCAGGTGATCAACCAGCGGCTGCGCGACATCGCGGACGACGCCGTTCTCGGCGAGTTCCGCGGACGCGAGGGCGACATCGTCGCCGGCGTCATCCAGCAGGGCCCGAACCCCCGCATGATCCACGTCGACCTGGGAACGGTGGAGGCCATCCTCCCGCCGGAGGAGCAGGTGCCGGGCGAGGAGTACACGCACGGTTCGCGCATCCGCGTCTACGTCACGAGCGTCACCAAGGGGCCGAAGGGTCCGTCGATCACCGTGTCGCGCACGCACCCGGCGCTCGTCCGGAAGCTGTTCGCGCTGGAGGTTCCGGAGATCGCCAGCGGTGTCGTCGAGATCGTGTCGCTCGCCCGCGAGGCCGGGCACCGCACGAAGATGGCGGTCCGGGCGACTGAGCCGGGAGTGAACGCCAAGGGCGCGTGCATCGGCGAGCTGGGTCAGCGCGTCCGTGCGGTGACCGCGGAGCTCAACAACGAGAAGATCGACATCGTCGACTACTCGCCGGACCTCGCGACGTTCGTGTCGAGCGCGCTGTCGCCGGCGAAGGTGACCAGTGCGTTCGTCATCGACGAGTCGCTGAAGGCCGTCCGCGCGCTCGTGCCCGACTACCAGCTGTCGCTAGCGATCGGCAAGGAGGGTCAGAACGCTCGCCTGGCGGCGAAGCTGACGGGCGCGAAGATCGACATCCAGCCCGATTCGATCCTCGACCGCGATTGAGTTCGTCTGTCGATCTTCGCGCCGTGCCGACGCGGCGGAGCCGTGGCGCCACGGTCGCCGCAGGCGCACAAGCACAGCATCCAGCCCGATTCGATCCTCGACCGCGATTGAGTTCGTCCGGTTGGAATGCGGTTGCATTCCACAGCGTTATTGATCACGCGGGTTCCTGTCCGTTCGGCGCGCGCCGCCGAGAGGAGTAGGATGGAACCCGTCAGAACGTGCGTCGGATGCCGTTCTCGCGCTCCCCGGTCCTCTCTTCTGAGGATCGTCGCCCAGGATTCGGAACTCGTGGTGGACCCGTCCGCCACCCGGCCGGGGCGAGGTGCGTGGCTGCATCCGGTCGAGGAGTGTCTCGAACTCGCACTGAAGCGCCGGGCCTTCGGGCGGGCGCTTCGGGTGGAGGGGACGCTCGACACCGCGACCATCCGGTCGCAATTCATTAGAACAGGCTGAAGAAGTTGACTTCACATGAGTGACAACCGATGAGTGTCTCGAAATGAGATCCGTCCGCTATTAACGCCTGCCCCTGTCTGGGGTGGGCCCAGACAGGAGAATTGTGGCTGCAAAACCACGCGTACATGAGGTCGCGAGCGAGCTCGGCGTCGACAGCAAGGTCGCGCTCGCGAAGCTCAAGGAGATGGGCGAGTTCGTCAAGGGACCGTCCTCGAGCATCGAGCCCCCGGTAGCACGCAAGCTGCGTGCCGCGCTGGAGGCCGAGGGTGCGAAGCCGTCTGCCGAGAAGGCGACCGCTACCGCCCCGAAGGCGCCGTCGCAGGCGCCGCGTCCGGCCGCGCCGCGTCCGCCGCAGGCGCCCGCCGCCGCGACCGAGACGGATGCCGGGCCCAAGCCTCAGGCGCCGATGTCGGTCGCCGAGCGTCAGGCCGCGGCCGAGAAGGCCGCCGCAGAGAAGGCTGCTGAGAAGGCGGCGGAGAAGGCCGCTTCGAGCGCGCCTGCCGCGGGCGCTCCGGCGACCCCGGACGCCGTCAAGCCGAGCTCCGCGCCCCGCCCCGGCGGCGGTGGCATCCCGCGCCCGAGCGCCCCGCGCCCCGGCAACAACCCGTACTCGTCGAACCAGGGCATGGGCCAGCGCACGCCGCGTCCGGGCAACAACCCGTTCTCGTCGTCGCAGGGCATGGGACAGCGTCCCTCGCCCGCCAACATCCCGCGTCCGACCCCGCCGCGTCCCGGTGCCCCGCGCATCGGCGCACCCGGTCAGGGTGGCGGCAACCGTCCCGGCCCGCGTCAGGGCGGCGGCGGTCGTCCCGGCTTCCAGCAGCGCCCCGGCACCGGTGGCGGTGCGGGAGCAGGCGCAGGCGGCGGCTTCCAGCGTCCCGGCGGCGGCTTCGGCGGCCCGCGCCCCGGTGGCGGCGGCGGTCGTGGTCGTGGACCGGGCGGCGGCACGGCCGGTGCGTTCGGCCGCGGTGGCGGCAAGAGCAAGGCCCGCAAGTCGAAGCGCGCGAAGCGTCAGGAATTCGAGATGCGGGAGGCCCCGTCGCTGGGCGGCGTGACCGTTCCCCGCGGCAACGGCGACACCGTCATCCGACTGCGTCGCGGCTCGTCCATCTCGGACTTCGCCGACAAGATCGACGCGAACCCCGCGTCGCTGGTCACCGTCCTCTTCCACCTGGGCGAGATGGCGACCGCGACCGAGTCGCTCGACGAGGCCACCTTCGAGGTGCTCGGCGAGGAGCTCGGCTACAAGATCCAGGTCGTCTCGCCTGAGGACGAGGACAAGGAGCTCCTGGAGGGCTTCGACATCGACCTCGACGGCGAGCTCGCCGGCGAGTCCGACGAAGACCTCGAGATCCGGCCCCCGGTCGTCACCGTCATGGGTCACGTCGACCACGGTAAGACGCGCCTCCTCGACGCCATCCGCAACGCGAACGTCGTCGCGGGCGAGGCCGGCGGCATCACCCAGCACATCGGTGCGTACCAGGTGTGGACGGAGCACGAGGGCATCGAGCGTGCCATCACCTTCATCGACACCCCGGGTCACGAGGCGTTCACCGCCATGCGTGCCCGTGGTGCGCAGGTCACCGACATCGCGATCCTCGTGGTCGCGGCGGACGACGGCATCATGCCGCAGACCATCGAGGCGCTGAACCACGCCCAGGCGGCGAACGTGCCGATCGTGGTCGCGGTGAACAAGATCGACAAGCCGGAGGCCAACCCGGCCAAGGTGCGCCAGCAGCTCACCGAGTTCGGCCTGGTGGCGGAGGAGTACGGCGGCGACGTCATGTTCGTGGATGTGTCCGCGCGCAACGACATCGGCATCCAGGACCTCCTCGACGCGGTCCTGCTGACCGCCGACGCCGGCCTCGACCTCCGCGCCAACCCGAACAAGGACGCCCGCGGTGTCGCCATCGAGGCGAAGCTCGACAAGGGCCGCGGCGCCGTGGCGACCGTGCTCATCCAGTCCGGAACGCTCCGGGTGGGCGACGCGATCGTGGCGGGCACCGCCTACGGCCGCGTGCGTGCCATGGCCGACGAGAACGGCGAGGCCGTCTTCGAGGCAGCCCCGTCGCGTCCGGTCCAGGTGCAGGGTCTCTCCAGCGTCCCGCGCGCCGGTGATGTGTTCCTCGTCACCGAGGAGGACCGCACCGCCCGCCAGATCGCCGAGAAGCGTGAGGCCGCGGAGCGCAACGCGCAGCTGGCGAAGGCCCGCAAGCGCATCTCGCTCGAGGACTTCACCCGGGCCCTGGAGGAGGGCAAGGTCGAGGCGCTCAACCTCATCATCAAGGGCGACGTGTCCGGTGCCGTGGAGGCGCTGGAGGAGTCGCTCATGAAGATCGAGGTCGACGACTCGGTCAGCCTGCGCATCCTGCACCGCGGCGTCGGCGCGATCACCGAGTCGGACATCGACCTGGCGACCATCGACAACGCGATCGTGATCGGCTTCAACGTCCGCCCGGACGTGAAGGCGCGCGAGCGTGCGGCCCGCGAGGGTGTGGATGTGCGCTTCTACTCGGTCATCTACAACGCGATCGAGGACATCGAGAACTCGCTGAAGGGCATGCTCAAGCCCGAGTTCGAAGAGGTCCAGTCCGGTGTCGCCGAGATCCGCGAGGTGTTCCGCTCCTCGAAGTTCGGCAACATCGCCGGTGTCATCGTCCGCTCCGGGACGATCACGCGAAACGCCAAGGCGCGGGTCATCCGCGACGGCGTCGTGGTGGGGGACAACCTCGCCATCGAGTCGCTGCGCCGGTTCAAGGACGACGTCACCGAGGTCCGTACGGACTTCGAGGCCGGTATCGGTCTCGGGAAGTACAACGACATCCAGATCGGCGACGAGATCGAGACGACCGAGCTTCGCGAGAAGCCTCGAGTCTGATTCGAGAGATGGCCGGTGGCTTCGCCACCGGCCATCTTGTCTGAAAGGAGCACAACCATGGCTGATCCGGCACGCGCGAGGAAGCTCGCGGACAGGATCAAGGAGATCATCGCGAAGCGGCTCGATCGCGGTCTCCGCGACCCGCGCCTCGGCTTCGTCACGATCACGGACGTCCAGGTGACCGGCGACCTGCAGCACGCCACGGTGTTCTACACGGTGTACGGCACCGAGCAGGAGCGCGACGACAGCGCCGCCGCTCTCAAGGCCGCCACCGGCATGCTGCGCAGCGAGGTCGGCAAGAACATCACCGCACGGCTCACGCCGACGCTCGAGTTCCAGCTCGACGCGATCCCCGAGAACGCCGCGCAGATCGAGAACCTGCTCCGCGAGGCGCGCCAGCGGGATGAGGAGGTCGCGGGGCTCGCGGCCGGCGCGAGCTACGCCGGCGACGAGGACCCGTACGTCAAGCCACGCGAGTTCGAGGACGACGACGAGGACTTCGACGACGACGAGGATGACGACGCCGCGGACTCCGACGACGCCGAGGGCGCCGACGAGGCGGACGACAAGCACTGACCGCCGCGCCGGGTCGGCTCTAGGCTGACGGCATGTTCGCCGTCACGTTCTACGATGCCGACCCGGACGCGTCTCCGGAGCACTTTCAGCGTCTCGTCGAGACGTACCCCCGTCACCGGGCCTACCTCGACGAGTTCGCCGCGGGAGGCGAGGTGCTGATGATCGGCACCTTCGGCGACCCGGCCACGCAGGGCTCCATGGCGATCTTCCGCAGCCAGGAGGCGGCGGAGCGCTTCCTGGAGGGTGACCCGTTCGTCACCGAGGGCCTGGTGTACCGGGTGCGCATCCAGGCCTGGGACCCGCTCGTCTTCTCCGAGAGCTGACCCCCGACAGGCTTACGGCAGGGTGTACCCGCCCTCGGCCGCGACGGCGAGACCGTCGGCGAGCAGCCCGGCCAGCGCACGGTCGCGCTGGGCGGCATCCGGCCACACGGTCTCGAGTTCGGCCGCGGTCACCGGGATGTGCGACGCCCGCAGCTCGGCGAGGATGCGTCCGCGCACCTGCCGGTCACTGCCCTCGTAGCGCTTCTGCACGGCCTTCTTCGGTCCGTCGTACGCGGGGTAGCCGGCCCGGCGCCAGGCGCAGCGCTGCGCGACAGGGCACGCGTCGCAGCGGGGTGAGCGGGCGACGCAGACGATCGCGCCGAGCTCCATCATCCCGGCGTTGAACGCGGCGGCGGCCGGGCGATCCTCGGGGAGCAGCGCCTCCATCGCGGCGAGGTCGCGCTTGCCGGGCGGGCCGGGTTCCGCCTGCCCGTCGATCGCCCGGGCGATGACGCGGCGGATGTTCGTGTCGACCACCGGGTGCCGGTTGCCGTAGGCGAAGACCGCGACGGCGCGTGCGGTGTAGTCGCCGATGCCGGGGAGCGCGAGCAGCGCATCCACATCCTCCGGCACGACTCCGTCGTGCTGCTCAGTGATCGCGACGGCGGCCGCGTGCAGCCACAGCGCGCGGCGCGGATAGCCGAGCGACTGCCAGGCGCGTACCGCCTCGCCCGGAGGGACAGCGGCCAGGTCGGCCGGGGTCGGCCAGCGGGTCAGCCACTCCTCGAGTCGCGGGATGACGCGCGAGACCGGCGTCTGCTGCAGCATGAACTCGCTGACGAGGGTGCCCCAGGCGGTGAAG
This sequence comes from Leifsonia sp. NPDC014704, assembly GCF_043083605.1. NCBI lineage: Bacteria > Bacillati > Actinomycetota > Actinomycetes > Micrococcales > Microbacteriaceae > Leifsonia > Leifsonia sp. NPDC014704. Next base: position 1,472,403 of record NZ_JBIBYW010000001.1, on the reverse strand, counting down.
CCGTCGCGTCGCCACGGGAGGTCGCGCCGGTTGGCGTGGTACCAATCCACCACCGTTCCGGCGAAGTCGTGCATGCATCGAGGCTAACCGGTGCGACGGCCTATGCTCGTCGCATGATGCTTCCTCCGACGCCGCGGGTACTGTTCCTGCGCTCGCTGGTCGGTGACATCCGTGCGGTCTCGCCGGTCGGGCGGGTGATCGTGGCGGTCGACGCGGGGACGGTGGGCGGCCCGTTCGCCGACGACCTCGCGGCGGTGTTCCGGGAGTCCGGGGCCGACACGTTCCGGGCGCGGCTGGCGGACTTCCACAACTCGCGGGCGTACCGCACGCGCCTCGGTCCCGAGACGGAGGAGAGCTACTACCGCGACTCCTACGACTACGTGACGCTGCGGCGCGTGCTGCTCGATCCGTTCCGCTTCGGCGGCAGCGCCGGGTTCCAGACCGCGGCCTTCGACGAGGAGCGGGATCAGCCGGTGGAGGCGCGCTGGCTGACCGCCGGACAGGATGCGGTGCTCGTCGTCGACGGGGAGTTCGCCCTGCGTCCGACGCTGCGCGACGCCTGGAACGCCTCCATCCTGCTGGTGAACGCGCTGCAGGAGACCGTGTACCTCGACGATGCCCGTCCGCTCGCCAATGCCGACCACCTGGTCGACGACTCCGAGCCCGAGCTGCCGCTGCGTGTCGACCGCGCGCTCTGAGTCGGCGTTTCAGGCCAGCAGGGGACGCATCCGCTCGGCGACCTGATCGGGCGCGAGGAAGGCGCCGGTGCGCTCCACTTCGTGCACGAGCGCGGTGATCGCCGCGTTGACCGGTGCCTCGACCCCGGCGGTGCGGGCTTCGTCGACGACGGCGCCGTTCAGGTAGTCGATCTCGGTGAGCTGACCGCGGCGGATGCTCTGCAGCGTCGAGCCCGGGTTCGGGGTCGATCCCATCCTCCGCTTCATGAGCAGGGGGACGGCCTGGGCGGCCCAGCGCGGAGCCCGCGCGACGACGCGGAGGATGCGATCGTCGAGGCCCTGGATACTGCCGTAGCGCACGCCGCGCGCGTAGCCGACGCGGGTGGCCTCCTGAAGGCTCGCGGTCACGATGGGCCGCAGCCGCCGGTCGCCGAGCACCTGCTGCGCACTCAGACCGGTGATAGCTGGGAGGGCGTTGATCTGGTTGACCATGAGCTTGGTCCACTGGGCGCCGGTGAAGTTGTCGATGGCGAAGGCGGGCATGGCGGCGTCGAGGATGCGCGCGGCGTCGACGGCCGCGGCGGGCGGCGGGCCGTCGCCGGCGCCGAGGTAGGTGTTCGCGGTGGTGGTGACCGAGACGCGGCCGGGGGAGAGGTAGCTCGCGGCGTACAGGGCGAGGGCGCCGACGCAGTCGGAGCCGGGCAGCAGCTGCTCCGCCTCGCGGAGGCCGGCGAGGCCGTTCTGGACGATCACGACGGTGATGCCGTCGAGGGCGGCGGCGTTGGCGCGGATCGCGGCGGGCGCATCCTGGGCCTTGGTGGTGACGAAGGCCAGCTCCGGGCGGGTCTGGAGCGTCTCCGCTGCGGCGACCCGTGCGGTGTGGACACCCCAGCCTCCGTCGAGCCGGAGGCCGCCGTCGCGGATGGCGGCGAGCTGCTCGCCGCGCGCCGTCACCTCGACGAGATGGCCGACGCGGTCGAGGAGCGCCGCGATCGTTCCGCCGATGGCTCCTGCTCCGATCACGCCGATACGCACGCGTTCCAGCCTAACGGCGGCAACCCTCCGACGATTCGTGGCGCAAGTGGGGTTTAGCGGGGGGCTAAACCCCCATAGGGCCCCCAAGGGGGTGGGGGGGGGGGGGGGGCGGGGGGGGGGGGGGCGGGGGGGCGGGGGGGGGCGGGCGCCA
>NZ_JBIBYW010000001.1:1413732-1470530 GCF_043083605.1 Leifsonia sp. NPDC014704 | reverse complement strand
CCGGCACCCCCCCCCCCCCCCCCCCCCCCCCCCGCCCCCCCCCCCCCCGGCCCCCCCCCCCCCCCCGGGGGGGGGGCCCCCCCCCCCCCCCCCCCACCCCCCCCCCCCCCCCCACGAATCTGTGGTGGTCAGTCGGCGAGGACGGGGATGGGCTCGGCGTCGGCGAGGGCGGAGGCGGCCGACTCCGGCGCAGCGGCGGCGCGGGCTGCCGCCCGGCGGCCCGGCAGCGCCAGGGCGATCAGGGCGGCCGCGCCGAGCACCCCGGCGCCGACCCAGACGGCCGGGATGGCCGCATCCACGTATCCGGTCGGAGTGAGCGTCCCGCCCGCTCCCGTGAACACGGCGGTCAGGACGGCGACGCCGAGGGCGACCCCGACCTCCCGGAGCGTGGAGTTCGTACCGGACGCCTTGGCGTGGTCGGCCGGTCGCATGTTCGCGAGGACGGCCGTCGAGCTGGGCGCGAACACGAGGCCCATGCCGATGCCGGCCAGGAGGAATGGGGGCCACATCTCCGAGTAGGGCAGCGTGGCCGACAGCGTCAGCGCGATCCAGCCCATCGACACGGCGAGCAGGGTCAGGCCGACCACCACCGGGAGGCGGGTGCCCGTCCGCGACGACAGCAGGCCGGTGAGTGGAGCGACGACCATCGGGGCAAGGGTCCACGGCATCGTCATCACGCCCGCTTCGAGCGGCGTGTGGCCCTGCACGACTTGGAGGAACTGGATGAGGATGAAGATCGCCCCGAAGATGCCGAAGCTGAAGGTCACGCCGACGAGGTTCGCCACCGTGAAGCTGCGGTCGCGGAAAAGCCGGAGCGGGAGCAGCGGGGCCGACGTGCGCGACTCCCAGAGGACGAACGCCACCAGCAGGGCCGCGCCGGCGATCAGCGGGATCAGCACCTCGGCGCTGCCCCATCCCGCGTCGTTCCCGCGCACGATCGCCCAGACGACCCCGAGCACACCGGGGGCGGCGAGCAGCAGGCCGACGACATCGGCGCGGACGCGTGCTCCGAAGCTGTTCGGCAGGGCGAGGAGCACCAGCGGGATGGCGACCACGCCGAGCGGGACGTTCAGCCAGAAGATGGCCTGCCAGTTCCATCCCTCGACCACGGCGCCGCCGATGAGCGGGCCGAGCGCGACGCCGAGGCCGGAGATGCCGCCCCAGATGCCGATGGCGGCGGGACGCAGACGCTCGCTGACGCTGCCGGCGAGCAGGGTCAGCGACAGGGGCAGGAGGGCCGCAGCGCCGGCGCCCTGGAGCGCACGGGCGCCGATAAGCTGCCACGGCTCGGTCGAGAGGGCCGCGGCGGCGCTTGCGAGCGTGAAGATCGCGATGCCGCCGAGGAACACGGAGCGGCGGCCGAGCCGGTCGCCGAGGCCGACGGCCATCAGCATGAGTGTCGCGAAGGTGAGGGTGTACGCGTTGACCACCCACTGGAGCTCTTCGATGGACGCGCTGAGGTCTGTGGCGATCACGGGCAGCGCGCTGGTGACGACGAGGTTGTCGAGGGTGGCCATGAACATCGGCAGCGAGGCGGCGACGATCGCCAGCCAGATGGGGATGCGCCGCGAGCGGACGGACGTGCCGCCGGCGTCGCGGGTGAGGGGAGCGGACATGCACGCCTCCAAGAAGTGTGGTGAACCAATGTGGTTATCGGATGATTACAAGAGCTGACACTAGTAATCGGCTGATAACCTGTCAAGCGTGACAGACAAGATCAGCGAGAGGATCCCGTCGGCCGAGCGCCGCGAGCAGATCCTCGAAGCCGCCAGCCGGGTCTTCGGCGAGCGCGGCTACTTCGGCGCCACCACCGACCAGATCGCCAAGGCCGCGGGCATCAGCCAGCCGTACGTCGTGCGGATGTTCGGCGGCAAGGAGAACCTGTTCGTCGGCGTGCTCTCGCGGTCGCTCGACCGTCTGTTGGTCGCGTTCACCCGCACGCTGGAGGAGTGGAAGGCGGACGGCTCGCCCGCCGCCCCGACCGTCCCGCCTGTCACCGACGGCACGCCGGTCGCCGGCGCGCACGGCGAGATCGGCCGTCGCCTGGGCCTCGCGTACGTGAGCCTGATCGAGGACCGTGGTCTGCTGCTGTCGCTCATGCAGGCGTTCAGCATGGGGCAGGACCCGACGATCGGCGCCAAGGCGCGCGACGGGTTCCTCGCGATCTACCGGCTGCTGCGCGACGAGGCAGGTTTCGCGCCAGAGGAGGTGCGGTCGTTCCTCGCCGAGGGGATGCTGCTGAACACGCTCCTGGGGCTGCGGCTGCCCGATGAGTACGGCCGGGATGAGGCTGCGACGGAGCTGCTGGAGTGCACCTTCCGGACCAAGCTGGCGCTGGTGCTGGATGTCGCGGCCGAGAGCGGCGGGAGCGTTGCCGGGTCCGCCACGGCGAAGGCGCAGGGCGCATGACCGGCAGCGGTCTCATCCTCGTCGACAAGCCGGCGGGCATGACGAGCCACGACGTCGTCTCCCGGGTTCGGCGCGCCGCGGGAACGCGGAAGGTCGGCCACGCCGGGACGCTGGATCCGATGGCGACCGGGCTCCTCATCCTCGGCATCAACTCGTCCACGCGCTTGCTGACCTACATCGTCGGCGCCGACAAGGAGTACCTCGCGACCATCCGGCTGGGGGCGTCGTCGACAACCGACGACGCTGAGGGCGAGCTGGGGGAGCGGGCGCCGCAGCCCGCGCTCGACGCGGTGACCCCCGACGCGATCACCGCAGGCATCGCCGAGCTGACCGGTGAGATCGAGCAGATCCCGTCGTCCGTCAGCGCGATCAAGGTCGACGGCAAGCGCGCGTACGCCCGCGTGCGTGCGGGCGAAGCGGTCGAGCTGAAGCCTCGCGCGGTCACCGTCGCGGAGTTCGAGCTGATCGGCAGCCGCCGCGACGCGGGCGTGATCGACCTGGACGTACGGGTCGTCTGCTCGTCGGGGACGTACATCCGCTCGCTCGCCCGTGACCTCGGCGCGGGTCTCGGCGTCGGCGGTCACCTGACAGCGCTGCGGCGCACCCGGGTCGGGGCCTTCGCCGTGCGCGACGCGCACGACCTCGCTACGCTCGATGCGGATGCCGCGCTGATCCCGGCGGTGGATGCAGCCGTCCGGCTGTTCGAGCGGCTCGACCTCACCGAGCAGCAGGCGATCGACCTGACGCACGGCCGTCGCATCCACGTCGCCGACCGAGAGGGCGGGGGCGGTGTGCCGGTCGCGGCCGTCGCCCCGAACGGAGCGCTTGTCGGGCTCATCGAGTTCCGCGGAAAGGAAGCACGGACCCTGGTGAACTTCCCGACGGACGAAGCGGTCGGCCCCGCATGATCGAGTGGTTCGTCACCCTCCAGGTGATCGTCGCGTGCGCTGCCGGCATCCTGTGCATCGTGCTCGGGCTGATCGGTCGTCTGCCGGGCGACGTGTCGATGGGCGCGGTCGCGCTCGTAGAGGTACTGCTGCTCGTGCAGCTGGTCATCGCGATCATCGCGCCCGCTGCGGGCAATCCGCCGTCCGGCAGCCTCGCCGAGTTCTACATCTACCTGATCTCGGCGATCATCCTCCCCCTGGCGGGCGGGTTCTGGGCCCTGGTCGAGCGCAACCGATGGAGCACCGTCATCCTCGGCGGCGTCTGCCTCGCCATCGCGGTGATGGTCTACCGGATGGGCCAGATCTGGTTCGTGCAGGGCGCGTGACCGCCTCCGCAGGCAAATAGAATCGAAGGCGATGTCCCACCACACCATGTCCGCGCGCACCGACTCCGATCCGTCCTCTCCGAGGCGGCGGATGACGGGGGTGGGCCGGGTGCTCGTCTTCGTCTACGGCGTGCTGGCGCTGGCAGCGACCGGCCGCAGCGTCTTCCAGATCATCGACCGCTTCCACGAGGCGCCGGTCGCGTTCACGCTGTCCGGGCTCGCCGCCGTCGTGTACATCGTCGCGACCGTCGCCCTGATCGCACCCGGCCGCTTCTGGTACCGCGTCGCGTGGGTCACCATCAGCTTCGAGCTGGCCGGGGTGCTGATCATCGGCACACTCAGCCTGTTCGCGCCCGCCGTGCTGGGGCTGCACGACATCGACCCGTTCGGCCGCGACGCCACGGTGTGGTCGGTGTACGGGATGGGGTACCTGTTCATCCCGCTCGTGCTGCCCGTGCTCGGGATGCTGTGGCTGCGGAAGCACCGGCCGGCGGATGCTCCTGCGGATGATGCGCATGCCGAGGCCGAGTCGGGGGCGGCCTCGTGAAGGTCTTCCACGCGGTCTCCGAGGTGCCGGACGGCTGGGGACCCAGCGCCATCACGATCGGCAAGTTCGACGGGGTGCATACCGGCCACCGCGCGGTGATCGACCGGCTGCGCACCGTCGCCGCGGAGCGCGGGCTCGTCTCGACGATCATCACGTTCGACCGCAACCCGCTCGAAGTGCTCGCTCCCGACAAGTGCCCGCCGTCGCTCGTCAGCAACGCGCAGAAGCTCGACCTCCTTGCGTCGACCGGCGTCGACGCCACCCTCATGGTCACGTTCGACCGGGCGCTCGCGGGGCTCGAGCCCGAGGAGTTCGTGCACCACATCCTCGTCGACCGGCTGCATGCCGCGGCGGTGCTGGTCGGCAGCGACTTCCGGTTCGGTGCGCGCGGCGCAGGAGACGTCGAGCTGCTCCGGCGGCTCGGCGAGACGTACGGCTTCACCGTCGAGCTCATCGACGACGTGCGGCCGGAGCACGGCCGGCGGGTCTCATCCACCTGGATCCGGGAGCTGCTCGCCGACGGCGACGTCGCGCACGCGACCCAGCTGCTCGGCGCCCCTCCGACCGTGCGCGGGCTCGTGGTGCACGGCGCAGCACGCGGGCGTGAGCTGGGCTTCCCCACCGCGAACCTCTCGCCGGAGTCGGAGGGACTCATCCCCGCCGACGGTGTCTACGCCGGCTGGCTGACTGACGCGGGGGAGCGGTATCCGGCGGCGATCTCGGTCGGCAACAACCCGACCTTCGAGGGCGTCCCGCAGAAGCAGGTGGAGGCGTACGTGCTCGACCGCGAGCTCGACCTCTACGACCACACGGTCGAGGTCGCCTTCGTCGAGCGCATCCGCGGGATGGTCGCGTACACGGGCATCGAGCCGCTCATCGCGCAGATCGCGGACGACGTGGAGCAGGCGCGGCGCATCCTCGGCGTCGTCCCGGCGGCCGACGCCGACGAGCGCTCCTGATGGCGGGCGCGAACCCGGCCGCCGACCGGCGGCCGCTCTGGCACGGGCGCGCGATCGCGCTGCTCGGCATCCTGCTGGTCGCGGCGAACCTCCGCACCGCCGTCGCCGCGCTGTCGCCGATCTTCGCCGAGATCCGCACCGACTTCGACGTGTCGAGCATCGGCGTCGGACTGCTCGGGATGCTGCCGCCGGTGTGCTTCGCGGTGTTCGGCCTGGTCGCGCCGACCTTCACGCGGCGGCTGAGCCTCGAGGCCGTCGTGGTGCTCGCGCTCGGCGTCATGCTGGCCGGCCACCTCATCCGCGCGGCGGCGCCCTCGTTCGCGGTGCTGGCGATCGGGTCGGCGGTGACCTTCGCGGGCATGGGCGTCGGGAACGTGCTGCTGCCGCCGCTGGTCAAGCGGTACTTCCCCGACCGGATCGGGCTGGTCACATCGCTGTACGCGACCATCATGTCGGTGTCGACGCTGCTGCCGCCGCTCGTCGCGGTTCCGGTCGCCGATGCGGCCGGATGGCACGTCTCCGTCGGGATGTGGGGCGTGGTCTGCGCGCTCGCCATCCTGCCATGGCTGCGCATCCTGATCACGCACCGTCCGGCGCATCCCGACCGCGATGTGGAGGTCGAGAAGGCGCAGCCGGCGATGGCGGGGCGCGTCTGGCACTCGCCGCTGGCGTGGGCGATGGCCGTGCTGTTCGCCGTGTCGAGCCTCAATGCGTACGCGATGTTCGCGTGGCTTCCGGAGATCCTGCACGACGTGGCCGGACTGACCCCGCTTGAGGCGGGGGCCTTGCTGTCGGTGTATGCCGGGATGGGCATACCGGCGGGGCTGCTGGTCCCGATGCTGGCCGCGCGGATGCGCAACGTCGCCTGGCTGATCTACGCGGGCGTCGCGTTCTTTATCCTCGGGTACCTCGGACTCATCCTGGCGCCCGGCGTCGCGACCTGGCTGTGGGTGGCGCTGGCGGGGCTCGGGCCGTTGCTCTTCCCGCTGTGCCTCGTGCTGATCAACATGCGGACGCGGACGCACGCGGGGTCTGTCGCGCTCAGCGGGTTCACGCAGGGCCTCGGCTACACGCTCGGCGCGCTCGGCCCGCTCGCGGTCGGCGTGCTGCACCAGCTCACCGGATCCTGGACCCTCGCCCTCGTGGTGCTGACCGCCACGGCTCTCGCCGCCGCCGCGGCCGGCGCCGTCGCCGCCCGCCCCAAGTACCTCGAAGACTGACCCCCGGCCCAAGCCAACAGCTCCTGACTTTTTCCGCGAATCCGGCTGAAATCGGCGGAAAAAACTCAGGAGCTGTTGGCTTGGGGGTGGGGGTTAGGGGAGGAGGTTCGCGCGGTGGATGAGGGCGGCGGCCCCGATGAGCGGACCCTCGGAGGAGAGGGCGGACGGGACGATCCGCACCTTGCGCACGAACGGGAAGTAGTGGTGCTCGATGACCTGGCGCATGTGGTCGAAGAGGTCCGGCGTCGAGTGCGAGAAGCCGCCGCCGATGGCGACGAGCTCCAGGTCGAGCAGCGCGGTGGCCGACGCGATCGCGCGGCCGACGGCCTCGCCGGTCCGGGCGATCGCCTCGCGCGCCACGAGGTCGCCCGCGACGTACGCCGCCGCCAGCTCCTCGCCGGTCGCGCCCTCGAAGCCCTGCTGCCGCGCCCACGCGACGGTGTGCGGCCCGGAGGCCATGGCCTCCAGCGCGAACGGGTTGCCGAACGTGTCCTCGCCCTTGATGTCGCCGACCTCGACGTGCCCGATGTGGCCCGCATTGCCGGTCGGACCGGTGATCACGCGGCCGCCGACGATGAGCCCTCCGCCGATCCCGGTCGAGATGACCATCCCCATGACGTTGTCGACGCCCTGCGCCGCGCCCACCCAGTGCTCGGCCATGGTGATCGCCACGCCGTCCATCTCGAGGGTCACGGGCACATCGAGGGAGAGCTCGGCGGCGACACCGGCGACGAAGTCGCGCATCGGGTAGTCGCGCCAGTGCGGCACGTTGAGCGGCGAGACGAGTCCGCGCTGCCGGTCGATCGGGCCGGCGCTTCCGATGCCGACGCCGATGATCGCGGCGTCGGAGGGGAGGGATGCTGCAGCCGCGCGCACGACGCCGCCGACCGACTCCTCGAGCTCCGGGACGGTGGCGTTCCGCCCGGTCGGACGGCGGTGCCGGGAGCCCTCCACGAGGCGGCCCTCCGCATCCACCAGGGCGGCTTCGACCTTCGTTCCGCCGAAGTCGACGGCCAGGACGTAGGGGGTGGGCGCGGTGGCGGCTGTCAGCGAGGGGTCTGTGGGCACGACCCAACGATAAACGAAACGGGCTCTGCTCATTTGAGCATCCACCACACACATGTTGCTCGGGCGCGCGCGCCCTTCCTAAGCTGGAGAGGTGGCCCTGAACGATTCGGACGAGATCCTCGCCGTCAAAGCCGCGGAGCTGTACTACGAGGCCGGCAAGACGCAGGACGAGATCGGCGTCGCCCTCAACGTCTCGCGCTGGAAAGTCGGCCGGCTCCTCGTCGCCGCCCGTGAGCACGGCTTCGTGCGCATCGAGATCGTCCACCCCAGCGCCCGCCGGTTCTCGCTCGAACGCGAGCTCTGCGGCTTCTACGGTCTGGTGGATGCGGTGGTCGTTCCCGCGGCGGAGTCCGACTCCGAGGTCCAGGGGCGGGTGGCGCAGGCCGCCGCCGACTACCTGACCACGCTCCGTCCCGTCCCGCGCACGCTCGGCGTGAGCTGGGGCCGCACACTCCACGCCGTCGCCGCCCGCCTGCGGCCGGGCTGGGCCGTCGGGGTCAATCCCGTTCAGATCAATGGAAGCGTCTCTTCCACGCGCCAGGCCACCGCCGCCGCCGACACAGCCGTCGTCATCGCGCGCAAGGCGCAGGGCACCGCGACCCTGCTCCCGAGTCCGGCGATCTTCGAGCACGCCGCCACCCGGCGGGCGATCGAGGCCGACCGTTCGGTGCAGAGCGTCCTCGAACTCGCCCGCGACGCCAGCGCCTATCTGTTCAGCGCGGGCGTCGTCGACACCAGCTCCGTCCACGTCGACTCCGGCTATCTGTCGGTGGAGGATGTCGCCGCACTCGCCGAGAAGGGCGCAGTCGGCGACGTCGTCGGCCGCTTCATCACCGACGACGGACAGGTCGCCGACCCGGAGCTCAACTCGCGGACGCTGGGGCTCAGCCTCGACGAGCTCCGCTCGGCCCGCACCTCCATCGCCGTCATCGCCGGGGAGGCCAAGCACCGCGTCGCCCACGCGGTCGTCGCGAGCGGGCTCTGCACAATGCTCATCACCGACGAATCCACCGCCAACGACCTGCTCGGGCGCGCGGCGCCCGGCACCACCGCTCCGTAGCATCCGAGCTGCACCACCTGGAGGAACACGTGACCATCGAGACAACGCCGCCCGTGCGCACCCTCGCACCCGCGGCCCGCGCCGTCGAGGTGCTCGGCGGCGACCTGACGGAGGGATCGCTGCGGCGGTACCTCAACGGCATCCCCGGAGTGGATGCGGTGGGCCTGGAGCAGCGTGCGGCGGGGCTCGGCACCCGCTCCATCAAGACCACCAGCAAGAAGTGGGCGCTCGACACCGTCATCGAGCTGATCGACCTCACCACCCTGGAGGGCGCCGACACCCCGGGCAAGGTGCGGTCGCTTGCGGCCAAGGCGCTCACGCCCGACCCGTCCGACCCGTCCACTCCGCGCCCCGCCGCGGTCTGCGTCTACGGCGATATGGTGCCGTACGCCGTCGAGGCCCTGGGCGCCGCGCACGCCGGCGCCGTCCGCCGGGCCGGAGGCACCGGCGGCGTCAACGTCGCCGCCGTCGCGACCGCCTTCCCGAGCGGACGGGCCTCCTTGAAGGTCAAGCTGGCCGACACGGCGGATGCCGTCGCCGCGGGCGCGGACGAGATCGACATGGTCATCGACCGCGGCGCCTTCCTCTCCGGCCGCTACGGGCTCGTCTTCGACGAGATCGTCGCGGTGAAGGAGGCGTGCCGCCGCGAGGACGGCACGTACGCCCACCTCAAGGTGATCCTGGAGACGGGCGAGCTGAACACGTACGACAACGTGCGCCGCGCCTCCTGGCTGAGCATCCTCGCCGGCGGCGACTTCATCAAGACGTCCACCGGCAAGGTGTCGCCCGCCGCGACGCTCCCGGTGACGCTGCTGATGCTGGAGGTCGTGCGCGACTGGCACCGGCTCACCGGCGAGGAGATCGGCGTCAAGCCGGCCGGCGGCATCCGCTCGTCGAAGGACGCCATCAAATACCTCGTGACCGTGGCGGAGACGGTCGGCGAGCGGTGGCTGCAGCCGCACCTGTTCCGGTTCGGCGCCTCCAGCCTCCTGAACGACGTGCTCCTGCAGCGCCAGAAGCTGGCCACCGGGCACTACTCCGGCGCCGACTACGTGACGATCGACTGAAAGCTGACCAGACCATGAGTTTCCTCGAATACGCACCGGCTCCCGAGTCGCGGTCGATCCTGAACCTGCGCGACCAGTACGGCCTGTTCATCGACGGCGAGTTCGTCGACGGGCACGGTACGCCGTTCCAGACCATCTCGCCCGCGACGGAGGAGCGCCTGGCGACCATCGCCACCGCCGACTCGTCCGATGTGGATGCGGCCGTCGCCGCCGCCCGCCGCGCCTACGACCGCGTCTGGTCGCGGATGAGCGGCAGCGACCGCGGCAAGTACCTGTTCCGCATCGCCCGGCTCGTCCAGGAGCGCGCCCGCGAGCTCGCCGTGGCCGAGAGCCTCGACAACGGCAAGCCGATCAAGGAGAGCCGGGATGTGGACGTCCCGCTCGTCGCCGCCTGGTTCTTCTACTACGCGGGATGGGCGGACAAGCTCGAGCACGCCGGCCTCGGCCCTGCGCCCCGCGCGCTCGGGGTCGCCGCTCAGGTGATCCCGTGGAACTTCCCGCTCCTCATGCTCGCGTGGAAGATCGCCCCGGCCCTCGCCGCGGGTAACACGGTCGTGCTGAAGCCGGCCGAGACCACCCCGCTGACCGCGCTGCTGTTCGCCGAGATCGTGCAGCAGGCCGACCTCCCGGCGGGTGTCGTGAACATTGTCACCGGCGCGGGGGAGACCGGGCGCGACCTGGTCGCCCACCCGGACGTGAACAAGGTCGCCTTCACCGGCTCCACCGCCGTCGGGCGCGAGATCGCCCGCACGGTCGCCGGAACGTCCAAGAAGCTGACGCTGGAGCTCGGCGGCAAGGCCGCGAACATCGTCTTCGACGACGCGCCCATCGACCAGGCGGTCGAGGGCATCGTCAACGGCATCTTCTTCAACCAGGGCCACGTCTGCTGCGCCGGGAGCCGCCTGCTGGTGCAGGAGAGCATCCACGACGAGGTCGTCGAACGGCTGAAGGACCGGCTGTCGACGCTGCGCCTCGGCGACCCGCTCGACAAGAACACCGACATCGGCGCGATCAACAGCGCCGAGCAGCTGCAGCGCATCCGCGAGCTGTCCGACATCGGCGAGGCGGAGGGCGCGGAGCGCTGGACGGCGGACTGCGAGATCCCGGAGAACGGCTTCTGGTTCGCGCCGACCATCTTCGACAACGTGTCGACCAGCCACCGCATCGCCCGCGAGGAGATCTTCGGCCCGGTGCTGTCGGTGCTGACCTTCCGCACCCCGGCCGAGGCGATCGCGAAGGCCAACAACACGCCGTACGGGCTGTCGGCCGGCATCTGGTCCGAGAAGGGCAGCCGCATCCTCGCCGTTGCCGACAAGCTGCGGGCCGGCGTCGTCTGGGCCAACACCTTCAACCGCTTCGACCCCGCGAGCCCGTTCGGCGGCTACAAGGAGTCCGGCTACGGCCGCGAGGGCGGCCGCCACGGTCTGGGCGCGTACCTCGTGCCCGGCCGCTCGCTCTCGCCTGCGTCGCCGCTCCGCATCCCCGCCGTCCGCCCGACCCGCAAGGGAGCCTCCAAATGAGCCGCCTGGCTGTTCCGAAAACCTACAAGCTGTACATCGGCGGGAAGTTCCCGCGCAGCGAGTCCGGCCGCACCTACGAGGTCGTCTCCGCGAAGGGCGCGTTCCTGGCGAACGCGGCCAAGGCCTCCCGCAAGGACGCCCGCGACGCGGTCGTCGCCGCGCGTGCCGCCGTCTCGGGCTGGTCCGGCGCCACCGCGTACAACCGCGGTCAGGTGCTCTACCGGATCGCGGAGCTGATGGAGGGGCGTCGCGCCCAGTTCATCGACGAGATCCAGAAGTCCGAAGGCGTGTCGGCGTCCGCGGCGACCGCGCAGGTCGATGAGGCCATCGACCGCTGGGTCTGGTACGCGGGATGGGCCGACAAGTTCGCGCAGGTCGCGGGCAACGCCAACCCCGTCGCCGGCCCGTACTTCAACATCTCGGTTCCAGAGCCGACCGGCGTCGTCGCGATCGTCGCACCGCAGGACTCCAGCCTGCTCGGGTTCACGAGTGCGGTCGCCCCCGCGCTCGTCGCCGGCAATACGGTCGTCGTGATCGCGAGCGAGCGCTTCCCGCTCTCGGCGATCAGCCTCAGCGAGGTGCTCGCGACGAGCGACGTGCCAGGCGGCGTCGTCAACATCCTGACCGGGTCGCCGGCCGAGATCGCACCGTGGCTGGCATCGCACGCCGACGTCAACGCCCTCGACCTCGTCGGCGCGGGCGACCTCGACTGGGTGGATCTGCAGATCGCCGCGGCCGACACCCTCAAGCGCGTGCTGACGCCCGAGAACGGCCCGGACGCGGCAGCGCCCTCGCTCGACCGGATCGCCTTCTTCACCGAGACGAAGACGGTCTGGCATACGAAGTCGCTGCTCTAGCCCGCCCGCGCCCGCTTTCCTTCCCCTCGTCGCGGATGTGGGGGAGGATGGGGGCGAGGAACGGGGACACGGTATGACGGATGAGTGGAGACCGGAACGCGGTGAGCTGGCCCTCGTCGGCGACAGCCTGACGCAGGGAGGCGACTGGGATGCGCTGCTTCCGGGCGAGGCGGTCCGCAACTTCGGGATGGCCGGCGACACCACCGACGACGTGCTCGCACGGCTCGGAGACGTGATCGACACGCGGCCCGCTCTGGTGGCGCTCCTCATCGGGACCAACGACCTGGCCTGGCGCCGCTCGGTGGAGCACGTCGTGCGCAACGTCGAGACCATGCTGGTCACGCTGCGCAAGGAGTTGCCGGAGACGCGCATCCTCGTCCAGTCCGTGATTCCGCGCGGTCACGAGTTCGCCGACCAGATCCGCGACATCAACCGGCACCTGTGGCAGTTCGCGCCGACCGTGCACGCGGGCTGGCTCGACCTGTGGCCGGCGATGGCGCTGGAGGACGGCGAGCTGAACCCGGCGTACACCGAGGACCGCCTGCACCTGAACGCCGAGGGCTACCGCGTGTGGGCCGGCGAGCTCATCCCGGCGCTGGAGCGCCTCCGCGAACTGCCCCCGTCGAGCCGCGCCATCACCCTCCCCGACCTCGGCGGCGCCGCCTAACCTCTCCCGCCCTCCGCCTCTCCGCCCCACCCCTCACCGTCGAGTCCGCAAACTTTGCACGCGACGCGCGACGGCGGTGTGCAAAATTCGCGGACTCGACGGGGGCGGAGTCAGCGGCGCAGCGCACGGCACGCGAGGTGCACGGCGAGGCGGGTCTCGGGGTCGGCCAGGTCGAGGCCGAGCAGTTCTTGGGCGCGGGCTACGCGCGTGGAGACGGTGTTGCGGTGGAGGCCCAGGGCCTCGGCGGTCGCGGCGATGCCCGACTCGTGGTCGAGGTACGCGGCGAGCGTCTCGACGAGCTCCGGTCCCCGAGCGATCAGGGGGGCCAGCAGGGATTCGGCGGCCGGCACGAACGTGTCGCTCTCCGTCCACGACAGCAGCAGCTGCTCCAGTCCGAGCGCGTCGATCCGCACGAAGAAGCCGGTCGCGGAGCGGCCCGCGGCGATGCGCGCGGCATCCGACGCTCCGTCGATGGTGGCGACCAGCCCCGCCGCGCCGCTCTCCAGCGTCCCGACGCCGGTCGCGACGTTGAACACCCGGCGTGCGGCGGTGTGCACCGCCAGCAGTGCCCGCACGCTCTCCTCGACGCGGCTCGGCGGGGGAGGCGCGGCGAAGCTGAGCCAGCCCGTCACCCCGCGGCCGCTGGTGGCGGCGTGGGAGTCGACGGGCAGCACCGTCAGCTCCCTGGTGACCAGGCGCAGCAGCTGGAGTGTGTCGACGCGGGAACGCCCGACCAGCCGGAATCCCAGGTGGTATCCGGTCGTGCGCCAGCCGCGCTCGAGCATCCGCTGCTCCAGCTCGGAGTCGCGGCTGTCGCGCAGCTCGAGGAAGTCGCGCAGCAGGCCCGACGCGACGGCGGCATCGTTCACGTCCGCGACCTCGTCGATGAGGATGCGCGCCGCCACCGCCGGCATGGCGACCTCCGCCGCGACGGCGAGGGCGCTCAGCTGGACGGCACCCAGGCCCTGCCCGAACACCGCCAGCCGCAAGCCCGCTCGGCTCGGGCTGTCGACCCGGACGGAGGCGGCGGAACCCTCCGGCAACTCGACCGTGCTGATCCACGGGCCGAAGTCGATCGCCGCGTGGACGGCAGGCGGGAGCGACTCTCCGGCCTCCAGCAGCACGCCTTCGCTGTCGATCAGGGCGACACCGTGGCCGACGCTGGCGGAGAGGTGTCGCAGCAGGTCCGCGAGGTTGTCGGCGTGGTATTCGATCGACTGCGCGACGCGGCGCACGTACCCGAGGGTCAGCGCATCCCGACCCTCGCGGAGCTCCCACCCCGCACGCGCGAGCGCCATCGGGTCGGTCGCGCTGAGGAGCGCGAGACCGAGACGCTCCGCGAGCGAGCGCGTGCCGGCGCCGAACCCCTCCGCCTCCGGGAGCACCAGCCCCCGGTAGCCGCGGTCGCGGACGCGGCGCACCAGCGCATCCTGCTGCCAGGGCGTCGCCGGTGGAGGGACCGTGAGCACCGCGAGTCGTCCGTCGCCGTCGGCCGGCAGCCCCGATTCGTCCGCCGCGACGACGAGCTCCCGCCAGACGACCGATGGATGCGCTCCGGCGATCCCGCGCAGCCCGCCGTTCGCGGGATGCGCGAACAGCGCGGCGAGGTCGAGTCCGTCGCTCACGCAGGCACCTCCAGCCCCCGCAGTCCGAAGCCGGCCGGCGTGATGTGCCGTTCGCGGTCGGGGGAGGACGTCCACCACGCCGGGGCCGCCAGCGCCAGTACGATCACGTTGCGGGCGAGGGTGATCTCGTCGACCTGGAGCACGTCGCCCGAGACCGAGTCGAGCGCGACGATGATCTCGGGGCTCGCGGCGGTGGTCACGCCGTCGCGCACGACGGCCAGCAGCTCCGACCGCGCCACCAGCCGAAGGAGCGCGCCGCCGTCGTCGTCGAGCTGGATGGCGCTCACGTACGGGTCTTCGATCGAGGCCTCGACTCCGGCCACACGGCCCGTGCCGAGGAGCCGGGCGCCGAGCGCTTCCGCGAGTGCGGCCGGCGCCAGGCTCCGGTCGGCGCCGCCTCGGCCGAGACGGAGGGCCCGCGTCGGGGTTCCGAGCACGCCGTGCTCGGTGAGGTCGCCCACGGTGAAGCCGGCGATCAGCACCGCTCCGGCGCCTCCGGCCTGCACGATGGCGGCACGCACCTGGCTCTCGACATCGGCGGGGCGGGCGGTGTCGATCACGACGACGCCACCTCCGGTGTCGCAGACCGCCACCACGCCGGGGACGGCGTCCACCAGCAGCGAGATCTGATCGAGCCGGGGAAGCGCCCGACCCATCAGGTCGGCGTCGACGAGGTCGAGGCGGTCGGCCAAGAGGAGCGGGCTGAGCCCGTTCATCCCGGCACCCTCCAGCCCGCACACGGCCCGGGCGCGCACGCCCGTCCAGCGCTCGGCGGCCGCCAGCAGCGGCCCGAAGGCATCCGCGGCGGGGAGGCGCTCGGTCAGGAGGTAGGTCGACCCGGCGAACGCCACCGCGACGCACGGCGTGGACGGATCGAACTCCTCCGGCCCCCGCAGGGCGATCGGCCAGATCGGGGCGTCCTGCACCATGAGCTCCAGCATCGTGGTGGCCCCGCCGCCTCCGGAGCCGAGCAGGGAGAATCCTCGGGCGAGAGCAGGCAGGCTCTCCTGACCGAGAGTTCTCATGCCCTCCAGAGTAGGCGGAGACCGCCGCGGTGACGGCGTCAGACCAGCGCCTGCGCCGTCTCGACGGGGACGAACTCCTCGGTCAGCCCGAACGCGCGCGGACCGAAGGCGGCGAGCGCCGCGGGAGTCCGCATCATCTCCGGGGTGGAGATGCCGAGCACGCGCACGCGCTGTCCGTAGCGCAGACCCTCCGTGGTGATCGGCTCTCCCGACTCGATGTCGGTGACGCAGATCAGGTCGGGCACGATCGCGACCAGCTCGCCGTCGCGGTGCGCCGTGAGGTTCTCGTTCTGGAAGCGGATCTCGAGCGTGCTGCCGGAACCGGCTGTCCCGTCCCTCGTCCCATCGAGCGACGAGATCGTGGCCCGGCCCTTGGCGAATCCCTCGGTGGTGCGGCGCTCCACGTCCGTCACCTTGCCGGCGAACAGCTCCCGCACCTCCGAGTACAACGTGGTGGACAGGGTCTGCGCGATCGCCTCGAAGGGCGAGCGGTGCTCCTCCCGCGCCTCCCGGATGGCCCGGCCGAGGGCGAGCGCCATCGAGAGCGTGCGCGGGACGGCGGTGCGCTTCACGTCGGCGCCGCTCATCGCGTACTCGGCGATGTGACCGACCCCGCCCAGCCGGATGGTGATGCCGCGCGCGAGCCACTCCATCTGCCGGTCGTCGTCGCCGGTGTCGATGATGACGGTCTCGCCCCGCTCTCCGGCGAGTGCCAGGGGAGAGCCGTGCACGCCGTACACGGCGAACGTCTCCATCGAGAGTTCGGGGAACGCGCGGCCCATGCCGTCCGCATCCACGACCGGCAGTCCGGTCTCGGCGGCGACGATCAGCGGGATCATCGAGTTGATGCCACCGCACTCGATCGGCATGGTGGCATCGGCGGACCGGCCGAGGTGCGCTTCGAGCGTTCGCAGCGCGAGGGTCGGCTCCGTGCCCGCCGGGATCTTCTCGATCATCACGGTCGGCGCACCCATCTGCGCCGTCGGGATGACGAACGTGTCGTCCGCGAGGTCGTCCGGGTCGAGGATGGTGATGCCGCGCTCGCCGAGGCCGCTCTCGCTCAGCACGCGGGCGACGAGCATCTGACCGATGTAGGGATCGCCGCCGCCGCCCGTTCCGAGCAGTGTCGCGCCGCGGGCGAGGTCCGGGAGGTCGGCCGCCGTCAGCGTCCAGCTCACGCGGTCACCCCCTCGAGGGTGCGCTCGACGGTTCCGTCGAAGCGGTGCGACGGCAGGTCGTAGCCGAAGTATCCGGGGCCGACCATGGCGAGCGCCTCGGCGCTGTGCCAGCGCGGGTCGCTGGGCGCGGCGATCACCCGCACACGCTGGCCGTACCGCAGGCCCTCGGTGGTGATCGGCTCCCCGCTCTCGGCGTCGAGCACGATGATCAGATCGGGAGTGGTCACGAAGACCTCGTCGCCGGACCGCGCGATCAGGTGCTCGTTCTGGAAGGCGAGGTCGAGCGACGACTCCGCGCCCTCGATGCGGGCGCGCCCGCGGGCGAACCCGGCGGTGGTGCCGCGTTCCACATCCACCACCTTGCCGGAGAAGAACTCGCGGCCGCCGAGCAGCTCGACGGTCGCCGCGACCGCGTCGGTCTTCGCCGCGCGGGCCGCGGTGATCCCGGAGCCGATGGCGAGGCAGTGCTTCAACGAACCCGGGACCAGCGCCTCGCGGGCGACGGCGCCGCTCATCGGGAAGCCGGAGATCATGATCGAGCAGCCCATCTCGACGCATGCGACGCGGGCGATCCGCTCGGTCCAGTGGTTGTCGGCGGTGTTCAGCACGCCGACGTTGCCCTTCTCGTCGCCGAAGGCGAGAGGGGACGCCGTGACGCCGTACAGCGTCGGCAGCACCATCTGCAGTTCGGGGAACGCGCGGCCCATGCCGTCGGCATCCACCAGCGGCAGCCCGAGCGCGGCGGCCGCGGCCACGGGGATCGTGGAGTTGACCCCGCCGATCTCGGCGCACGCCACGTGGGTGACCGGCCGGCCGAGGTAGGTGCCGAGCGCGTGGACGGGCGCGACCACCTCCTCGAGGCTGGGCAGCTTCTCGACCATGACGGTCGGGGCGCCCATCATCGCGACGGTGAGCACCAGGGCGTCGTCGGGCACCTCGTCGAGGGAGACGACGGTGACCGGGCCGTGCTCGGCGAGCGCCTGGGCGGCCAGCAGAGACCCAATGTACGGGTCTCCGCCTCCTCCGGTTCCGAGCACGGCGGCGCCGCGGGCGAGCTCGGCGATGCGGTCGGCGGTCAGCGTCCAGCTCATACCCGCACCTCCATCGCCAGGTCGCCGACGGCCTTGACCCGGATCCGGGTCGCGTTGCCGGGCAGGTACGGGATGGGCACCTCGTCGAAGTCGACGATCGCGACCGACGTGGGGGAGGCGCCGGCCGCGATCGCCTTGTCCACCGCCTCCGCCCGAACGGCGGCGATGGCCTCCTCGCGGCGGCCGGGCTCGACGGCGTACACCTTGTCGATCTCGCCCCCGACCTGTGCGATGGATGCGCCGATCGCGTTGGCGACGGCGTAGTTGTCGGGCCGGTGGACGGCTCCAAAGATGGGCAGCGCGTCCGGCAGCAGGATCGAGCCGCCGCCCACCGCGACGACGGGGATGGGGTCGGGCGACGTGCGCATCCGGTCGACGGCCTCGGCCACGCGTTCGGCGATGCGGTCGAGCACGCGCTGCACGAAGGCGGGGTCGAGGTGGGCGACCTTGGACGGGTCGCCGATGTCGGCGCGGCCCGCCGCGACGGCGATGTCCGTCGCGGTCAGGGTGGACCCGCCGAAGACGAGGGCCTCGGAGGTCAGCCGGTACCCGACCGACTCCGGCCCGACCTCCGCCGTCTCGGTGTCGACGATGGACCCGCCGCCGATGCCGATCGAGAGCACGTCCGGCATGCGGAAGTTGGTGCGGACGCCGGCCACCTTGACCTCGTTGGCCGTCTCGCGCGGGAAGCCGTTGACGAGCAGGCCGATGTCGGCCGTCGTTCCGCCGATGTCGACCACCGCGCAGGTCTCGAGGCCGCTGGTGAGGGCGGCACCGCGCATGGAGTTGGTGGGACCGGAGGCGAAGGTCGCCACTGGATAGAGGCGCACGTAGTCCTCGTCCATCAGCGTCCCGTCGTTCTGGCTGAGGAAGATGGGCGCGTCGATTCCCTGGGCGCGCACCGCAGAGGTGAGGCCGTCGACGATCTCGGAGGCGAGCTCGCGCAGCGCCGCGTTGATGATCGTGGCGTTCTCGCGCTCGAGCAGCCCGATGCGGCCGATCTCGTGCGACAGCGAGATGGCGACGCCGTCGCCCAGTTCGTCCGCGAGGATGGCCGCCGCCTGCGTCTCCACGTCGTGGTTCACCGGCGAGAAGACGGAGGAGATGGCCACCGACCGCACCCCGTTGGCCGCCATGTCGGCCGCGATGCCCTTGAGCTCGGCGACGTCGATCGGCGAGATGGGACGGCCGTCGAACTCGTAGCCGCCGTGCGCCAGATAGCTCCGGCCGCCGATCGCGGCGATGAGCGACTCCGGCCAGTCCACCAGCGGAGGAAGGGCCCGCGTGGCGGGCAGGCCGAGGCGGAGGGCCGCGGTGGGGGCGAGCCGCTTCGCCTCGACGAGCGCGTTGATGAAGTGCGTGGTGCCGATCATCACCGCCTGGATGTCGTCGCCCCGGAAGTCCCGCGCCGCCCTCAGTGCTTCGATCGCGCTCACGATGCCGCTGGTGACATCCGGGCTCGTCGAGTTCTTGACGCCGGCCAGGGTGGTCCGGCCGTCCATGAGCACTGCGTCGGTGTTGGTGCCGCCGACGTCGATGCCGATATGCATGTTGTGTCGCTTTCTGTGGTGATGGGGCGATTCGGGAGCAGGGCTCAGTTGGAGGCGACGGCCTCGGGGCCGGAGGGGGTGTCGGCCGCGGGTGCCGCCGTCGCTCCGGCCGCGCCGTCCGCCTGGATCGTGGTGGCGCGGCCGACGCCGCGGACCCAGCCGAGCTTGCCGGCGATCGTGTAGAGCACGATCGAGAGCAGCAGCGACCAGATGGCGGGGATGCCCCAGGTCACGAAGTAGCCGACCAGCGAGGAGACCAGCCACACGACGAGGGTGACGGGCACGATCCGCGGTGCGTGCTCGGGGAGACGCCCCGAGGCGCGGGTGCTGTCGAGGTCGCCGCGCCACCGCCGGACGATGAAGTACTCGGCGACCATGATGCCCGCGATGGGCGGGAAGGCGACACCGAGGATCGTCAGGAAGCCGGTGAACTGGGCGAGGATGCCCGCGGCGGCGAGCACCGAGCCGACGATGCCGAGCACGATCGTCGTGGTGACGCGGTGCAGGTTCTTCGAGAACGCGGTGGAGATGAAGTTGACCAGTCCGAGCGTGGACGAGTACAGGTTCCAGTCGTTGATCTTCAGCGTTCCGGTGATGACGATGATCAGGCCGACGAAGCCGATCGACGAGGTCACGATCGCCACGATGTCGCCGCTCGCGGCCGCATGGGCGAGCAGCACGCCGGCCAGGCCGATGACGAACTCGCCGAGGGTCACGCCCAGCACCGTCTGCTTGACGACGTCGGCCCGGCTGCGGTTGAAGCGCGTCATGTCGGCCGTGATGATCGCGCCGACGATGAGGCCGCCCGCGACGATCCCGGTGCCCTGCCAGACCGACATCGTCGGACCGGGCGCGGGCGACGTCAACAGCTCGCCGAGCGAGTGCTTGCTGAGCTCGCTGATGATCGACCAGCCGACGAGGATGAGGAACAGCGGGACGGTGATGTTCGCCAGCCACTGCATCCCGACGAAGCCGTACGCGACGATGGCGGTGACGGCCAGGCCGAAGAGCAGGCTCCACACCCACACCGGCATGACGCCGGGCATGAGCACGTTCAGGGACTGGGCGGAGATGGCGGACTGGATGCCGAACCAGCCGATGAGGCTGATTCCGATCGCGAGGCCGACGAGGGAGGCGCCGATCTCGCCGAAGCCGGTCCAGCGGGCCAGGAGCGCCGTGTTCAGCCCCTCCTTCTGCCCGATGATGCCGACGATGCACATGATCACCTCGAGGATGATCGAGCCGAGGAGCAGCGCGAGCGCCGCCTCGCCGAAGGTCATGCTGTAGCCCAGGGTCGCCCCGAGCAGGAACTGCGAGAGAGCCGAGACCTGACCGAAGCGCTGCACCGCGATTCCGAACCACGGCTTGCGCGCGTCGGGGGTCACACGGGAGAGGGCGAAGTCGTCGGCATGAGCTGTGCGTGCCATTGGGTGTCCTTCATACGGGTGGAGGGGGACGGTTGCCCGAAACCGTAGCCAGCGCCACCACCCTCACGGAATGTGCACCCCGCACGACTTCGCCCCGGCTCTGTGCACTTCGCACAGGGGTTCAGGGTCAGGAGGCGCGGAGGAGGTGGGCGTAGACGGCGATGCCGCGGCGCCAGGTGGCGACATGGATGCGCTCGTCGCGCGCGTGCAGCGCGCCCCGCTCCTCGGCGCTCAGCTCGAACGGGGTGAACCGG
This sequence comes from Leifsonia sp. NPDC014704, assembly GCF_043083605.1. NCBI lineage: Bacteria > Bacillati > Actinomycetota > Actinomycetes > Micrococcales > Microbacteriaceae > Leifsonia > Leifsonia sp. NPDC014704. The sequence continues at coordinate 1,449,733 of NZ_JBIBYW010000001.1, read as the reverse complement.
TAGACCGCGTCGCAGATGCCGGTGAAGTGCCGGCTGTCGCTCGCGCCGAGCATGATGTACGGCGTCACCACGGCGTGCGGGTGCACCGCTCCGATCGCGGCCGCGAGGCGGTCCCACTCGGGGCCGTCCGCGGGGGAGACGGGGGACGGCTCGCTCGCGTCGACCGCCTCCACCCGGACGGTGTCGTCGCGGATCGCCCGGCGGATGTGGTCCAGCGTCTCGGCGACCGATGACCCGACCGCGATCCGGGTGTTGACCACGGCCTCCGCCGTCTCGGGAAGCGCATTCGCGGCGAGGCTCCCGCGCAGCTGTGTCACGGCGGTCGTGGTCCGCACGATCGCGCGCGTCTCGTCGCTGAGCCGGCCGAACACGACGCGCAGCGCGGGCTGCAGCCGGCGGGCACGCGTGAAGACGGCGCGGAGGGGACCGGTCGCGTGCGCGCCCAGCGTCTCCACCATCCGCAGGTTCGTCTCGGTCAGCCGGGCCGGGAACGGCCGGTCGTTGAGGCGGGTGATGGCGCGGGCGAGCCGGACCGTCGCGGTCGTCTTCGGGGGAGTGGAGGCGTGACCGCCGTTCTGCTCGACGGTGAGCCGCACGCTGGTGATGCCCTTCTCGCTGACGCCGATCACCGCGATGGGCTTGCTGACGCCCGGGAAGATGTGTTCGACGACGGCGCCGCCCTCGTCCAGGACGACTGCCGGGCGGATGCCGCGCCCGGCGAGCACCGAGGCGATCGTCCGCGCTCCCGAGCCGACGGTCTCCTCGTCGTGTCCGAAGCTCAGGTACACGTCGTTGGCCGGCTGGAAGCCCTCCCGCACCAGCGCCTCCACCGCCTCCAGGATCGCGACGAGCGCGCCCTTGTCGTCGATCGCCCCGCGCCCCCACAGCAGCTGCTGCTCGCCCGAGCCGGTCAGTTCGGCGGCGAAGGGCGGATGCGTCCAGCCCTCCTCCGTGGCGGGGACGACGTCGTAGTGCGCCATGAGAACGGTGGGCGCCCCGACGCCTCGGCCGCGCCAGCGGTACAGCAGGGAGTGTCCGTGCCGCTCCTGCTCCAGGGCGCCGTGCAGGGCCGGGTAGAGCTGCGGCAGTGCGGCGATGAACTCGTCGAACACCGCCCCGTCGGTCTCCTCGACGGCGTTGCGGGACATGGTGGGGATGCGCAGCAGAGCCCGGAAGCGGTCGAGCGCCTCAGCCGTCACTCGCCCGCCGCTTCCCGGAATGCGTCGAACGCCTCGTCGGAGAACAGGACGAAGCGCACGTGCTCGACCGAGCCGACGCCGGAGGACAGCACGGCGCGGACGGTACTGATGGCGACGCGGGCCGCGTCATCCATCGGCCAGCCGTAGACGCCGGCCGAGATCGCGGGGAAGGCGACCGTGCGGGCGCTCAGCTCGCGGGCGACGCGGAGGGAGGAGCGGTAGGCGTTCTGCAAGAGAGGGGTGCGGTCCTCGCTGCTCGACCAGACCGGCCCGACCGCGTGGATGACCCACTTCGCAGCGAGGTCGCCCGCGGTCGTCGCGACGGCCTGGCCGGTGGGCAGGCCGTCCGGGAGGGTCGTCGCGCGGAGCTCGCGCGTGGCCTCCAGGATGGCGGGGCCGCCGCGGCGGTGGATGGCGCCGTCGACCCCTCCGCCGCCGAGGAGCGAGCTGTTGGCGGCGTTGACGATCGCATCGACGGTCTCGTCCGTGATGTCGCCGCGGACGATGTGGATGAGCTCTTCGCGGTCACTCATTCGCTGCGCCTAGCCGCGGTTGTTGGAGAGCTCGTACACCTTGAGCAGCTCGACGATCGCGTCGTCCCGTGCGCTGCCGCCCTCCTCGAACATCTCGGAGACGTGCGTTCGGAGGTGGTTCTCCACCAGCAGCTTGTTGAGCGAGCCGAGGGACTTCTGAATGGCGAGGGACTGCGTGATGATGTCGATGCAGTAGTCCTCGTTCTCGATCATCTTCTCGAGGCCCCGGAGCTGGCCTTCGAGGATGCGCGTACGGTGCAGCGCCCGCTTCTTGATGTCTGCGATCACCCCCTCAGGATAGCCCCGGACGGCTCATACCCGGCGGGGGTACGCCGCCCGGATCGCGCAGCGCATCTCGACGGCATGTGCACGTGGTGGACAGACAAGTATCCCCCTAATGGGGGGCGTGTGTGGACATACCGGTGGGTCTATCCTCCACGTAGGGGTTGAGAAATATTCGTTTAACAGGAAAGGCCCGACTTTGCTGAAGAACCTCAGCCCGCTGCTGTCCGGTGCGCTCTTGAGCGCGCTCGACGCGATGCATGATGGCGCGACGCTTACCCTCGTCGGCAGCGGCTACCCGGAGGACAAGATAACAACGCCCGTCGTTCACCTCGGTGACGACGTCACGACTGAGGCCGCCGCCGAGGCGATCCTCTCCGTGTTCCCGCTCGACCAGGACGATGCATCGCCGATCGTGTTCCTCGACCTCACCGACGAACCCTACGACGTACCCGACGTCGCGTTCGCAGTGAACGGGATCGCATCCGACGCCGAACTCCGTCGAGTCCCGATGACCCGCCTCGAGCTTGAACCGTTCCTCGAGCTCGCCCGAAACTCCAGCGTCACGGTCCGTGTCGGATCCGACGCGCCGCCCTGCGCATTCCTGTTCCGCCGCGGAGTGCTGTAGCCGACAGCGACCCGCACCACACAGCGTCGCCCGCCCGACCGGAGAGAACGTCTCCGCCATCGGGCGGGCGCACCATTTCCGGCATCCGGACTGCGTAGAGTGGACTCCCGATGCCCGCACCCCACACTCCGCAGCAGCCCGCCTTCAACCGCGCCGCGCTGGTCCCCGGCCTGCTCGGGGCGATCGTGCTCCTCGCCGGCCTCGCCCTCATCGGCGGCGAGTGGTACCTGTACGTGCGCTACGCGGTCAGCATCCTCGCGCTCATCCTCTGCGTCTTCGCCGGACAGGCGCGGATGTGGTGGTGGTTCGCCGGCCTCATCCCGCTCGCCGTGGTCTGGAATCCGGTCTGGCCGCTGCCGCTCGACGGCGTCGCGCTGCAGGGCCTCTCGATCGCGGGAGCCGTCGTATTCGTCGCGGCGGCGGTCACGATCAAGATCCCCGCAGACACGCGTCGCTGAACGGCCGCACATCCGGTAAAATGGGTGGTGCGCGGCCATCCTGTGTCGCGCTCCCGGCGTCACTCGCGGCGAACACGGTCCACTCGGTACCCGACCTCCCCGCCCCGCCGGCCTCACGCCCAAACGGCGTCGCACCCTCCGGCAGTGCGCGACGCCTCTCCTGGAGGACCATGTCTCGTTCCGGTCAGCGCACCAGCCCGACCAGGCCGCAGCAGCGGAAGAACCGGCACGCCAACAACGACGGACTCATCCCCGTCCTCGCCCGCAAGGTGCGCGAGGTCGAGGCGAAGGCCGCCGACGGCAAGAAGCTCGGGCCGACGAACCGCACCAAGTTCCAGGTGATCGCGTTCCTGATGCGCGAGGAGCGCGCCAGGGCGAAGTCCGACCCGGACCTCAGCGACGCCGCACGTGCGGAGCAACTGAAGCGCCTCGACGGCATCGCGACCATCCTGGCGAAGACGGCGGCGCGCGACACGTCGCTGATCTCGCTGCTCGAGAGCGAGTCGCCCTCGACGGCCACCGCGCAGAAGATGCGCCGCGACTGGCTGCTGGAGTCGGGAACCGAGCTCTCGCCCGACGACCTGATCATCACGATCGAGCGTCCGGTGACCAAGCAGGACAGCGTCATCCCGCCGGAGCTGGCGGAGAAGCAGGTCGTTCCGCCGTCGGTGAAGGCGCGCCAGCTGTCCAACCCGTTCCTCGCTCCCGACTTCTCCCGGCTCAGCCCGGCCGCGCCGACACCGCGCCGCCGGCTCGACTCGTGGGAGCTGCTCGGCCCGCTGTTCAAGTCGTTCGAGTACGGCGCCGGTGGCCAGGCGGCCAGCATGGAGCTGCCGCCCGCCCCGCTGCTCGACCGCTACTCCCCGCAGGGCCTCGAGCTGATGCACCACCAGTCGCGCTTCATCGAGAGCGTGCGCCTCGGCCACCGCAGCTTCCTGCTCGCGGACGAGCCGGGCCTCGGCAAGACGGCGCAGTCCGTCCTCGCCGCCTCGGTCGCGGGAGCGTACCCGCTGCTCGCGGTCGTGCCCAACGTCGTCAAGATGAACTGGGCGCGCGAGGTGGAGCGCTGGACTCCGCAGCGCCGCGCAACCGTCATCCACGGCGACGGCGAGGGCCTCGACGCCTTCGCCGACATCGTCATCGTCAACTACGAGGTGCTGGATCGCCACCTCTCCTGGCTGAGCACACTCGGCTTCAAGGGGATGGTCGTCGACGAGGCGCACTTCATCAAGAACCTGCACTCGCAGCGTTCGCGCCTGGTGCTGGGCCTGGCGGACGCCATCCGCTCGACCACCCCGGACCCGCTGATGATCGCCCTCACCGGTACCCCGCTGATCAACGACATCGACGACTTCAAGGCGATCTGGCAGTTCCTCGGCTGGATCGACGGCAACAAGCCAACGGCGACCCTGATGGAGCACCTGGAGGAGACCGGGCTGACCCCGGCCGACTTCGGCTTCTACGCCGCCGCCCGCGAGGCCGTCATCGACATGGGGATCGTGCGACGGCGCAAGCTCGACGTCGCCTCCGACCTGCCGAGCCGTCGTGTCGTGGATCTGCCGGTCGAACTCGACGACGAACTCGGGCGCTCGATCCGCCAGGCGGAGAAAGACCTCGCCGCCCGGCTCGTCACGCGCTACCAGCGCGCGGCGGCCGCCGGTCGGCCGGACGGCTTCGAAGGCGACGACGAGGCGCACAAGAAGCACCTCATCCGGCTGGTCGCGCAGTCCGAGCTGGAGGACTCGAAGTCGGCCAAGTCGGGCGAGAACGTCTTCACGATGGTCCGCCGGATCGGCCAGGCGAAGGCCGGCCTCGCGTCGGACTACACGGCCCAGCTCGCCCGCTCGGTCGGCAAGGTGGTGTTCTTCGCCAAGCACATCGACGTGATGGATGCGGCGGAGGAGGCCTTCGCGGCCCGCGATTTGAAGACGATCTCGATCCGCGGCGACCAGTCCGCGCTGTCACGGCAGAAGGAGATCGACGCGTTCAACAACGACCCGGAGGTCGCGGTCGCGGTCTGCTCGCTCACGGCGGCGGGCGTCGGCCTGAACCTCCAGGCCGCGTCGAACGTCGTGCTCGCCGAGCTTTCGTGGACGGCGGCGGAGCAGACGCAGGCGATCGACCGCGTTCACCGCATCGGCCAGGAGGAGCCGGTCACGGCGTGGCGGATCATCGCCGCGCAGACGATCGACTCGAAGATCGCCGAGCTCATCGACGCCAAGCAGGGACTCGCCGCGCGAGCCCTCGACGGCAGCGACGTCGAGGTCGGCTCGGCCGACTCCGTGCAGCTCGACGCCCTCATCCACCTGCTGACGGACGCCCTCGCCTGACCTCGAACCGCCGGCTCACACCGCCGGCTCCTGAGTTTTTCGCGTTCCGAACGCCGAATCGGCCGAAAAAGTCAGGAGCTGTCGGCTAGGCGATCTCGGCGTCGTCGGGGTCGATCGGCACCGGGCGGTCGTCGTCGGGGAGCAGCTCGTCGTCCTCGTCGTCGACGACCGGCACGTCCTCCGGGTCGTGGATGACCGGCTCCGGCTCGTAGTCGGCCTCCTGCGCCTCGCGGAAGTCGTCGAGGTCCTCGTCGTCTCGGTACTCACGTCCTCTGGGGTCGCTCATGCCCCCACGGTACAGCGGGGTGCCGCGGGCGTGAAGGGTGGTCTCAGCCCGGCTCGATGAGGTCACTCCAGCTCGAAGACGAAGAACGCGCCGCGGTCGTCGTGCTCGATCCTGGCCGCTCCCCGGAAGTCGGCGAAGTCGTCCGTCCCCGTGCCCGGCACGATGTTCCCGAAGGCAGAGCTGTCTCCGGGATGCTGCAGTGCGCCGTGGTGGACGGTGAACGACCCCGTCCTCCCGTCCTCCAGCCGGCCGGTGATCCGCTCGGCGGCGAGGTAGCCGCGCCCGCCCTCCTCGGTGCCGGAGGAGACGAAGTGGGCGACCGACTCGCCCACCAGTCCCTCGGTGTAGGTCTTCCGCATGACGACGGCGCCCACCCAGTCGCCGTCGATGCCCGGCAGGTCGGCCGGTTCCCAGCCGGTGACGTCGAAGCGGGTGGTGATCGTCTCTGAGGTCATGCGTTCACCGTAGGCGCTGCGGACGACGGTCCGCTTGAAATTTCGCGACAGACGAATTGTGGGCTAGACAGGGGATATGCCCCACCACTCGCAGACCGAGATCGAGCGCAAGTACGACGTCGACGCCGAGGCGCAGCATCCTCAGCTCGTCGGCGTCGGCACGATCGCGGTGCAGGGCGAGCCCGAGCGGCACGAGCTCGTGGCCACCTATTTCGACACGGCCGACCTCGCGCTCGCCCAGCACCGGACCGCGGTCCGTGTGCGCCGCGGCGGCCACGACGCCGGCTGGCACGTCAAGCTGCCCGCCGACGAGGGCCGCACCGAGCTGCACTGGGAGCTCACCGAGGGCGACGAGCCGCCCGCCGAGCTGCGTCAGCACCTGCGCGAGCTGATCGGCGACGAGCCGCTCGTCCCGATCGCCCGGGTCACGAACCAGCGCGACAGCGTTCTGCTGCAGGATGCCGCCGGCTTCGAGGTCGCCGAGCTCACCGACGACCATGTCCGGAGCGAAAACCTCCGGACCGGCGCGACGCAGGAGTGGCGCGAGTGGGAGGTGGAGCTCCTGAGCGGGGCCCCCGACACCCGTCAGCGCCGCAACGCCCTCCTCGACGAGATCGAGGAGCACCTGCTCGCGGCGGGAGCCCGGCCGTCCGCCAGTTCGTCCAAGCTGCAGCGCGCCCTCGGCCTCTGACACCCGACTGGTCTACCCGGCTCATTTACCACCCGCCGCGCTCAGCGTCCAGTGCGATTTTGTGCAGGCCGGGGCATCCGGGCATGATTCAGGGAACGCCTTGAGAAACGGAGCAGCATGAAGATCGGCATCCTCACCAGCGGCGGCGACTGCCCGGGCCTGAACGCGGTGATCCGCGGCGCGGTCCTGAAGGGCGACCGCGTGTACCGCTCCGAGTTCGCCGGCTTCCGTTACGGCTGGCGCGGTGTGGTCGACGGCGACATCATGCCGCTCGACCGTCACAGCGTCCGCGGCCTGTCCCGCCAGGGCGGCACCATCCTCGGATCGAGCCGCACCAACCCCTTCGAGGGCGACAAGGGCGGCCCCGAGAACATCCAGCGGATGATGGATGAGAACGGCATCGACGCGATCATCGCCATCGGCGGCGAGGGCACCCTGACGGCCGCACGCCGTCTCACCGACGCCGGTCTCAAGATCGTCGGCGTCCCGAAGACCATCGACAACGACCTCGCCGCCACCGACTACTCGTTCGGCTTCGACACGGCCGTCGAGATCGCCACCGAGGCGATCGACCGCCTGCGCACCACCGCCGAGTCGCACCAGCGCTGCATGGTCGTCGAGGTCATGGGCCGTCACGTCGGTTGGATCGCCCTGCACTCGGGCATGGCGGGCGGCGCCCACGCCATCCTCATCCCGGAGCAGCCGCAGTCGATCGAGCAGATCTGCGAGTGGGTCGAGTCGGTCCGCGACCGCGGCCGTGCGCCCGTCATCGTCGTGTCGGAGGGCTTCCACCTCGACACGATGGAGGAGGCGCACTCGCACAAGGGACTGGACGCGTTCAACCGGCCGCGCCTCGGCGGCATCGGCGAGATGCTCGCCCCGATGATCGAGGAGCGCACCGGCATCGAGTCGCGGGCGACCGTGCTCGGCCACATGCAGCGCGGCGGCGTCCCGAGCGCGTACGACCGCGTCCTCGCCACCCGCCTCGGCATGGCGGCGGTGGATGCGGTGTACGAGGGTCGCTGGGGCTCGATGGTGTCGTTGCGCGGCACCGACGTCGTGAACGTCTCGATCGCCGACGCGACCGGCGGTCTGAAGACCGTTCCTGCGGCCCGCTACGAGGAGGCCGCGCTTCTCTTCGGCTGAGCGCTCGCTGCACCTGTGGCTCTCTCCCTGCTGTTCCGGGGGTGTCGGGGCTAGGCTCCGTGCTACCAGAGGGAAGGAGCCCGTCCGTGCCGCGTTTCGTCCAGTTCGATGAATTCGGCTCCCGCGACTACCTGCATGTGGTGGAGCGGGAGAGACCGTGGCCGGGGCCCGGTCAGGTGCTGGTCCGCGTGATGGCGGCCGGGCTCAACCCGATGGATGCGAAGGCGTACCGCGACGAGCGGGCCGCCGCGCGCATGGGCGTGACGCTCCCGAGCGGGATCGGGCAGGACTTCGCCGGGTTCGTCGAAGAGATGGGCGAGGGCGTCACGCGCTTCGATCTCGGGCAGGCCGTGCTCGGCACGGCGCCGTTCGCCTCCATCGCCGACTTCGTCGTGGTGCCGGAGGACGGCCAGGTGATCGCGAAACCGGACCCGCTGACGTTCGAGGCGGCCGGCTCGCTCGGCGTCGTCGGCCGAACCGCGTTCGCGACGGTGCGCTCCCTGGGAATCCGCGAGCGCGACACCGTGCTGGTGAGCGCGGCCGCGGGCGGGGTCGGCGTGCTCGCCGCCCAGCTGGTCGTCCGCGCGGGGGCGACGGTGATCGGCACGGCGAGCGAGGTGAACCACGAGTTCCTCGAGTCGCTCGGCGTCATCCCGGTGACCTACGGAGACGGGCTCGCGGAGCGCGTGCGCGACGTCCTCGACGACGACCGGGTGACCGCGGTGCTCGACAACCACGGCCCGGAGACGATCGAGGCGGCGCTGGAGCTCGGTGTGCCGATCGAACGCGTCAACTCCATCGCTGTCTTCGGGCCGGAGGCGCGCGGAGCGCAGAACGTCGGCGGCCGCGGCGCCACCAACGACGACCTCGCGGAGCTCGCCGACCTGCTCGCCGAGAACGAGCTGGTGCTGCCGATCGACTCGATCTACCCGATCGAACGGACGGTGGAGGCGTACGGGCGGCTCGAAGGCGGCCACGTGCGCGGCAAGATCGTCATCGTCACCGACTGACCGAAAGGGAGCATCCATGATCGCAGAGGACATCGCCCGGCAGCTTCGCGCGGCGGGATTGCGCTGGCAGCCGTCGTCGGGTGACACGTTCGCCATCGACCGCCCGGGCATGGACGGGGAGCGTTTCACCGTCAGCGAGATGACGATCGAGCCGCACCACTTCGACACCGGGACCATCCTCGGCTTCAACGGCACGACCGAGTGGGCGCTCGACTCGCTCGCCGTCGAGGACGCCCTGTGGATCCCGCGCGAGGACCAGCTGCGCGAACTGCTCGGCGGCACCTTCCGCCACCTGGCGCGCACGCCCGACGGCTACCGGGTGACCGTGCTGATCGAGGGGGAGGAGCGGTACTTCGAGCACGATGACGCCGCCACCGCGTACGCGCAGGCGCTGCTGTCGCTGATCGGGGCGTCGGTCTCCTAGCGGGGCCGGTTCGCCGGTGCGAGCTCGAGGTGGAGCAGCGGATACGGACGACCGGCCTCGTCGGTCGCGCTCCGACCGACGACCGCGAAGCCGCGGGAGCGGTAGAAACCGGCGGCTGACGCGTTCTGCTCGTTGACGTCGACGCGGACGACGCCGTGGTCGCGGATCGCGTGATCGAGAAGCGCCGTGCCGATGCCGCCGCCTCGCTCGGCCGCATCCACGAAGAGCATCTCCAGGGTGCCGTCGAGCACACCCGCGAAGCCCACGGGACGGCCGTCCCGCTCGGCGACCGACAGCGTCACGGCGGGGAAGTAGTCGGATGCCAGCCGTGCCTCGATCTCATCGCGATCGGTCGCCGAGAGGAAGTCGTGCGTCGCATCCACGGCTCGGCGCCAGATCGCCACGAGAGCCGGGTACTCGGCTACCCCGAAAGAGGCCCGGATGCTCACAGGCGCCGCGGTGGATTCGGACATCAGCAGGCTCCCTTCGGCTGGTACCGATCTTCCAGCCTAGTGAGCGACCGGCGCGGGCGTCGGTGACAGGATGCCCGCATCCAGCTCGGCGACGCTGCGGACGCCCGCGAGACCGAGGGTGATGTCGAGCTCGGCGATCGTGTTGCGCAGCAGCTCCCGCACGCCCGCCTCGCCCGCGACGGCGAGGGCGTAGGCGTACGGCCGGCCGATCGCGACGGCCCGGGCGCCGAGGGCGAGGGCGATCACCGCATCCGCTCCGCCGCGGATGCCGCTGTCGAAGATCACCGGCACCCGTCCGTCGACCGCGGCGACGACTCCAGGGAGGGCGTCGAGCGCGGCCACTTCTCCGTCGATCTGGCGGCCGCCGTGGTTCGAGACCTGCACGGCATCCATCCCGGCGTCGAGGGCGCGGCGGGCGTCGTCGGGATGCAGCACGCCCTTCAGCACGATCGGCAGCCGGGTGCGCTCGCGCAGGAACGCCAGGTCGTCCCAGGTCAGCGACGGGTCGGCGAACACCTCGAGGAACGTCTCGACCGCGGCGAGCGGCTCTCCCGATCGCAGCTTCTCACGCAGCGGCCCGGGGTGGTGGCGCAGGATGCTGGCGAACGCCGCGACGGCAGCCGGGGTCGGCGTCGGGCGCGGACCGGACGCGACGGCCGCCCGCTCGCGCACCAGCTGCTGGAACACCGGATCGGAGGTGTACTGCGCGATCCCGAGACCCCGGCTGAACGGAAGGTAGCCGAGGGCGAGGTCGCGCGGTCGCCAGCCGAGCACATGCGTGTCGAGCGTGACGACGATCGCTTCGCATCCCGAACGCTCCGCCCTCTCGACGAGGCTCGCCACCAGGTCGCGCGACGAGCTCCAGTACAGCTGGAACCAGCGAGATGCGCCGGGCGCCACGTCCTCCATGGCGCCGACGACCGCCTCCATCGGCTGCGACGCCTGGTTCGAGAGCACGGCCGGCACACCGAGGGCGGCGGCGGCTCGGGCGGCGGCCGCATCCCCTCCGCGGCGGGCGAGCTCGAGCACGCCGATCGGGGCGAGCAGCAGCGGGGTCGGCCGCCGGACGCCGAACAGTTCGATGGAGAGGTCGCGCGCGGACACGTCGCGAAGGACCCGCGACACGATGCGCCGCCGCCGGAACGCCTCCGTGTTGGCGTCCGCCGTGCGCTCCAGCCCCGCCGACCCGGCGATGTACGCGAACGCCGCGCGACTCAGCCGCCGCTGCGCCGCCCGCTCCAGCTGGGGGTATCCCACAGGGATGCGCGGGACACGGCCGGCGACACCGTCGCGGTAGATCTCGGACTGGGCGTCGCGCCCGGCGCTGCTCATGCCTCCTATCCTCCGCCCGGACCCGATGAATCCAGTTGACGCAACACGCCGTTGGCGGACGCCGCTGGACGGCGTGTTGCGTCAATTCGGTGGGCGGGAGGCGCCCGTCAGCGCCGGCGGGAGCGCTTGGGGGAGCCGGGGCGTGCGCGGCCGGAGGATGCGCGGCCGCCGGAGGGGGCGCGCGTGCCGGCGGCCTTGCGGCCGTCCGCGGCCTCGCGCGCCGCGACCTCCGGGTTGCGCGAGCTGTGCGCCGTGCGCCCCCGCACGATGCCGATGAAGTCGTCGACCAGTGGATGCTGCCCCTCGCGCGGCCAGGTCAGGCCGATGCGGCTCTGCGGGCCGTCCTCGAGAGGGAGCGCCGTCACGTCCTTCCGGCGGAGGGCCTTCGCGACCGACGCCGGGAGCAGGGCAATGCCGTCGCCGGCGGCGACACTCCGCATGAACGCCTCCGACGGCTCGCCGGTCACCCGGGGCTCGTCGTCGAGGTCGGCGAGGTGAAGGTGCTCCTCCAGGGTGAGCAAATGCTCGTGGTGCACGACCACGACGACGTCCTCCGCATACAAGGGGATGAGGTGGCGGTCGTCGTCCGCCTCGGCATCGCGGGCGAACACCATGTCCGCATCTCCGGCCGCGAGCACGCCGAGCGGATCGTCGCTGGGCCGCACCACCAGCTCCACGTCGGGGTATCGCTGCTCGAAGGCGCTCGTCCACTTGCCGACGGTGACACCGAGCGGGAAGGCGATCGCGAAGCGGGAGGACATCTGACGAGGGTAGCGAACGGTAGCCTGGAGAACATGAAGGCGCAGACCATGAAACCGGCCACAGCGGCCAAGAAGCTCGGCATCTACCTGCCGGCGGCGCCCGACGACTTCCGCGACCGCGAGATCAGCCGGACCGAGTTGGATGCGCTGAACGCCGAGCCGCCGGAGTGGCTGCAGACCCTGCGCGCCGAGGGTCCGCATCCCCGCGACGTGGTGGCACGCAAGCTGGGCGTCTCGAACTCGGGCCTCGCCCGCGGCGGGGTGACCGAGGCGCTGACCACCGCCCAGATCAAGGACCTGCTGGCCGATCCGCCGCGGTGGCTGGTCGACGAGCGGGCGACGCAGGCGGCCGTCCGCGCCGAGAACGCGCGCGTCAAGCAGCGCGACGCGGAGCGGGCGGCACGGCGCGTGGCCGAAGAGGAGTAGGCGGAGCGGAGTAGCGGCGGCCGTCAGGCCCCTCGCGGCTCCGGGGTGCCGTCCGGTGTGCGGTTCGCCGAGCGGGCGGCACGCGCGATCGTCTCCGGCCCGGTGACCAGCGCCCGCCGCCACGGCGCGACACCGTCGATCTCGACCTGCAGCGAGAAGCTGAGGATGGTGCGGATCAGCACGATGATCCCGAGCACCACCGCATCCGTCAGCGACGGCGTCGAGGTCACGGTCTTCACCAGGTCGGCCGCGACGAGGATCTCGAGGCCCAGCAGGATGACGCCGCCGAAGCTCTCCCGCAGCGTCCGGAACGCCGCAGCGCCGCTGCGCTGACGCCGCCAGGCGACCAGCGACAGGCCGATCGCGACCACCAGGCCGATCGCCATCGCGGCGACACCGGCGAACTCGAACGCCGTGCCGGTCGCTTCGAACAACGCGTGCGCATCCATGTGCTCATGGTGCCACGTAGAATTCTCCGGTGCCTCCCGAAACCCCGGCGTCCTCCGGCCTCGACCCCGACGAACTCGCCGTCACCCTCCGCGTCCTCGGACAGCTGCACGAGCTGGACCAGGAGCACCCCGACTACGTGACCGTCCGCCGGGCGACCGCGCACATGTTCAAGGCGTCGAAGCAGGCCAGGAAGCGGCAGCTCCGCGCCCAGGTGCAGGAGGCCGACCGCGCGGTCATCGCCGCGACCGCCACCGGCGCTCCCGACCGCATCGATGACGAGACCCGCGGGCGCGAGCTGACCTCCGGCACGACCGCCTCCCACACCGCCGGGACCCTCATCACCCCGCGCGCCTGCTACATCTGCAAGCAGGACTACACGCAGGTCGACTGGTTCTACCACCAGCTGTGCCCGTCGTGCGCGGCCTTCAGCCACGCCAAGCGCAACGCGACCACCGACCTGACCGGCAAGCACGCGCTGCTCACCGGCGGCCGGGCGAAGATCGGCATGCACATCGCCCTCCGGTTGCTGCGCGACGGCGCCCACCTCACCATCACCACCCGGTTCCCGCGGGATGCCGTGCGCCGGTTCTCGCAGCTGCCCGACGCCGGCCGCTGGATCGACCGGCTCCGGGTCGTGGGCATCGACCTCCGCGACCCTGCGCAGGTCATCGCACTGGCCGACTCGGTCGCCGAGCGCGGACCCCTCGACATCCTGATCAACAACGCCGCGCAGACGGTGCGACGCTCGCCCGGCGCGTACTCGCTGCTGGCCGAGGCGGAGACGCAGCCCCTGCCCGACGGCCCGCTGCCCGAGCTCGAGACGTTCGGCCACACCGCCGACCCGCATCCCCTCGCCCTGGAGCGCTCGGTCGCGGCGCACCCGCTGCTGTCGGCCGCGGACGTCCGCGGCACGATCGCCGAGGTCGCCGGGGCGGCCGCGCTCACCGCGGACGACCTCGCGGCGGTCGCGATGGCCGCCGGTTCGTCGTCGCTCGAGAAGCACGCCGACGGCACCGCCATCGACGCGGGCGGGCTCGTCCCCGACGTGGCCCACGTGAACAGCTGGACGCAGAACATCGGAGCGATCGACGCGCTGGAGCTGCTCGAGGTGCAGCTGTGCAACCAGACCGCACCCTTCATCCTGATCGACCGGCTGCGTCCCTCCCTCGCCGCCGCCGGGCGGTCGTACATCGTCAACGTGTCGGCGATGGAGGGTGTCTTCGGCCGCCGCTACAAGGGGCCGGGCCACCCGCACACGAACATGTCGAAGGCCGCGCTCAACATGCTCACGCGCACGAGCGCGGGCGAGATGTTCGAGACCGACGGCATCCTCATGACGAGCGTCGACACGGGATGGATCACCGACGAGCGCCCGCACCACACGAAGGTGCGGCTCGCGGAGGAGGGCTTCCACGCCCCGCTCGACCTGGTCGACGGCGCCGCTCGCGTCTACGACCCGATCGTCCGAGGAGAGGCGGGAGAGGACCTGCACGGCGTCTTCCTCAAGGACTACCGTGCCTCGGCCTGGTGACCGCTACGCTGACGACGAAGGCCTGAGCGGAAGGATGCCGATGTCGAGCACTCCCGACCAGCAGCTTTCCCCCGTGCCCGGTCAGGCGCGACCCACCCCGGCACGGGCGAAAGGCGGCGCGCTCCGGCACTGGCTGCTCACCGGCCTGGTGGATGAGCGCGGCACCCAGCAGGGACCGCACGGACGCAACCCCGAACGCACCCACCCGTGGTGGCAGGTCATGTGCCTCACCGGTGTCGACTACTTCTCCACCCTCGGCTACCAGCCGGCCATCGCGGCGCTCGCCGCCGGCCTCGTCTCGCCGTTCGCGACGCTGGTGCTCGTGGCCCTCACCCTGCTCGGCGCACTGCCGGTGTACCGCCGGGTGGCGCGGGAGAGCTTCAAGGGCTCCGGTTCCATCGCCATGCTGGAGCGGCTGCTTCCCTGGTGGGCGGGCAAGCTGCTGGTGCTCGTGCTGCTGGGCTTCGCGGCGACGGACTTCATGATCACGATCACGCTGTCGGCGGCGGACGCCTCGGCGCACGCGATCGAGAACCCGTACGCGCCGGACTGGTTCCACGGCAACAACGTGCTGATCACGCTCGTCCTGCTCGCGCTGCTCGGCGCGGTGTTCCTCAAGGGGTTCAAGGAGGCGATCGGCATCGCAGTGGTGCTCGTCGCCGTGTACCTGGCCCTCAACGTGGTCGTGGTGACCACCTCCATCGTGGAGGTGTTCCAGCATCCCACCGCAGTCGACGACTGGTGGAGCGCCTTGTTCCGGCAGAACGGCGACCCGCTCGTCGTCGTCGGGATCGCCCTGATCGTGTTCCCGCGACTCGCTCTCGGCCTCTCCGGCTTCGAGACCGGCGTCGCGGTCATGCCGCAGATCACGGGCCGCCCGGACGATGACCCGTCGTACCCGAAGGGCCGCATCCGCGGTGCCGGCCGGCTGTTGACGACGGCCGCCATCATCATGAGCGTCTTCCTCATCACGTCGAGCTTCACGACGACCCTGCTCATCCCGCAGAAGGACTTCCAGCCCGGCGGCCCCGCCAACGGACGCGCGCTCGCGTACCTGGCGCACGAGTACCTCGGCAACGGGTTCGGCACCGTCTACGACGTCAGCACCATCCTCATCCTCTGGTTCGCGGGCGCCTCCGCGATGGCCGGCCTGCTCAACCTGGTGCCGCGCTACCTGCCCCGGTACGGGATGGCGCCGCAGTGGGCGCGCGCGGTGCGTCCGCTGGTGCTCGTGTTCACCGCGATCGCGTTCCTCATCACGCTGGTCTTCGAGGCGAGCGTGGATGCGCAGGGCGGCGCGTACGCGACCGGCGTCCTGGTGCTCATCACGTCCGCCTCCCTCGCGGTGACGCTGTCGGCGCGGCGGAAGCGGCAGCGGAAGCGGACCGTCGCGTTCGGCGTCATCACGGCGATCTTCGTCTACACGACGGTGGACAACATCATCGAGCGGCCGGACGGCCTCCGCATCGCGACCCTGTTCATCCTCGCCATCCTGATCGTGTCGATCGTGTCGCGCATCGGGCGGTCGTTCCAGCTGCGCGCCACGTCCGTCACGTTCGACGTGACGGCGCTCGACTTCATCCTCGAAGACGCGGAGGAGGGCGAGATCCGCATCATCTCGCACGAGCCCGACGTCGACACGGACAAGGAGTACGCGCAGAAGAACAAGGACGAGCGGAAGTTCAGCCACATCCCGCAGCGGTCGCGCACCATCTTCCTCGAGGTGCTGCCGTCGGACTCCTCCGACTTCGAGGAGGACCTGGAGGTGCAGGGCGTCGTCAAGCACGGCTACCGGGTGCTGCAGGTGCGCAGTGGAAACGTGCCGAACACGATCGCGGCCGTGCTGCTGGAGATGCGCGACATCACGGGTGTGGTGCCGGCGATCTACTTCGAGTGGACGGAAGGCAATCCGATCTCGAACATGTTCCGCTACCTGATCACGGGCGTCGGCGAGGTCGCTCCCGTGACCCGTGAGGTGCTGCGGGAGGCCGAGAGGGACGTCAAGCGTCGCCCGGCCGTGCACGTGTCCTGAGCGTTCGCGGGTCGGGGCTTTCGTCGGAGAAAGTGGGCCAAATCTCCGACGGGCCGCGGTGGGGATGGAGTTTCGCGGCGAAGGCGGCCGGATCTCCGACGGGAGCGGGCGAGTCTCCGACGGGAGCGGGCGAGTCTCCGAGAGACGACCCGGCGCGGGCGACGGGCCCGGCTACTCGACCGCGAACTCCAGCCAGGCGAGGCCGCGCAGGTCGAGGCAGAGACGGCCGGCGCGCTCCGACGCGACCGCCAGCACGTCGCCGCAGACGGAGCAGCGCATGACGAGGCCGTGCTCGTCGAGATAGACCCGGCCGCGGGCGACCACCGACTCGTCGCCGCAGTTGCCGCAGCAGCCGACCGCCGTGGTGACGTCGGCCGCGAAGACCTCCGACAGCATCCCGGCCGCGGCATTGCCGTCGAGGAAGTCCTGATCCGTCATGGCGTGCCTCCGATGCCGCCGTAGCGTTCGGTGCGGATGCGCGCCGCCTCGTGACCCGCGTCGACGAGCCAGCCGGAGACCGCCTCGACGAACGGCGTGGAGCCGCAGATGAAGAAGGTGGGGGAGTCGGAGGCCGGGATGGTGCGACGCATGAGGCCTTCGGCGGTGAGGCGGGCGGGCGCCGGTGCGCCCTCCGGAGCCTGCCGCGTGTAGACGTAGTCGAGCTGGAGCGGCGATGTCGTGTCGGCGGCCAGCGCTGCGAGTTCGTCCGAGTAGTACCCGGAGGCGGGGGAGCGCAGCGAGTAGAGCATCCGGAACGGTGCAGGGCTTGCGGCGGCGGCGTGCGCCCGGGCCATCGACATGAGCGGGACGACACCGGAGCCGCCCGCGATCAGCTGCACCGGCGTGATGTCGCCGTCGCGCCAGACGAACCAGCCGCCGACCGGTCCGCGCACCTCCAGCTGGTCACCGTCGGCGAGATCACGGACGAGGTAGGGGGAGACTTCGCCGTCGGCGAGCTCCTCCACCGTCAGCTCCAGCTCGTCGTCGGGGAGGTCATGCGGTTCGATGGCTCCGCGTCCACCGCCGGAGGCGATCGAGTACGACCGGACCGCCTGGTAGCCGTCGGGCGCCGTCAACCGGATGTCGACGTGCTGCCCCGCGAGGTGGCCGTGCAATCCGGGGATGCGCAGCCGGATGGTGCGGGCCGTCGGGGTCTCCATCCGTGTGGCGACGACGTCGGCCACCCGCCATACGCTGCTCACCAGTAGCGCTGTTCCTTCCAGGGGTCGCCGTACATGTTGTAGCCGTTCTGCTCCCAGAAGCCCGGCTGGTCCTGCGGGAGCATCTGGAGCCCGTTGACCCATTTGGCGCTCTTCCAGAAGTACAGGTGCGGCACGAGGAGCCGGGCGGGACCGCCGTGCTCGGGCTCGAGGTCTTTGCCGTCGAAGCTGTGCGCGACCCACGCCTTGCCGCCGAGCAGGTCGGCGAGCGGGACGTTGGTCGTGTAGCCGCCATAGCTGTGCGCCATCGTGTACTCGAAACTGGTGTCGACATCCGCGAACAGGGTGTCGAGAGCCACACCGCGCCACGACGTCCCGAGCTTCGACCAGCTGGTGACGCAGTGGATGTCGGTGCTGACGTCCTCCTGCGGGAGCGCGAGGAACTCATCCCAGCTCCAGCGGTGGACGTCGCCCTTCTCTGTGGTGATGGTGAACGCCCAGTCGTCTTTGGCGATGCGGGGCGTCGGCCCGGCCGAGAGCACCGGGAAGCCCTCGGTCAGATACTGACCGGGGGGCAGGCGGGGGTCGTCGGCCCTGCGACGGCCGGAGAAGCCGGAGGAGATGATTCCCATGGGGGCAGCTTATTGCCGCGTGCGCCCCCGGGTCTACGACGGACTCGGTGTTGTCGGGAGAGCGGTCTAGGGTGATGTCATGACCGCCGTCAACCTGGGGCTCCCGCTGAGTGCGCAGCGCCAGGCCGCGCCGCCGTCGGCCCCCAGCACCGTGGGGCGGCCCGAGCATCCCGGTCTCGTCGACCGGTTCGGGCGCGTCGCTCGCGACTTGCGCGTGTCGGTGACCGAGAAGTGCTCGCTCCGCTGCACGTATTGCATGCCGGCGGAGGGGCTGCCGGCGATCCCGCGGGACGATCTCCTCAGCGCGACCGAGATCGCGCGCCTCGTCGGCATCGGCGTGCGGGACCTGGGCGTGCGCGAGGTGCGGTTCACGGGCGGCGAGCCGTTGATGCGCGCCGATCTGGCCGAGATCATCGGCCGCTCGGCAGCGGTGGCGCCCGGAGTGGACCTGTCGATCACGACCAACGGCATCGGACTCGACCACCGCATCCGCTCGCTCGTCGACGCCGGCCTCACCCGGGTCAACGTCTCGCTCGACACGGTCGACCGCGAGCACTTCGCGCGGCTCACCCGGCGCGACCGGCTGCCGGCCGTGCTCGCGGGCATCCACGCCGCGCACGCCGCCGGGCTCACCCCCCTGAAGCTCAACGCGGTGATGATGCGCGACACCCTCGACGACGCCCCGGACCTCCTCGCGTGGGCGCTGGAGAACGGCTGCAGGCTGCGGTTCATCGAGCAGATGCCGCTCGACGCCGACCGGTCGTGGCTGCGCGAGAACATGGTGTCGGCCGAGGAACTGCTCTCGGTGCTGGGCGAGCGTTTCACCCTGACCGAAGCGGGTCGCGACGACCCGCACGCCCCGGCGGAGGAGTGGCTGGTCGACGGCTGGACGGTGGATGGGCTCCCCGCCACCGTCGGGATCATCGCGTCGGTCACGCGTTCGTTCTGCTCGGCGTGCGACCGCACCCGCATCACCGCGGAGGGAACCGTGCGGTCGTGCCTGTTCGGCGACGACGAGACCGACCTCCGCGGGCTGCTCCGCGGTGGCGCGGACGACGCCGAGATCGCCCGCTGGTGGCGCGCGGCCATGTGGGGCAAGCAGGCCGGCCACGGCATGGACGCGGCCGGGTTCGCCCCGCCGGTGCGGAGTATGGGGGCGATCGGTGGCTGAGGTGCTGGTGCGCTACTTCGCGGCGGCGGAAGAGGCCGCGGGACGCCCCGAGGAGCGCGTGGAGGTCGCGGACGCGACCGTCGGAGGTCTGCAGGCCGAGCTCGTGTCGCGCTATGGCGAGCCGATGGAGCGCGTGGTGCGCTCGGGTTCCTTCCTCGTCGGCGGTGTCGTCTCGCGCGACCCCTCCCGCGAGCTGACCGCCACCGTCGACGTGCTGCCGCCCTTCGCCGGCGGCTGACCTACCTCCCGTCCCGTCCCGTCCCTGTCGCGCGCACCCGTCCACCCACCGTCGAGTCTGCAGACTTTGTACGGGATCGGGCGTCGGAGCGTGCAAAGTCTGCGGACTCGACGGTGCGCGGAGGCCCGAGGGGGTCAGGCGGGGTAGACGGTTGCGGCGGCGGGCGGAACGTCGAGAGTGACGCGGTCACCGAGGCGGAGGCGGAGGTCGGCGACGTCGGCGGGCGGCACCAGCGCGTCGAGGCGGTCGGTGCGCACGCGGACGAGGTCGGCCTGCGGCTCCAGGCCGGTCACTGTCGCGTGGATGCGGTCGGGCCGGTCGCCCGCGTCCGCACCGGCCAGCACGCGCACCGCAGACGGGCGCACCGCCGCCAGCGCCCGAGCGCCCACCTCGGCGGGCGCGACCGCGGTGCTGCGCAGTCGCATCCCGTCGGCGGTGACGAGCCCGTCGGCCGTCCGCACCCCCGCCACCAGCGTCAGCCCCGACAGCTCCGCGGTGAAGGGATTCCGCGGCCGTTCGAGCACCTGCCGCGTCGGCCCCTGCTCGATCACGCGACCCTCGTGCATGACCGCGACCCGGTCGGCGAGGAGGTACGCGTCCAGCGCGTCATGCGTGACGAGGACCGTCGTGCGCCCCGCCAGCACTCCGGCGAGCGTGCCTCGCAGTTCTGCGGCGACGGCGACATCCAGCGCGGACAGCGGCTCGTCGAGGAGCAGCAGCCGCGGCTCGGCGGCCAGCGCCCGCGCTACCGCGACCCGCTGCGCCTGCCCTCCGGACAGCTCGGCGGGCCGCCGGTCGGCGAATTCCGCGGTCGCGGTCCGGCGCATCCACTCGTCGGCCCGCTCGCGGGCGTCGGCGCGGCCGGCACCCGAGGACCGTGGCCCGAAGGCCACGTTGTCGCGGACGCTGAGATGCGGGAACAGCAGGGCGTCCTGTGCGAGCAGCGCGACGCCTCGCTGATGCGGCGGCCGCCAGGTGCCGGGGAGGTCGAACAGGATCTGGTCGCCGAGCGTCGCGCGGCCCTCGTCGGGTCGGACGAGCCCGGCCAGCATCCCGAGCACCGTCGACTTGCCCGCGCCGTTCGGCCCGAGCAGGGCGAGCGTCTCGCCGTCGGCGACGGTGAGCTCGACGCTGACGTCCCGCGCGGAGAGCGATGCCATGACGTGGAGGCTCATGCCGCGCTCTCGCGAACGTCGGCGTCGGCGCGCACTCGGCGAAAACGGAGTCCCTCGCCCGCACCGTGGGCGACCGCCACCACCGCGATGGCAACCGCCACCAGCACCAGCGACAGCGCGACGGCCGCGTCGGGATCGGTCTCCCGCTGCAGGTAGATCTCCAGCGGCAGCGTCCGGGTGACGCCCTGCAGACTGCCCGCGAACGTCAGGGTCGCGCCGAACTCGCCGAGCGCCCGGGCGAACGACAGGATCGACCCGGAGACGATCGCCGGAAGCACCAGCGGCAGCGTCACCCGGAACAGGACGGTGGACGGGCGGGCGCCGAGCGTCGCCGCCACCGCCTCGTAGCGCTCACCGGCAGACCGCAGTGCGCCCTCCAGGCTGAGCACGAGGAAGGGCAGCGCGACGAAGGTCTGCGCGATCACCACCGCGGGCGTCGAGAAGGCGACATCGAGCGCGCCGCCGAGCAGCCCGCGGCGGCCGTAGAGGGCGAGCAGCGCGAGGCCGCCGACGACCGGCGGCAGCACCAGTGGCAGCAGCACGACCGCCCGCACCACCCGGCTGCCCGCGAACGGCACGCGCGCGAGCACGATCGCCATCGGCACGCCGAGCACCAGGCAGGCGGCCGTCGCGAGCAGCGACGTGCGCAGGCTGAGGAGGAGCGCATCCACCGACGACGGCGAGGTGATGAGCGGGATGAAGTCCGCCCAGTCGACGCGGGCCGCCATCGCGACCAGCGGCAGCACGATGAACAGGCCTCCGATCGCGGCGACCACCACGGTCCAGCGCGGAACGCCCAGCCGGATGCTCACAACGGACCCGCGCCGATCATGGCGCCCCGAACCCGGCGGCGGCGAGCACAGCGCGCCCCGCGGGCCCGGTCACGTACGCGACGAACGCCTTCCCACCCGCGGCGTTCGGAGCCTGCGCGACGACGGAGATGGGATAGACATTGACGGTCTTGGCCGCCTCTGGAAACGGCACGGACTCGACAGCCGAGCCGGCACCCTTCACATCGGTGGCGTAGACGATCCCGGCGTCCGCCTCGCCCGATGTCACCTTGCCGAGGACGTCGGTCACCGACGACTCCTGGCTCACCGGCTTCAGGGTCACTCCCGCCGACCTCTCCACCTTCGCGGTGGCGGCCCCGCACGGCACCTGCGGTGCACACACGACCGTCTTGACGGAGGGCGAGGCCAGGTCGGCGAACCCGCTCACGTGCGCCGGGTTGCCGGGTGGCACCGCGATGGCGAGCACGTTCGTCGCGAAGTCGACGGGCGAGCCGCTGGTGACCTTCGCATTCACCGCCTTCGTCATATTCGCCTGATCGGCCGACGCGAAAACGTCCGCCGGGGCGCCGGCGGTCAGCTGCGAGACCAGATCAGAGGAGCCGGCGAACGAGAACGTGACCTTCGTGCCGGGATGCGCGGCCTCGAACCGCGTGCCGAGCTCGGTGAACGTCTTCGTGAGCGACGCGGCGGCGAACACCGTGATCGTGCCGGTCACGCCGTCCGAGGAGCGCGGAGCCGACGGCGTGGATGCGGCCGGGCTGCTGCATCCGGACAGAGCCAGAGCGACGACTGCGATGGCTGAGACGCCTGCGCTCGCCAGCCGGGCGAACCGACGAGGGCGCGCCTTCATCGGGCCACCGCCGGAGCCTCGACGATGACGTTGGTCGCCTTCACGACGGCGACGGCGACCGACCCGAGTTCGAGGCCCAGCTCGCGCACCGCCTCGCTGCTGATGAGCGACACCACGCGATGCGGGCCGCACTGCAGTTCGACCTGGGCCATCACCCGATCCATGACGATGTCGGTCACCAACCCGACGAAACGGTTGCGCGCGGAGCCCGCGACGCCGGACGGGTCGCCGGGCAGCACTGCGTTCTGCTTGGCCAGCTGAGCGAGCTCGAGTCCGTCGACGACGGTGCGGCCGGCCTCGTCGCGAGCACTCCCGAGCACACCGCCGTCGATCCAGCGGCGCACGGTGTCGTCGCTCACACCGAGGTAGAGGGCGGCGTCCTTGATCCGAATCTGCGGCATGGATGCCATACTACGACCGCAGATGCGGAAAAGTGCCTAGAGGCCCACCCACTCCGACGCACCGTCGGTGAAGTGCTGCCGCTTCCAGATCGGAACACGCGCCTTGATGATCTCGACCAGTTCGGCGCACGCGGCGAACGCCTCGGCACGATGCGGGGCGGCGACCGCGGCGATCAGCGCGAGGTCGCCGATGGTGAGCGAGCCGACGCGGTGCTGGGCGGCCACCCGCAATCCGGTGGTCCGCGCGACCTCCTCGCAGCACTCCCGGAGGAACGTCTCCGCCTCGGGATGCGCGCGGTAGTCGAGCGACACGACGCCCTTTCCGCCGTCGTGGTCGCGCACGATGCCCTGGAAGGACACCACGGCACCTGCGTCCGTACGCCAGACGAACTCGTCGACGGTCGAGGGCTCCAGCGGGTCACCCGTGACGGTGGCCAGGATGTCGCTCATGCGTGGTCTCCTCCCCGCAGCTGGTCGAGCAGGTGCGGGAGCAGGTCGTCCAGCACCGCGAGCCCGTCGGCGACACCGCCGCGCGAGCCGGGCAGGTTGACGACGAGTGTCGACCCCGCCACACCGACCAGCCCGCGGCTGAGCGCGGCGAGAGGCGTGGCCGATGCGCCGCGCGCACGCAGGGCCTCGGCGACGCCCGGAAGCTGCCGGTCGAGCACGGCGGCAGTGGCCTCCGGTGTGCGGTCGGTGGGCGAGACGCCGGTTCCGCCCGTCGTGATGAGCACGCGGGGACGCTCGGCGACCGCCTGGCGCAGGGCCGCATCCACCTCGGCGTCGGCGACAACGCGCACGTCGGCCGGGAGGCGACGCTCCGCCAGCCAGTCGGCGATAACCGGGCCTGTGGTGTCCTCGTAGACGCCGGCCGCGGCCCGGGTGGACGCCACGAGCACGATCGCGGGCACGGCAGCGGCCGGGCCTGCGGATGCGGACTCAGCCGGCGCATCCACCTCCTCGCCATCGCGCCGCCACTCGCCGCGCTTTCCGCCGCTCTTCGCGACCAGGCGGATATCGGTGAGGCTGGCGGCCGGATCCACCGCCTTGACCATGTCGTGCAGGGTGAGGCCGGCGACCGCGACCGCTGTGAGCGCCTCCATCTCGACGCCCGTGCGACCGTGCGTCCGGGCGACCACCTCGATGTCGATCGCGCCCGCCTCGGGGTCGAGTTCGAAGTCGACGCGCACGCTGTTTAACGGCAGCGGATGGCAGAGCGGGATGAGTTCGCTCGTGCGCTTCGCGCCGCCGATGCCCGCGATGCGCGCGGTGGCCAGCACATCCGCTTTAGGCAGGTCGTCGGCGGCGACCAGGCGGATCACCTCGGGGGTGGTCACGAACCGGCCGCGCGCGACCGCCTCGCGGTCCGTCTCGGGCTTGCCGCCGACGTCGACCATGCGGGCGCGGCCGTCGGAATCGAGGTGGGTGAGCTGCGTCATAGTGTCCAGACTGTCACGGCGGCGCCGGCGTCGAGCGCCTCGGCCTCGGCGGGCACGTCGATGAGGACGTCGGCGCGGGCCATCCCGGCGACGAGGTGCGACGACGGGCCGGAGACGGGGGACACGGCTCCCGAGCCGTCGAGACTGCCGCGGAGGAACTGGCGCTTGCCTGGAACGGACCGCAGGTCCTCGCTCAGCGCCGCCTCGACCGGCGGCACGCCCGGAAGACCGGCCGCCGCGCGCAGCGGGTCGCGGAGGAACACGACGAACGACACCTGCGTGCTGACCGGGTTGCCCGGGAACGCGAACACCGGCACGCCGCCGACCACGGCCGTCGCCTGCGGACCGCCCGGCTGCATGGCGACGGTCGTCACGTCGGCTCCATGGGGGAGGAGCACCTCGCGGACGACCTCGTAGGCGCCGCGGGAGATGCCGCCCGAGGTGATGACGAGATCGCTCCTGTGGAGCGCATCCTCGAGGATGCGCTCGAACGCCGCGGGGTCGTCGTCGCTGCTCGCGCGCACCGACACGATCGCCCCCGCCTCCTCGACGAGCGCCGCGAGGGCGATGCCGTTCGCGTCGTGGACCTGGCCGAAGGCGGGCGTGCCGGAGCCGACGAGTTCCGTCCCCGTCGTCAGCACGGCCACGCGGAGGCGTGCCCGTACGCGGACGCTGGCGATCCCGGCGGCGGCGAGGGCCGCGAGGTGTCGGGGGCCGAGCCGGGTGCCGGCCGGAAGGAGCACATCCCCCCGGTGGACATCGCTGCCGCGCTCGCGCACGTACTCGCCGACGCTGCGCGACCGGCGGATCTCGACGATGGCTCCGGCCAGGTCGTCGTCGCGTCCGAGCACGAGTTCGGTGTCCTCCACGGGCACGATCGTGTCGGCGCCCGACGGCACGGGGGCCCCGGTCATGATGCGCAGCGCAGTGCCCGCGATCAGGGTCATGGGACTGGTGTGGCCGGCCGGGATGTCGCCGGACACCTCCAGCGCGACCGGCACCGAGCGGATGTCGGCCGCGCGCACCGCGTAGCCGTCCATCTGGGAGTTGCGGAACAGCGGGAGGTCGACCTCCGACCGCACCTCGTCGGCGGTCACCCGGCCGAGTGCCGCCTCCAGTGGGACGGTCTCGGTGTCGGGCTCCTCGGAGAGCGGTGCGAGCATCCGCGCGATCAGGCCGGCGTGCTCTTCGACGCTGCGCGGGTTCGCGGAGGGATCGCGTGTCATGCGTTCAGTATCCCGCGTCCGTCCGTCCCGCGGCGTGCTGCTTCGCGGCGCAGCGGCCCCGACCAGTGCCTCCCGTCGGAGATCCCGCCCCTTCCGTCGGAGATCCCGCCGCTCAGCCGCCGCATCTCCATCCCCACCGCGGTCCGTCGGAGATTCGGGCCTGTTCGTCCGACCGAACGGAGTGCGCCCCCGAAGCGTGCCTCATGCCGAATCGCGCTGTCGCGACACTTGCGACGTGTCGCCTTGCGCGTGCTCTTTCCGCACATTCGCGCCGAATGTGCGGTTACGCGCTCGCTATCCGCACATTCGGCACGAATCGCGGCGTCAGTAGCGCGGCATCCCGGGGTCGACGTCTCGTGCCCAGGCGTCGAGGCCGCCGGCGAGCACCAGGCCGGGCTTCCCGGCGTCGGCGAGCAGCCGCCGAGCGGTCTCGGCCCGGATGCCGTGGTGGCAGACGATCACGAGCGGCGCGTCGGGCAGCCGCTCGGCCACCCCCGCCGGATCGCGCTCGACCACACCGAGCGGCACCAGCAGCGAGTCGGGCAGCTCGACGATGTCGGCCTCCCACGGCTCCCGCACGTCCAGCAGCGTATGCGGCTCACCCGCCACGAGCCGCGCGTGCAGCTCGGCGGGCGACATCGTGTCGGTCATCCCGCAGAACAGGTCGTAGTCGATCAGCTCCGTGACGGGAGCAGCTGCAGGATCGCGCTCGTAGGCCAGCTCGCGGAACGTCCCGTGCAGCCCGTCGTGGATGACGACCCGGCCGAGCAGCGGATCGCCCGTCCCGGTCACCAGCTTGATCGCCTCGCTGACCATCATCCCGCCGATCACGCCGCACACCGAGGGCAGCGCGCCCGCCTCGGCGCAGCTGGCCACGGTGCCGGGCGCGGGCGGCACCGGGAACAGGTCGCGGTAGGTCGGTCCGTGCGCGGCCCAGCTGAGCCCCGCCTGACCGCCGGTCTGGTGCACGGCGCCCCACACGACGGGGATGCCCGCGAGCGTCGCCGCGTCATCCACCAGATACCGGGTCGGGAAGTTGTCGCTGCCGTCGAGCACCAGGTCGAACCCGGCGAGGATGCCCGGCGCGTTCTGCGATGTCAGCCGCTCCGCGTACAGGCGCAGCTCGACCTCGTCGTCCAGCCCCCGCACGGCGTCCGCGGCGGACTCCACCTTGGCGCGCCCGACAGCGGCGGGCGTGTGGATGGCCTGCCGCGGCAGGTTGCTCGGCTCCACCCGGTCGTCGTCGACGATCCCGATCGTTCCGACCCCGGCCGACGCGAGCAGCGGGAGCACCGCCGAGCCCAGCCCTCCGGCTCCGACGACGAGCACCCGCGCGGCTCGCAGCCGGCGCTGGGCGACCGGCCCGAAGCCGGGCAGCTGGGTGGTGCGGGCGTAGCGGGCCGTCCGCTCGGCGGACAGTCCGGGACCGGGTTCGACCAGAGGCGGGAGAGCCATACGCTCAGCCAATCACATCCACGGCCACTCTCGTCCCGCCCGTCACACCACCGTGACCCGCACCGAGTGCAGACCGGTCGCGCCGTCGGGCACGACGTCCTGCACCGCGGCCGTCTGCACCTTCCCCTTCGCGTCCGTGGCGCGGACCCGCAGGGTATGCGCGCCCGGCGTCGCCTCCCAGGCGAACCGCCACTGCCGCCAGGTGTCGGCCGAGATGGCGTCTGCGAGGGTCGCCTGCTGCCACGGCCCGTCATCCACCTTCACCTGCACCGCGCTGACGCCGACGTGCTGCGACCACGCCACCCCGGCGACCGCGACGGTTCCGGCCTTCACCTGTCGGCCGGAGGCGGGCACGTCGATCCGCGACGACAGCTTCACCGGCCCGCGCTCCGACCAGCCGCGGTCGGTCCAGTACGCGGTGTGCTGGTCGAAGCGCGTGACCTCCATCGACACCACCCACTTGGTGGCCGACACGTAGCCGTAGAGGCCCGGCACGACCATCCGGACGGGATAGCCGTGCTCGAGCGGAAGCGGCTGGCCGTTCATCCCGACGGCGAGGATGGCATTGCGCTCATCGGTCAGCGTCTCGATCGGGGTGCTCGCCGTCCACCCGTCCTGGCTGGTCGACAGGACCATGTCGGCGTCGGCGGACGGTTTGGCGCGCGAGAGCAGGTGACGGATCGGGTAGCCGAGCCAGGTCGCGTTGCCGATCAGGTCGCCGCCGACCTCGTTCGAGACGCACGTGAGCGTCGTCGTGGACTCTTCCAGGGGGAGTGCCAGCAGCTGGGCGAAGGTCAGCTCGACCTCGTTCTCGACCATGCCGGTGATGCGAAGTCTCCAGTCGTTCGGGTCGATCCCCGGGATCTGCAGCGCGGTGTCGATGCGGTAGAAGTCGGCATTCGGCGTGACGATCGGCGACAGCCCCGGGATGTCGAACGACGCTCCGGCTGGGATGGGCGGGGCCGTCTCCGCCGGTTTCGGCAGCCGGATCGCCGCGCGGGTGGCGGAGGCCGCCCGGAAGCCGCCCGCGACCACCTGGCCGACGATCAGCGCGAGCGCACCACCGGCCGCGGTCACGGCGGTCGAGCCGACGAACCGGCGGCGGGAGACCCGGCCGTTCGGTGCGACCCGGGTCGGCGCGGTGTCGCGCAGCATCCGCATGAGCCAGCCGAGAAGCAGGATGGCGACCCCGGCCGCGAGCACCGACGGCAGCGCATCCACGATGCTGTTCCCCGAGCGGGTCACCGCGGCGAGCACGCCGACCGCTCCGCCGAGGCCGATGAGGATGCGCCCGAGCGGCGGCCGCACCCGCTCCAGCCAGCCCGCGATCCCTGCGCCGACCACGACGACGACGGCCAGCGAGACGATCAGGAACGCCTTGTCGCCCGTGCCGAACAGGCCGATGACGGCCTCCTTCAGCCACGGCGGCGCGAGGTCGATGAGCAGCGCGCCGACCGTGAGGATCGGGCTGCCGTTCTGCACGACGAACGCGCTCACCAGCTCGGCCGCACCGACGCCCGCGACAACGCTCGCGACGCCGGCCCCGGCCGGCCGCCAGAAGTCGGACATGGGGCAAACCTATGACCGTCGCCTGAGCGCGCGCCACGAGCAGGTCGGGCGCGCGCCACGCTCGCGTAGAGCGCGCGCCACGTGCGGCCGCCGCGACGTGGGAGGCTGGGGGCATCATGTCCGATGCCTCGCCGTCCTCCGCCGCACCCCAGAGCCCCCGGCGACTCCGCCTCGAGGACATCCCCGGCTGGGCCGGCCCCGGCTCCGTCACCGAGGACGCCGTGTACGACACGTTCGTCACCTGGGTCGAGGAGGGCGGCATCCGGCTGTACCCGGCCCAGGACGAGTCGGTGATCGAGGTCGTCGGCGGCGCCGATCTCATCCTGAGCACACCCACAGGCACGGGCAAGTCGCTGGTGGCGGTCGGCGCCCACTTCGCCGCGCTCGCGCGTGGCGAGCGCACGTATTACACCGCGCCGATCAAGGCGCTGGTCTCGGAGAAGTTCTTCGCGCTCGCCGACATCTTCGGGGCCGAGAACGTCGGCATGACGACGGGCGACTCGGCGGTGAACCCGGATGCGCCGATCATGTGCGCGACGGCGGAGATCCTGGCGAACCTCGCACTCCGCCACGGCGACGAGACGCCGGTGGGCCAGGTCGTCATGGACGAGTTCCACTTCTACTCCGATCCCGACCGCGGCTGGGCGTGGCAGGTTCCGCTGCTGACCCTCCCGCACACCCAGTTCGTGCTCATGTCGGCGACCCTCGGCGACGTGACCGCCCTCGCGGAGGACCTGGAGCGCCGCACCGGCCGGACCACCGCCACGGTGACGGGCGTCGAGCGACCGGTCCCGCTGCACTACTACTACGAGGTCACGCCCGTCCACGAGACGATCGAAGACCTGCTGAGCACCGGTCAGGCTCCCGTCTACGTCGTGCACTTCTCACAGCTGGCCGCGCTCGAGCGGGCGCAGTCGCTCTCCAGCGCGAAGATCGCCACCCGGGAGCAGCGGGATGCGATCGCCGAGCTGATCGGGGAGTTCCGCTTCACGACGAGCTTCGGCAAGACGCTGTCGCGCCTGTTGCGGCAGGGCATCGGCGTGCACCACGCCGGGATGCTGCCCAAGTACCGCCGGCTCGTCGAGCAGCTCGCCCAGCGGGGGATGCTCCGCGTGATCTGCGGCACGGACACCCTCGGCGTCGGCATCAACGTGCCCATCCGCACGGTGCTCCTGACGGCGCTCACCAAGTTCGACGGCACGCGGATGCGGCAGCTGAACGCGCGCGAGTTCCACCAGATCGCCGGGCGCGCGGGTCGCGCGGGATACGACACGGCCGGCACGGTCGTCGCCCAGGCTCCCGAGCACGAGTCCGAGAACCTGAAGGCGCTGGAGAAGGCCGGGGACGACCCGAAGAAGCGCCGCAAGATCGTCCGCAAGAAAGCGCCGGAGGGCTTCGTCTCCTGGGGCGAGCCCTCGTTCCGGCGCCTGATCGAGGCGGAGCCGGAGACGCTCACGTCGTCCATGCAGATCACCAGCGCCATGCTCATCAACGTGATCGGCCGCGGCGGCGACGTCTACGGGCACGTGCGGGCGCTCGTCTTCGACAACCATGAGCCGTGGAAGCGCCAGCTCGCCCTCGCCCGGCGCGCGATCGAGCTGTATCGCTCGCTGCTGACCGCCGGCGTGGTCGAGGCGGTCCGCACGGGTGACGGCGTCGAGATCCGGCTCACGGTCGACCTGCAGCCCAACTTCGCCCTCAACCAGCCGCTCTCGCCGTTCGCGCTCGCCGCCTTCGAACTCTTCGACCGGGAGGCGCCGTCGTACGCGCTCGACATCGTCTCGGTCGTGGAGGCGACGCTCGACGACCCGCGTCCGGTGCTCTCCGCCCAGCAGTTCCAGGCGCGGGGCGAGGCCGTCGCCGCGATGAAGGCCGACGGCGTCGAGTACGAGGAGCGCATGGAGGCGCTCGAGGAGGTGACGCATCCCAAGCCCCACGACGTGCTGCTGCATGAGGCGTTCGCCACCTACGCATCCAGTCAGCCGTGGGTCGCCGACTTCGCGCTCAGCCCGAAGTCGGTCGTCCGCGACCTCTACGAGCGGGCGATGACGTTCGGCGAGTTCATCGCGTTCTACAAACTGGCGAGGTCGGAGGGCGTGGTGCTCCGCTACCTCTCCGACGCCTACCGCGCGCTCAACCAGACGGTCCCGCTGGAGGCGCGCACGGAGGACCTGCGCGACATCATCGAGTGGCTGGGCGAGCTCGTGCGCCAGGTCGACTCCAGCCTCCTCGACGAGTGGGAAGAACTGGTGCACCCGGATGCCGCGAAGCACGCGGCCGAGTCCACCGAGCTGGCGCCCCCTGCGCCACGGAACGTCACCACCAACCGCCGCGCGTTCTTCGTGCTGGTGCGGAACGAGCTGTTCCGCCGCATCCAGCTCGCCGCCCTCGATCGGGTGCACGATCTCGGTGTGCTGGAAGCCGAGGCCGCGGTGCTCGCCGGGGGAGCCGCGCCCTTCACGGAAGCGCAGTGGGATGCGGCTCTGGAGGGCTACTACGCCGAGCACGACGAGATCCTCACCGACGCCTCCGTACGCTCGGCGCAGATGATCCTCGTGGACGAGAAGCCCGACGGGGCAGAGGGGATCTGGCGGGTGCGCCAGATCATCGCCGACCCCGAGGGCGACCACGACTGGGGCATCACCGCGGACGTCCTCCTCGATGACTCCGCGCGCGAGGGCGTCGCGGTGATCCGGGTCACGGGAGTCGGCCGGTTCTAGCCCCGCGAACGGGGTCGCAGCGGGTTTGACCTGACTGAGGCGTCGTGTGAGTATCGTCACGGTGTCGTAACGCGCCAGGTCCCTTGCATGAACCTCCGATGAATGTTTACGTCGGGGGAGGCATCCCACACGAGAAAGAGAACGGTGGACCTCACCCTCATCGTCGTGCTGGTCATCGCGCTGGCGCTCTTCTTCGACTTCACGAACGGCTTCCACGACACGGCCAACGCGATGGCGACCCCCATCGCGACGGGCGCCATGCGGCCGAAGGTCGCCGTGGCCCTCGCCGCCGTGCTCAACCTCATCGGAGCGTTCCTCTCCACGGAGGTCGCCAAGACCATCTCCGGCGGCATCATCAAGGAGGGGGACGGCGGCGTGCAGATCACGCCGGTGCTCATCTTCGCCGGACTCGTCGGGGCGATCGTCTGGAACATGATCACCTGGCTGTACGGTCTGCCGTCGTCATCCAGTCACGCGCTGTTCGGTGGCCTGATCGGGGCCGCGATCGTCGGCGCCGGGCTCCAATCGGTCGACTTCGTCGTGGTGCTCGACAAGGTCATCCTCCCGGCGGTCATCGCGCCGATCACCGCGGGAGTCGTCGCGTGGAGCGCCACCAAGCTGGCGTACTGGATCACCCGCCGCTACGACGGCCGCCCCGACGGGCGAGGCGGCTTCCGGTACGGGCAGATCTTCTCCTCGTCCCTCGTCGCCCTGTCGCACGGCACCAACGACGCGCAGAAGACCATGGGCGTCATCACCCTCACGCTCATCTCCGCCGGCCTGCAGCCGGCCGGTTCGGGCCCGGAGATCTGGGTCGTGATCGCGTGCGCGTTCGCCATCGCAATCGGCACGTACTCGGGTGGATGGCGCATCATCCGCACCCTCGGCCGCGGCCTCACCGAGGTGAAGCCGGCGCAGGGATTCGCGGCCGAGACGAGCACGGCCGCCACCATCCTCGCCTCCAGCCACCTGGGATTCGCCCTCTCGACCACGCAGGTCGCCTCCGGCTCGGTGATCGGCTCCGGTCTCGGCCGACGCGGGTCGTCCGTGCGGTGGGGCACGGCGGGCCGGATCGCCATCGGCTGGCTGCTGACGCTGCCGTCCGCCGCCATCGTCGGTGCCGTGGCCGGGCTGCTGGCCAACCTCGGACCGATCGGCGTCGTGATCGACACCGTGGTCGGCACCGCCGTCGTCGTCTACATCTTCTGGCGCGCGCGTCGCAACCGCGTCAGCAGCGAGAACGCGGTCAAGCCGCTGCCGGTGCAGGGGAAGAGCGAGGTCGCGGCGTCCGGCAAGGTCGTCAAGATCGAGAAGGTGAAGCCGCTCAAGAAGGAGCGGCGCAGGAGGGAGTCCGCATGATCGACTGGGCGTCCTTCCTCGTCGTCTTCGGCGCAGCGCTGCTCGGCTCGTGCGTCGTCGTGGCCCTCTACGCGCTCGGGACCCGTCTGCTGGCGGCTGCGGGCCGGGCGTTGTTCGTCGAGCCCGTGGAGTTCACCGACGCGATCACCGTCCTCACTCCGGAGCGTGCGGCGAAGCTGCAGCGCAAGGCCGAGAAGGCGCAGAGGAAGAACCCGCTGAGCACGGCGCAGAAGCGGCTCGCGCTCACCGGCGCCTACGCCTGCTTCACCGGATGTGCGCTGGCGGTCCTGTACGGGCTGTACCTGATCATCCCGTTCTTCCACCAGTAGCAGCGGCCGAACGCGGACACGCCGCCACCCGGCGGGTGACGGCGTGCATCGGCGGAGCGGGCGATCAGTCCGTCCCGCGCAGCCGCGCGATCGACGCCATCACGTGATAGACGACGATCGCCGCGATGGCGCCCAGCGCGATCCCGTTGAAGGTCAGCTGACCGAGGTTCAGCGTGAAGTCGCCGACACCGATGATGAGCGCCGTCGCCGCCGTGAACTGGTTGACGGGCTTGGAGAAGTCGACCTTGTTGTCGAGCCAGATCTTCACGCCGATGATGCCGATCAGGCCGTACAGCGCGGTGGTCACACCGCCGAGCACGCCCGCCGGGATGGTGTTGATGACCGCGCCGACCTTGGGGGAGAGCCCCAGCAGCACGGCGACGATTCCGGCGACCCAGTAGGCGGCGGTGGAGTAGACGCGCGTCGCCGCCATGACGCCGATGTTCTCGCCGTACGTCGTCGTCCCCGAGCCGCCGAAGAAGCCGGCGATGGTGGTGGCGACGCCGTCCGCGAAGAGCGCCCGGCCGGTCAGCCGGTTGACCGAGGGGTCGGTGAGCTGCGCGACACCGCGGATGTGCCCGACGTTCTCGGCGATCAGTACCAGCACGACGGGGAGGAACGCGGGGAGGATGCCCCAGGTCGCCGCGGGCGAGACGAACGGGTTGGCGGGCAGGGTGAACTGCGGGAAGCCGATCCACGGAGCCTTGGCGACCGCGTCGAAGTTCACCTGGCCGACGATCACCGCGAACACGTAGCCGACGGCGACGCCGAGGAAGATGGAGAGCCGGCCGAGCATCCCGCGGAAGAGGACGGTGCAGAGGATGACAGCGGCCAGGGTCACCAGGGCCGTGACGGGCGCCTGGACGAAGTTGTTCTTCGCCGCGGGAGCCAGGTTGAAGCCGATCAGGGCGACGATCGCACCGGCCACCACCGGCGGCATGAGCCCGTCGATCCACCCGGTCCCGGTTGCGATGACGATCAGACCGACGACGGCCAGGAGGACACCGGTGACGACGATCCCGAACAGGGCGGACGGCATCCCGTCGGCTTTGGTCGCCGCCACGATCGGGACGATGAACGCGAACGATGAGCCCAGGTAGCTGGGCAGCCGGTTGCCCGTGATGACGAGGAAGAGCAGCGTCCCGACGCCCGAGAACAGCAGGGTGGTCGCCGGCGGGAAGCCGGTGAGCAGCGGCACCAGGAACGTCGCGCCGAACATGGCGACGACGTGCTGGGCGCCGAGCCCGATCGTGCGCGGCCAGGTCAGCCGTTCGCCGGGGAGCACGATCTCGTGCGCGCCCACCTTCTTGCCGTCGCCGTGCAGCGTCCAGGGCAGTGCCATGCGTGTCCTTCAGAGGTCTCGAGTCGGAATAGGCTTGGTGGTGCGCATTCGCGCATACTCGACGAACCTGAGTCTTCGCCGGGCCACCGCCCACCGATCCTACGGGAGTTGACCATTTCCGCTTCGACCAGCGCGCCCACCACGGCCAAGGGGCGCTTCGACCGCTTCTTCGAGATCAGCGCCCGCGGCACGACGTGGGGCACGGAGGTGCGCGGCGGCGTCCTCACCTTCGTCACCATGGCGTACATCGTCATCCTGAACCCGCTCATCCTGGGCGGGACGAAGGATGTCGTGGGCCACACCCTCGGCACCACCCAGGTCGCCGCCGTCACGGCTCTCAGCGCCGGCGTGATGACCGTCCTGTTCGGCCTCATCGCCCGGCTGCCGTTCGCGTTCGCGGCCGGGCTCGGCATCAACTCGTTCCTCGCCGTCAACGTGGTCAAGATCCTCACCTGGCAGGAGGCGATGGGCCTCGTCGTCATCAACGGCGTGATCATCGTGCTGCTCTCGGCGACCGGCCTGCGGAAGCTCATCTTCAACGCCGTCCCGGCACCGCTGAAGACCGCGATCACGGTCGGCATCGGCCTCTTCATCGCGTTCATCGGCTTCGTGGACAGCGGGTTCGTCCGCACCACCACGCTCTCGTCGCCGCCCGTCCAGCTCGGTGAGGCCGGATCCATCGCGACCCTCCCGACCATCACCTTCCTCATCGCGCTCGTGATCATGGGCGTGCTGATGGCGCGCAAGGTGAAGGGCGCGCTGCTGATCGGCATCGTCGCCGCGACGGTCGTCGCGATCATCGCGGAGGCCATCTGGCACGTCGGCCCGTCGATGGGCAAGAACCCGGCCGGCTGGAACCTGACCGTGCCGCAGCTGCCGACCTCGCTCGTCTCGCTGCCCGACCTGAGCCTCGTCGGCCAGGTGGACCTGTTCGGCGCGTTCGGCCGGATCGGCGCCCTCGCAGCGATCATGCTCATCTTCACGCTCGTGTTCACGAACTTCTTCGACGCCATGGGATCGATGACCGGCCTGGCGCGCAGCGCGGGTCTGGCGAACGAGGACGGCACCTTCCCGCGCCTCCAGCCTGCGCTCATCGTGGAGGGTGTCGGCGCGATCGTCGGCGGTGGCACGTCGTCGTCGTCGAACACGGTGTTCGTCGAGTCGGCCTCCGGCATCGGCGAGGGCGCGAAGACCGGCTTCGCCAGCGTCGTCACCGGTGCGCTGTTCCTGCTCGCGATGTTCTTCACGCCGCTGACCCAGGTGGTCCCGCTGGAGGTGGCCGCCGCCGCGCTCGTCGTGGTCGGCGCCCTGATGGTGGTGCAGATCAAGCACATCGACTTCACCGAGTTCTCGGTGGTGCTCCCGGTGTTCCTGACGATCATCGTCATGCCGCTCACCTACTCGATCGCCAACGGAATCGGCGTCGGCTTCATCAGCTGGGTGCTCATCCGCTCGCTCGCCGGCAAGGCCCGCGAGATCAGCCCGCTGCTCTGGATCGTCGCCGCCGGCTTCCTCATCTACTTCGCGCGCGGTCCGATCGAGGGGCTGCTCGGGCAGGTGTGACCTCACCGATTCGTGGGGGGGGGGGGGGGGGGGGGGGGGGGGGGGCCCCCCCCCCCCCCCCCCCCCCCAACCCCCCCCCCCCCCCCCCCCCCCCGCGGGGGGGCGGTGGGGTGGGGGGCCGATGGGGAAAAAGC
>NZ_JBIBYW010000001.1:1394649-1413722 GCF_043083605.1 Leifsonia sp. NPDC014704 | reverse complement strand
GGCCCCCCCCCCCCCGGGGGGGGGGGGGCGCCGGGCGGCCCCCCCCCCCCCCCGCGCGCCCCCCCCCCCCCCCCCGCGGGGGGGGGGGCGGGGCCCCCCCCCCCCCCCCCCCCCCCCCCCCCCCACGAATCTGGGGGTGGCCTCAGGGAGGAATCGGGGGGTACCCCGATAGTGCGGCAGTGGCGCGAATCGGTTGGATGGAGACATGACCACCACCACCAGCACCCCGTACCAGACCGCCACTCCCGACCGCACCCTCAGCATCACGAGCTTCGCGCTCGGACTCGCCTCCATCGTCTTCGGCTGGACGCTCATCGCCCCGGTCGCCGGCCTCGTGGTCGGCATCATGGCGCTGAAGCGCGAGCCGCTGGGCAAGACCTTCGCGGTGTGGGGCATCGTCCTCAACGCCGTGATGCTCGCCGGCGCCGCGTTCTTCGCCCTGCTCGCCCTCGTCGGCATCGGGTTCGGAGTCCTGGCGCTGCCGTTCGCCTGGCTCTGATCTGAGGTCGCAGAGGATCGGGGACAATGGGGGGATGGAACCATCCCCCCTCGTCCGGCCGCGCAGCTTCGTGGTGCGCGGCCGCAAGACCGAAGCCCAGTCGCGTGCGATCGACGAGCTGTGGCCGACCTTCGGTGTCGACTTCGACGGCTCGTCTCTCGATCTGGACGCGATCTTCGGACGCACAGCGCCCCGCGTGGTCGAGATCGGCTTCGGCAACGGCGAGAACCTGCTGACCCTGGCGGAGCGCCACCCCGAGCGCGACTTCCTCGGCATCGAGGTGCACGGCGCGGGGATCGGCCGGGTGCTCGGCGCGATGCGGGATCGCGGACTCACGAACATCCGCATCGTGCGGCACGACGCCGTCGAGGTGTTCGAGCGCGGACTCCCGGCGGGCTCGGTGGATGAGATCCTCGTCTTCTTCCCGGACCCCTGGCCCAAGGCCCGTCACCATCGGCGCAGGCTCATCCAGCCGGAGGTCGCCCGGCTGCTCGTCGCTGCGCTGTCCCCGGAGGGAGTGCTCCGGCTCGCGACCGACTGGGAGCCGTACGCCGAGCACATGATCGAGGTGCTCGACGCCGAGCCGGGTCTCGTGAACCTCGCGGGCGATGCGCGCTTCGTCCCGCGCCCGGACGACCGTCCCGTCACCAAGTTCGAGCGCCGGGGCGAGCGCCTCGGCCACGCCATCTTCGACCTCGCGTACCGTCCCACCCGCTGACCCGCCTGCCCGACCCCTCCCGTCGCTCGACCCATCCGTCCGCCCGACGGAAACGGAGGTGATCGGGTCGCGCACCTCGCCGGATCGCCTCCGTTTCCCGCATCGGGACGGCGTGTCGACGAGACTCACCTCCCATTCCGTCCGGCCACCGCGGAGGGCGGAAACGGAGGAGATCCGCATCCCGGCCTCGGCGCGTCGCGCGAAACGGAGGGCCGGGGACGGCCGCAGGCACCGAGTCGCCTCCCTTTCGGGACGCACGCCTCCGGCCCGCAGGAACCGCCCGGGTTCGTAGGATGGGCGCATGACGCATGCGCGCACGGTCGACGAGCTCCGGTCCGCCTTCGAGCGAGGGGTCACCAAGCCGCTCGCGTGGCGCCTCGGCCAGCTGCGGGCACTGCGCCGCATGCTCATGGAGCGGTCGGCGGAGCTCGAGGATGCGCTGCTCGCCGACCTGGCGAAGAGCCCGACCGAGTCGCAGATCGCTGAGCTCGGGTTCGTCGTCGGCGAGATCGACCACACGCTGAAGCACCTGCGCCGCTGGCTGCGGCCGCGACGCGTGTCGGTTCCGGGAGCGCTGCTCCCGGCACGCGCGTCCACGATGCTCGAGCCGGTCGGTGTCGTGCTCGTCATCGCGCCGTGGAACTATCCCGTGCAGCTGCTCCTCGCCCCGCTGGTGGGCGCGCTCGCGGCCGGCAACGCGGTCGTACTCAAGCCGAGCGAGCTCGCCCCGGCGACCTCTGCGGCTATGGCACGCCTCATCCCGCAGTACCTCGACACGCGCGCCGTCGCGGTCGTCGAGGGCGGCGTGGAGGACACCACCGACCTGCTCGCCCAGCGGTGGGACCACATCTTCTACACCGGCAACGGCCGCGTCGGCCGCATCGTCGCCGCTGCGGCGGTCGAGAACCTCACCACGGTGACGCTGGAGCTCGGCGGCAAGTCGCCCGTCTACGTGGATGCCTCGGTCGACATCGCCGCGGCCGCCCGCCGCATAGCGTGGGGCAAATTCATGAACGCCGGGCAGACGTGCGTCGCGCCCGACTATGTGCTCGCCGAACGCTCCATCGTTCCGCGTCTCGCCGATGCATTGCGCGACGCGGTCCGCGACCTCTACGGCGACGACCCGGCGCAGAGCCCGGACTACGGCCGCATCGTCAACGACCGTCAGTTCGACCGCCTGACCGGGATGCTCGGCTCCGGCACTGCGGCGCTGGGCGGCGACCACGACGCCGGTACCCGTTACCTCGCTCCGACCGTGCTCACCGATGTCGCGCCCGAGTCGCCCGCGATGGCGGAGGAGATCTTCGGCCCCATCCTCCCGATCCTGCCCGTCGACGGGCTCGACGACGCCATCCGATTCATCCGCGCGGGGGACAAGCCACTCGCCCTGTACGTGTTCACCTCGAGTGCGACGGCCCGC
Source organism: Leifsonia sp. NPDC014704 (assembly GCF_043083605.1). NCBI lineage: Bacteria > Bacillati > Actinomycetota > Actinomycetes > Micrococcales > Microbacteriaceae > Leifsonia > Leifsonia sp. NPDC014704. The sequence continues at coordinate 1,411,085 of NZ_JBIBYW010000001.1, read as the reverse complement.
CGCCGCATCCTCACCGAGACCACCTCCGGTGCGGTGGGTTTCGGTGTTCCGGCCGCGCACCTCGCGGTCGCCGGACTCCCGTTCGGCGGGGTCGGCGAGAGCGGCGCCGGCGCGTATCACGGCGAGCGATCGCTGCGGACCTTCAGCCACGAGAAGGCGGTGCTGAGCAAGCCGCTCAGCCCCGACACCCTGCAGCTGATCTACCCGCCGTACACCGAGGCCAAGGACCGCTTCGCGCGCGGTCTGCTGCGCAAGCTGGGCTGATCCTCGACGCTCGACGGCGATGGACACCGTGTCGAAGGAGTGTGGAGATGGGCGACAGGTCGTCCAGTGGGCCTCACAGGCCCGGGGGTAGGCTCGGCACTGCCGGAGGCCACGAACGTCCGGCGCCAGAAAGACATGCCAACGCACAACGAGAGGCAACGGTGCCAACCGTGAACCCGACAGCAACCATGGACGAGTCGAAGACAGCCCCCATCCCCGTCGTCACCCCGTCCGGACTCGTCGTCACCGATGCGTCCGAGAACGTCTCCGACGTCCCGACCCCTAGCGCCGAGGGACGCGCGACACGCGTCGAGACCGACTCCCTCGGCAGCCGCGAGATCCCCGCCGACGCCTACTGGGGCATCCACACCTCACGCGCTCTGGAGAACTTCCCGATCGCCAAGCGCCCGATCTCCGTCTACCCGGACCTGATCGTCGCACTGGCCAGCGTCAAGCAGGCCGCCGCCCGCGCCAACGCCGAGATCGGCGTGCTCGAGCCGCGCAAGGCCGAGCTGATCGACCGCGCCTGCCAGCTCATCATCGACGGGCGATACCACGACCAGTTCGTGGTCGGCGTGATGCAGGGCGGCGCCGGAACGTCGACCAACATGAACGCGAACGAGGTCATCGCCAACATCGCGCTCGAACTCGACGGACACGAGAAGGGCGACTACTCGCACCTGCACCCGATCGACGACGTCAACCGCAGCCAGAGCACCAACGACACGTACCCGACCGCCATCAAGATCGGCCTCACCTTCGCGCTCGGGCACCTGCTCGACGAGCTCGCTCTGCTGCGCGATTCCTTCGCCGCAAAGGCGGCCGAGTTCCGCAACATCCTGAAGGTCGGCCGGACCCAGCTGCAGGATGCCGTGCCGATGACCCTGGGCCAGGAGTTCCACGGCTTCGCCACCACGCTGACGGAGGACCACGCGCGCCTGACCGAGACGAAGTGGCTGCTCGCCGAGATCAACCTCGGAGCGACCGCGATCGGCACGGGCATCACCGCGGACCCCGGCTACGCCGCTGCCGCCGTGCGCCACTTGAACGTCATCACCGGCCTGAACCTCGAGACCGCCCCCGATCTGATCGAGTCGACCAGTGACGCGGGCGCGTTCATGTCGTTCTCCGGCTCGCTGAAGCGCAGCGCGATCAAGCTCTCGAAGATCTGCAACGACCTCCGTCTGCTCTCCTCCGGCCCCCAGGCCGGTCTCGGCGAGATCAACCTCCCGCCCCGGCAGGCCGGCTCCAGCATCATGCCGGGCAAGGTCAACCCGGTCATCCCGGAGGTCGTCAACCAGGTCGCCTTCTCGGTGGCCGGCGCGGATGTGACGGTCACCATGGCGGCGGAGGGCGGCCAGCTGCAGCTCAACGCCTTCGAGCCCGTCATCGCGCACTCGCTCCTGCAGAGCATCACGTGGATGGCGCAGGCCTTCCGCACGCTCCGCATCAACTGCGTCGACGGCATCACCGCCAACGAGGAGCGCCTCGGCGCGATGGTCGGTTCGTCCGTCGGCGTGATCACGGCGCTGACGCCGCACATCGGCTACGCCGCATCGGCCGCACTTGCCAAGTCGGCTCTCCTGACCGGACGCAACGTCGCCGACCTCGTCGTCGAGGCCAAGCTGATGAGCCGCGAGGAGGTCACCCGGCTGCTGTCGCCCGCGCGCTTGAGCGGCCTGGAGGTCGTCACCACGGCCATCCCGGTCATCGAGGCGGACGCCATCCGCGAGGCGCGCTCCGATACCGAGTGAGCGACGGGGTTCCTCAGCCCCGTCATCGAACGCAGACTCGTTCGTCTACTCCTATGGACGGATGCTCGCCTTCCCGCTGGCCCAGCGGCGGCTCCGCCGGAAGGAGCGACGGATGCCGCGAGGCGAGAGACGGATCGTGGACCGCTTCCTGCGGTCGCTGGAACGGGCGCCGGGCATTCACGTCATGGACGCCGACGCCCTGCTGCTGCAGGTGCTGACTCCGGACGACGGGATCGTGGAGGTGCGGGTGGAGGAGGAGGCCCTGCTCGCCAACGCCCGCCTGGTCGCCGACGATGCGGCTCTGCACGGACTCTCCGGGACCGACAGCGTCGAGCGGTCGTTCACCCTGTTCTTCCTGCACATGCAGACGGCGGTGCGGTCCGGGCCGCTGCAGGGGGTGCGCAGGCTCCGTTACACCGCTCAGGGCGTGGTCCGGGAGGGGCACGCGGGAACGGGGAGCACGCCGCGCATGCAATAGCGGACATTGCTGTCTAGGCTTTTCGCCCCCGACCCGGGCAGGGTGAGCATAAGCCTGCATAGAGGTCGTTATGCCCGACATGACGACAAGGGTGCCGGCACCGGGGAATCTCGCTGCGCCGAGTGCCGGCACCCGACCTTCTCCGACTCCCGTCAGTCGGACGGCGCGGGACCGGCGGCCGGAATATCGCCGGCCGGAAGCTCGTCCGTGCTCAGCGGCACGGTGCATTCGAAGTCGTACACCGCGCGGGGCGGACTGCCCTGCAGCGCGGACAACGTGTAGACATCGACGACGGCGGCGCCTCCCAGGTCGGAGGGTCGGCGGATGCGCGTGGGCGGCGTTCGGGAGAGGGAGGGCACCGAGAGGGTGGTCTCGCTGCCGTCGCGGGCGACCAGGACACAGGTGAGCATCCATCCGTCCGCTTCATCGGGGATCATGCTGCGACCCTAGGCTGTGCGGCCGCTCAGGTCGATTCCCCCGTCGAGGGGGAGAAGAAATCGGTGCCGTCCGCGGGGCCGATGTGCGGCCCGGCGGACGGCACCGGAAGAGAGTCAGTTGAAGGGCGCCCACTCATCGAGGTCGTACTCGAGCTCGATGCCGTCGTAGAGGCGGACCCGCCAGACCTTGCTGTTGCCGCCGACGTACTGGCCGCGGGCGGTCTCCATCGACCACTCACCGTCGCCGATGCGCTGCCAACGGATCATGCCGACGTGTTCGCGGAGCCGCGGCGCGTGCGGCGGGTGAAGGAAGTCGTCTTCAGACATTTATCCATACCGTCCCCCTCGCTGCCCTCTCATCGTGGCCCAGTGTAGAGACGAGTCAGTACCCCCAAATGTGGGGTCTAGGCTTTTTGCTCACCCGGCACGTCGGGATCGCTCAGCGTTCGCGCGCCTCCGCCTCATGGAAGAGCGCGATCATGTCGCGGCCCAGCTGGTGCGGGGCGGTCTCGCACGGGCTGTGCCCGGTGCGGTAGACGGCGAGGTGGGCGCCGAGGGCCTTTGCGTTCGCGGCGTGCAGGTGGGTCGGCCAGAGGTCGTGGTCGCCCGTGACGACGAGGAGCGGGATGCCGCTGGCGGCGACGCGCGCACGCACATCCGGGACCCGCTTCATCAGTCCGACGATGTCGTCGACGCTGGAACGCCGGGTGAGTGCGAACCGCGACCGCACGAACGCCAGTCGGCTGTCGGAGACCTTGTTCTTGTTCGTCGTGATGCCCCAGATCATCAGGCTCGCGCCGATGTGGGCCGTCGCGAACCAACTCAGCCAGCCGATGATCCGCACGCCGCGGAACGACTGCCCCGGCTCCGGCGGGGCCGTCAGGAGAGTCAGCGACCGGAACAGCTCGGGATGCTCCACCAGGGCCAGCTGCGACAGGATGCCGGCGAAGGAGTAGCCGAGCACGTGCGCGGGGCCGCCGTCGCGGAGGAAGGCGACGACGTCGGCCACCAGCAGTCCGTACGTGTAGTGGCCGCCCGGGACCGGGCCGGCGTCGGCGGACTCGTACTGCCCGGCCAGATCGAAGCTCTGCACGTAGTAGCCGGCCGCCACCAGGATCGGCGCCAGGAGATAGAAGTCCTCCTTGGAGCCGGTGACCCCGGGGATGAGCACGACGCGGGGATCGGCCGGGTCGCCGAGTGCGGCGACCGCCAGCTCACCGCTGGGTGCGCGGAAGCGGGAGAAGACCGTGCCGACGGGCGCGACCGACCAGTCGATATCGGGCAGGGCGGCATCAAGGCGCGCAGCCTCGTCGTCCCCGCCCGTGACCGGGCGCCGCTCTCCGATCGACACAGGCATACGCTAACGCACCCCGGCGCGCCCGGTGGATCAGGTGACGCGGCAGTACGTGGTGAGGTAGCCGATCCCGCCGATGGAGACGGTGACGGTGGAGCGGTCGCGGAGGAAGACCGGAGGGGTGCGCGAGTAGCCCGCGCCGCCCGGGCTCCCGGTCGAGATCAGTGTTCCGGGCGGGATGGTGGCCGAGCGCGAGAGGAACTCGATCAGCTCGGGGACACTGCGGACCATGTCGGCGGTCGACGCGTCCTGCAGGATGGCACCGTCGACGTTCGTGGTGAGCCACAGGTCCTGCGGGTCGGGGATCTCGTCGGCCGTGACGACCACGGGCCCGGTGGGGGTGAAGCCGTCGAATGACTTGCACCGCGACCACTGCGCCTCCGAGAACTGCAGGTCGCGCGCAGTGATGTCGTTGACGACCGTGTAGCCCCACACGTAGTCCAGGGCGTCCTGCACCGAGACGTTGCGCGCGGGGCGGCCGATGACGACCCCGAGTTCGGCCTCGTAGTCCACCTGGGTGGAGAGGTCGGCCGGCCAGGTGGTGGTTCCGCCATGCCCGGCCAGCGAGTTCGGCCAGAGGTTGAAGACGGTCGCCGCCTTCTCGCTCCGCAGCTTCAGCTCGGAGGCGTGCGCGGCGTAGTTCGCGCCGATCGCGATGACGTGCGGCGGGCGGAGCACGGCGGAGGCGTGGCGCAACTCGTGCACCGGCGGCAGCTCGCGGCCGGCGGCTTCCGCTTCGGCGACGACCGCACGCACCTCGGCGAGGCCGTTCTCGCCGCGTTCGATGAGCTCCTGCAGGTCCCGCGGCGGCCGGTCCATCACCTCGTCGAGGAAGAGGGCTCCGTCTCCGATGACGGCGGCCAGGCGGGGCCCGGGATCTGCGGCAGTGCTGAGGTGCGAGAATCTCACCGATCCAGGCTATCGGTTCAGGCGACGGCGCCCGGCGCGTCCCTCTCGCGGTCGTGCGCCTGACGGCGCCGGGTGATGCGGCGGCGCCAGGGCGACTGGTCGGGAAGGTGCATGCTCAAAGTCGTGTACGCCCAGCGCAGCCGGCGCCCGAAGCCGCGCCAGGTGGAGAACGGGCGGGCCGAGATGCCGACCGTGAGCCGTTCGTCGTAGCAGACGGCGGTGTCGAGGCTCAGATGGAAGGCGAGGTCGAGGTCGTCGTGGATGTCGCTGCGGTCGCGATGCACCTGCTCGCGCACATCCAGCCAGACCTCGCGGCGCATCGCGAAGTTGGAGCCGAAGATGGGCGGGTTCCCGAGCCACAGCCCCATGGACCAGAAATAGCCGCCGATGTAGAGCACCTGCCCGATTCCGGCGACCACGGTGTTGCCGTCGTAGAACACGCCGGGGCCGGTGAGCACACCGAGCTCGGGCGCATCGACGAACTCGGCCTCGATGTGGAGCAGCCAGTCGGCCGGCGGCCGCGAGTCGGCATCCAGGCGCGCGATGATGTCGCCGCTCGCGGCGTCGTACCCAGTGGATGCGGCAGGCCAGATCCCGCGGTGCGGCTGCTCGACGACGGTCGCCCCTGCCGCACGTGCGACATCGGCGGTGCCGTCGCTGCTGCCGTTGTCCACCACGATGATCTCGTCGGCGGGACGCAACTGCGCAGCGAGGTCTTCCAGGCAGCGGGTGAGCATCTCGGCGTCATCGAGGGCCGGGATGACGACGGACAGGGAGGGCACGTCTCGATCGTACGCGGCCGCGCGCCCGGCTTCAGGCGCGCCACAGGTGCAGCCCGGCATAGCTGCGCCAGGGAGCCCAGCGTGCACCGTGCTCCGCGAGCCCGCGCGCATCCCCCGGGAGACCGAGCCGCGCGGCACCCTGCCGGAGTGCCAGATCGCCCGTGAGCAGGATGTCGGGGCTGCCCAGCACGCGCAGGGCGACGTATCCGGCCGTCCACGGGCCGATGCCGGGCAGCTCCATCAGCCGGCGTTCGAGGTCGTCACGCGCCTCGCCGACGTCGATGGTGAGGCGACCGTCGGCCAGCGCCTCGGCGGCACCGACGATCGCGTCGATCCGGCGCGACGGTCCGCGGAGCACGTCCCGCCCGCGCTCGGCGATCGCGGCCGCGGTGGGGAAGAGGCGGGAGAAAGCGCCGCCGCCGGGCACCGGCAGGTCGATGGGCTCGCCGAGGGCGTCCGTGAGCCGGGTGAGGGCGGTCCGCGCTGCGGCGACAGACACCTGCTGCCCGATGAGCGCACGGAAGACGATCTCCTCCGCATCCACCGCTCCGGGCACGCGCAGGCCGGGTGCCGCAGCGACGCTGGGCGCCAACGCCGGATCGGCGGCCAGGACCGCGTCGATGGCCTCGGCGTCCGCATCGAGATCGAGCAGACGTCGCACGCGCGCCACCAGGGGGGCCAGGTCGGCCACATCCGCGAGGGAGGCGTCGCACTGCACCGCAGGGGACGTCGCCGTGCCGGTGAGAGTCAAGCGCACCACCGCGGGCCCGTGCGGGAGCCGGAGCGCCCGGGCGTACCCGATGTCGCCTGAGCCGTGGGCCGCGCCGGGAGCCTCCATCCCGTCGATCGCGCGGGCTGCGAGGAAGGACAGCACCGACGCGCCGTCGAACGGCGCACGGGCCGGCAGCCGCAGGCTCAGCGTCACCGTGCCGGGCTCGCGGTGAGCGGCGGCGGGGGAGCGGCGGGCGGCGGTCCGGATGGCGCCGGGCGTGAGCCGGTAGACCTCGGCCATGGTCTCGTTGAACTGCCGGACGCTGCTGAAGCCGGCGGCGAAGGCCACGTCGGTGATCGGGAGGTCGCTGCCGGTCAGGAGCAGCCGCGCGGTCTGCGCACGGTGGGCGCGGGCGAGAGCGAGCGGGCCGGCGCCGAGCTCGGCGGTGAGCACGCGGTTCAGGTGCCGCGGGGTGTAGCCGAGCCGGTGCGCGAGGCCGGGCACGCCCTCCCGCTCCACCGTGCCGTCGGCGATGAGGCGCATGGCGCGTGCGGCGAGGTCGTCGCGCACGTTCCATTCGGGTGAACCGGGCACGGCATCCGGGAGGCAGCGCTTGCAGGCGCGGAGCCCTGCCTCGTGCGCGGCCGCCGCGGTGAGATAGAAGGTGACGTTGCCGGGCTTGGGCGTGACGGCCGGGCAGCTCGGACGGCAGTAGATGCCGGTGGTGTGCACGCCGGTGATGAACTGTCCGTCGAACCGCGCATCCTTCGCGCTCATCGCCCGGTAGCGCTCGGCGAACACAGGGTCGGCGAGGCGGCCGTCGGCGCTGTCGGCAGGCGTGGTCGATGCGCCGGACCGGGGATGCTGCAGCGTGCTCATGTCCACCAGCGTGACAGCCGCCGCCGACATCCGATAGCGGAAATCGGACATGACCGCGAGGTCGCAGGCGCCGCCGATCGCTAGCCTGGGGGCATGGACGTACTCGACTGGCTCGCGGCCGCGCTCGGCGAGGAGGCCGCCGACGCCGGCGTGCTGACGACCGACCCCGCTCTCCTCGACGCCGCCCGCACCGACCGCTCGGGATGGGTGGCCCAGGGCCGCCCGCTCGCGATCGTGACCGCGCGGTCGGTGGCGCACGTGCAGGCCACGCTGCGGGCGGCGAGCGAGTTCCGCGTCCCGGTCGTGCCGCGGGGTGCGGGCACGGGCCTGGCGGGCGGCGCGAACGGAACCGACGGATCCATCGTCCTCGACGTCTCGGCGATGAACCGCATCGTCGAGATTTCCGCCGACGACCAGCTCGCTGTCATCGAGCCCGGCGTCGTCAACAGCGACCTCAATGCGGCACTGGAGCCGTACGGCCTGTTCTTCGCGCCCGACCCGGCGAGCAAGGCGATCTCCACCGTCGGCGGGAACATCGCGACCAACGCCGGCGGGCTGCTGTGCGCGAAGTACGGCGTCACGCGCGAGGCCGTCCTGGGCCTGGAGGTGGTGCTCGCGGATGGACGCCTCCTGCGCACCGGGCATCGCACGGTCAAGGGCGTGACCGGCTATGACCTGACCGCCCTGTTCGTGGGCTCGGAGGGGACGCTCGGCGTCATCGTGGGCGCCACCGTCCGGGTCCAGCCGATCCCGCCGGGGGAGCCGGTCACCCTCGGCGCATTGTTCTCCGACGTCACCGCGGCGGCGCAGGCCTCGGCCCGCATTACCGCGGCACGGCTGCGTCCGGCCGTGATGGAGCTGCTCGACGCCCCGGCGCTCGAACGCATCTCCGCGTACCTCGGCCCGGAGACGATCGAGGACGCGTTCGGCGCGACCGGCGGAGCGGCCTACCTCCTCGTCCAGTTCGACGGCGTCACCGCGGCAGCCGACGCCGCCGCTGCCGGTGAGCTTCTGACCGACACCGGGGGGACCGTCCGGGTCGCCGCGGACGCGGAGGAGGGCGAGCGCCTGCTCGCGCTCCGCCGCGCGTTCCACCCGGCCTTGGCCTCGTCCGGGGAAGTGCTCATCGAAGACGTCGCGGTGCCGCGCTCGCGGATGCCGGAGATGTTCGCCGCGATCGAGCGGATCTCCGATCGGTACGGCATCCCGATCCCGACCGTCGCCCACGCCGGCGACGGCAACCTGCACCCCAACTTCGTCTATACCGGCGATACGGTGCCCGACGCCGTGTGGGATGCGGCGAACGACCTGTTCCGCACCGCCATCGCCCTCGGCGGCACCCTCACCGGGGAGCACGGCGTCGGCGTGCTCAAGCGGCGTTGGCTCGCGGACGAGGTCGGACCGGACTCCTACGAGTTGCAGGTGAAGCTGAAGTCGGTGTTCGACCCTCTCGGCATCCTGAACCCGGGCAAGGTCTTCGGCGCCTGACGCGTGGGGACCCGCACGAGGCCTTAACAGACTCGACCCCCGGTGGTGCGGCGATGCCTGCAGCGCTCCCGGGGGATCGAGTTATGCGTCAAGGATGCCCCCGGCGCGCAGGGAACGCAACCCCCGATCGCGGCTGCGCGCTGAGCGAACGCGCTTTGACGCCGCACCCCGGCACCGGTTGGATGGGAGACATGGCAGAGAACACCAACCAGAAGCCGGAAGTCGACGCCCCCGAGGGACCGGCTCCCGAGATCCTCGAGATCGTCGACATCGTCGAGGGCACCGGCCCCGAGGCCACCCCCGGCGCGAAGGTCGACGTGCACTACCTCGGCGTCGAGTACGAAACCGGCGAGGAGTTCGACTCCTCCTGGAGCCGCGGCCAGTCGATCAACTTCCCGCTCAACAACCTCATCAAGGGCTGGCAGGAGGGCATCCCCGGCATGAAGGTCGGCGGTCGCCGCAAGCTCACCGTTCCGCCGGCGCTCGCCTACGGCCCGGCCGGCGGCGGTCACCCGCTGTCGGGCAAGACCCTGATCTTCGTGATCGACCTGCTCGGCGTCAGCTGAACGCATCACCCGAACGACGAAGCGCTCCCTCGGCACGGCCGGGGGAGCGCTTCGTCGTTCGGGGTGTCCCGTGCCGTGCGCGTCGGAAACGGAGGGGATACCGGCCGAGGCCGACATCATCCCCTCCATTCCCGGCGTTCGGGGCGATCACCCGCCGGATCTCCTCCGAAAGCTGCTAGTCGCCGCTCGACCGTGGGTCGGATCGGAAACGGGGGAGATCCGCCGCCGACACGCCGCAGGATGCCGCGAACGGAGGCGAAGCGGCCGGCTGAGGGGCGGAATGTCCTCCCTTTCCGGCGAGCGGGCGCGCGTGTGAGGGGCATCGGGTAGGACCGCACCCGGAGGACGACGGCCTACAGCGCGGGCGGCTGCATCCGGGTCGGGATGGCGATGCGGTTCCAGATGTTGATGGTCGCAATGGCCAGCAGCACGTTCGCCAGGCCCTCCTCGCCGAACTCGCTCAGCGCCCGCTGGTACAGGTCGTCCGAGACGCCGTCCTCGTGGATGAGGGTCACCGCCTCGGTGAGCTCCAGCGCGACGCGCTCGCGGTCGGTGAACCACGGAGACTCGCGCCAGGCGGAGACGGCGAAGACCTTGCGGAGCGGCACGCCGCGACCCTGCAGGTCGACCGAATGCATGTCGACGCAGTAGGTGCAGCCGTTGATCTGTGAGGCGCGCAGCTTGATGAGGTCGCCGAGCGGCTCCTCGACCTTGCCGCCGACGTAGCCGTCCAGGTTGATGACCTTGCGGTAGCCCTCGGGCACGATGGTGGGGAGTTGGATGCGTTCTGTCATGTCCTCCACGCTAGGAACGCGATTGGCCGGGGGTAAGATCCATTCCGATCGATTCTGATCAGGCCATTCCTCGAGGCTCGGAGGGCATTCTGGACCTGCATGTCGCCATCGACGGCCGGGGCGATCGCGCCGACCGCATCTACCGCCAGCTGCGCGACGCCGTGGTGGATGGGCGCCTGCGGCGGGGAGAGCGGCTGCCGGCGACGCGCGAACTCGCCGAGCGGCTGCAGGTCGCACGGTCGACGGTCTCGACGGCGTACGAGCGGCTGACGGCGGAGGGGTACCTCGCCGCCCGGGTGGGCGCGGGCACGTTCGTCGCCTACACGGGCGCGCCGGCCCGCCCCGGCGCTGCGGACACCCCCCGCGGCGCCGCCCGACCGAATGCGACCTGGGCTGACCTCGACGACCCGCTGTGGACCGAGCCGCGCCCGATCGCCTACGACTTCAGCATCGGCTCGCCCGATCCCGCCCTCTTCCCGCTGGAGACCTGGCGGCATTACGTCACCGCCGAGCTCCGCGGCGGCTTCGCCCGCTCGGCCCTCTACACCGACCCGGCCGGTGTCGACCGGCTGCGCGAGGGGATAGCGCGGCACCTCGGCCTCGCACGCTCGGTGGCCGCAGGTCCCGAGGACGTGCTGGTGACCAACGGCGCGCAGCAGGCGTTCGACCTGCTCGCCCGTGTGCTGCTGACGCCGAGCGACACCGCCCTCGTCGAGGACCCCGGCTATCCGCCCGTCCGGCAGCTGTTCGAGACGACGGGCGCTCGGGTGCTGCCCGTCCCGGTGGACGAGTTCGGGCTTCGCGTCGACCTGCTGCCCCCGGCACGCCTGCTGTATGTGACCCCCTCCCACCAGTTCCCGCTGGGCGGCGTTCTCCCGCTGGAACGACGGGTCGCCCTGTTGGAGTGGGCCGCCCGCAACGACGCGGTCGTCATCGAGGACGACTACGACAGCGAGTACCGGTTCGGCGCGCGGCCGCTCGACCCGCTCCAGCGACTGGATGCGGAGGGCCGGGTGGTCTACGTCGGCACTTTCTCGAAGACGATGGCACCGGCGCTCCGGCTGGGATTCGTCGTCGCCCCGCCGGGCCTCCTGCCCGCTCTTCGGCATGCCAAGCGGCTGAGCGACTGGCACAACGACGTGGTCACGCAGCGCGCCATGGCACGCTTCATCGACTCGGGCGGTTTCGCGCGGCACGTGCGCTCCGCGACCCGCGTCTACGAGCAGCGGCACGACGCGCTCGTCCGTGCGGCGCGAGAGCTGCTGCCGGGCCTCCGCCTGGTACCGTCCGCCGCCGGCCTTCACCTGGCGCTGCTCGCGGACGGGGCGGACGGCGGCATCGACGGCCGCCGGGTCGCTGAACGGGCCGCGGTCGCGGGCGTCGCCGTGCAGCCGGTGTCTCGGTTTCGGGTCGGGGAGGGGCCTGACGGCCTCCTGCTCGGCTTCGGCGGCATCCCGGTGGAGCAGATCCCGGACGGCCTTCGCACGCTCGCCCAGGCCGTCGAGCGCGCGCGAGCGTCGGCGCCGGGCGAAGCAATGCGATGATCGGAGGATGACCTCGCCGGATGCGCCCGTCACCCGCCGTCGCGGCCGGCCGGCCGACGTCGACCCCGAGCGGGTGGCGCTGCTCGCCCTTCGGCATTTCGACGAGCACGGGTACGAGCAGACCACGATGGACGACATCGCCCGGGTGGCGGGCATCGGGCGGCGCACGCTGTTCCGTTACTTCCCGAGCAAGCCGGCACTGGTGTGGGGCGGCATCGAGCCGGTGGTCGGGCGGATGCACGACGTGCTCGACGCAGCGGAGGACGACGAGCCCGTGCGGGATGTGCTGGCGCGCGCGGTGAGCGAGTCGCTGACCCTGAGTCCCGAGGCCGAGGAGGCCACCCGCCGGCGCATGGCGCTGATGGGTACGCACCCCGCACTCGTCGGATTCGGCCTCACAGCGATCGCGGCGAACCGCGGCATCCTCGTCGACTTCCTCGCCCGCCGCCTCGGAGCCGAGCCGGACGGACTGCGCGTGCAGGTGCTCGCCGACGCGATCGGGTCGGCCGACTTCTCGGCGCTCGTCTGGTGGGCGCGCCACGACGACGGACCGCCCGGCCCCGTGGTCGCGGCCGCACTGGATCAGGTGCTGCGCGGCATCTGACCGCATCCGGCTGTTCGACGCCGCTGGGGATGGCTCTCGCCGCGCTGCCCGGCGGCGAGTAGCGTGAGCCCATGCCGATCGAAGACGCATTCCCGCAGGGCGCGCCCGTCTGGGTCGACCTCCAGAGCCCCGACCACCCCGCCGCCGCCACCTATTACCGATCGCTGTTCGGATGGGATGTGTCGGCGCCGTCGGCCGATTCCAACGGTTTCGCGCTGGCCAGCGAGCGCGGTGTGCCCGTCGCCGCGCTCGGCCCGCTCCCCTCGGACGACGTGCCGACGAGCTGGACGGCCTACTTCTCCGTCGACGATCTGACCGCCGCGGCGCAGGCCGTGACGGCCGCGGGAGGCTCGGTGCTGCTGGAGCCGGGGGAACCGGTCGCCGGCATCCGGCTGGCCATCGTCGCCGATCCGGCCGGAGCGGTCTTCGGACTGTGGCAGCGCAAGGACCAGGGCGACCCGTGGCTGCGCGACGAGCCCGGCGCGGTGGACTGGCTGGAGCTGGTGGCCGCCGACCCGGCGTCGACGTTCCCGTTCTACGAGTCGGTGCTCGGCGTCGGCATCAGCGAGATGCGTGTGGGGGAGGAGCCCTACGGGCTGTTCGACGTCGGCGGGACGAGCGTGGCGGGCGCTTACCGGTCGGACGGCGTCGAGCCTGCGCACTGGCTCGTGTACTTCAACGTGGCCGACCTGGATGCGGCGATCGTGCGTGCGACGGAGCTCGGCGGGACACTCCGCACCGAACCGCTCTCCGCTCCGGGTGTCGGTCGGTGGGCCGAGATCGTCGACCCGCAGGGCGCCGGATTCGCCCTTCTCGAGCCGGAGCCGGAGCCGTCCTGAGCGGTGGCCGCGGGGCGGGAGCGCCCCGGATGCTCTGGTAGACTCTTCCAGTTGCCGTCTAACGGCCGCGGATCAAGAGAGCCCAGGCATCAGGCCCCGGGCACCGCGCAACGAGCAGAAAGGGGATCCCTCTATGGCGCTGGATGCAGACACCAAGAAGGCGATCATCGAAGAGTACGCAACCCACCCCGGTGACACCGGATCCCCCGAGGTGCAGGTCGCGATCCTGACCAAGCGGATCAAGGATCTCACCGAGCACCTCAAGGAGCACAAGCACGACCACCACTCGCGTCGTGGCCTGCTTCTGCTGGTCGGTCAGCGTCGCCGCCTCCTCGGCTACCTCTCGGACATCGACATCAACCGTTACCGCTCGCTGATCGAGCGCCTCGGTCTGCGTCGATAACCGCAGCCGGAAGTCGGCGTCTTCGATAGACACCGCGAACTTCTTACAGACGGGCCGTCACCTTCGGGTGGCGGCCCGTTCTGCATTGCCGGCACGGCCACGATTTGCGCCAAATCTCCGTTATGCCGAGTCCAGAGCCACGATTTGCGCCAAATCTCCGCCATGGCGGCCGCGCAGTGGTGCTTTCATGCTCTTGGCGGATCGTTTACAGCGCTGTAGCGTTGGGCGCACGTTCCGTCTCAAAGGAGAGTTGTGATCCCGCGCCGAGTGTCTCTGCCCATCCTCTCTGCGCTTACAGCGCTGGCCTTTTCTGCGGGAGTGATCGCGGCAGCGCCCGCGCATCCCGCCGCCGCCGCGCCGGCCACGTACAGCAACCCGCTGCCCCTCGACCTGGGTGGCGGAAAGCTCGCCGAGCAGTGCGCCGACCCGGACGTCATCCGGTCGGAGGATCCGGCCGATCCGGCGTGGTACCTGTACTGCACGCGCGACGTCGTCGACTCGTCGCTGCGGAACCCCGACGGCTCGCTCGTCTTCTCGAGCATCCCGACCTACCGCTCCACCGATCTGGTGCACTGGTCGTTCGTCGGTGAAGCGCTGCCCACGAAGCCCGCCTGGATCGGCGACGGCGACATGTGGGCGCCCGACGTCGCGTACGTCGACGGCCGCTATCTGCTGTACTACACGGCGACGAACACCGTGGCGCCCGGCGGCGGCTCGGCGATCGGTGTCGCCACCAGCGACAGCCCCGCCGGGCCCTGGGTCGACTCGGGAGGTCCGGTGGTGGAGCCGATGCCGGCGCCGGGGAGCGCGGACCCCGCCGACCGGCGGTGGGTGTTCGACCCGGAGTTGATCACCGTCGGGGGCGAGCGCTACCTGTACTTCGGCAGCTACTACGGCGGACTCTCGGTGCGGAAGCTCTCGGCCGACGGTCTGCACTCGGACCCGGCCAGCCAGGTGCAGGTCGCCATCCCGAACCGGTACGAGGGTACTCACGTCATCGAGCACGACGGCTGGTTCTACCTGCTCGGCTCGGCGACCAACTGCTGCTCGGGGCCGCTGACGGGATACGGCGTGTTCGCGGGACGCTCGACGTCGCCTACCGGTCCGTTCGAGGACCGGACCGGCGCACTGCTGCTCGACCCGCGCGTCGGCGGCACTCCGGTGCTGCACCAGAACGGCAACCGCTGGATCGGGACCGGCCACGTCACGAGCGCGGTCGATGCGACCGGCCAGCGTTGGATGCTGTACCACGCGGTCGACCGCACCGACCCGTACGTCGCGGGCGGTGGCACGTACACCAAACGTCCGGTGCTGATGGATGCGCTCGACTGGAAGGACGGCTGGCCGGTGGTGCGGGGCGGGGCGGGGCCGTCGGACTCCCCGCAGCCCGCTCCTGTGGTGACGGCGGGTGATCCGGCGGCCTATGTGCCGACGTTCGTCGCGCCGCCCGGCCGCGGAACCCTGCTTCCCGCGTACTCGGACGAGTTCGACGGCGCGGAGATGGACCCTGCCTGGACGTGGGAACGCGATCCGGGCGCGACGACGCGATCCCTCTCCGGGGGAGCGCTGCACTGGGACACCCAGGCGGCCGATCTCGGCCCCGACCCGGGAGCCGCCGGACTTCCCCTCCGGGCTCTCCCGAGCGGCGACTACGTCGTCGAGACGCGGGTGTCGAGCACCGTACCGAGCGAGGGATGCTGCCAGAATTATGCGCAGGGAGGCCTGGTCATCCACCAGGGCGACGCCGACTTCGTGAAGCTCTCGGTCACCTCCATCTGGGAGACCCGGCAGACCGAGTTCGGCAAGCGGGAGACGGCGGAAGGCCCGGGGTATCCCACGTATGGCAACGCCGTCGGCGGACCGGTGGCGGAGGCGACCGTTCTGCGGCTGAGCAGGACGCACACCGCGACCGAGAACGTCTACACCGCATCCACCAGCGCGGACGACGGCGCGACGTGGGATGAGGCAGGCGCCTGGACGACACCGCTGCAGACGACGCCGCCCCGGTTGGGACTCGTGTCGATGGCGGCGGGAGGGTTCACGACAACGTTCGACTACGTGCGGGTGTACGGAGCGGCCGCGGCTCCCGGGGCCGGAGAGCCCGGCGGCGGAGGAGGCGCGACGGATCCGGCGGCGCTGAACCCGACCGCGGAACTCGCCGCGAGCGGTTCGACCTCGGACGCCTGGATCGCGGGACTCGCGGCCCTGCTCGCGGCCGCCGGCGTCGTGGTGCGGGTCAGCGGTGCTCGGGGTCCGCTCCTGGGCGGACCTTCGCGTCCTCGCGCACGTCGATCCGGCGGCGGCCCTCCGAGCCCTCGCTGACCTCGATCCGCGGGTCGGCGTCGCTCTCGTCGGCGGAGGGGGCGGTGGTCAGCTGGTCGGCGCGGTCGTCTCGGTGGCTCATGCCACGACTCTCCCGCGCTCACCGCATCCCGGCAAGGGCTCTCCCTTCCCGTCGCCCCGCGATTTGCGCCAAATCATCGTTATGGCGCTCACATAACCGAGATTTGCGCCAAATCTCCGGCAGCGTCACCCTCAGTAGGCGCGAGATTCGTGGCGCAAGTGCGGTTTTGCGGCGGGCGCACCGCCCGTCGGGCGGGCCGTGGGGTGGGCGGGCGGGGGGGGCGGG